>NZ_JAAAMT010000027.1 GCF_009905435.1 Pseudomonas sp. R5(2019)
TGTGAACGGTTCAGATATTGCCGGGGGCCGCTGTGCGGCCCATCGCAGGCTAGCCTTGCTCCTACACGGTCGAACAACGCGGGAGTAGAGTGATAGACCTTGGGGAAACACGGTGAATCACATCTAAGGTGTCGCCATGTCCAAACTCGCAGTGCTGATGCTTGTCTCCGTAAGCTGCTTGAGCGACTCGTGCGGTGTGTCTGCCCAATCCGCTTTTGACGCCATGGACGGTTGGTACAACTCAAATACCGTCGTCTATTACGGCCAGTCGCGATCGCTGTACGGCGGGCCACAGTCGCTGCGCTCACCGCCCCTCCAGCCCTATATTTCCAGCGCACCCGCCACTTTTATCCCGGTCGCCAACGCGCATGAGTTTGCCGACTCGCGCCTGCCGGTGGTGGTCGACAAGCGCCCGCGAGTGCTGATTCGCACCTATGACCCCAGCCTCGGCGTCTATATCGACACTGAGGTCCGTGACCCTCGTTGAAGTGCCACTGCTCGCTGAGCGTCTTCTCTAACGGGCGCGGGCCAGGCAACGCACACGCCGGTCGTCGACGCGCTTGGCAAACCAGGCCGTGGTCAACCGCCGGGTGATTTTCGGGCTCTCCAGTTTGATCACCGGCAGCATCTGCCGTGGCAAGGGCTTGCGCTCGGCCTTGTCGGCCAGGGCAAACACCCGCTCGTACAGGGTGGTGTCGGCAAAGTCGGCCAAATCCCCCTCTTCCAACTGTCGACGAATCGTCCAGTTGCTCATGTCCATGCGCTTGCCCAATGTGCGTACCGCCAACTCGGTCGCCCCCGGCAATGCCGAGCCATGCAAAATCAGGTCGCCATCCAGTTCCAACGCAATACCCGAGGCGCGGCTGACGGCATTCTGGAAGGCGGCATTACGACTGGCGTACCAACCGACATTGAAATCAGCGAAGCGGTAGATCGATTTATCGTAGGGTGCCGCATAGCCCAACAAGTGCAGGATGCCGAAATACAGGCCGCCGCGACGGGTAAAGACTTCCTGCCGAATCGTGCCTTGCACCGGATACGGGTAGCCTTGGGCATGCTTTTCGGCAAAGGCGATGCTCACTTGCATGGGGCCGCCGGTCTGCACCGGATTGAGGCTGCCAAACAAGGTCTGCCCCAGCGGCGCCATGCCGATAAAGTCGTCGAACATCTTGCTCAACTCCTTCTCGCTGCGCACGCTGTCGAGCCGTTGGTTGTAGGTCTTGCCGTCCGGCGAACGCAGTTGCAAGGCGCCGCGCACCAACAGGTCAGGTACGTGCATCTTGGCTGCGCGGCGGTCGATTTCCTGGCGGGCGATGCGTGGCAACCCGGGCACTTTGGGGTCGGCCTGGAAGGTCGACTCCTGTTCAGTGACCGCCACAACCGAGCAGAGGTTCTCCTTGCTCGGTTTCAGGCTTTGCGCCGCGAACGCCGCATAGATATCGGTGGCCCAGCCCTGACGGTCGGACGCCTGGGACGGCAGCAGGCGCACAATCAGCTTGCGCACCTCATCCGGGGTCGGCTCGGGCGCTTCCTGGCGCAACGAGCCGCAGCCGGCCAGCACCACAAAGGCGGTCAGGGCGGTGAGCCGCAGCGCAGTGATGCTCACGGCGTCAGGCCACAGGCGTGCGTAAAGTCACGAACTCTTCCGCCGCGGTCGGGTGCACACCGATGGTTTCATCGAACAGCTGCTTCGTCGCACCGGCCTTGAGCGCAATGGCCAGGCCCTGAACGATCTCGCCAGCATCCGGACCAACCATATGGCAACCCAGCACCTTGTCGGATTTCTTGTCGACCACCAGCTTCATCAGCGTGCGTTCCTGGCACTCGGTGAGGGTCAGCTTCATCGGCCGGAAACGGCTTTCGAACAGCACCACGTCGTGGCCCTGCTCCCGCGCCTGCTCCTCGGTCAAGCCGACGGTACCAATCGGCGGCTGGCTGAACACGGCCGTCGGGATGTGCAGGTAATCGACCTTGCGGTACTGCTCGGGTTGGAACAACCGGCGGGCCACCGCCATGCCTTCGGCCAGCGCCACGGGGGTGAGCTGCACCCGACCAATCACGTCGCCGATGGCCAGGATCGACGGTTCAGCGGTTTCGTATTGGTCGTTGACCTCGACAAAGCCGCGCTCGTCGAATCTCACGCCAGTGTGTTCCAGGCCCAGGTTGTCGAGCATCGGCCGACGCCCGGTGGCATAGAAGACGCAGTCGGTTTCAAGGCTGCGGCCGTCCTTGAGTGTGACCTTCAGGCTGCCGTCTGCCTGCTTGTCAATGCGCTGGATATCGGCATTGAACTGCAGGTCCATGCCGCGTTTGGTCAGTTCTTCCTGCAGGTGTTTGCGCACCGAAATATCGAAGCCGCGCAGGAACAATTCACGGCGGTAGAGCAAGGTGGTTTCGGCACCAAGGCCTTCGAAGATGCCGGCGAATTCCACGGCGATATAACCGCCGCCGACCACGATCACGCGCTTGGGCAGCGTCTTGAGGAAGAATGCCTCGTTGGAGCTGATGGCATGCTCGCGTCCCGGAATCTCGGGAATCTGCGGCCAGCCGCCGGTGGCGATCAGAATTTTTTTAGCAGTGAAGCGCTGGCCATTGACTTCAACCTGGTGCGGGTCGATCAGGCGGGCATGGCCTTCGTGCAGGGTAACGCCGCTGTTGACCAGCAGATTGCGGTAGATGCCGTTGAGGCGTTCGATCTCACGGTTTTTGTTGGCGATCAGCGTTGCCCAGTCAAAGCCCGCTTCATCCAGCGACCAGCCAAAGCCCTTGGCGTGCTCGAAGTCATCGGCAAAGTGGGCGCCATAGACCAGCAACTTTTTCGGCACGCAGCCGACGTTTACACAGGTACCGCCCAGATAGCGGCTTTCGGCGACGGCCACTTTGGCGCCGAATCCCGCCGCGAAGCGCGCGGCACGGACACCACCGGAACCGGCGCCGATTACAAACAGGTCAAAATCGTAGGCCATGTCTTTCTCCTTGGCAGGGTTCCAAGCATACCGTTCACATTGCGAAAGGAAACAAAAAAGCCACCCGAAGGTGGCTCAGATCGAAGCCAAACCCCGTAGGAGCAAGGCTTGCCTGCGATGAAGGCGCTGCGGTTTCTCAGGAGAATCGCGTCATCGTTCATCGCGGGCGAGCCCGGCTCCTACGGTTGGATGCAGCAGCATCCGAGTAATCAGTAGGCCTTGCCGGTTTTGTAGAAGTTTTCGAAGCAGAAGTTGGTCGCGTCGATGTAGCCTTCAGCGCCACCGCAGTCGAAACGCTTGCCCTTGAATTTGTAGGCCATAACGCAGCCGTTCTGGGCCTGCTTCATCAGGGCGTCGGTGATCTGGATTTCACCGCCCTTGCCTGGCTCGGTTTGTTCGATCAGGTCGAAGATGTCCGGGGTCAGGATGTAGCGACCGATAATGGCCAGGTTCGATGGTGCATCTTCCGGTTTTGGCTTCTCGACCATGCTGTGCACGCGGTAGATGTCGTCACGGATCATCTCGCCGGCGATCACACCGTACTTGTTGGTTTCCTGCGGATCGACTTCCTGAATGGCGACGATCGAGCAGCGGAACTGCTTGTACAGCTTGACCATCTGGGTCAGGACGCCGTCGTCGTCCAGGTTGACGCACAGGTCGTCCGCCAGCACCACGGCGAACGGTTCGTCGCCGATCAATGGACGGCCGGTCAGGATCGCGTGGCCCAGGCCTTTCATTTCGGTCTGACGGGTGTAGGAGAACGAGCACTCGTCCAGCAGGCGACGGATGCCGACCAGGTATTTTTCCTTGTCGGTGCCCTTGATCTGGTTTTCCAGCTCATAGCTGATGTCGAAGTGGTCTTCCAGGGCGCGTTTGCCGCGACCCGTCACGATGGAAATCTCGGTGAGGCCCGCTTCCAGGGCCTCTTCAACGCCATACTGAATCAATGGCTTGTTGACGACCGGCAGCATTTCCTTGGGCATCGCCTTGGTCGCAGGGAGGAAGCGAGTGCCGTATCCGGCGGCAGGGAACAAGCATTTCTTGATCATAAATGTCCTTAACAAGGGCGGTGCTTACGAGATTCGGCGAAGTCTAATCAGCCGGGTCTTGTCTGACAATGCCCGGGATCAAAGCAAATCGATGCCATCATAGAGAAATACGCGAAGGGATAGTTCCCTTAACCACTAAATATTCAAACGGCTGACGAATGCACCGACACGTGCCGCTATACCGGCAGCGGAGGATGCTATAGCATAACGCCACTTCCCCTTCCCTTTACGTGGGTGTCCATGAGCAAATCGCTGGCACTTTTGGTCGTGCTGAGCCTGACGGGTTGCGCAACCGCGTCAACGACCTATTTGAATGACGGCAAGCCGGGGCTGCAGATCGATTGCTCCGGCGAGGCCATGTCCTGGGAAAGTTGCTACGACAAGGCGCAAGCGTCGTGCGCGCCGCACAGTTACGACATCATCGGCACCGACGGCACGCCTGCCCTGAAGGAAAGCGACAAGACGCTGGGGCAGGACGTTGGGAACTACAAGAGCCGTAGCCTGGTGGTGCAGTGCAGAAAGTGATGCTGAACGGGGATTGTGGGAGCGGATTTATCCGCGAATAGCTTCACCACGGTATGTCAGGCGAACCGCGGCAAGGCTATTCGCGGATAAATCCGCTCCCACATCAAGATTCAAATCTGCACTGTGCAAATTGCATAGAGGTACATGCCCTACCAGAACCGCTGCTGGCTCAGTTTGCCCCAGGCCTTGATCACGGCGCCCTCGATCGAATGTGCCACCGCCACGCCCATGCGCTCTTGCAGGCTTTTGCGCTCGGCATAGTGCAGGTGAAACAGCTCCGCCTCACGTGCCCGCTCCGACAGGTATTCATCGCTGGTTTTCAGCTCGTCTACCAGCTGCTTGTTCAGCGCCGCGATCCCCAGCCAGACCTCACCGGTCGCCACTTGGTTGATGTCCAGCTGCGGGCGGTAGTGGGTGACGAAATTCTTGAACAACTCGTGGGTGACTTCCAGATCTTCCTGGAACTTCTCTCGGCCTTTTTCGGTGTTCTCGCCAAACACCGTCAAGGTGCGCTTGTACTCGCCGGCGGTCAGCACTTCAAAGTCGATGTCATGCTTTTTCAGCAGACGATTAACGTTGGGCAACTGCGCCACCACACCGATCGAACCGAGGATGGCAAAGGGTGCGCTGATAATCTTCTCGCCGATGCAGGCCATCATGTAGCCGCCGCTGGCCGCGACCTTGTCGATGCAGACCGTCAACGGAACACCCGCCTGGCGTATGCGCGCCAACTGCGAAGAGGCCAAGCCATAGCTGTGGACCATGCCGCCACCGCTTTCCAGGCGCAGCACCACTTCGTCGCGCGGGGTAGCGAGGGTCAGCAGCGCGGTGATTTCGTGGCGCAGGCTGTCAGTGGCCGAGGCCTTGATATCGCCGTCGAAATCCAGCACGAACACCCGCGACTTGCTGTCGCCCTTCTGGGTTTTCTTCTGTTTTTTCTCGGTCTTGCCCTGTTCCTTGCGCAAGGCCTTGAGCTGATCCTTGTTCAGCAGGGTGCTTTCCAGGCGCTCACGCAAGCCTTTATAGAAGTCGTTGAGGCGGGTCACCTGCAACTGCCCCGATGACTTGCGCCGCCCCTTGGAACGCAGCGAGGCAACGGCGGCCAGCACCACGATGATCGCCACCACCAGGGTCACGATCTTGGCCAGAAAGCTTGCGTATTCAGCAAGAAACTCCACGGTATCTCCTTACAGGCTATGCGCCCCCTATACATTGGGGCAGGTATTGGGCTCCAGCATACCGGCGCAACCAGGGCTCTGCCAGTCATGGGAAATACGCGGCAATCCTGTTCAAACAGTCTTTTCAAACGAGCGTATGTTTTTTCATTGACAGGTCAAGGCCATCCTCATAACCTCGCAAAACCTTCAACGTACCGGGACGACGCGGACGTGGGCAGCATCTATTTCATACGACATGGTCAGGCCTCCTTTGGTGCCGATGACTACGATGTCCTCTCAAGCCTGGGTCAGCATCAAGCGCACGTACTGGGCGAGCACCTGGCCAACCTGGGCCTGCGCCTGGACCGTTGCCTGGCCGGTGGCCTGCGCCGCCAGCAAGACACCGCGCGCCTGGCATTGGCACCGATGCGCGCCGCTGGCCTTGAAATCCCTGTGCTGGAAATCGATGCGGCCTTCAATGAGTTCGATGCCGACGCAGTGATTCGCGCGCTGCTGCCGGGCCTGTTGCCCAGCGAGCCCAACGCGCTTCATATCCTGAAAAATGCCCGCGACAATCGTGGCGAGTTCCAGCGTCTCTTCGCGCTGCTGGTCGCTCGCTGGCACGCCGGTGAGCACGATACGCCCGAATTGGAAAGCTGGCGCGGGTTTGTCGAGCGGGTCCAGGGGGGCCTGGCACGCATTCTCGAGCTCGCCGAATCGAACCACAATATCGCTGTGTTCACCTCCGGCGGCACCATCGCTGCCCTGCTCCACCTGATTACCGGAATGACTGCCGCCCAAGCCTTCGCGCTGAACTGGCAGATCATCAACACCTCGTTGAGCCAGTTCAAGTTTCGTGGCAACGAGGTGGTAATGGCTTCCTTCAACGGCCAGACTCACCTGCAACTGTTGAAGGCCCCGGAACTCATCACCTACCGCTGAGTCCGGCCAATGGCGACCGAAGCGGTCGCTGGAACCCAAGAAAAAGGATCGAACATGACCTCCGTAGCCGATGCCGTTCAAGCAATGAAAACCAAGTTCAACCCAAGCGCTGCTGCCGGTCTGGACCTGGTGTTCGGCTTCAACATTACCGACGAAGACAAGCACTACGCGCTGATTGTCAAGGACGGAACCTGCGACCTGCAGGAAGGTGTAAACCCCGACGCCAACGTGACCCTGGTCATGGACGCCGAAACCCTCAAGGGTATCGTCAGCGGCGAAACCGACGGCATGCAGGCTTTCATGAGCGGCAAGCTGCGCGCCGAAGGCGACATGATGCTGGCCATGAAGCTCAGCGAGCTGTTCCCGGTCTGAGTCGTCCACTGGATGCATGAAAAACCGAAGCCTTCCGCGCTTCGGTTTTTTTTTGCGCCAAGCCTCATCAGGACGGTTGATCGGGCTGCAACACGGTCACCTATAAGAGTGCTTTCGCGCTTGTTGGCGGGTCTGCCGCACATTAGATTGATCAATAATCTCGAGCCACATTCATAAGGGACAAGCATGGCGTTTACTGACCAGTCCACCCGTATCCGTGCCGGCGAAGAGCTTGATGCCGCCCTGATCGATCCGTACCTGAAGGCCCGCATTCCGGGGCTTGCCGGCACGCCGACGATCAGTCAGTTTCCGGGCGGCGCCTCGAACCTGACCTACCTGCTCGAATACCCGGGCCGGGAATTCGTCCTGCGGCGCCCGCCCTTCGGGCACAAGGCCAAATCGGCCCACGACATGGGCCGCGAGTTCCGCATCCTGAACCAGCTCTACAGCGGATTTCCCTATTGCCCCATGGCCTACGTGCACTGCACCGACGAGTCGGTGATCGGCGCCGAATTCTATGTGATGGACCGGGTCAAGGGCGTGATCCTGCGCTCCGACATGCCACCGGAGTTGAACCTGGATGCCCGGCGGACCGAGGCCCTGTGCAAGAGCTTTATCGACACATTGGTCGAACTGCACCAGGTCGACTACAACGCCTGCGGCCTGGCCGACCTGGGCAAGCCCGAAGGCTATGTGCGGCGCCAGATCAGTGGCTGGAGCAACCGCTATGAAAAGGCCCTGACCCCCGACGCCCCCCACTGGGAAGCGGTCAAGGCCTGGCTGGTCGACAAGATGCCGGCCGACCATCCGCGCCCTGCCATCGTCCACAATGACTACCGCTTCGACAACGTGATCCTGGATGCGGCCAACCCGATGAAGATCATCGGCGTACTGGATTGGGAGCTGACCACCCTTGGCGACCCGCTGATGGACCTGGGCAATACCCTCGCCTACTGGATCGAAACCCGGGACCCTGCGCCGGTGCAGCTGATGCGACGCCAGCCCAGCAACGCGCCGGGAATGCTGACCCGCCGCGAGTTTGTCGACTACTACGCCGAGCGCTCGGGGATTGCGATCGATAACTACGACTTCTACTACACCTACGGCCTGTTCCGCCTGGCCGGTATCGTGCAGCAGATCTACTACCGTTTTTACCATGGCCAGACCCAGGACAAGCGCTTCGCGCAGTTCATTCACATGAACAAGCTGCTCGAGCAAATGAGCCTGAACGTCATCGACAAATCCAGCCTTTGATCGGCGATTACAACAAGGAAAAACCATGTCCAAGACGCAGTTGTTCGACCTCGACGGCAAGATCGCTTTCGTCTCCGGCGCCAGCCGGGGTATCGGCGAGGCCATTGCCAGGTTGCTGGCCCAGCAAGGCGCCCATGTCATTGTCTCGAGCCGCAAGCTCGAAGGCTGCCAGCACGTGGCGGACGCCATCATTGCCGACGGCGGCAAAGCCACTGCCATCGCCTGCCACATCGGTGAAATGCAGCAAATCAGCGAAGTATTTGCCGGCATCCGCGAACAGTTCGGCCGACTGGATATCCTGGTCAACAACGCCGCCACCAACCCGCAGTTCTGCAATGTGCTGGACACCGACCTGGGCGCCTTCCAGAAGACCGTCGATGTGAACATTCGTGGCTACTTCTTCATGTCGGTCGAAGCCGGCAAGCTGATGCGTGACCACGGCGGTGGCAGCATCATCAACGTGGCCTCGATCAATGGTGTTTCGCCCGGCGAGTTCCAGGGCATCTACTCGGTGACCAAGGCGGCGGTGATCAACATGACCAAGGTCTTCGCCAAGGAGTGCGCCCAGTTCGGCATCCGTTGCAATGCCTTGCTGCCAGGCCTGACCGACACCAAGTTTGCCTCAGCGCTGGTCAAGAACGATGCGATTCTCAACGTTGCACTGCAGCGCATTGCGCTCAAACGCGTTGCCGCACCGGAGGAAATGGCCGGCGCTGTGCTGTACCTCGCCAGCGATGCTTCCAGCTACACCACAGGTGTGGCGTTGAATGTCGATGGTGGTTTCCTGTCCTGATTGCACCTTTGCGCAGGGGCGGCCGCAGCCGCTTCTGCGCCGTTTTTCATCTCCTGCCCGGCCGCGTGCCAGGGAATGCTAGTGCTTCGGAGCGCGGGCATACCAACCGTAGATTGCGATGCCGGCATAACAGGTCGCTGGCACGCTCAATGCCATCGCGAGCGTCGAGAGGTCGGCCGCATACCCTGTCAATGGCGGAATAAATGCCCCGCCAACAATGGCGCAACAGAACAGGCCCGAACCTTCTGCCGCGCGATGACCAAGCCCTGCGGTCGCAAGGGTAAAGATCGTCGGAAACATGATGGAGTTGAACAGCCCGACGGCCAGCAGCGACCATCCGGCAACAACGCCTTGTGTGGTGGCAGAGATCGTCAACAGCACAATGACTGCCGTGGCGGCAACGGCCAGCAGTTTCCCGGGCGCGAAAGTGCGCATCAGCGCCGAGCCGATAAAGCGGCCAACCAGGGCGCCACCCCAATAGAAGGCAACATGCTTGCCCGCGGCTTCGGCGGGAAGGGCCAGGGTTGTCGGCAGCATGAGGTAGTCGGTGATAAGGCTGCCAATCGTGACTTCGGCACCGACATAGAGAAATATGCAAGCGGTGCCGAGTGCAAAGCGCGGCTGCTTTAGAAGGTCGAGCGCTGCGAGTGGATTGAGACGTTCAGGTCTTGTTGACGGTTGCAGCTCATTTCTTTTCAGCCAGACGATCAAGGCGACCATGCAGATGAAGAGCGTAATGCTTGCATAAGTGTTGCTGATCACGCTGGCTTCCTGCGACAGGAAGGACGTCAGTTCGGCTGGCGACAATGCGGAGGTATCTACCGCATTGAGGGAGCCCAGGATCAGTATGGCACCCAGGTAGGGCGCGACCGTGGTTCCCAGCGAATTGAACGCATGGCCGAGGGTGAGGCGGCCAGGGGCCGTTGCGGCGGTTCCGAGCAGTGAAAGCAGCGGGTTCGCAACGACCTGAACGGTTGTCACGCCAATCGCAAGCACAAAGAGGGCGCCGAGGAAGGCTGGAAACAATGCGGACTGGGTGGCGGGAATGAACAGCAGGCATCCACCCGCCATCAGCAGCAAGCCGAGGACGGCCGCTCTCATGTAGCCGATTCGGGAAATGAGCAGGCCTGCGGGTATGGCGAAAATGAAATAGGCAAAAAAGAATGACGACTGCACAAGCATGGCCTCGGTATAGCTGAGGCTGAAGAGGTGCTTGAGTTTTGGCACCAGGACATCGTTAAGGCTGGTGATGCTGCCGAGGATGAAAAACAGCGCGAACACGTAGGTGCTCATCCGTTGGGCGTGGGGTGTTGCCAAACTGTTGGTGACAGTCGCGCTAGCACTAGCGTTCGTCATCACGGGCTTCCTCTTTCTTGTGATTGTTACTTTCAAGGAAAGCTCTATCGAGCCTCAGGCAGTGAGACAGCGCTATCTTTTGCGGTGAAGTACTCGCCAAAGGAGGGCGCGCTGCTATCTGATTTTTTGTCTGTAGCCGCTACCGCTCACCCAAAGTCCGGGCCAGTCGTTAGAGGGCGCTACCTTAGTGCCTGACTTTTCGTTTGGCAAGCCGCTGGATCTTTTGGAGCGTCGCCACCAGCACCCGGGAAGACTTCCGGGTCAGTGGCGGCTTCGGCGACTTCCTGCTGTCGCTGGGCGATACCAGCACTTCCTGATCAGGTGGGCTCAGCCACCTGGGCCACTGGTATTTGTACCGTCCGATAACTGTCCGGGCTGAACACCCTCGTCAACCCGATCATCGCCAGGCACACGACAACCAACGCCACCCAGGCGCTGACAAAACTCCCGCTCATTTCACGTAACCAGCCACTGAACCACGGCGAAACCGCATTGATGAGAAAGCCGATGCCTTGCACGAAGGCGGCCAGTTGCCCGGCCTCGCGCGGGTCCTTGCGGTGGTCAAGGGTAAGAATCAGGCTCAGGGCGAAACAGGCACCCAGGCCGAAACCGATCAAGGCCACCCACAGCCACGCCAGGTCGCCGGGCAGTCCGATCAGGCCGCAATAACCGACCACCTGGGCCAGCAGACTGATGGTCAAAAGGGCTCGCCGATCCAGACGACGTTGGGCCAACGCCGGCATCCCCAGCGCAGCCAGCACCTGGAAGATCGTCATGAACGCCAGCAGCGATCCGCTTTGCGTGACACTCCAGCCCAGTTGCAGGTAATAAGCCGGCAACCACGCGACCATGCTGGTATAGCCGGCGTTGATCAGGCCGAAATACAGCGCCAGCAACCAGGCCCGCCGTTGCCGATAAACAAAGCTGCCCAACCCGCCATGAGCGCGACCCGTGCGCCGCTCGGCCATCGCCAGCCACAGCGGCAGCGCCAACAGCGCCGGTATCAACCACACCCCCAGGCCCGGCTGCCAATGATCGAAATAGTCGGCCGCCACCGGGCTCAGCAACGCTGCCAGGCCACCGCCGCCCATCAACGCCGCTGAATACACGCCCATGGCCAAGGGCACGCGGGTATTGAAACGGCGCTTGATGACGGCCGGCAACAGCGCCTGGATGAGTGCGACGCCGGCCCCACCCAGCAGCGCAGTCCCCAGCAACACGGCGCTCTGGCCGAAGCACCAACGCAGCAGGCAGGCCAGGAAGATAAACCACAGGCCCAGGGCCACGCCGCGTCGCTCCCCCAAAACCGCTTCCAGGCGCACTGACGCCAGCGCCACCAGACCCATGCACATCACCGGCAAGGTGGTCAGCAGCGCTGCGCCCTGGAAGCCCAGGCCAGTGGCGTTGCGGATGTCGACCAGCAGCGGGCTGACAGCGCTCAGAATCGGTCGCAGGTTAAGCCCTATCACCACCAGAAGAATCCAGCTCAACCAGGCCGGGGAAGGTTTGACGTCGCTCATGGGCACCTGCAGCTCTTGAAAACAGGATTATCGCCAGCGCGCAAAGTATTCAGAAATTAAATATAGTCATGCACATCAGTGGATTTAAGAATGGTAGACCTGTGCTGGATCATGCATTGCTTCGCAGTTTCGTCACCGTGGTGGACTCCGGCGGGTTCACTCGCGCGGCCCAGCGCCTGCACCTGACCCAATCGACCGTCAGCCAGCAGCTTCGCCGGCTAGAGGAAAGCCTGGGCTGCCAGCTGCTCGACCGTCGCCAGCGGCATATCGCACCCACCGTCGAAGGAGAACGACTGCTCGGCTACGCCCGGCGCATTCTTGCCCTGCATGAAGAAGCCACTGAAGCGCTCAGCCAACAACCCGGTGCAGGCGTGCTGCGTTTGGGCCTTGCCGAAGACTTTGCCAGTGAGCGCGTGATGCCGTTGCTGGCAGCCTTCGCCCTTGAGTATCCGGGCGTGCGCCTGGAGGTCAGCAGCGGGCTCAGCTCGCAGTTGCAGCGCCTGTATCAGGACGGTGAATTCGATCTACTGCTGATCAAGCAACGCGGCGCCAGCGATGACTGTCTCGCCTCCTGGCCCGAGCCCTTGGCGTGGGTAGACAGCCGCCATCAGCCCGCACTCGGACGCACACCCCTGCCTTTGGTCGCGTTCCCGGCGGGTGGGCTGTACCGCAACGAGATGCTCCACCACCTGGAAGTTGGCGGTTGGCAGTGGCGCATCGGCTATTCCAGTGCCAGCTTGGCCAGCGTATGTGCCGCGGTGGCGGCGGGGCTGGGCATCAGTCTGTTGCCATTGCGGGTCGTCAACCAGGGGCATCGGCTGCTCGGTCCAGAGAGTGGCCTGCCGGATATCCAGGGCGTGCGCTTGGCCTTGTATGCGCGCAGCGGTTTGGACGCTGCCGGCCAACGACTGCTGCAGCGCCTGCAAGCGCTATGCGAGTGCGACCCTGGATGAAATTTCGGACGCTCGGGCAGGCTTTGCCGACGCAAAGACGGGACATGGCCGCCGATCAGGCCGATAGTTTCCACACACGCCGCACCGCCGCGACGTGTCCAGATAACAAAAAACGGAGGGTACTATGCCGAAGTTCCTGATCGAGCGTGAAATCCCCGGCGCAGGCGCGCTGTACCACCGCGGAGTGAGCCGCCATGACTGACACCATTGACCTGGCCGCTATCAAAAGCCGTCAGATGGCCACCTGGGCCAGCGGAGACTACGCCGTGGTCGGCACCACCTTGCAACTGGTCGGCGAACTGCTCGCCGAGGCCTGTGACCTGCGCTGCGATGAATCCGTGCTGGACGTCGCCGCCGGCAACGGCAACGCCACACTGGCCGCGGCCCGACGCGGCTGCAAGGTGACCTCGACCGACTATGTCGCCGCTTTGCTCGAGCGCGGCCAGGAGCGCGCCCGGGCCGAACGCCTGAACGTCACCTTCGAGGTGGCCGATGCCGAAGCCCTGCCTTATGCAGACGGGCAATTTGATGCCGTGCTGTCGACCTTCGGTGTGATGTTCGCACCGGATCAGGCCAAGGCTGCCAGCGAGCTGTTGCGGGTGTGCCGGCCGGGCGGGCGTATTGGCCTGGCCAACTGGACGCCGGAAGGCTTTATCGGGCAGATGTTCAAGACCCTGGGCACGCATATGCCACCCCCACCGGGGCTCAAGCCGCCGTCGCGCTGGGGCGATGAAGCCCAGCTTGAACAATGGTTCAACAAAGACGTTGCACAGCTGGAGGTGACCCGCCGACATTTCAACTTTCGCTATAGGTCAGCGGCGCACTTTGTCGATGTCTTTCGCCAGTGGTACGGGCCGGTGCACAAGGCCTTTGCGACCCTGTCTGCCGAGGCCGGCGCAGCGCTGGAAAAAGACCTGATTGCCCTGCTTGAAGCCCACAATCGGGCTGGCGCGGCGTCGCTGGTGGTGCCCAGCGAGTACCTGGAGGTGATTGTGACCCGCCGTTGATACCGGCGCTTAACCCTGCCCGTCCTGGTCGGGAAAATGGCGGCAGCTTTTGCGCTTGGCCATTTGCTCGGCCGACGGGCGTTCATCGACAAACACCGGCGGGCGATCGGTGTAGATCTCCAGGAACCCCCACTTCAGGTCAGCTTCGGTCTGACCGGGTTTGGGCGGTTCGAACCACCAGACTTCGCGACTGATCAGTGCCATGGGGCTGACCTCTGGCCTTGGACCTTATTCACTATAGCGAAGCGATGGGTGGTGGCCTCGAAACAGCGACGAAGCCATTAACGGCATATTTTTATGCTTTAATTGTTCTTGCAAGCTTATCCACGTCATCGAGGAGACTTCCATGAACATCAAGACATTGGCATTGCTGATGCTGGTCCTGTTCACCAGCCCTGTCTGGAGCCCCGCCAGCCAGGCCATCGGCGCTACCGCCAGCCCCGACTCCGCCGCTTTGACGACCCGCCTGGCCTTGCGCGACCTGTGGGTTGAACACATCATCTGGATTCGCAACTACGTCGTCGCCAACCAGGCCCACCAAGGCGCGCAAGCCGATGCCGCCGCCACGCAAGTCGTCGCCAACGCGACCTCGATCGCCAACAGCCTGGCCCCGCTTTACGGCCAGCCGGCGGCTGATCAATTGCTCAAACTGCTTGCCGGCCACTGGGGCGCCGTCAAACAGTACTGTGATGCGTCCGTCAGCCAGAGTGCCCAAGGCAAGGACAAGGCCGTCAAGGACCTGACCAGCAATGCCAAGGCCATTGCCGCGTTTCTGGCCAGCGCCAACCCGAACCTGCCCCAGGACACGCTGGTGACAATGCTTGCAGCCCATGGTGGTCACCACATCGCGCAAATCGACGAGCTGGCGAAAAAGGACTACGGCGCCGAAGCCAAAACATGGGCAGCGATGCGCTCGCATATCCTGATCCTGGCGGATACTCTGACGGCTGCACTGGTCAAACAGTTTCCAGCCAAGTTCTAGCCACGGATCTGGCTGCCTGTGGGAGAGTCGCCAAATGCTTCAGGGAATGGGTCGTACCCAGCAAGACTTGTTGAGCGCCCTGCTCTACCAGTCCGGCGGCATGAGTATCGATGAATTGGCCCACCACCTGGCCGTGACCCGTACGGCCATCCGCCAACACCTGGCTGCACTGGAGCGCGACGGCCTGGTCGCCCGGGGCGAAACCCGGCCGACCGGGCGGCGCCCTGAGCAGCTATATCAATTGACGGCGCAAGGTCGCGAGCTGTTTCCAAGGCAGTATCAATTGCTTGCGAACCTGTTGATCGGCGAGGTGGCCGAGCTGATCGGCGAAGAGGGGCTGGTCAAGCTGATGCGCAGCCTGGGCCAGAAGCTTGCGGCGAGCATCGACACCGACGAGCTTGACGAAGCCCGGATCGCCGAGCACATGAACCAGGCCGGCTATGAAGCCCAGGTGTTCTTTCGCTCCGGCGGGCAAGCCGAAATCGTCGCCCATAACTGCGTCTTCCATCATCTGGCCAAGGCACACCCGCAGGTCTGCGAGCTCGACCTGGCCCTGATCGGCGCCTTGGGCCATGGCGATGTGGAGCACCTGGAATGCATGCTGCGGGGCGGCCAGGTGTGCCGCTTCCGGATCGTATGAACCGGCTTAGGCGGCAAAGAACAGCGGGTACAGCGACAGCACCAACAGGGCCGCCATCAGCAAATTGAAAACCATCAACCAGCGCGGGTTCTGCAAAACATTTCGCAGGGCGCTGCCAAAACCGGCCCAGACGCACACCGCCGGCATGTTGATCAGCGCAAATACCACGGCAATGGTAATCACGTTGAAGATATAACCCTGGGAGGGCGTGTAGGTGGTGATCGCCCCGACCGCCATGACCCAGGCCTTGGGGTTGACCCATTGGAACGCGGCCGCACCCCAGAAGCCCATGGGCTGGCGGCTGGCAGCCATTTCCGTCGCTAGCGGCCCGGAGGTGGCGATCTTGTAGGCCAGGTACAACAGGTACGCCGCGCCGACATAACGCAGCACTTCATAGGTCATCGGGAAGGCCTTGAACACTTCGCCCAGGCCAAACCCCACGGCCATCACCATCACCATAAAACCAACGCTGATACCCACGGCATGGGGAATGGTGCGGCGAAAGCCGAAGTTGACGCCGGAAGCCAGCAGCATGGTGTTATTGGGCCCCGGTGTGATCGAGGAGACAAACGCAAACAAGGCAAACGCCGAGAGCAGGTTGATGGAGAGCGACATGGTTTCATCCCGAACAATGTGGATACGACTGTCACGACATTATCGGATTGAACACTGATTGCTCCGGTACAGTTTCCAACTATTGCATAAGAACACTTGAACTGTTCAGTTATGGACAAGACCATGCAGCAGCCCAAGTCGCAAGCCCGGCTCGGAGGGCGTCATGCTTTCGATCCCAAGTGTCTTGAAGGCAGCCAGCATGATGGCCAGTCCGCCGGGCAACAGGTTCAAGCGCTGGCTTTGCAAGCCGACCAGGTGCAATCGGCTCAGGTGCTCGGCAGCCAGCAAACGCAACGCCAGGCGCAATAAACCTTCGTAGGTGATGCCGGTATGGCCGGGATCGTTCAAGCCGTTGCACTTGAGCACCTTGGCCAGCATCCGCGCCGTGCCGGACGACCCCAGCACTTGCTCCCAGCCTTGGGCTCGGTAGCGCCCGGAAATCGGCTCGATGTGCCGGCACGCCACCCGCTCGGCCTCTTGCAGGGACAGGCTGCACACCCTTCCTCCGGCAAAATAGCGCTTGCCAAAGGTGCCGCTGCCGATTGCCAGGCTCTCGGTCAGGACCGGCTGATCGCCCCGCCCGACGATAAATTCCGTTGAGCCGCCGCCGATATCCACCACCAGCCGCTTGGTCTGGGTTGAAGGCATGGCGTGAGCAATGCCGGTGTAGACCAGATGCGCCTCCTGATGACCAGTGATGACTTCGATGGGGAACCCAAGGCGCTGCTCGGCACCGACCAGAAACAGGCCGGCGTTATTGGCTTGGCGCACCGCGCTGGTGGCCACTGCCCGCACCCGCCCGGCGGGAAAGCCGCGCAAGCGCTTGCCGAAACGTTCCAGCGCCTGCCAACCGCGGTCCAGTGCGAGCTGGTCAAGCGCGTTTTCATTCAGGCCTTCGGCCAAACGCACAGGCTCGCGCAGCGTCTTGACCTCCTCAATGACCAGCCCTCGGTCGTGCTTGACTGGCTGGGCAATCATCATGCGAAAGGCGTTGGAGCCCAGGTCAACGGCGGCAAACAGAGAAACGTCACCTTTCATGAACAGGTCCTGTCGTAGGGGGCCGGGGCGTATCAGCGCTAACCGCAGGGAGAGTAGTTCAGAAAGAGTGCCACTATATTGATGCCACTCAGATGACAGAGAGGGAAAATGCGGCGTTTTTGCTAACTATGGAGTCGAACCACGCTGATAAAACGATTCAGGTGAAAAGCGGCATTTCGTCGGGAACCTCGGTAGGAGCATGGCTTGCCCGCGAGACGTTGTACCTGACACACCGCGGTGTGCCTATCGCTGGCAAGCCATGCTCCTACAATTTGTGCCGAGAGGAGTGCCTTAAATCACCGCCAGATACTCCATATGCACTATCAGCGAGCGCTGCAATTAGCGGGCAGCGGCCGAGCAATCCAATCGGTGTTCAGGAGTTGCGCTGTGGCCCTTGGCTCCAGTACTTGACTAGGCGCCTGAGCGGTTAAAGGAAGTTGACGTACTCACCGTTCTTGCGGCCCTGTATGTGCCGTTGGCGGAAGTAAACTCCCTTATTTCACTAACGGTGGTCTTTACACTATTGGAAAGTGGGTGAGTATGATAGTAAGGCTCTCTTGAACTTGCGTCTATTTCAACGCGATCCGGCACAAACCGAACGCCAAAATCGTTCAGCTGTTTCAGAATAGCGTCTTTACTCTTACTCTGAGCAGAATCAATACCTCCCTGGCGCTCCAGCGTCTCGATCTGAGCCAGTTTCTCAATTAGCGATTTGTTGTGGCCTCTCGGTAGTCCGGAAGGAGGACTATTGTGGCGATAAGGGAATTTTCGAAGCTCGTGGTAATTAGAGATTTCCGGCTCAATAGTCACCTTGTTTTTGCTACGATCGAGCTTAAAATCACCTGCATTGAGCGCCGTCGCGTTCAAATGTTTTTTAAAAGCCTTCTGCGCCTTGTTGATATTTGGGTAAATCCAATTAGGCGATTTTGTCCTGCCAAATAACTTGACATTACCACTGGGATCAATGTTGTTAACCGGATCTCCGGAACAGTATGCATAGCTGTTCAAGCCACCTCGAGAAAAAGGGCTGTAGGGGTCCGGACTGTTAAAACGCATTAATACCGAATTAAAGCCGCGGCGGCCGTGACCTAGCAGATAGAGCCCTGTGCCGAATTCACAGAGCTGTGCGTTGAAAGCAAGCGGTGTACTGCCCAAATTTTTGCTCGAACGGTAGCCATAAGCCGTATAGGCAAATCGAGATTTTTGAATTTCTCCTCGGAGGCGTAATACTGAGCCGAAAGCATCCGTGGCAAAAAAACCATTTGAAGAACTGATAAGTACAGGACTGTGTTCCATGACAAACTCTCCAGCTATCGAGTGGTGCCATCACTATCACTACGTTGGTGCCTTTTTCATAGCTGGTAGAACTGTTAGGTACAGATATTCGGTAGGGGCAATGTCGAAACCTCTGTAGCGCTGCCGTAATGCTGCGATTACGGGCAGCCACACTTTATGGTGAGCGGGTTTGCCCGCGAATTAAATCATTGCAAGAATCGGTTTGGGCACTGACGCCAGCAGCTCTTTCTACTTTGGTATCCCATCGCCTGCACTGACGCTATCGCTAGCAAGCTTCACTCCCACAGTGCAGGACTCAGGTTTGAGGATCACCCCGGAAAACGGCCGTGCAGCTATACCACCTCCAGATACGACTCATGCACCAGCTGCCCCAACTCCCGCACCTGGTCGATAAACTCCGTCAGCCAGCCATGCAGCCCTGCTCCCAGAACCTCATCGATCCCGGTATAGCGCAGCCGTGCATTGAGCTCCGCCGCCAGCCGCTGCGCACGCCGCCCGGTGGTGCCGGGCAGTCCCGCCAGGATCTGGTCCAGTTCTTCGACACAGGCATGCAAGGAGCGCGGCACGTCGGCGCGCAGCAGGAGCAATTCACACACCTGCCGAGCCGCCGGTGAGTGGCGGTAGGTCTCGGTATAGGCCTCGAATGACGACAAGGCGCGCAGCAAAGCGCTCCACTGGTAATAGCCCCGCGCGGAGTCGTCGCTGACTTCTTCGGACTCTTCACCAAACATTTCATAGCGGGCATCGAGCAGGCGCAGGGTGTTGTCAGCGCGTTCGATAAAGGTGCCCAGGCGGATAAAGCAGTAGGCATCGTTGCGCATGATGGTGCCGCTGGTGGCACCGCGGAACAGGTGCGAGCGCTCTTTGACCCATTCACAAAACCGACTGATGCCGTATCGGCCCAGGCCTTGGCTGGCGAGATTGCGCATTTCCAGCCAGGTCGCGTTGATGTTTTCCCACATGTCGGCGGTGATGCGGCCACGCACGGCATGGGCATTGGTGCGGGCGGCACGCAGGCAGCTGTAGATGCTGCCGGGGTTGTGTTCGTCGAGCGCGAAAAAATGCAGCATGCGCTCGACGTTCAAGTCGCCATGGCGTTCGTGGTAATCATCCAGGGTGCCGGTGGACAGCAGCGCCATCGCCAGCTCCGTGCGGCCTTCGCCTCGCCCGGCCTGGGGCATCAACGACAACGAATAACTGACTTCGAGCATGCGCGCCAGGTTCTCGGCGCGCTCCAGGTAACGGGACATCCAGTACAGATCGGCAGCAGTTCTTGAAAGCATGGTTTAGTCCTCTACCACCCAGGTGTCCTTGGTGCCGCCGCCTTGCGACGAGTTCACCACCAGCGAGCCTTCACGCAGTGCAACGCGCGTCAGCCCACCCGGTACCAGGCGGGTTTCACTGCCCGACAACACAAACGGGCGCAGGTCGATATGCCGCGGGGCGATCCCTTGCTCGACGAAGGTCGGGCAGGTGGACAGGCACAGGGTCGGCTGGGCGATGTAATCCTGTGGGCGGGCCTTGAGCCGGTCGCGGAAGGCGTCGATTTCCGCCGCGCTGGCAGCCGGGCCGACGAGCATGCCGTAGCCACCGGAGCCCTGGGTTTCCTTGACCACCAGTTCCGGCAGATGCGCCAGCACATGGGACAACTCTTCAGGCTTGCGGCACTGCCAGGTCGGGACGTTTTTCAGGATCGGTTCTTCGTCCAGGTAGAAACGGATCATGTCGCCGACATAGGGGTAGATCGACTTGTCGTCGGCCACGCCAGTGCCGATGGCATTGGCCAGAATGACGTTGCCGCTGCGGTAGGCCTCCATCAGGCCGGGTACGCCCAGCATCGAATCGGGGTTGAAGAACTGCGGGTCGAGGTAGGCGTCGTCGAGCCGGCGGTAGATCACGTCCACCGTTTGCGGGCCGGCGGTGGTGCGCATGTAAACGCGCGCGTCGCGCACGAACAGGTCAGCACCTTCGACCAACTCCACTCCCATTTCGCGGGCCAGGAAGGCGTGCTCGAAGTACGCGCTGTTGAAGCGCCCGGGCGTCAGCACCACCACGGTCGGGTTGTCCAGCACACATGAGCTTTTCAGGGTATCCAGGAGCAGGTTCGGGTAATGATCGATAGGCCGCACCCGCTGCGCTGCGAACAGCTCGGGGAACAGGCGCATCATCATCTTGCGGTCTTCGAGCATGTAGCTGACGCCGCTGGGTGTGCGCAGATTGTCTTCGAGTACGTAGTAACTGCCGTCGCCATCGCGAACCAGGTCCACGCCGGCAATGTGCGAATAGATGTCCCGGTGCAGGTTCAGGCCCTGCATGACCTTCTGGTAGCCCTCGTTCTGAAGCACCTGTTCGGCCGGAACGATGCCCTCCTTGAGGATGCGCTGGTCGTGGTAGATATCGGCGAGAAACATGTTCAGCGCCTGTACGCGCTGGATGCAGCCGCGCTCCACGGCCTGCCATTCGCTGGCCTTGATGCTGCGTGGAATGATGTCGAACGGAATCAGCCGTTCGGTGCCCTGCTCGTCCCCATACAGCGTGAACGTGATCCCGGCCCGATGGAACAATAGGTCGGCCTCCCGCCGACGCTGCTCCAGCAATTCAACCGGCGTGTTGGCCAGCCAGCGTGCGAATTCGCGGTAATGCGCACGGCAGTCCCCGTTTGCCTCATACATCTCGTTGTAAAACGTACGGTCCATGCCGAATTTCCTTGTTGCCCGAGACTTTGAACACACACAGCAAACCCTGTGCCTGATCCCGATGGCAAGCAGAAAACAGCGGATAAGGATAAAAAACCCTACAAAGAGCGCACCATTAAAGCGCTATCGCCACGAACGAGGGCTAAATCGCACTAAAAACAGGCGATTACGCCATCCTCATCGCAACTCAGCGGAGCATTCGGTAACGCTGGGCGCCGCAGCGAATGCAACGCTCGCACAGCATCGGGGCACCCGCTGAGTCGGTGGGTGACAGACAGCTCCAGACGCAACCCGTGAAGAAACAAATGAACGTCATGCTCGCCTCCAGCCTGTGGGCGTACATCCACTCATGATCGGTGGACGTTGGCGGGCGTTATTCAGTTCCTCGATCAGGTCCTGGGAGACCTTGTGGGAATTTATTCGCAATCTTCAACGCAGTCGCCTGGCACACCGGGTGAGGCTATTCGTGGCGGTCCGGCGCTCCGGTAAATCCGCTCCCGCATTCGGGTAGGCCTCAGCTATTGCCTTGAGCATAGAATCTCCCACAGAAATCTGCTCTACACAGTACTGCCGGTGTGTACGTCCAGCCATTCGTTCCTGAAATCCTGGCACAGGGTCTCGAGCGCCCGGTGAGGTTATCGACCGGCGCTGGCCGAAATTGAATTTTTGCGTTAAAAGAATGCAAGCTGAAACGCTTCATCTAACTCCAAGAGGCCTGCCATGTCCCAAGAAACGCTCCTGAGCCAACTGTTCCCTACCGCCGCGCAAATCCCCGAGGCCTGGCGCCTGGAGGGCCCGATCGAACAACGCGAGTATCTGGTCGATGGCCAATTGCTCAGCTGGCAAGGCCCATTGCGAGCGGTCCGAAGCCCGATCTGCCTGGCCAGCGCCGAGGGTGACCAGGCGGTGATTCTAGGCAGTACGCCGCAATTGGATGCACAAACCGCCCTCACCGCTCTGGACGCCGCCGTGCGTGCCTACGACAACGGTCAGGGGCTGTGGCCGACCCTGCGAGTGGCCGAGCGGATTCGCCACGTCGAAACCTTCCTGGCAAAAATGCGTGAGCAGCGCAGCGCAGTGGTCAAGTTGCTGATGTGGGAAATTGGCAAGAACCTCAAGGACTCGGAAAAAGAGTTCGACCGCACCTGCGACTACATCGTCGACACCATCGAAGCCCTCAAGACCCTGGATCGCCGTTCCAGCCGCTTCGAACTCGAGCAGGATACCCTCGGCCAGATCCGCCGGGTGCCGCTGGGCGTAACGCTGTGCATGGGCCCTTACAACTACCCGCTGAACGAGACCTTCACCACGCTGATTCCGGCCTTGATCATGGGCAATACCGTGGTGTTCAAACCGGCCAAGTTTGGTGTGCTGCTGATTCGCCCGCTGCTGGAAGCCTTCCGTGACAGCTTCCCGGCCGGCGTCATCAACGTCATCTACGGCAGCGGCCGGGAAACCGTCAGCGCACTGATGGCCAGCGGCAAAATCGATATCTTTGCCTTTATCGGCACCAACAAGGCCGCCAGCGACCTGAAAAAACTCCACCCGCGGCCCCACCGCCTGCGCGCCGCGCTCGGCCTGGACGCGAAAAACCCAGGGATAGTGCTGCCCCAGGTCGACCTCGACAACGCAGTCAACGAAGCGGTCACCGGCGCCTTGTCGTTCAACGGCCAACGCTGCACGGCCTTGAAGATTCTGTTTGTGCATGAAGACGTGGTGGACAGCTTCCTCAGCAAATTCAACGCCCGCCTGGCCAGCCTCAAGCCCGGCATGCCGTGGGACGGCGCGGCCCTGACGCCGCTGCCCGAACCTGGCAAGGTCGACTACCTCAGCACCCTGGTCAGTGACGCCATCGCCCACGGCGCGCGGGTGGTCAACCCCGGTGGCGGTCAGGCGCGCGAATCGTTCTTCTACCCGGCGGTGCTCTACCCGGTCAGCCCGGCCATGCGCGTTTACCATGAAGAACAGTTCGGCCCGGTGGTGCCGGTGGTGCCATATCGCGACCTGCAAACCGTGATCGACTACGTGCTGGACTCCGATTTCGGCCAGCAACTGAGTATTTTCGGCACCGACCCCGACGAAGTCGGGCGGCTGGTCGACACCTTCGCCAATCAGGTCGGGCGCATCAACCTCAATGCCCAGTGCCAGCGCGGCCCGGACACCTACCCCTTCAACGGGCGCAAGAACTCGGCTGAAGGCACCTTGTCGGTCCATGACGCGCTGCGGGTGTTCTCGATCCGTACGCTGGTCGCGACCAAGTTCCAGGAGAGCAACAAGACCTTGATCAGCGAGATCATCCGCACCCGGTCGTCGAGTTTCCTGACGACCGATTACATCTTTTGACGGTCTGATGTAGGGCGCCGCTGGATCAGCCGTTGGTCCAGCGGGCTTGCAATTGGCCAATGACTGTATATACATACAGAGACCTTCGCGGACCTGGCGCCTGGCCTTGTCTGCGGAGCAGGCCAATCAACACCCAAACGGAGGGAAGAACAATGACTGTCAAACCTATCCCCGAAGGCCAGCACAGCATCACGGCCTACCTTGGCGTCACCAGCGCCGGTGATGCCATCGAGTTCTACAAAAAAGCCTTCAACGCCACCGAGATGTTCCGGCTGGACATGCCGGACGGCAGGGTCGGCCATGCCGAACTTCGCATCGGCGACTCCTCGCTGATGCTCGGAGACCCCTGCGATCAGGGCCCGTTGCACAGCTCGCAATCCCAGCAGCCGTCGATCGGCCTGCACCTTTACGTGGCCGATGTCGATGCCCAGTTCGCCCAGGCGCTGAAAGCCGGTGCCACCCAGGTCAGTGAAGTCAAGGATCAGTTCTACGGCGACCGCAGCGGTACCTTGAAGGACCCGTTTGGTAACCTCTGGTTCGTCGCCACCCACAAGGAAGACCTGTCGCCGGAGCAGATCAGGCAGCGCGCTGCAGAGATGTTTGGCGCAGGCGCCAGCTGAGGCCGACGCTGCTCACCGGCTGTTGTCGGTGAGCAGCGGGTGACGGCTGCGTCTTTTTGCCTTACCGTGCCCCTCATGCACTGCACCTCTTGACCGCAAAGGTCACTGGCCTGGATAGCCCATGAGAATTATCGAAAAAAGCGGCACCCTGGTGCGCACCCTCACCCCCGCCGAAGAAGTGCTGGCACGCGGCTTTGCCAGTGGCACCCTGGAAGGCCACCGTCAACTGCAAGCCAACCAGCTGCTGATGAAAATCCGCACCGAAGGCCAGTGGCTGGCCTGTGATTGCCAGCCGCACACCTTGCCGGTGATGAACGTGACGCTCAACAGCAACACCGGCACGCTGTTCCTCAAGAACAACCCCGGCACGCCTGAGCATGCGAGCGACTGTGTGTTTATCAAGGATGAGCGCGACAGCGAGGCTGGCGCTGAACGCGATGAGCCGCCCGCCGCGTGGCTGGCTCCGGATGTGCCCTTGAAGCTGATCGGCGAGTTTCGCAAGGGTGACAGCACCGAGGGTGAGCGTGGCCCGGCCACCGCTGCCCAGCGCCGTGACCAGCAGCGGCTGTTGTCCTTGCTGGTGACCTTGATCGAAGCCAGCGGCCTGAACGTCTACGCCACCCATTTGAAGAAAGACCTGACCCAGCAGTTTGCCGAGCTGCGCGGGGTTGCGGCGCGCTACCCGCTGGTGGACCGCGTGCCGGCCAGCAACTACCTGGAAACACGCATCGACATGAAGCACATGATGATGCTCAAGGCGCGCCTGCGCGAATCCCCGGTGTTCGCCAACCATCGTCGCTACGGGCTGCTGCTCGACTGCGTCAGCGATGTCCGGGCACGCAAGCTGTTCAACGACCGCAGCGATGACGGCTTCGACTTCCAGGGCCATCACCTGCTCTGGGGCGGCGCCAAGGCCAGCGGCCCCTTGCTGGCGCTGGCGATCTATTCGCCGGCCACCGCCGGCAGCCATTTTTTCGAGATGATCCACGTTGCCACCCTGCCGGTGCTGTCGCGCGGGCATCTGTTCCCGGTGTACCGCGACGAAGAGCGCGAGCCGCTGAAAATGCTGGTCTCATTGATCGACTGGATGGCCAGCAAAGGCGTGAAAGTGATCATGCGCCGGCCGGTGATCGGCGGCGTCGAGATGGACGAGCTGGTGCTCAGTTCAGACCTGGACCGGGTGCTGTCGGTGTCGCTGGTGCAGCAGCCGCAAGGCCCCGAGCCCAGCTCCGACACCTTCAAGCGCTATGCCGACTTCAAGAGCCTGGACACCTTTCGCAAGTACGTCGCCGGGTTCTTCATGCGCGAGCGCGAATGACCATGGCCTTTCCACGTTTGGCAGTCACCCACCCTCGCCTGACCGCAGCGGCCGTGATCGGTGTGCTGTGTGGCTGGTTCATCCCGGCCCAGGGTCTGGTGAACCACTTTTTGACCGGCTGGAACACTGGCGTCTGGCTGTACCTGCTGCTGATTTTGTGGCTGACCGTGCGCTCCAACCCCGACCAGGTCAAGCGCGTCGCCCAGATCGAGGACGAAAACGCCGGCCTGGTGCTGGCCATGGTCTGCGTGGCCGCCATCGCCAGCCTGGCGGCGCTGATCCTGGAGCTGGCGGGCAGCAAGGGTATTGCCGGCGCTGAACGAGTGGGGCATTACGGCTTCACGGGTTTGACCGTGCTCGGCTCATGGTTGCTGATCGGCGTCATCTTCAGCCTGCACTACGCCCGGTTGTTTTACGCAGGCGATCACAAGGACCCGCCCCTGCGTTTTGCCGAAGGCGAGCGCCACCCCGATTACTGGGACTTTCACTACTTTTCCTTCACCCTCAGCGTGGCTGTGCAAACCGCCGACGTGGGCGTCGCCACCCCGGGATTGCGCAAGGTGGTATTGGCCCATTCGCTGATCGGCTTCCTGTTCAACACCGCCATTCTGGGCTTTGCCATCAACATCGCCGCCAGCCTGTTTAACTGAGGGGGCTTGACGAACGTTTCATCCTGGTGCCTCCCCAACGTCGAAGGTTTGATCGTGAATACCCTCGGTCATCATCTGGATGATCTGCAAGCGCTGCAGCAGGAACTGCCACTGGTGCTGGTCGACCGCAAAGTCCCGCAACTGCCCAGCGATCTGGGCGGCCCGGATAACCCAGGCGCAATCCGCGGCTCTACCCGCCTTAACCCGTGAACCTGTAAACACCGGACCACCGTCCGATCCCGTTTGATCTGTTTTGAAACCGATTTCAGAGGACATCGGCTCGGCAACCGTCGAGACGCGCGAAGCCATGGCCCGCTGTGCGGTCGACAATCTGATTGGAGCCCTGGCGGGCCGGCGGCCTGCCAATCTGGTCAACCCGCCCGCCTGGGCAACTCGGTCAGCCGGCCTTTGAGGCCAGGGTTTGCCCTCGCAGCACCGTGAGGGCAAACCGCTCCTGCAGCACATCCGCCGCACACTGGACGATACGTCGGCAGGCTTCGGCCAAGCGCTCGTTGTCGAGCACCAGCCCCATCCGCAAGTGCCCGGCCGCGCTCGGCCCAAAGGCATCACCGGCCAGCACGGCTACCCCGTAATGCTCCAGCAGGCGGTCGGCAAATGCCTGGGCGTCCAGCCCGGTTTCCCGAATATCGACCATCACGAACATGCCGCCATCGGGACGATGGGCACGCACGCCCAGGCAACCGGCCAGGGCCGCGCAGACCCGGTCACGGCGCTGACGATAGATCTCGCGCATTTGCGCCACTGCCGGCTCCTGGGTATCGAGCGCGACCTGCACGGCGCGCTGGATGAAATCCGGCAAGCCATACAGCAGCGCCATGGCCAGGTTCGCCAGATGGTCCATCAACGGTGGCGGGCCTATGACCCAGCCGACCCGCCAGCCCGACATCGCATGAGACTTGGAAACACTGTTGATCGTGGCGGTGCGGGCGGCCATCCCCGGCAAGCTTGCCGGGCTTATGTGCTCGCCTTCGTACAAAAGCTCGCTGTAGACCTCGTCAGAGATCAACCAGAGGTCGTGCTTGATGCACAGGCTGGCCAGTTGTTCCCAGGTCGCCCGCGACAGGCTGGCGCCGGTCGGGTTGTGCGGGCTGTTGATCAGCAGGGCGCGGGTGCGTGGGGTGATCAAGGCGGCGATATCCGCAGGCTCGACCTTGAAGCCGTTTTCCGGCTTCACTGGCACGGGCACGGCCTTGGCCCCACAGGCGCCGAAGACGCCTTCATAGGTGACGTACATGGGCTCGGCAACGATGATTTCATCGCCCGGATCGAGCAGGCAATGGACCACCGCGTACACCGCGCATTGAGCACCGGCCAGCACCACCACTTCACTGGACTGGACCTCGCGCCCGAACGGCCCGGCATGGTGGCGGGCGATGCTTTGGCGCAACGCGAGGTTGCCGCGTACATCGGTGTAGTGGGTGTCGCCGGCCCGCAGGCTGTGGACGGCCGCGTCGACAATGGGTACAGGCGTGTCGAAATCCGGATCGCCGACCGACAGCAGCAAGATTTCGCGCCCCTGGCGCTGCAGGGCTTGAGCGCGATAGTGAAGGCTCCAGGCTGTGGCGCTATCGCCGGCAATTCTTTGAGTGAGAGCGGAAAAACGCATGCGAGTCTCCTTGTCGACAATGCGCATATTCGGGGGGTGCCACCCTACCATCGGATCCGTCCGGCTCAAATTGATTAACAGGCGATCCGCGTTAATTCTTTATAGCTGTGTAAATGCCAGGCACCGGTCAATCAAGCCGGGTTTTGACGAGAAATTTAACGGCTAAAACGTTTACGCGATTGAGCTTATCGCAAAAGAGTCGAAATGCGCCGCAAGCCCTTGGTCCACCAGTAATCTGATCCAGGTCAAGGTATTGATAAGCAGTAGCCGAACGGTCATGAAAAGACTTTAGGGTCGTGCAACTCAGTGCTATTTTTATGTTCTTCAAGGCCAGACCCGTCTGGCCTTCCTGCCGCGCGGATAACAAGGTGGGTCTCATGAATAAAATGACGTTCCCCAACGCATGCCAAGTCATGCGATGGCATTTTCATCCGCTGGGTTTCGAAGGCAGTATGGATGCCCCCAGCAGCATGGTTGCCCGGCTGTTCGACCGGGCCACAGGTGAAACCCTGATCGCCATCGCAGGCATTCCCTGCGCCACGGTCATGAACGCTGCAGATGTGGAACGCATCATTGAAGCGGTAGAAGCGGAAATGGAGGCGTTCAGGCCACCGGATCTGCTCTCGGCCTGACCCCCTCGCCCCTCAAGGCCCGCTACTGGCGGGCCTCAGATTGATGACAAACCCCCTGTAGGAGCAAGGCTTGCCTGCGATGCAGGCGCCGCGTTGTGTTCCTGATACAACGCGGCGCCTGCATCGCGGGCTAGCCCGGCTCCTACTGGCGGGCCTTTTGGTCTGCGCGACAATCCTCAAAAAAGGCTTTGCCGGCACTGACCTGGGTCGATGCCCGCGGCACGGCCGGTGCGTCCGCTGGCACCTGCTCGACGTGCCAGTAGCAATGCCGCACCGCCCGAGTGATGGCCACATAGGCAAGGCGCAACACCTCATCCTTTTGCGCATTGTCAAAGGCCTCGGCGTCACCGGCGCGGCCCAGGCCGGCCTGGCGATAGACCTGGTTCTTGTAGGGCGAGCGCGTGACATGCTGGCAATCGCCGAGCATAAACACGGCATCGGCCTGCAGGCCCTTGGAGCTGTGGTAGGTCAATTGCCGGAAGCGCCGTTGATCGGGCGCCAACCCCGCTTCATGGTTCAGCAAGGGTTGCAGATGCTCGGCGATCGCGGCCTTGTCGCTGCCCTTGCGGTACAGCAGCATTACCGACTCCCCGCGCCGATAATGCTCAAGCAACGTTTGCGCAAGGCTTTCGTCATCGCGGTCAAACACCTTCACCGGTAGCGGGTCAGTGGCGGCCGGGCCGCTGGCGCGGGCTTTCTTGCCACTGATGGCCGGTGCGGCTTTAACGATATGTTCAGCCGCATCAATGATGTACTGATGGCTTCTGTAGTTATCACTGAGCATGACCCTGGTGTTGGCCGGCGAGGCAAACGCCTTGGTGAACTCCATGAAGAACTTCGGCGAGCTGCCACGCCAACCGTAGATCGACTGCCAGTCATCGCCCACGCACATCAAGGATGAATGCCGGGCCACGCGACCGGTGTTCAGGTCCGGGCCGCGACGGCGGATTTCCCGAAGACTGGCCCGCAGCCACGAGACGATTTGCGGCGATACATCCTGGAACTCATCGATCATCAAGTGCGACAACGGCCTGAGCATCGGGTCACTGACCTGGTGCAGGTTTTCCGGCGACGACTCACCAAACAGCGCGAACATGCGGTTAAAGGTCATGATCGGCGGCGACTGGTCGAGCAAATGGCTCTCGAACGCCTTCCAGAACAGGCTCAGGGCTTCGAAGAACTCCCGGTCGGTGTCGTCACGGGGAAAAATCATCTGCCCCACGGCGGTGGAGACATCCAGCCCAAGGTTCTCGATAAAGGTCGCGGCACCGACAAAACAGTCGAGCAAGGGTGCACTGCCCAGCTCGCCCTTGACCTTGTAATCAAACCCGGGGCCGGCCACGGCGTCGGCGGCCAAGGACTGCAAAAGACGCTTTCCACTGGCGTAGTTATCCAGCCAAATCAATGGCTTACCGCAGAAAGCTTGAAACAGGGTGCGCTTGATGACCCACTCCGCCCAGACCGGCAACTTGGCGCCGCTGCGCTTGAAGTGGGTGTTTTCACTGGGATCGAAACCCAGCACGACCCAGGTGTCCAGGTCGGGAATGTAGCCGTGACAGTGGAAGGCGCTGCCGTTGATATCGATGGTCTGGCGGTTGGGCTCGATGCCCTTGATCGGCCAGCACCCGGCGCGAAACCAAAGGTCTTCGACCATGTCGCAGAGCTCTTCGTCGCGCCCTGCCGAAAGCTGGGTCACGGCCACGCGCTTTTGCACATCCGGGTGGTCACGGTCCAGGGGTTTGAGTTGCAGCGCATGACGGCGCAGGGTGCCGATCAATTCCCGAAAGCGCTCGTTGCCATTGTGCAGGTCGCGGTAGCATTGGTTCAACTGCAGGCGCTGGGCTTCGTTGATGCGCAGATCGAACGGGTTGCTCTCGCTGCTGGCCTCGGCACCGGGCTGCTGAGGGCTGCCCAGGTTCTCGAACGCCTGCAACTGGCTCAAGCCTGGCAGACTGCGAACCATGGGCAAAATGCGTGAGTGAAAGGTGCGCACCAGCTCGGTGGCTTGCGTCTTGTTGAGCCGAACCTCCCACAAATCAAAGACTTCCATCAACTTCTTGATGAAATCCTTACGAGATTCGCGGGTGAACGTCACCACGGTCATCGCGTCAAGCTCGAAGCCCAGGTAGTGGTTGAGCAGCAAAATGCGCAACACCAGCGAGGTCGACTTGCCGGCACCCGCCCCGGCAATGACGCAGGTCGACGGCGTATCGCTGAAAATCAGCTTCCATTGCGCGGTGCTTGGCTGGGCATGCGCCGGCAAGCGCTGGGCCACGTCGCTCTTGATGCGCTTCTTCAATTCGGCGGTGATCGGCAGGCGCCAATCGTCGAACAGGTTGTCATCGACCCCCGGCACACCGTGGCCGTCCGGGCGGGTGTCACGAATCACCAGCACCTGCCGGCCTTCCTCGATGCCTTCTACCCGTCCCAGCGCATAGCCCTCCCGGTGGCCATCGGCATGGCCATGGCGTTGGCCCACCACATGCCCCTGAAACCATGAGTCCCGGTGCTGGGCACGCAGGCGACTCAAACCTGTGCCGAGCAAGCGCGCGGTCAGGCGTTTGAACCAGGGTAATTGGGCGGGGGGCGTCAGATCGACAGGCAGCTCGGGACGGGATTGCGGCACGCGGCCTCCAGCAATAACGGAAAACAGGCGTTCATGTTCGCTCCATTGCGCCAAGACTGCCAGTCAATTACAGGTATATCAGCCCATTAGACGATCAATCGCATAAATGACTGCAATTGAGCAGGCTGTTAAATCATTCAATAAACCGATCGTTTTTAGCGGGTTTATCCGCTTATTCAGGAAGTAAATTTGATTGATGATAGGCGCCGTGATCAACCGATTTGCCCTGTGAGCCCTGCCACGGGACAACCTGAACTGGAGACGACCATGCTGCAACTGCGTCCGTTCGCATCCCTCGGTGCTGCCAACCATGGCTGGCTGGATGCCCACCACCATTTTTCCTTTGCCAACTACCACGACCCCAAGCGCATGCACTGGGGCAACCTGCGGGTCTGGAACGATGACGTGATCGCCCCCGGTACGGGCTTCCCGCAGCACCCGCACCGGGACATGGAAATCATCACCTACGTGCGTGAAGGTGCGATTACCCACCAGGACAACCTGGGCAACAAGGGCCGTACCGAGGCCGGCGATGTGCAAGTGATGAGCGCAGGCAGCGGCATTGCCCACAGCGAATACAACCTGGAAGCCGGGCCGACCAGGATCTTCCAGATCTGGATCATTCCCGATGAAAGCGGCGCGGCACCTTCCTGGGGGGCTCGGCCGTTTCCCAAGGGCGAGCGTGGCGAAGGCTTCGTGACCTTGGCCAGTGGCAAGCTCGACGATGACCAGGCCCTGCGCATCCGCGCCGATGCCCGGCTGGTGGCGGCGACTCTCAAGGCCGGGGAAACCGCTGAGTATCGCCTGGAGGCAGGCCGTCGCGCCTATCTGGTGCCGGCCAGCGGCGAGATCGACATCAACGGCCTGCGCGCCAGCGCCCGGGATGGGGTGGCGGTAGAGGATGAATCCGTATTGCGCGTGACCGCGATCCAGGACAGCGAAATAGTACTGGTCGACGTCGCCTGATACATGTAGGAGCGGACCTGGCCGCGATGGGCCGCGCAGCGGCCCCTGAGGCCATTGGCATCTGCAATTCAACCCGCGAGTGCAGGTGATTTCGGAATCGCCGGGGCCGCTGCGCAGCCCATCGCGGCCGGGTCCGCTCCTACATTATTAGGTGTTCCTGCAATTGGCGCAGCAGCCGCAGTGCTCAAACCGCTTTCGGCAAATGCGCCTTCAAAAAAACCATCAACTCCTCCGCCGCCGGCGACAAGCTGCGCCCCGTGCGCGTCAATATGCCGATCTGGCGCTCAACCCTGGGCTCACTCAATGGCAAAAACGCCAGCTTCTCGTTACCCAGCGGAAACGCCAGATACGGCAATGTGGTAATCCCCACCCCTTCCTCGAGCATCGCAATCAGGGAAATCATGTTGGAGACAAACAACCGGCTGTGCTCCAGCAAGCCTTGCGCTTGCGTTCCTTCGAGTAACCGCGAGGTGCCGTTGCGAATCAGCGGCAAGCCTTGCAACCGCGACCAGTGCAGCTCGCCACCCGCCTGCGCCAGCGGATGATCGCGACGGCACACCACGCCCAGCTGGTCGTTGAGGATCGGCGCAAAGTCGATTTGCTCATCGGCCATCCACACGCTGCTGATGCCGAAATCCACCTGCCCCTGTGCCAGCAACTGCTGAACACTGTCGGCAGTGCCGTCCTGAATGCTGATCTGCACGTTGGGATGCTCGGCCACAAACCGCCCCAGCAGGCCTGGCAACAGCCGACTGGCCACCGACGGTACGGTGGCGATGCTGACCTGGCCGATTTCATGCCGGGCCAGCAGCGTCGCTTCCCTGGCGATGCGGTCGTGATGGTCGAGCAGGTCGCGAAACAACGGCAGGCAATGCTCGCCAAACGGCGTCAGCTCAACCCGCCCACCGCCCTTTTCGAGCAGCGCCTGGCCCAGCTTCTGCTCCAGCTCGCGCACCGCCAGCGACACCGCAGGTTGGGTCCGATACGCCTGGCGCGCGGCCGCGTGGAAGCTTTTAAGCTCGGCGACCAGCACGAAGTAGCGCAGTTGGGCGATTTTCAGCTCGGGCAACATGGTTAGCTTTCCTTATCGAAACATATTTTTTATTAATTTTTATTTGCGCCATATTGCTCGCAAGATGAGAGCCAGGCAATCGGAGGCTTCTCATGTCACTCAACACCTACAAAAACTACATCGGCGGCCACTGGTGCGACGGCTCAAGCACCGTCAGCAACCACAGCCCTTCTGACACCCACGACCTGATCGGCGAGTATCAGCAAGCCAGCGCCGAGCAAACCCAGGAAGCGATTCGCGCTGCCCGCGCCGCACAACCGCTCTGGGCAGCCAGTGGCCTTGAGCAGCGCCAGCAGGTGTTGATGGCCATCGGCGACGAGCTGATCGCTCGCAAGGAAGAACTCGGCCGGCTGCTCTCTCGCGAAGAAGGCAAGCCGCTGGCAGAAGGCATCGGCGAGGTCAACCGCAGCGGCCAGTTCTTCCACTACTACGCCGCCGAAGTGCTGCGCCAGATGGGCGAGACCGCAGCCTCAGTAAGGCCGGGCATCGACATCGAAGTGCACCGCGAACCGGTCGGCGTGGTCGGCATCATCACCCCGTGGAACTTCCCCATGGCCACCGCGGCCTGGAAAATCGCCCCGGCGCTGGCTTTCGGCAATGCCGTGGTGTTCAAACCGGCCAATCTGGTACCCGCCAGCGCCTGGGCGCTGACCGAGATCATCAGCCGCCAGGCGCTGCCGCACGGCACCTTCAACCTGGTCATGGGCAGCGGCGCCAGCGTCGGTGAAACTCTGGTGCAATCCGCCGAGATCGACGCCCTGACCTTTACCGGATCGCTCGCAACCGGGCGCCATGTCGCAGTCGCCACCGCCGGCAACCTGGTGCGCTGCCAACTGGAAATGGGCAGCAAGAACGCGCTGGTGGTGCTCGACGATGCCGACCTCGACGTGGCCGTCGAATGCGCGCTCAACGGTGCGTTTTTCGGCACCGGGCAAAAGTGCACCGCCTCCTCGCGGCTGATCGTCTGCGACGGCATCCATGACCGCTTTGTCGAGGCCTTGCGCCTGCGCATGCGCCAACTCAAGGTCGGCCATGCGCTGGCAGACGGCGTGCAGATCGGGCCCGTAGCCGAAGCCCGGCAGCTGGAGCAGAACCTCGAGTACCTGCGCCTGGCCCAGGCCGAAGGCGCCACCCTGATCGAAGGCGGCCAACAACTGCAACTGGACACCGACGGCTATTACATGCGCCCGGCGCTGTTTATCGACAGCCGCAACGACATGCGCATCAACCGCGAAGAAGTGTTCGGCCCCATCGCCTGCGTGATCCGCGTGCGCGACTTCGAGGAGGCGCTGGCGACCCTCAACGATACCGACTACGGCCTGACCGCCGGGATCATCACCCAGTCGCTGCGCCATGCCAGCGAGTTCAAGCGCCGCGCCCAGACCGGCTGCGTGATGGTCAACCTGCCCACCGCCGGCACCGACTACCACGTGCCCTTTGGCGGGCGCAAAGCCTCAAGTTTCGGCCCCCGCGAACAAGGGCAGTACGCCCGCGACTTCTACACCGTGGTCAAGACCACCTATGTCCGGCCTTGAAGGAAGCTTGAGCATGCACGACTTACTGATGATCGATGGCTTGCAGTACTCCAACTGGAGCCCGGACATATTCCGGCAAATGCAGGCCGGCGGGCTGAGCGCGGTGCACGCCACCATCGCCTACCACGAGAACGCGCGGGAAACCCTGTCGCGGCTCGGCGAATGGAACCGCCGTTTTGAATCCTGGCCCGAGCTGATTCGCCCGGTGCGCTCGGCCGGCGATATTCGCAAGGCCCATGAGGAAGGCCGGGTCGGAATCTTCTTCGGGTTCCAGAACTGCTCGCCGATTGAAGATGACATTGCCCTGGTGGAAGTCTTCCGCCAGCTGGGCGTGTTCATCATGCAGCTCACGTATAACAACCAGAGCCTGCTGGCCAGCGGCTGCTACGAGCGCGAAGACAACGGCATCAGCCGCTTCGGCCGCCAGGTCATCGCCGAAATGAACCGCGTCGGCATGCTGATCGACATGTCCCACAGCGCCGAACGCAGCACGCTGGAAGCCATCGAATTATCGAGCAAACCGGTAATCATCTCCCACGCCAACCCGTCAAGCTTCCACGCGGCCAAACGCAACAAGTCCGATGCAGTGCTGCGCGGCATCGCCGAATCCGGTGGGCTGCTGGGCTTCAGCACCTACCCGTTCCACCTCAAGGGCGCCTCGGCCTGCAGCCTGGAAGCCTTCTGCGACATGGTCGCCAGCACCGCCGACCTGATGGGCGTCGATCACATCGGCATTGGCACCGACCTGTGCCAGTCGCAACCGCTGCAGGTGCTCGAGTGGATGCGCAACGGCCGCTGGAGCAAGGACAAGGACTACGGCGAAGGCTCGAAAGACAACGCCAACTGGCCGGCACCGCTGCAATGGTTCCGCGACAGCCGGGACTTCCCGGTTATCGCCCAGGGCCTGCGCAGCCGTGGCTTTGCCGAGGAGGATGTGCGCAAGATCATGGGGCTCAATTGGCTGCGGCTGTTGGAAACCGCCACCCAGGCCCAGGCCTGAAGCCCGCCCCCTGTGAGGACAGCATGAACAATAAAAACAATCGCCGGTCTTTGGAGGTTTCATGAAAAACCCAACCACCCTGCAAGCCGACGACCAGGCCCCGGGCCTGCCCGTCGCCCGCGATATCGACTGGCCGCTGTTCCTGATCAGCGGCGGTTTCCTGGCCGCCTTCCTGATCGCGGCACTGGTGGATATCGACGCCGTGTCGGCGCTGGTCAATACCCTGTTTGCCTGGTCCACCAAAGCCTTTGGCCTCTACTGGCAGGTGCTGATGCTGGCGACCTTCGTGATCAGCCTGGGCATCGGCTTTTCCAAATGTGGCCGTGTGCGCCTGGGTGGCGTTGATCAACGCCCAGACATCAGCACCTTCAACTGGATCGCCGTGATCATGTGCGCCTTGCTCGCCGGCGGTGGCGCCTTCTGGGCAGCCGCCGAACCGCTGATGCATTTCGCCAGCCCACCGCCGCTTTTTGCCGGCATCCAGCCGAACAGCGAAGCCGCAGCCACTGCCGCGCTTGCACAGTCGTTCGTGCATTGGGGCTTTCTGGCCTGGGCAGTGCTCGGCAGCCTGCTCGCCATCGTCTTGATGCACCTGCATTACGACAAGGGCTTGCCACTGGCGCCGCGCACCCTGCTCTACCCGCTGTTCGGCGAGCGCGCCTTGAAAGGCCCGATCGGGACGCTGGCGGACGCCGCCTCGATCATTGCGGTGGTGGCCGGTACCATCGGCCCGATCGGCTTCCTGGGGCTGCAAATCAGCAGCGCACTGCACGCGGTCTGGGGCCTGCCGAACGATATCGTCGCCCAGTCGATCACCATCATCCTGGTGACGCTGATGTACACCACCTCCTGCCTGGTCGGCCTCAAGGGCATCCGCTTCGTGAGCGAAATCAACGTCTGGCTGATGCTCGGGCTGGCGGTGTTCATGGTCGCCTTCGGCCCGACGCTGTTCATCCTTGGCGGCTTTCCTGCAGCGTTCGGCTTGCATGTCGAGCAGTTTATCCCGCTGACAATGTTCCGCGCCGACCCCAAGTGGCTGGACTGGTGGACGGTGTTCTACTGGGGCTGGTTTATCGGCTATGCACCGATGGTGGCGCTGTACGTCGCGCGGATCTCGCGGGGCCGGACCATCCGCGAGATCATCATGACGCTGTCGATCATCGCGCCCATCGTGACCATGTTCTGGTTCACCGTGGTCGGCGGCACCGGTATCGGCCTTGAGCTGCAAACACCCGGCAGCGTCACCGCCCATGGTAGCCAGCCCGAAGCCCTGCTGCTGGGCGTAACCCAGAACCTGCCGCTGGGTGGGCTGATCTCCGCGCTGTTCCTGTTCCTGAGCTTTATCTCGGTGGCGACCAATGGCGATGCCATGGCCTTTACCGTGGCGCTGGCGATGTCCAGCACCGACAAGCCGAAGAAATGGCTGTGCGGGTTCTGGGCCATTGGCATGGGCCTGGCCGCCGTGGTGCTGATCACCATCGGCGCCGGCGGCGTGACCGCCCTGCAATCCTTTATTGTCATCACCGCGGTGCCGGTGTCGCTGCTGATCCTGCCGGCGCTTTGGGATGCCGTGCGAATCGCCCGGCACCTGGCCCGCGAGCAAGGCGTCTGATCATGATGCGTTCAGGAATAACAATGATGTCGAACCTTGATAGCCACGCCGTTGATGCGGCCCCGTTGCGCCCCGCCGGGCAGGTCATGGACCTTGAGCGGTTGGGCAGCCACTTCCAGAGCCCCTTGAGTTTCGTGCGCAGCAGCATGCGGCGGATGATGAACCAGCAGTGGCGGATCCAGCGCAGCTGCTTCGACCTGGATGCCGAAGGTTTTGGCACTGCCATTTACCGCATCGACACGCCGACGGCGCATTACCACTGTGTGATTTTTTCGGCTTTCTTGCCGCCGGAAAAACGCAGTGACCGGGTGATCGCCGATCAGTGGGACGTCACCTTTGTGCTGGTCGCAGGGGATGTCGACGAGGCGCAACTGGCCGACCTGCAACGCAATGTGCCGCTGCAGGAAGCCGGCCGTTATGACGCCCGAGTGCTGGTGCTGTCGCGGGCCAACCGCAGCCTGCGCAACTTCGAGCGGTTTATCGCCGCACTGGCCGAAGGCAACCAGCCCGACCCTCGCCAGCTGGCCGAGGTCGGCTACCTCTACCGCACCACCGCCGTCTACGGTAACGGCAAGTTCGGCATCGCCGATTTCGGCTGCCTGCAAGACAGCGCCGATTTCAGCCAGCCGTTCAGCGCGCAGATGTTCACCGTCTACCTGCTGCGCCACTTCAGCGTCGAGCAGATCGAGCACATGGCGCGAGCACGAAATCCGCAGCGCGCCGTGAGCCTGGACAAGGCGTTGCAACGCTACCTCGGCGTTGGCAACTCCACCGGCCTGGGCATGGCGCCGTTTCTGCTCAACCATCCGCAATTGGTCAATCAGTGGCTGTGGGCGCGGGAAACCGGCCTGGCCCGAGTCCTGGCGCAACCCGCTGGCCCGGCGCAGCTGCAACGTTTTCACCGGCTGCTCGAGCGGGCACGCCTGCACCTGCAGCAAACCCTGACTGAAGACCAGCGCCAGAGCGCCCTTGACCAGCACACCCAGGCGGACCTTGAGCAACTGGGTGCCTGGCTCAATCGACAACCCGCCAGCAACGATCTCTGGCCGCGCCTGCAGGCCTGGGCCGAGGCGAATGCCAGCCTCGGTTGCCAGGAATTGCTGGTGAGCCTGTTGTTGGAGTTGTACCCCGATCTGGTCAATCCGCTGGCTGACGATATGGGTGTGGTCGAAGGCTGGCGGCTGGATGCGCACATGCCCCTGGCCGAGCTGCGCACACTGATTGAAAGCCACTACGGCTGGGCCTTGGCCTATGACTTCAACGCTGCCGACGCCGAGCACTTTTTCTGGTATCGCTCGGCCGAGAAGGAGGAGCCGCGGCTGGGTATGCGTGCCGAAGAGCCGGGTGCCGAGAAGGAGATGCAATTGGGTATTGCGCGCAATATCCAGCGCTGCCATGCGGCGGTGCTCCACCATCAACGCCAGTATCCCTTTGATCTCACCGCGCACTTTCTGATTGCCCAGCCGGCCTTCAAAGGCACGGTGCGGCGCCTGCAAGGCATGGCTACCTGCGCCTATGGCGAAATCCGCGCCAACCTGTTGGCCCACGACATGCTGCCGATCCACCTGCTGCGCTGCAAACTGGCGTTTTTCGGGGCCGGCAAGTTCGACCCCAAATCCAGCCGCTGGGTACGTATCACCCTGTTCCAGGGCGCGCCGCTGGTGAGCGAGATCGGCCAGCCGTTCGATGACGACTGGAACTTTGCGCTGATGCCAACGGGAGGTCTGTGAGATGCGCGTGTCCCTCAATGAAATTCAGGTGATGTGCCGCAAGGCGTTCGAAGGCATGGGCTTTGCCGTCGGCGACTGTGAAGACGCCGCTGACATGATCGGCTGGTTGCAGGTGCAAGGCCTGGACGGTGTCGGTGCCCTCGACAAAGCGCTGAGCTACTTGCAGGCCGAAGCCCATCGACCGTTTGCCCTGTGCTATGAGGACAGCGCGTTGCTGGTGTTGGATGCCAATGGTCAGAGCGTCTTGCGCTGCGCGGCTCAGGCCGTGGAACTGAGCCTGGCCAAAGCGCTGCACAACGGCCACGCCATCCTGCGCATCCGCCACTGCCACAACCGGCTGTTGTTACTCGGCTATCTGTGCCGGGGGGCGGAACTGGGGCTGGACATCCGTGCGCGCTGGCGTGATGCCCGGCAAACCCGGGTCGCCAGCTTCAGCGCCGGGAACACCCGGCCTGCGTTGCATATCGACGAACAGGCCGCAGATGTTCGAGGCGATGAGCAATGCATCACCGTCGAATTCACCCGCCCAGCCTCAGTGGCATGGATCCAGGCCGCTTCGCCTCCGGCCCTTGAGCAAGGCTTCCACGTCAGCGAACAGACCTGGCAGCGGCTCAAACAGCTGGCCGATCAGGTGCTGGTCGAAAGCACAGAAGCCTCGCGCCAGCGCGGCGCTGGCGGCGGCAGCGATGCCGACTGACACTCTCCACATTCACCAGGAAACCCCTTAATGAAATACGCCATCAAGACTGACTTGTTCGCCTCCCGCGCGCCGATGGAATGGGCCGTCGTCGGCAACGGCACGCTCTACACCGCGCAAATCCCCATCGACGCCAGTGGCCAGGTGGTCGAGGGCGGCATCGAAGCGCAAACCCGTCAGACGCTTGAAAACCTGCGCCATACCCTGATCTCGGCCAACAGCTCGTTGGATGCCGTGACGCAGGTGCTGATCTATGTCACCGACCGCAGCTACCTGGCGACGGTCAATGCGCTGTATGCCGAATACTTCCAGGCGCCCTTCCCCAACCGCGCGGCGATCGTGGTGGCGGGGCTGGCGCGTGAGGAAATGTTGGTGGAGTTGGTGGTGTATGCGTGCATAGACCCTGTAAACGCGGCATAACCTCTAATGTGGGAGCGGATTTATCCGCGAACAGGGGCAACGGGGCTCAGCCTGATACACCGCAGCGACTGAATTCGCGGATAAATCCGCTCCCACATCCTGAACTCCGAATTCAGATGACCCCAATGGAAAAGCCGTGGGCTAAGCCCTTGAATTTGATGGCTTAGGCTGGCCAAACGCAATTATTTTCAGCTTTTTGAAAAAATAGTTACCTATCAGCAAGTTATCGATGTAAGATGCGCCCCGCAACGCACAGTGGTGGGCGTAGCTCAGTTGGTAGAGCACAGGATTGTGACTCCTGTTGTCGTGGGTTCGATCCCCATCGTCCACCCCACTATTCGAAAACGCCGGTTCATTTGAACCGGCGTTTTTTTGCGTGCGCCACCGCGATCTCCCGCCCTACAAGCAAAGCTGACAACCCCAATCTCACAGGCCATGGCACGTTCCAACAAATGTGGGAGCGGATTTATCCGCGAAGCGCCGCGCGGGCGGCGCTCGATCTCAAGAACAATGGAAAAACCAAGGCAAGCACCTCTCACGGCTCATGCGATCTTCTGGCAGGCCACCCTCGCCTCGCCCCATCAGTATGAAGAGGGTTGTCTGAGGACCGTATCAAGGCTTCCAAGTGCTTGCCTTGGGTTTTGCGGCGCTGCCGAAATCGAGCGCCGCCCGCGCGGCGCTTCGCGGATAAATCCGCTCCCACATTTGTTGCAACGTGCCATGGCCTGTGAACTTGGAGTTGTCAGCCTTGTTTGTTCGGCCTTAGATCTGTGTGGTTTCGATGTGGCTATCGCGCAATCGCGCGATGAACACACTGCGGTGATTTCATCGCGGGCAAGCCTTGCTCCCACAAAAGCTCCCCGCTCAACATCGGCGTGAATGGCGATCGGTGTGGGAGCCAAGCTCAGCTCCTACCGGCGATGAAACTCCGTAGGAGCAAGGCTTGCCTGCGATGGGCCGCGCAGCGGCCCCCCGGCGATCACTCATTCGGGCTGCTGATTCGGCATGAATGGCGATCGGCGTGGGAGCCAAGCTTGCTCGCGATGAGGCCAGTAGAATCGGCAGAAGCCTGGCTGGAATAGGCGCGACTACTGACGACATGGCCTTGGACCTCACCGGCGTAATCGCGAGCAAGCTCAGCTCCTACCGGCGCTGACCCACCACCCGCTGCTCGATGACATCCATCACCTTGCAACCATCGCCAATCAACAAAGCGGCCGCATCGAATACCGCCCACATATCCGAAAGCTCAGCCGTCGGAGGCATATGTTTGAGTAAATCCCGGCCCAGCGTCAGCCGGTGGTTGGCGCAGATCACAAGATCGAGCAGGTCGGCCTGGGTATCGAGGTGAAGGACAGCGGGTTCAGTGGTGGGATCGTAAAGCGGGATGTAGTTGGGCATGAATGCAGCCTCGTGCAAGAGATTAAAAACGCCATGAGTCACGCATGCGGGAAATCACCCACATACGGAAACAGACGGTGTTGTTCTTGCGCAGGCTGCTAACCCTGGTTCGCTGATTTGCAGCGACGGGGCGCAGAGTAGCGTCGAAGGATTCAAATTTCAATATGGTCATCATCTGGGGCTGCTTTGCAGCCCATCGCGGCCAGGTCCGCTCCTACACCGACTGCGTAACTCAAACTCGGCCAGGCCGCGAACTGAATGTAGGAGCGGCGGTCCGGCGTCCCGGCCTGGCCGCGATGGGCCGCGCAGCGGCCCCCCGGCGATCACTCATTCGGGCTGCTGATACTGAGTCAGGTATTTATCGACGGTCGCACTGTCCGACCCATCCGCCACCGCCCACATCCGCCGCTCGATCCCCTGGGCCAGCAGGTGCCCCACCGCCGCTTCGATCGCCGACAGCACACACAGTTGCGCCGGTTCGTTGGTGGTGTAGCCGGCTTCGGCTTCGAGCAGTTTCTTGAACTCGATGAACTTGAACACGCCAGCGCTGCGAGCCACTGAGTAGATGGTCTTGCTGGTCATGACGTTGGCCAGTACTTGCCCGCTGCGTACGTCCACCGCGCGCAGGTTGACGGTGACCTGGTCGACCCGGTATTCACGGGCGATGTCGATCCCCAGGTAGCGCGCCCCTTCCCCGCCGCTGCGTACGTTGGTGTCGTAGGCGGTGATGCCGCCTTCGAGCATCAGGTTGGCCGCCTGCAGCGGTGGCAGTTCGGCCTGGATATTGACTGGGGTATTGGGTTTTTTCTGCGAAGCACGGATGATTTTGCGTTCCGTCAGCAAATTCTGCAGACCTTCACGTTCCAGCACCATGAACCAGCCGCTGGCTGACAAGGCGTCCATCAGCATGCTTGCCGCGCCCTGGGTGACGCTGGTGGAGAACGAGCTGGCAGGCGTTGGCTTGTATTGCCCGGTCTGATCGCGGAAGCCATACACCACCGCCATCAGCTTGCCTCTTGGGCGCGGCATGTTCAGCAGGTCGTAATAGGTCGAGGCCCGTGGGGTGAGGGTTGGGGTTTTCGGGTCGTGTTCAGCCGGCATCGGTTCGCGCAGGCTGCAGCCTTGCAACAGGACAACCGCCATCAGGGTCAGCAGAATTCTTTTCATGATTTTCTCCCTTTAACCTGGCGCTTATTGGGCCAGGCCATTGACCTGAATTTCAGAAATTTCACCGGTCACGCGGTCCGTCACCTCAATACTCAAGGCTCCGGAATCGTCGATCACGTTGACAATGAAGGCATCCGTGGACAGGGTTCCGCCCTGGCCGTTAGAGACGTTGTCCAACAGTTGCGAGAGCAGCCGCGATTGCAATTGGGCGGTGAAGCGTTCCAGCGCCGAGGTGCCGGTGGTGGTGCGATCCTTGAGGTCCGGGTCGTCGTAATCGTTCTGGGACTGAGCGTTGTTGAGCAGCCAGGTGCCGTTGAGCGGGTTGCCGCCGAACGAAGGGTTGATCGGGGTGTAGACCAGTTCGGTAGCCAGGGCCTGGCCGCAGAGGCCGGCGCTGACCAGCAACATGGCGGCACGCAGCGAGAGGGTCTTGGTGTTCATAATTCGTCCTTCTCCAGATCAGTAGTGTCCTGCAGTAATGCCTCCAGCTTGCGCTGGATAATCTGCGCCTTGACCAGGTCCGCGGCTTCATATGCCACGGCCTGCAGTTCCACGGTGTTGGGCGGCAAAAACCGCCGGTACACCAGCCGTTGTTGATACTCGACCGTCACCAGGCTGCCCCAACGGGCCGACGGCCTCTCGCGCACCACCAGGTTGAAATCCAGACGGCTGGTGGCACGCAGCCGTTCGGTGAAGCTGTAATAGAAGTCGTGGCCAATGTGGGAGATGGTGTTGTCGACGATAAAGCCCTTCATTTCGTCTTCTTCAGAGGCCTGCAGCGGGCTGCACAGCAGCGCCACGACCAGCCCGAGCACAGCTGCCAGGCGGTTCATTCACCACCTCCCTGGCTGAGCGATTTGCGCCCACCGGTAGCGGATTCCATAAAGGCCTTCTCGGCCACGAACTGCCAGTCGGCGTAGTGAGTCACGCCTTCGAAATCGGACCACTGGGCCGGGAAGCCGGACTGCTTCAGGGGGGTGGCCTGGGAGCGGCTGTAGACCCCGGTGATGCGTCCGTCGATCGAGCGCACCAGACCCCAATCTTCGGTTTGGCTGATCGGGTCCGGGTAGAGCCTGCGCAGGTGCCGTTTGGGCGACGGGAAACGGTTGTCCTCCAGCAGCTCTGCCAGGTCCTCCGGGTACTGAGCCAGGCCCGGCGAAGCGCGGTAGTAGCTGCGCAGCGCCTGGGCATATTGGCTGCCGACCCAGATCAGCTCACGCTCGCGCTCCCGCTTGGCCGCGGTCGACCACAGCTGACCGGCTGCCGCCAGGGCCATGCTGCTCAGGGCGATCAGCAACAACACGCCCAGGTACGTGAAACCGCCCATGGCGGCAGGGTTACCACTCTGAGTAAAGGCTGCCATCACGCGCCCTCCCGGTTGAACCGCTTTTCACATCGGCAACACCACCGGCCACGCCATCGGGTGGGGAGATCGGTTGCCAGGTGTCGCGCTTGCCGTTGATCGGGTCCAGCGGGGCGCCGCGCAGGTAGCGCTGCTCCACCAGCTGTTCGATGGAATCGGGGTAATGACCGGTGTCGCCGTAGTAGTGGTCCAGTGCTTCGCGCATCACCGCCAGGCTCTGGCGCAGGGTGGTCTCGCGCGAGGTTTCCAGGCTGTTGAAGTAGCGCGGCACGGCGATGGTCATCAACGTCGCGATGATCGCCAGCACCACCAGCAGCTCGATCAAGGTAAAGCCCTTCTGTCGTTCCATGATTCACCACTCCTTGTAGGCGATGCCGTTGAGGCCCAGGCCCTGGGCCCTGGAGTACACATCGAAGACGTCTTGACCACTGCGCGGGTTGTCGCTGGAGCTGGTGTAGGAACGCAGGCCCCAGCCACCTTCATCGTTAGGCTTGGTGCTCAGCAGCGGGTCACGCGGGATGCGTCGCAGGAAGTAGAACTTGGCGCCCTTGGCGCTGCGCACATCACGTACACCCTCCACCAGCACCTGAAGGTTGGGCGGGTAGCCGCTGTCGTTCAGCGACTTCTCGATCCAGCCCGCATCAAATGCCCGTTTGTAGGCATCGATGGCGTCGCGAATCTGATACAGCGACGCCTTCAGGTCTTGCTCCTTGTTGCGACGAACCACGGTTTCGGTCAGTGGCGCGGCGATCGCCGCCAACAGGCCGATCAGCGCCAGGGTCACCACTACTTCAATCAGGGTGAAGCCTCGCTCTGTGCGTTTCATGGCTCAGTGCCTCGTCGCTACAGGGGTCGATGGGGTCGCCGAGGCCGGGGTCGACGCGGCGGTCATCGGTGCGCTGGGCCGACCTTCGCCGTCGGTCTTGAGCGCATCGGGCTGGTTGGAACGGCCCATCGACGGGATGTGCATGCTGGTTTCGGTGCCGGTCGGGAATTCCATGTCCGACGGGCTCTTGTACGGCAGGTTGCGCACAATGCGCGGGGTGATCGACAGCACCAGCTCCGACTTGCCCATGGTGTTCTTGTGGCTGCCGAACAGCCGGCCCAGCGCCGGGATGTCGCCCAGCCCCGGAATCTTGTTGCCGGTGGCGCCGTGGTCGTTGCGTACCAGGCCGGCCAGCACCTGGGTTTCGCCGTCGTGCAGGCGCAGGCTGGTCTGGGCGTTGCGGGTGTCGACCTGAACCGGGATGGTGCCCTGACGGGTCGGCTCCAGCGGCGTGGCGTTACTCACTTCCAGGGCAATCTTGATCGCCACTTCGTTGTTCAGGTGCACCACCGGGGTGACTTCCAGTTTAAGACCGACATCCAGGTAGGTAACGCTTTCAGTGATGACCGGTCCCTGGGTCGAGGGCACCGAGGTGGCGCTGATGATCGGTACCCGCTGGCCGATGTGGATACGCGCCTGCTCACGGTTGCTGACGCGAATCACGGGGCTGGCCAGGGTGTTGATGTCGTTGTCCTGGGCGTTGATTTTCAGCTGTGGCGACGGCGCGATGGAGATGCGCCCGGAGTTGATCCCGCGCAGCTGGTCGAGCACGTTGACACCGGTGCCGTCGGCGTTGATCACGCCGAAGGTGTTGGGCCATTGCATCCCCAGGTCGAGGATGCGTTGGCTGGCGACCTCCATCACTTGCACTTCCAGCACCACTTCCGGGTTGGACTGATCCTGGGCCTGCAGCAGCTTCTCGGCCATGCGCACGGCATCCGGGGTGTCGCGCATGGTCAGGGTATTGAGGCGCTCGTCGACGAACACGTCACGGGTCTTGAGCATGGTCTTGACCATGTTCAGCGCGGCATTGGTATCAATGCTGGTCAGGTAGAAGGTGCGCATCACCAACTCCTGGTAGTCCTTGGTTTTTTGCGGCGAATCGGGGTAGATCAGCAGGGTGTTTTCGTTCACCACTTTCTGGTGCAGCTGGTTCTGGTCCAGCAACAGGGCAATCGCGTCTTCGATGCGCACGTCACGCACGAAGATGGTGGCTTTCATGTCCGGGCGCAGGTCTTTGTCGAAGATGAAGTTCAGGCCGGCGACCTGGCTCAGCACCTCGAAGATGGTCTTGAGGTTGGCTTCGCGAAACTCCAGGGTAACCGGCTTGTCCAGGCGGGTACGCAGTTGCGGGTACTGGGTGACGTTGCGGCTTTGCACCAGCTCCACGTCCTTGCGCAGGGCCAGGCCACCTTCGTTTTGCGGGTCGAGCAGGAGGATTTCGCGCACCTCTTTTTCAGCGCCGAAGATGTCACCCCGGCGCAAGGCGGCCTGACCGATGTTCACGCGCTCCGCCAGGTTGCTCATCTGCTCCATCTGGCGAATCGCTTCCTTGGCGCGGCCATTGGAGGGCTCGATGCTGAGCACCCGGCTGTAGGCCTGGCGGGCACCGGTGAAGTCGTGACGGGAACGATCGCTGTCGCCCTGGGTGATCAGGGCTTCGACCGCCCGGGCACGGCCGCTGATCAACGCCAGGTTAAGCTCGGTGTCACGCGGCGATTGGGCCAGGCCTTCCTGGATTCGGGCCAGGCCCGCTTCGTACTGCCCCCCCTCGATCAATGCCTGCCCTTCTTTGCGCACACCGGTGGTACCGCATCCGGCCAGCGCCACACACAGCGCGAGCATCAGGCCAGGGACCGGTTTATTCAAACGAGCCATGTTCATGGTGCACTCCCTACAGACAAGGTCTGGGTCAAATGCAAAGGCAGGTAGACCAGGCTCAGCTCGGTGGCCGAGATGTGGTCAATGCGGTAGGTGTTGTCGATCACGTCGCCGTGGCGCACGACGTAGAGTTTTTCGCCGTTCTGCAGAAAAATCTGCTGGTCCTGCTGGTTGTCCAGCCGGCCGATGAACTGGAACGGCAGCGGTGGTGCCGTCGGTGCCGGCTCGTCCGGTGCAGCGGCCAGCGGCTGTTCGGTGACGGTGGCCATCGCGACAACCGGCTTCCAGCTCTTGGCTGCGAACAGGTCACCGGCAATGGCCGGCTTGTCCTTGTTCGCCTGCGCCTTGGCCGCCTGTGCCGGCGTGGCCTCCTGGCTGCCGGCCACGGAGGCGGCGTCGGTTGCCGGCGCAGGTTCAGTGAAAAAGTGTTCGGGAATCCAGGTCAGCGCCGCCGCCACCGTGAAGAATCCCAACCAGCCGAGGGTGCGTTTAGTGTTCATCATGACCTCGAGAGGTACAGAGTCATACGAATGCGCCCGGTCAGTTCGGTATCACTGATCCGTTTGCGTTGCAGGTCGATGTCTTCCAGTACCAGCGCCGGCAGCTGGGTCAGCAAGGCGTGCAGGAAGCGCCGCACTTGCGGGTAGTTGCCGCGTATCGGCAATACGATCGAGTAGCGTGCCAGCCGGGTTTTCGGGTCGCTGCCCAAGCTGTATTCACCGCGCGACAGGGTGATGCGTTCGAGGGCCGCCAGGGCGTAGATCCGGTCGATCGCGTCAGTGGCCTGGGGCTGGGCCGGCAGGCTGCTGCGAAAATCCTCCAGTTGGCGCTGGGGCACCAGTGGCGCGGCTTCACTGCCTTGGGCGATGCGGGCCTGATAGGCCTCGGCGTTGGCCAGCTGCTGCTCGACGTCGGTCAGAAACCGCTCACCCGGTAGCAGCACTGCCGCGCCCTGCCCCAGCGTCACCAGCAACAGCGCGCCGCCGGCAATGCCTGGCCAACCGAGTTGGCGCAGGCGTTCATGGATGATCAATCTAGGGATTCGCATCGCTGATCTCCCAACTGGCCGAGAGGTTGAACTGCACCGGCTGCTCGGGAACCTGGGCGACGATTTCGTGGCTGAGCAACGACACGTCGTGCAGTTCATCGCTGGCTTCGAGCAGTTTGTGGAACGCCAGCATCGCTTCCAGGTCGCGCGCTTCGGCGCTGATGCGGACCTGGCCCTTGCGTGCATCCGGGGTCAGTGACAACAGCGCCACATTTTCTCGCGGCAAGGCTTCGAGCATCGCGAACAGGCGCTCCCAAGGGCGGCGCAGTTGTTTGGAGACTTCATGCATCTGCTCCAGGTGCTCGGTTTGTTCGCGGGTCTGGGCCGCCGACAAGGTGCGCTTGGCGGTGTTGCCGTTGAGGTGTGTCTCGATGGCCTGCAACCGCTGTTGTTGTTCGGCCAGTTGGGCGTCCTGTTGCTGTTGCAGGAAGAACACCCCGGCGGCCAGCACCACGCCTGCCACCAGCAGGCTCCAGCTCAGCGGGCCGACCCGGCGTACGGGTTTGAAGTCGAGCATGAGCGGGCGCATGTCAGGCCACCGCCCGGGACATGACGAACAACACGTCACGTACCGGTTCCTGTTCGACGGCCAGGCTGCACAGCTGCACCCCGGCGATCTGCGGTGGCGAGTCCAGGCGACCCGGGGCGTGGAGGAAAACCCCCAGCGGTTGGTCATGCTGGGAGGCCAGCAGCACCACTTCGCGGGCGATCATCGCGCTCAGGGCGGCATCGCTGTCGTTGCCGCCCACCGAGTGCACCGATACCCAGCGCCCGGCGCGGGCCATCAGCAACACGCTGCGCGACGGCTCGGCGACTACAAAGAGGAAGTTGTTCTGGTCAAGCTTTCGACCAAAGCGGTTGTAGGCAGCCATCAGGTAGGGTTGCACCGAGACCAATTTAAGCCCGCGTGCTTCGGCAATGGCGTCCAGCCGTTGCAGCAGCGCCTGAGGCAAGGCCACGGCGATGCGGTCATGCCCGGCCGCTTCCGGCGACAGGGTCAGCCGCCAGTCTTGCCCAGCAACACCGTATCGCTCCTCGAAGCAGACCTGGGCATAGGCGAGCAATTCGGCCGGGCTGTGGATCTGTTCGCTCCAGGGCACCAGGCCGTAGCGGCTGTACTGGCTCGACAGCACCACGCACAGTTCGGCGCGCCGAGGGGCGTGTTGCGCCAGCAACCGTTCGAGCGTGTCCAGGGCCACCGACCCGGCCGTCTGCGGGTCGCTGATAAAGCCGACGCTGCCCAGCCACTGTTGTTCGCGGCCATGGCGTCGACACAGACCCACGCCACCGCTGCCGATCACGGCGATATAACGCTCAGGCGACAAAAGTGACACGATTGATCTCCTCAAGGGTCGTACGCCCTTCTCGAACCAGTTCCAGTGCCGAGGTACGCAGCAGGCGCAAGCCGCGGCTGCAGGCCAGCGCCTTGATTTTCGAAGTCGGTTGGCGCTCCACGATCAGCTGGCGAATTTCGTCGTCCAGGTGCAGCAGTTCGGCGATGGCGGTCCGGCCGCGGTAGCCGGTGCCACGGCACTGGCCGCAGCCGCGGCCGTGGACGAAGTGGTAGTCGGCTACCGCATCGGCCTGCAGGCCCGAGGCCGCCAGCTCTTCGCTGTCCGGCACATGGGGCTCGGCGCAGGCCGGGCAGACCAGCCGGATCAGGCGCTGGGCCAGCACGGCGTTGAGCGCCGAGACGAAGCTGTAGGGGTCCACTTCCATCTGGGTGAAACGGCCGATCACATCGAACACGTTGTTGGCGTGGATGGTGGTGAACACCAGGTGGCCGGTCAGGGCCGATTGCACGGCGATCTGGGCGGTGTCGGGATCACGGATCTCGCCGACCATGATCTTGTCCGGGTCATGGCGCAGGATCGAACGCAGGCCGCGGGCGAAGGTCAGGCCCTTCTTCTCGTTGACGGGGATCTGCAGCACACCCGGCAGCTGATATTCCACCGGGTCTTCGATGGTGACGATCTTGTCCACGCCGTGGTTGATCTCGGTGATCATCGCGTACAGGGTGGTGGTCTTGCCGCTGCCGGTGGGGCCGGTCACCAGCACCATGCCGTAGGGTTCGGCGGCCAGCCGGCGCAGGCTGCGCAGGGTTTCGTCGGCAAAGCCCAGGGCCTGCAGTTGCACGCCGCTGACCCGGTCGCTCAGGTCTTGCTTGTCCAGCACCCGCAGCACTGCGTCTTCGCCGAAGATGCTCGGCATGATCGAGACCCGGAAGTCGATCTGGCGGCCACTGATGCCGATCTTGAAGCGGCCGTCCTGTGGCACGCGTTTTTCGCCGATGTCCAGTTCGGCCATGACCTTGACCCGGGAAATGACCTGCTCGGCAAACTCGGTGCCGCTGACCTTGCCGATGTTGTTCAGCACCCCATCGATCCGGTACTTGATCACCAGGCCCGTGCCGGTGGTGCCCAGGTGGATGTCGCTGGCGTGCATCTTCAAGGCATCGTAGAGCGTGGAGTTGACCAGCTTGACCACTGTGCTGGCGTCTTCGCTGATGCTGGTCAGCGACAGGCTCTGCAGGGTGTCGATTTCGACAACGGCATTGGTGGCGGCGTTGAGCGACTCCACCGCATGAAAGCTTTCTTCGTGGCGGGCAAGGCAGGCGGCCAGGTCGGCGGCATGCACCAGGTACAGCGGTGCGCCGTTCAGGCATTCATCGATCCAGGCCAGGCGGCTGCCGTCGAAGGGGTCGGCAAACACGCCAATGACGACGTCACCATGGCGCAGCAACATGAATTCGCGTTTCAGGCACTGGGCCAGGCTGACCCGGTCGAACTCTGGCGTGGCCGCGAACAGCGATGGGGTGTCGAGTACCGGGTAATGCAAGGTGGCGCCCAGGCGTTCAACGAACGCGGCAGGCTCCAGTGCACTCAAGGTGTCGAGGGCTTGCAGCACGCGCTCGCCGGAGGCGGCGGCGCTGGTGTGGGCCTGGGCCAGCAGCTCGCAGGCAAAAACGGGTGACGCAATCGCTCTGATCGGGGATTCGACGGCAATCAACAGACGTTCCATGGCATGTACTCCAACGCCTCGGGGCGGTAGCCCAGTTGGCGCGGCCAGCCATTACGGCACTGCCGAAACGTCAGATCGCGCCCCTACTCCCCGGTGCGCCGTTGAGCGTCATCAGGCGCGGTAGAGGCCGGTTTTCGGCGATCTGCCAGCACCCAGCTGCCGTCATACAACTGCAGGGGGAAATTCTCGTTCCTGCCCTGGCGTCGTTCGACGAACCCTTCAGCACGGTTGGCGCCAGGCTTGGGCTCCCGCTTTACCCCTATCAGGTCACAGACTGCACGGGCCAATTCCGCCAACGGAAAGGGTTTGAACAGGATATGACTGACGTTTCGCTGGATCGCGCCCTCTTTGACCTCAGTGGTCGGGTGGGCGGTGATCAGCACGAAATGACAGTCCCTGTGTTGGCGAACAGCCTCGAGAATCTGAAAACCCGTCATGTCGGGTAAACGGAAATCGAGCACTACGACGTCGGGTGCAAACTCCTCAGCCGCTTTGATGGCTGTGGAACCGTCGTGGGCAACACGGACCTCCAGACCTTGCGCCCCGAGATACATTTCGAGGTTTGCCGCCAGGATCTGTTCGTCTTCGACTACCAGTACTTTGTTCAACAAGGTCGACTCCTTGAAACACGTCAGGTCCGGTTTCCCGTCCTGGCAGAGCGTCGCCTTGATTAGGCTTGAGCACGCTTCGTGCCAGGCGTAACGCTTCATTTAGAAGCGGTGTATGCCATTGATTTATCTAGATATTTTTTTACCACCGAACAGGGCAGCCCGGCACCGCCCCCAAAAGCGGGGGAAGCATTTGAACGTCCCGTCAGCGGTCTCCCCAACATTGGGGGTTGCTTCACCCGGCGTCAATGCGCTCGATGCTGCCCTGGGCGCGCAATCGCTCCAGCAACGCCCTGGCCGCGAGCATCTGCTGTCGATTGGAATAGTGGGTTTTAAGCCATGCGAGTCCCTGCTCCGTTGAGACCATGGCCTCAAAGGTTTGGTTCGATTGGCTGAGCAGGACGCTGCCCTCACCTGCGTAAAACGCCTTGAGCTGCTCAACATCGGGCTCCTCGACACGGGTCAGCTGCGCGTAGACGGCCTGCGCGGCCATTTCGTGACGAGTGTAGTCGGCGAAACTTTGCTCATCGAACCCGGCCTCGGCCAGGCGCCGCGAGAAGGTCTCGGGCGATCCGAACGCCTGGCGCAGGTCGGCAATCTCGGCCGCGACCACGCTGTCCTCGATCACCACGCCCTGGCGCAGTGCTTCCTGCCAGAGCAACTCCTTGTCGACCAGCTCATCCAGCGCCGCGCTGCGCAGGCGGCCATAGACGCTGGGGCTGCGAATGCTGGTAACGGCGCGGCCCTCGGCCTTCAGGTAGTCGGCGAAATAATGTTCAAGGCGCATCTGGCTGATCTCCACTCCATTGACCCTGGCTGCCACCGGGCCGTCCACAGGCAAGGCCTGAGCGAGCGGCAGCCAGCAACAGATGAGCGATAACGCGATCCAGGCTTTCATGCGGTACCTCCTGAGTCAGGGCGCCGTGTCGCTTTGCAGAAACGGCGCCACTGGATAAAACAGCGGATCGGGCAACTCGACAGTGACCACGTGGGCGCCACTGAGGCCCTGGTGTTTGCCGGGGCCGAAACTCACCGGCGGGGTCAGCCCGGTGGCGAAGTCGTGCAGGCCCTCGAGGGCGGCCACCAGTTTTTCCCGGCTGGCGTCGCGGCCGGCGCGCTTGAGCCCTTCGCTGAGCAACAGCACTGAACAGTAGGTGCCCACCTGCAACAAGGCATGCTGGCTGTCCAGGCCCTGGCGCTGGCGCAATTCGATCAATCCGGCCTTGCCGGCCAGCGTCCAGTCGCTGGGGATAAACGGATAGGCCAGGAACACCCGACGCGAATACTCGACCGGCAGTTGCTGGACCTCGCCGGCCACCTGATTGGACACCGCAAACAGGTACGGCGCCGTGGCCTGGGCCCTGTACTGCTCGGCGAGCGCGAGAAAGCCTGTGCCATCGCCCAGCCAGAACACCGTGTTGACCGGGGCCACGGGGGCACTCACAGGCTCGGCATCCGGATCATCAACGGCCTGCAGGCGTACCTGCTGCCAACCGTGGGACTGCAAGTCGTTTTGCAGTTTCAGCGCCGCCTGGTGCTGGCCGCTGCCGGCCTGATAAGCCACCACGCCAGGCAAGTCGCGGGCCTCCAGGTGCTCGCTGGCGTAACGGGCCAGGGCCAGCAGTTGTTCGCGCAGGCCCGGCAGCGGTTCGAAAATCTGCGGGCTGGCCAGGCTGTTGCCCAGCAGCGACTGCGCGCCGACCATGGGCACCCCGCTCTGCTCCAGGCGCTCGGCCAGCTGACTGTCCAGCGCCGGGGCCAGGGGGGCGATCAGGGCAAACACCTGCTCTTCGCCGAGCAACTGCTGCAAGGCACGCTCGGCGCTTTGCTGGTCGGGGCCCGGGTCGAGGTTGACCAACTGCAGTTGGCGACCATGAATGCCGCCGGCTTCGTTGATTCGCGCCAGGCTGCCTTCCAGGATCGCCGCCACCGTCGCGGCGGCCGGCGCCAGGGGACCTGTGCGTGGCAACAAGGTACCCAGTCGCAGATGTTCGGCCTGCACGCCGGGGTCGCGGTCTTCACTCAGGCGCTTGAGGTAGGCGGTGAGGTTTTGCTGGTCGCCACTGGACAGCACAAAGCGAGGCATGGCCGGGTCCAGCCGATTGCCGGCCGGGTCGACGCCTTCTTGCACCGCACGGGCCAGCTTGCCTTCGCTGTAAGCCGGGTAACGGCGGCCGTTGGTGTGCCCACTGGCCTGGCTCAGGCGTTGCCAGGTGATGTCCGGTGGGCGTACCCCGCCTTCGGGGCGGCCACGGCCATCGGTGCCGTGGCAATTGGCGCAGGGCAAGGCCGTGCCGGGCAGCAGCATGTCGGCGGCGCCCACCCGGGCCGAGACTTCAGCGCCGCTGGTCGACACGCCCTCTGTGTACAAGCGCTTGCCGGCCAACTCCTGGGGCGTCATGTCCAGGGCCACGGCGGGTCCGCTCAGGCAGACCAGCAGTCCGAGCGCGGCGATCAGGGAGGTCACCATGGCCGTACTCACCGTCCGGCCAGAGGCTGGGACAGCAGTTTCAGGCGCTCGGCGATGGCCTCGGCCGGCGCATCCGGGCGGACCTTGCTCCAGCGTTTATGGGCGACGTCACCGACGATCAGTTGGGTGGAGTGTTGTTCCGGGCTCGGGATCAGGTGGCCAAGGCGCCCCAACACCAGGTCCATATTGGCCTTGTCACCCGTCAGGAACAGCCAGTTGGGGTCATCGGCGCCCTGCTTGGCGGCAAAGGCCTTGAGGGTGGCCGGCGTGTCGCGCTGCGGGTCGCTGCTCAGCGTAATGAACACCACCTGGCTGGCCAGCGGTTCGCCGAGGGCATCGCGTACTTCCTTGAGCTTGCGGGTGATCAGCGGGCAGGCGTCGGTGCAGTGGGTAAAGATCACATTGAGCAGGACCACCTTGTTTTTCAGCACATCGCTGTAGAAGCGCAGCTCATTGCCATGCTGATCCTTCACCAGCGTGTCGGTGAAGTAGGTCTGGGCGTCGTGTGTGCCGGTGCTCGGTGCAGGCGTCACCAGCCTGGTCTCGGGCTTTTCATGGCCTTCATGCGCCATGGCGACCTGGGTGAACATCAACAGGCAGCCGAGCAGCACCCGCCAATCGAAGGCACGCAGGCCGCTGACACGCAAGGTCGAGGCGCTCATGGCTGTTGCTCCAGGGCGACGGCGGTGTGTTTGGCATGGACGCGGCGGGCCCCCAGGCGTTCGATTTCACTGACCAGCACGGCCGGGTCGGTAAAGCCGTAGAAGCGGGTCCAGTGGCCACTGCGACCGTCGCCGACCAGGATCAGTGGCGGGTGGTTCTTCAAGTCAGGGTTGAAACTGCCCAGGCCCTTGAGGGTTTCGGTGACCGCGTACTGGGTACCGGTCAGCCAGCTCCAGCCCGGGCCGTCCTGAAACTTGCGCGCATAGCCCTGCAGCCGCTTGGGGTCGTCGCGCAGCGGGTCGACACTGATCGACACCAACTGCACTTCGTCGCCGACCCGCCCGCCCAGTTGTTTCTGGACCTTGCCCATGATCGACGACACCACCGGGCACACCGTGCTGCAGCTGGTGTAGATAAAGCCCATCAACACGATCTTGTCGCCCACCAGGTCCTTCTCCAGGCGCACCGGCATGCCGTTCTGGTCCAGCAGCGAGACATCGGCAAAGCGCACCTCGGCGCGCTCCCGTTGTGGTGCGGCGGGCGCATGGCCTTCGTGCCCGGCCGCCGAATGGGCGTGAGCCAGGCCCATGTTCAATGCCCCGAGGGCCAAGGCCAGGGTGCACATCAGCTTGAAAGTCTTCATCGTCATCCCCTTGTCGATAGATTCAGCGTGCGGCCTGTGCAGGGACCACCCGCAGGCTGGCGAAGGCCTTGTCCCCCAGGCTGTTCCCCAATGATGGGGAACGCACATGGACGTACCAGGCGCCGCTCTGGGCCAACTCCAGCGGTGCTTCATAAAGCCCCTCGCTCACTTCCCGCACCGGGATCTCCCGGGCCCGGGAGGACGGCGCCAGGTAGTAACGCACGGTCAAATCCTTGAGGCCCGCACGCGGCTCGCCCTGCCCTTGCAACACCTTGAAGCGCAGGGTGTAGGGCTGGCCGGCGGTCAGCGGCGCGTGGTCCTTGAGGAACTCCAGCCGAGGCGCGCCCGCCGGTATGGCGCCAGAGCGCTGTTCAACCTGGGTGCTGAAGCAATGAATGATTTGCGGCTGGTTGAGCAGGAACGCCACATCGAAGCGCCCCGCGGCCGGCAGCTTCAGCGTCGAGCTGTACACCCCGGGCGAGACCTCCCGCAGGCTGCGGTCGACCACCAGCGCGGCACGTGCCACATGGCCACGATTGAGGTAACCCGACATCGGCGCGTTCATGCCTTCGGTGTAGAAATAGGTGGTGTTGTCGACCGGGTTGACCACAAATACCGCGTTGTCATCGCGTGCCGGCACCAGGCCCTGGGCCAGCGGCAGGTCACCGGCCTGGCGCGGTGCGGCGGGGCCTGCGTCAAAGCCCTGGACGATCGGCTGGCGGCCCTCGCCCAGGCTCGACAGGTTGACCATGGTGACTTTCGGCGAGGCCAGCCCGCGGATGTAGGCATAAGCCTGGGTGAAGGTCACCTGGTAGGGTTCGGCCGAGACGTCCAGCTGGTGGATGACCTTGTCGGTGGCCGCATCAATCACCAGCGCCTGGTTGGTCAACGTATTGAGGGCAACGCCAAAGCGCCCGTCGTGGCTGAAGCGCATCGGCCCCAGGCCTTGTTGGGCCTGGATCACGCTGCGCACTTCAAGGCTGCTGGCATCGACCACGGTGATAGTGCCGTCCTTGCCGTCGGCCACGTACGCCGCCTGGGACAGCTTCGATACCGCCACCGACAGCGGGTTTGAGCCGGTTTTCAGGCTTTTGCGCAGTATCCGGCTGGCGGTGTCGATCACGCTCAGGGTGCCGCTGTCGCGGTTGCTGACAAACGCCAGCTGCGAGTCCTTGCTGAAGGCGATCTCGTGGTGGCCTGGGCCGGTGGCGATAAAGCCCACCGGTTTGAGGCTGTTGGTGTCGATCAGGCTGACACCGCTGTGGGCCAGGTCCTGGTCGTTGTTTCCGACCCACAGCAGGCGCCCGTCCGGTTGCAGGGCCACGCGCACCGGCTGCTTGCCAGCGGCGATGGTGCCGACCAGCTGGAACTTGTCGGTGTCGATCACCGCCACCTCACCGGCTTCAGGCATCGACACGAAGACCCGTTTGTCGTCGTCGCTGGACACCCAATCCATCGGCGGGCGCGGCAGGTCGATGCGGGCCATGGTGCTGGTGGTGCCGCCCACCGAAACGGTGGGGTCGATCACGCTCAGGCTGGCGTCCTTGTTCAGCACCAGCAGAAAGTAGCTGTTGAGGTCCATCAACGGGCGTGCACCGATGCTGCTCCTGAGGAACAGCGCCACCCGCGACTTGCAGCTTTTATCGCGGTCGCGGACCGCCTCGTCCTCCAGCGCCGGGTCCAGCCAGGCGCCGGGGGAAACCCCCGACAGTGGCTGGCCGGACGTTTGGTCGGTGATCTTGAAGCTGACCCTGGCATAACTGCCTTCAATCAACGCCGCACCGGCCACCAGGGGCCGCAGTTCAAAGTCGACGGCAATCCCATCGCGCACCAGCCGATTGTCTTCCTGACGGGCCAAAGCGGCCTCGACTTGATCACACCACATTTCCTCGTAGCCGATCCCCAGGCCCAGCAGGGTAAGCCCTGCCAGCATGCCGAAGACAACAGGTCTGCTCTTCTTGTTCATGACTGCTCCTTGGATCCTGTTGTTATGGCGCAGGTGCTGGCGCTGGCGCCGGCTCCGCTTCGTTGGTGACGCGCAGAATCCCCCACAGCCCCGAGGCGTTGCCGTAAGCGGCGTAGTCGCGGAACAGGTAGTCACCCGGTACAGCGTTGCCGCCCCCGGCACTGCTGTGCATGAAGCTGAAGTGCGCCGCCGGCAGAATGCTTTCCTGGGCGCCGATGTACATCGCCATCGGGTTGAAGCCGAAACGCACCGATCCAATCCCGGGCGCGCCCAGCGGGAAGCCACCGGCGTCGGACTTCTCGGCCTGCAGGTTGTGCATCGGCCAGACGTGGCCGTCGAGCTGGAAGGTCGAACCGCGGCTGCCGCCGGTTGGCATCATGATGTGGGTGCGAAACGGCTGGCCGGGCTTGGCCCACAGCACCGGCGTTTGCGGATCACCACCGACCAGGGCGTTGCTGTAGGCCATGTGCACGTTCGGAACATCGCCCCAGCCATGGCCGCCGGCAAGGCCGAACGGCGCGTCGGGTGCGACGCCGAAGCGGTACCACAGCGGCTCGCTCTTGTAGTTGATGGCCATGCTCGAGTTGTCCTGCGGGTCGGTCGGCACGCCATTGCCTTCGGCAGCGATGCCTTCGACCGGCCGGCCATTGGCCCAGCGCATGTTCAGGGCTTTTTGCCAGACCATCGCAAAGTCGCGATACGGCGTCTGGTTCGGCGCCGTGACGGTTGCCGAAGCGCGGCTGCGGGCGTCCTCCGTCCAGGTGGCGCCGACCGGTACGATGGTCATGGCGCCGCCCAGGCCTTTCTGCCCCTGCTTGATCACATCGGCCGGGGTCAGGTTCAGGCCGCCGAACTCGATGGCGGTGGTGTTGATGTTGTCGACACTGCGGCCCAGTTGCGAGATCGGCTTGCCTTCACGCTCCAGGTGCCCGGCGTAGTACTGGTAGACCTTGCTGGGGTACGCCCCGGTGTTGCCCGCCCGTGGTGGCACGGTCTGGACCGGGTTGGCACCGACGTTCATACCGTCCGACTTGGTGATGTCATAGGCCAGCAATTGGGCGTGCAGGCCCACATGGCTGGAGGGACGCATCAGGTTGTTGTTGAAGGTGCTCGAGCCTTCGCCATGGTGACGGTCGCGCTTGACCATGCCATGCATTACCGCCGTGCTGGCCAGGTCCGGCATGACCAGCGGCAGACGGTTTTCCAGGGTCACCTTGATGCAGTCACCGGCGGCCGCACGCAGCACCAGCGGTTCGACCGGTACACCTGGCTTGAGCTTGCCGGTGATCGGGTCAAGGTCGGCCTTGCGCACATACAGCACGGCGGTCGGGTCATGCAGCGGCCCGCTTTGCCCGCCGAGGGTGAAGGTTTCCCCATGTTCGGGGTCGGTCACCGTCACCTGGGGAATGCTGACTGGCCGCGAGTTGAACACGAGGGTGCCACCGTTGGCCTTGAGCGGGCCGCCGACATGCTCGGCCAGGCCAGCCGGGTCGTTGATGCTCAGGCCCAGCGGGTTGCCGAGCACATCGTTGGCCAGCACCGCCACCACTTCATAGTGGCGTTGCGGGGTTGGCCGGGTGCCGATGCCGTTGGGGTTGGCGCTGTAGCGCGGGCAAATGCCGTCGAATGCCACGGTGTTGCGCGCCGCCATCGGCTTGGGGTTGTTCGGCAGCGGGAACAGGTCGGTGCGGCTGGCGGTGTAGTTGCGCATCACCCCCCAGATACCCGACCAGTAGCCTTCCAGCGAGGCATCCATGGAGTACAGGTAGTCGCCGGTGGTGGCGGCCGAACTGGACATCATGTTCACCGGCGCATTGAAGCCCAACTGCTCGGAGATACCGATCATCTGCGACGACTTCCAGCCCGAGTTGGAGCTGTTGCCGAAGCCCGAGCCGCTCTGCAGCCATTTGACCCCGTGCATGGTCACGTTGTGCTCTTCTTCGTAGCCACCGGCGTGCATCCGCAGGCGCACGTTATCGCCCGAATAGGTGCGCAGCATCGGGGTGAACGGGTCGCCCGGCTCGGCGCCGGCCTTGTTGATGTGCGGCGGGAACCGCGTGGTGCCACCGGTGGGGCCGACCGCCGAAGTGATCGCCGCCGGCGACAGGTTCAGCGCCGGGATCGCCCGGTCGGTACGGCTTTGCAGGGCGTAGGCGAGGTCGCCGGCCAAACCGGCGGCCTGCATGCCGCGCTTGCCATCGGGGGCCACTTTGTACGGGTCATAGACCCGCAGCGCCAGCGGCTCGTTGCGGTAGTTGACAACGAACATGCCCGGGTCATCCACCGAGATCGCTTGTGGGCATGGCCGGCTTGGGCAGCCAGGCAACAGCCCGCCACGGGCTTCGATCACCGCTTCAAGCAGCGTCTCGGCCTGCTTGCGCAGCGGTGGGTTGATGGCGAAACGGAAGCTGTCGGCGGTGGCCGGGAACGCCGCGCCATTTGGAATCCCGTCCGGGCCCGCGCCCACATACACACCGGCTTCATAGGCGTGCACGAAGTCGCTGTATTCCAGGAAGAACTCGCGGTAGCTGTCGTTCTTGCCGTCGTTGTCGAGGTCACCGGTGGCGATCACGGCTTGCCAGGAGGTTGGCCCGCCGTCCTGGCGCAGGGCGGTGTTGTACAGCTGCTCGCCGGTTTCGGCGTGGTACCAGGTGGAACCGGCCGGTTCCGCCAATACGGTGGCGTACAGGCCCAGTTGCTGGTGGGTCGATGGGCCAAGGTGGTCATGGGTAAAGATGGTGCCCAGGCCACGGTCGATGTTATTGACGTTGATGACCGGGTCTGCGAACCAGCGCTGCATCTGCGTGCGCGCGCCCATCCAGTCGGCCCGCCCGTAGCGGCCGAAGTACGGGTGCGCCTTGGCTTGCGGGCAGGCTGAAGTGCCGTCGCGCGGGTCAGTGCCGAGGCAACCGTTGAAGCTGCGGATCGCCTTGATGCGTTCAACCACGGTGCCGGGCGAGAGAATGCCGTCTTCGTAGTTCCAGCCGTTGGCGGCGCCATCGGCGGCGGTCAGGTCCCACTTGGGCAGGTGGATATGCTGGCCGATCACGTCGGTCGGGGTACGCACCTGGAAGTCGTCCATCTCGTAGAAGGACGGGATCAGGTTGGTGTGTTGGTACATCACGCAGTCAAAGGTGTTCATGCGCATCACCAGCGGCTCTGGCGGACGCTGCTTGGTGATGACCGGCCAGGCGTCTTCCCACAGGGCGAGGATGCGCGCTTGCGGGAAGTGGTAACCGACCTTGTTGTAGACCGCGTCAAACTGAATGTGGGCGGCCTTGTAGATCCGTGGGCGGTCAGCGGTGTACTGGGAAGAACCGGTGAACGACATGCCGTCGATGCGCTCGCCGCTGTTGAAGGCGCCGTTGCCGGCGGCGGTGGTCAGGCGCTTGGCGCGGTCGTCCATGCAGGGTTCATAGAAGGGCGCACCGGCTACCGGCGCGGCGCCGTTGGTACGGAAGTTTTTGGCGACGATCTGGTTGCCCGGCAGCAAGGCAAAACTGGGGTGCTCGAGCTTGGCGTGGAAGGCCATGGCTGCCTGTTCGACGTCGGTGCCCTCCTCCGGCATGAACACGGCCTTGGCCCGGGTGATTTCCTTGGAGAAGTCCAGGTTGGTCGTGGTGGTGTTGACGTGGCCGCCGGCGGCCACGCCGTCCAGTGCATGGCGTGGCAAGCCGCCGTCCCAGCCGCCCGATTGTGCCGGGTCGAGGTTGGCCCACAGGGCTTTGCCGGTGGCTTTGAGGGCGGTGGCCGTGGCGGCGTCGAGCATGTCCAGGGGCGGGGTGGGCGGACGTTGGCCGACGGTGCTTTCGATACCGCCGATCCAGAACGGATAGCCCGGGTTTTTCAGCGAGCCGTCGCCGTTGCGGTTGGCATTGGTGCGATCGACCAGGGCCAGCGAGCCGATGGCTTGCAGTGTGCCGGCCCCATGATCGTCGCCCCCGGCTTCACCGCTGTCATCGTGATGGGCAACTTCACCCATTTTTGGCACCACCGAGACTTTGCCCGGCATCGGCGCCATGGCCTTGCCAGGCAGCGGCACCACGGCCGGGATCGGCGTACCGGCGATGATTTCGCCATCGGGCAGTGCCCGGGCACCGGCGGCAGGCTTGCCGCTGCGCAGGGCATAAGGGGTGCTGTGGAAACCGTCCTGGCCTTCTTGGGAAACTTCCAGTTTGGTGCCTTCTTCGAACACGTCGTGCACCCGCCACATGGTCCACATGCCTTGGGCGAAATGCGGGTAGAAGTGGCAGTGATAGATGGCGTCGCCCGCTACCCGGTTACGGTTGCCGGAACCGCCGTTGGCGATTTCATAGGTGTAGCCGGCGCCCGGGCCAATGCCCTGGGCATCGATGTAATCGGAGTTGTCGTCATTGGGGTTGAACAGCCACTGGTGCCCGTGCAGGTGGAAGATGTGCTGCTCGTGACCGTTGTGGGTGTTGCGGATCTTGACGAAGTCGCCGATGTAGCTGTGGTTGACGTTGGAAGGTTCGGACGGGTACAGGGCCATGGTGGCCTTGACCCCGACATCAGCGGCGTTCGGAATTTCACCGGGGCGGATGTTTTCCAGGCCGACGTTGGCCGGTACGTCCACCAGCATGGCGATGTCGCCGACGGTGTGCGCGCTGAGAAAGAATTCTTCATAAGCGCACGACAGGCAGTCGTGCATCGGCCCCACGCCCAGGCGGTTGGCAACCACCTCGGCGCCCATCCCGCCGGAGCCGTAGTTGATCATGAACGAGTCGCGGGTCGGCTCCAGCACATGGCCCATGGTCGGGTCTGCCCAGTAGCCGGGGAAGGCCTGGGTCACCGCGGTTTCGTCGGTGAACACCGCGGCGAAATCGCGGAAGGCATCCAGCCGGTTAGGCAAGGCCGGGTTGCGCTTGCCGATGCTTTCCAGCGGATAGGTGGACGGCGGGAAGCTGCCGTCAGCGTAAGGCCCCATCACGATGGCATCGGTTTCGCTGGAAATGATTTCATTGCCATCGACCATGGCAATGATCGGCGCGCCGGCCTTGCCTTCACCAATCCACGGCTGGCGTTGCGGGTAACGAGCCTGGTAGTCAACGATCGGCTGGCCGGTGGGAGCGCGGCCGGTGGTGGCCAGGCGCATCTCTTCCTCGGTCAGGGTGTTGCGGTAGGTCCGCCCAGACTTGGGCACCACCACCACCTGGCCGAACAGGCCGTTGGCAACGTTACCGGCGGCGCCTTCACCGCCAAAGGTCGCGCCTTTGCTGGTGGCGGCAAACGCCCCTTCGCGCTCGGCGTACAAGGTGTAGGAGCGAGTGTCGCCGACGGCGACCAGGAAGTTGGCGTTGCGACCGGTGTTGGCCGAGATGTCCTGGATCCCGTTGACCGCCTGCAGGCCGTTGACCTGGAAGCCCACTGTGCGATCAGTGACCTGATCGTTGACGACATGGCCGTGCTCTTCATCGCCCAGGTGGCTGTTGGGGTTGGCCTGGTAGCTCAACAGGTTTTGCAGGTTGACGGTCAGGCAGTCGCCGGCCGCCACCCGCAGCACAATCGGCCGTGGGCGCTTGTCGGGGCGCAGCGAAACCTTGCCGGGCACTGCCGCGCCGCCTTTGTGCAGAGGAATGTCATGTTCATCCACCACGTCGCGGCGCAGCGCGAACATCATCCCGTTGGCGTTTTGCGCGCCCAGGCGGTTGAACATCATCGGTTGGTCGAATGCAACGATATTGGCGACCAGGGTGCGCTCACAGCGCACGGCGGCCTCAGCGATAGAGTCAACGCCCAGGATCGACAAAATCATCAGGAGCACATTGAAGAGCCGCTGCGGGTGAGCGAAGCCTTTGATCTTGATCATCGGTACGTGCCTCGGTGTGCGGGAATTCAGAACGGTTATCGGCAAAGGAGCAGGAGCAAGCCCCGTGCCAGATAATTTTTCCTTCAACTTCAACTACTTACACAATTAATCTCATTCGAGTGGGGAATTGCCTCCCCCAATTCCCCACTTTTCGCAAGCAAGGCGATTCCCCAGGGTTGGGGAATCCGGCCCTACAGCGGTGCATCGTCCGCCAGCCCTTGCAGGCGGCGGTACTGGCGCAGGACGGTGGGGACATAACGCCGGGTTTCGGCGAACGGCGGGACGATCCGGCCGCGGCTGATCACCGCATCGGGCCCGGCGTTGTAGGCAGCGACCGCGAGCTTGATGTCGTTGTCGAACAGCTTCATCAAGTGTTTGAGGTAGCGGGCCCCGCCCTGGATATTGGCGGCCGGGTCGAGCACATCGCGCACGCCCATGTCCCGGGCGGTGCCAGGCATCAGCTGCATCAACCCGCCGGCGCCCTTGGCTGAGCGGACCCGCGGCCGGTAATTGGATTCGGCCTTGATCACGGCGTGCAGCAAGGCCTGGGGCAAGTCGTTGGCACTGGCTGCCGCGGCGACCATGTCGGCATACGGCAGGTCGGCGATCATCTGCGGCCTTGAGCTTGCCGCCACCGCTGCCAGCCCCGGGCCTGCAGGCTCGGCCACCACGCGGTCATAGTGCTTTCCAGGTCGGTGAACGTTGGACAGCACATAGCCGCCACTGGCCGAGACCGACACATAGATATCGGCCTGAGCCGGGTTCGCCAGTGCTGCCAACAGCAGCATCCCGATTGTCATGGTGCGCATACCGCGCCCTCCCGTCGCTGCCCCCGGAAAGTGGGGGTTATGCCCCAATCGCCAGGGCTTCAGAGGGTCTGAGCAAGCACTGTGCCGTTTGTGCAAAGCCGCTGATTACGGGGCTTGCAGCCAGAGATGGGCTGGCGTGCATGGCAATTGCATAGGCCATGGGCGAGGTTTTCTGGAGACCATCATGAACAATCAAACCGCGTTCGCCCGGCGTCGCCAGCAGGGCTTTACCCTGCTCGAACTGCTGGTGGTGCTGGTGGTGCTGGGGCTGTTGGCCGGCATCGTCGCACCCAAGTATTTCAGCCAGCTGGGACGTTCCGAGGCCAAGGTGGCCAAGGCGCAGATCGAAGGGCTGGGCAAGGCACTGGACCTTTATCGCCTGGAGGTCGGCCACTACCCCTCCTCCGAACAGGGCTTGCAGTCGCTGGTGATCGCACCCAGCGAAGAAACCCGATGGTCGGGCCCGTACCTGCAGAAAAAAGTCCCGCAAGACCCGTGGGGTCGCAACTACATTTACCGTTACCCCGGCGAAAACGGCGAGTACGACCTACTGTCAATGGGCAAGGATGGCCAACCCGGAGGAGAAGGTGAAAACGCCGAAGTGACCAGTTGGCAATAACAGGAGCCTGAGCATGCGCTTTCAATTAAAAGCGGTCGGCAAGGCCGGTGTGGTGTCATTACAGATCGACGCCCCGGATGCGGCCCAGGCGAGGCGCCAAGCCGAAGAACAGGGCTTGCGAGTGGTCAGCGTGCGCGGCACCCAGCGCTGGCAACGGGCAGGCCGGCGGCGCAGGGAGCACTTCAACCTGGTGCTGTTCAGCCAGGAGCTCACCACCCTGCTCAACGCCGGGCTGCCATTGATCGACGCCCTGGAAAGCCTGGCCGAAAAGGAAACCACCCCCCAGGCGCGCAAGACCCTGAGCGCTCTGGTGCGGCTGTTGTACGAAGGCAAATCCTTCTCCCAGGCCCTGCACCTGTTACCGGCGGTATTCCCGCCGCTGTATGTGGCGCTGGTGCAATCGAGCGAAAAAACCGGCGCCGTCGCCCAAGCCCTGGGGCGCTATGTGACGTACCGCAAGCGCATGGACGAAGTGCGCGAAAAAATCATCAGCGCCTCGATCTACCCCATGCTGCTGTTGATCGTCGGCGGCGGCGTGGTGCTGTTCCTGATGGGCTACGTGGTGCCGCGCTTTAGCCTGGTATTCGAAGGCCTGGGTTCGAACCTGCCGTGGTTGTCGCAGCGGCTCATGAATGGCGGCATGTTCCTGCATGCCCACCAGGCTGAGTTGGCGCTGGTCATGGCCGGCAGCATTGGCGGGTTGATGGTGGTGCAACGGCAACCCCGGACCCGGCGCCTGCTCAGCCGCCTGCTCCGGCGGGTGCCGGCGGTGCATCAACGAATCTTCATGTACGAACTGGCACGCTTCTACCGCTCGCTGGGGATCTTGCTGCAAGGCGGCATCCCCATCCTCACCGCCATGGGCATGGCCCGCGGCCTGCTCAGCCCCAGCTCCCACCCCCACCTGGACAGCGCCGCCGAGCGCGTACGCGAAGGCATGGCGCTGTCGGATTCGCTGCAGGCCAACGGGCTGGTGACACCGGTGTCGCTGCGCTTGCTCCGGGCCGGGGAACAATCGGGGAACCTGGGGCAGATGATGGAGCGCAGTGCCGATTTTTATGATGAAGAGATCAGTCGGTGGGTCGAGTGGTTTGTGCGGTTGTTCGAGCCACTGTTGATGACGTTTATCGGGTTGATGATTGGGGGGATTGTGATCTTGATGTATATGCCGATTTTCGAGTTGGCGTCGAGTGTGCATTGAAAGGCACTGATCGCGGTAGGAGCCGAGCTTGCTCGCGATGAGGCCAGCACAAACGACAAAAAACTTGCCGGGGTAGACGCAGCTTTTGGCGGCATCCTCCTGGACCGAGGCGGTGCAATCGCGAGCAAGCTCGGCTCCTACGGGGGTACAGGCCTACGGGTTCAGGAGGTGGCTTCAGGGCGGTCGGCGACGATTCGCGATTCGATCACGTCCAGCACCTTGGCGCTTTCATCCACCAGCAACGCAGCGGCGTCGAAGGCAGCCCACAGGTCGGCGGGCTCGGCGGTGGGTGGCAGGTGTTTGAGCAGGTCGCGGCCCAGTTTCAGGCGGTGGTTGGCGCAGATGACGAGGTCGAGCAGGTCGGCCTGGGTGTCGAGATGGAGGACGGCGGGTTCGGTTTGCGGACAGTAGAGCGGGATGAAATGAGACATCGGCGTTGCTCCTGATAGCTAGATAAGCGCCATCCGGTTCGCTGCTAAACGAATTTAGGGTGGCGACTGTACGCGGGTTAGCAGACCGGTATCTAGCAACCAGCGCACCCGAAGGTGCCCCGCGCACAGCCGCCATAACGTGTTGCCCGGGAACGCGAAGGCTCACGGAACGTTGACGGTTCTGTGCTGCTAAATAAGCGGGCTGCTAAACCCGGCCGCTGATGTGCAGCGACGCGGCGTAGAGTAGCGTCGGGCTGGGGCACGATCAACACAAAAAAGTGAGGTGTCTTGGTCTCACCGCACGTGGTTTCTATGTGAATGGAGACGGTGTGGGAGCAGAGCTTGCTCGCGATGAGGCCAGCACAGGCGACAAAAGCCTGGCCGGGGTAGACGCAGCTTTGGCGGCATGCTGTTGGACCGAGGCGGTGCAATCGCGAGCAAGCTCGGCTCCTACGGGCGTACAGGCCTATGGGTTCAGGAGGTGGCTTCAGGGCGGTCGGCGACGATTCGCGCCAAGTTTGACATCGGCATTGCTCCTAACTTGATTAAGAGCCACCTGGATTCGCTGCTAAACGAAATTGGGGTGGCGACTGTACGCGGGTTAGCAGACCGGTAGTTAGGACCCGGCGCACCCGAAGGTGCCCCACGCACAGCCGCCATAACGTGTTGCCCGGGAACGCGAATGCTCACGGAACGTTGACGGTCTGTGGTCCTAACTAAACAGGGCTGCTAAACCTGGCCGCTGATGTGCAGCGACGCGGCGTAGAGTAGCGTCGGGATGGGGCACGATCAACCAAAAAACAGCGCAGGGCTGGTGACGCTTGCTACGGGAGGATTGGTTGATGAAGAGATCAGTCAAATGTGGGAGCGGATTTATCCGCGAATAGCTTCACCACGGTGTGCCAGGCGAACCGCGTGAAGCTATTCGCGGATAAATCCGCTCCCACAAAGACATGCTTCAGTAATAGTCATTGCTCTGGACTTGATTAAGAGCCACCTGGATCGAGAGGGGGCACGATCAACACAACAACGGCGCATCCGGTTAAAATGCCCGCCCTTCGGCGCAGCCTTTCTGCGCCAGCCGAAATAAGCTCATTGCCCATGCCTCTTGAACTCAGTGTTGATCTGACCACCCTCGCCATTCTCGCCGCCGTCGCCTTTGTGGCCGGCTTCATCGATGCCATCGCCGGTGGCGGTGGGCTGCTGACCACCCCTGCCCTGCTGACCGCCGGCCTGCCGCCGCATATCGTGCTGGGCACCAACAAGCTCAGCTCGACCTTCGGTTCGGCCACCGCCGGTTTTACCTTTTACCGCCGCAAGCTGTTCCACCCCGCGCTATGGCGACAGGCGCTGGTGGGGACGCTGGTGGGTTCGTTGATCGGCGCGGTCATCGCCCATTACCTGCCCGCCGAATGGCTGAACAAGATGCTGCCGGTGATCATTTTCGGTTGCGGGATCTACTTGCTGTTCGGCGGCACGCCCAAGGCACCGCTGGACGCCGAAGCGCCGATCAAGAAAAAGTGGCAGTTCCCCCAGGGCTTTACCCTGGGTTTCTATGATGGCGTGGCAGGCCCGGGCACCGGTGCGTTCTGGACGGTCAGCAGCCTGCTGCTCTACCCCATCGACCTGGTGCGCGCCAGCGGCGTGGCGCGCAGCATGAACTTCGTCAGCAATGCCGCGGCGTTGTCGGTGTTTATCTTTTCCGGCCAGGTGGATTGGCTGATCGGCCTGAGCATGGGCTCGGCGTTGATGGTCGGCGCCTTCTTCGGGGCGCGCACCGCGATCAGCGGCGGCGCCAAGTTCATTCGCCCGGTGTTTATCGCCGTGGTGCTGGGGTTGACCGTGCGCCTAGCCTGGCAACACTGGTTCGGCCAGGCCTAGGCGGCGGGCCACGTAGAGGTCGATCAGGTAACGGGCAATCGAGCGCGAGGCCGGCAACGGCGGCAGCGCATCGATCCGGAACCACTGGGCGTCCTCGATCTCGTCCGGCTGCGGGACAATCTCGCCGCCGGCGTATTGCGCATGAAACCCCAGCATCATCGAATGCGGGAACGGCCAGCACTGGCTGCCGACGTACTGGATATTCTTCACCTCGATCTGCACCTCCTCACGCACCTCGCGAATCAGGCAATCCTCGGCCGACTCACCCGGCTCGGCAAACCCGGCCAGGGTGCTGTAGACGCCGCTGACGAAGCGTGGCGAGCGCGCCAGCAGGATTTCATCGCCACGGGTGATCAGCACGATCATGCTCGGCGAGATACGCGGGTAGTGGCGCAAGTCGCAACGTTGGCAATACATCGCCCGCTCGTGCGGGATCTGCGTCATTGCCGTGCCGCAGCTGCCACAAAAGCGGTGCTCGCGCGCCCAGGTGCCGATCTGCGCGGCGTAGGCCAACAGCTTGAACAGATGCGGATCGTCGGCTTGCAGCATGAACTGGCGCAGGCCTTGCCAGCTGCAATGGTCGATGTGGGTGTCGTACTCCAACTCCAGCAAGTACACAGGCACCCCTTCATAGTGCCCAATACCGTGCTCGCACAGCACCGGCAGGTCATGGCGCTTGAGCCAGTCACGCGGGAACAGCACTCCCTTACTGTCTTGCAAAAAACCCTGCTTGCCCCGCACGACCGCCCAGCCGCCCACTTCGCTGATATCCAGTACCGCGGTTTTCCAACGCTCAGCCATATCGGCTCCTTTCGCGAGTTCGTTAGTCGGCGAACTCCGGTTTTTGTTTGCTCATACTGGCCGCCATGGCCACGCGCAAGTCGGCGGACTGCAACATCGCGGCGTTCCATGTAGCAATGTAGTCCAGCCCGTCATCAATGCGATGGTCGCGCATGTAGCTGATCATCTCTTTGGTGCCGGCCACGGCGATGGGGGATTTTCCTGCAATTTCACCGGCTATGGCAAAGACTCCGTCCAGCAGGCTGGTGTGATCGGGCCAGGTGCGGTTGACCAGGCCAATGCGCTGGGCTTCGGTGGCGTCGACGCTGCGCCCGGTGTAGGCCAGTTCGCGCAGCATGCCGTCGCCGATGATCCGCGGCAAGCGCTGCAGGGTGCCGACGTCGGCGGCCATGCCCATGTCGATTTCCTTGATCGAAAACTGCGCGTCCATCGCCGCATAGCGCATGTCGCAGGCCGCGATCAGATCGATGGCGCCGCCCAGGCAGTAGCCCTGAATGGCCGCCAGCACCGGCTTGCGGCAGCTGTCGACGGCGTTGAACGAGGCTTGCAGCCGCTGGATCGTGCGCCGCAGCAGGCGCGCATTGCGGCCGACATCCTTGCCCAGCTCATTGGCGACGCCGGCCAGCAGCATCAAGTCGATGCCAGAGGAGAAATGCTTGCCGGCACCGCTGAGCACTACCACGCGCACGGCATCGGTGTCGTCGATCCACTGGAGAATCTCGATGATCTCGGTCCAGAACGCCGCGTTCATGGCGTTGATCTTTTCCGGGCGGTTGATCTGGACGTGGGCGATGTGGTCGTTGAGTTCAACCTTGAAAGCTTGGTAGTCGGTCACGGGATCTTCCTTATTAAGAGTGAGCGGGTGTGCCGGGACTATATCAAGGCCTTGAGGTAAACCCGGGCAGTGGTTGTGCCAAAGGCGGGACTGGAGTGAGGGGATGCGGTCACCACCGTTTTATGGCACCGTGCGCGGTCTTCGAATTATAAGGAAACATTTCCAATGCCTGGCTCTTTGGGCGCAGCATTCGCCCGCAATTTTCTTGGCCAATCGCCTCGCTGGTACAAGGCCATCATCTGCCTGTTCCTTCTGCTCAACCCGCTGGTGCTGTGGAGCGCAGGCCCCGTGGCGGCGGGCTGGTTGCTGGTCGCCGAATTCATTTTCACCCTCGGCATGGCGCTCAAGTGCTACCCGCTGATGCCCGGCGGGCTGCTGATGGTCGAGGCGCTGCTGCTGCAGATGACCACGCCCCAGGCGCTGTATGAGGAGCTGCAACACAACTTCCCGGTGATCCTGCTGCTGATGTTCATGGTCGCCGGGATTTACTTCATGAAAGACTTGCTGCTGTTTCTGTTCTCGCGGCTGCTGCTCGGGGTGCGTTCGAAAACCCTGCTGGCACTGCTGTTCTGCGCGTTGTCGGCGTTTCTGTCGGCCTTTCTCGATGCGCTGACCGTCACCGCGGTGATTATCAGTGCGGGCGTGGGCTTTTATGCGGTGTACCACCGGGTCGCCTCCGGCAATAATCCGCGCGAAGAGTCGGCCATCGACAGCGATCACGACCTTGCCCAGTTGCACCACGGCGACCTTGAGCAGTTCCGCGCCTTTCTGCGCAGCCTGCTGATGCACGGCGCGGTAGGGACCGCGTTGGGCGGGGTCTGCACCCTGGTCGGCGAGCCGCAGAACCTGTTGATCGGCCATGAGATGGGCTGGCACTTCAAGGACTTCTTCCTCAAGGTCGCGCCGGTGTCCATGCCGGTGCTGGCCGCCGGCCTGGTGACTTGTGTGCTGCTGGAGAAACTGCGCTGGTTCGGCTACGGCACCCTGCTGCCCGACAACGTGCGCCAGGTGTTGGCCACCTATGCCGAAGAAGACAATGCCGCGCGCACCGCGCAACAGCGTGCCGCCCTGTTGGTACAGGGGCTGGCAGCGGTGATCCTGATTGTCTGCCTGGGCCTGCACATCGCCGAAGTCGGGTTGATCGGCCTGCTGGTGATTGTGCTGATCACCTCGTGCACCGGCATCACCGATGAGCACCGCCTGGGCCGGGCGTTCCAGGACGCCATGCCGTTCACGTCGTTGCTGGTGGTGTTTTTCGCGGTGGTGGCGGTGATTCAGCAGCAGCAGTTGTTCGTGCCGCTGATCGAGTCGGTGCTGAGCCTGCCGACCGCACAACAGCCGGGCATGCTGTTTATCGCCAACGGCCTGCTCTCGGCGATCAGCGACAACGTGTTCGTCGCCACCATTTACATCACCGAAGTCAAGCGCGCCTTCCTGGCCGGGCAGATGAGCCGCGAGCACTTCGAGACCCTGGCGATTGCGATCAACACCGGCACCAACCTGCCGAGCGTCGCCACCCCCAACGGCCAGGCCGCATTCCTGTTTCTGCTGACTTCGGCCATCGCCCCGCTGGTGCGCCTGTCATACGGGCGCATGGTGTGGATGGCCCTGCCCTACACCGTGGTGATGGGCGGGCTGGGCTGGTACGCGGTCAGCTACTGGCTCTGAAGCTCAGGCGCTGCAGTGCGCCCGGTCCGTGGCCGGGCACTGGGCGCGGTGCAGGTTCAGGGCGGTGTTGATGATGCCGATATGACTGAAGGCCTGGGGGAAGTTGCCGAGCATGCGCTGGCTCGCCGGGTCGTACTGCTCGGCCAACAGGCCGACATCGTTACACAACCCGCTCAGGCGTTTGTACAGCGCCTGAGCGTCGTCCCGTCGGCCCATCAATACGTACACATCAGCCAGCCAGAACGAACACACCAGAAAACTCCCCTCCCCCGGCGCCAAGCCGTCGCAGCCGCTGGCCGTGTCATAACGGAGGACCAGCCCGTCCTGCATCAGGCGTTTTTCGATCTGCGCCACGGTGGCCACCACCCGCGGATCATTGGCCGGCAGAAAGCCGGTCAAGGCGATTTGCAACAGGCTGGCGTCCATCTGCCGCGAGCCGTAGGCCTGCACGAAGCAACCCAGTTTCGCATCGACACCCTTGGCACACACCTGCGCATGGATAAGGTCTGCCACCTCACGGTAGTGCCGCGCCTGTTCCCGCCCCTGCTCGGTGGTGTCGCTGAGCCCCGCCGCACGGTCGAAGGCGACCCAGGCCATGACCTTGGAATGGACAAAATGCTGCGGCTCGCCCCTGACCTCCCACAGCCCGGCATCGGTGCGCTGCCAGATCTTCTCCAGGTACGGCAGGATCAACCGGGCAATAGAGGTGCTGCGCGGGTGGCGTGGCAAGCCGCCCTTGATGGCCAGGCTCAAGGCATCGGCGACCTCGCCATAGATATCCAGTTGCTGCTGCAGCGAAGCGGCATTACCGATCCGCACCGGCCGCGAGCCTTCGTAGCCGGCCAGCCACGGCAGGCTGTACTCAGGCAGGCGGCGCTCGCCACCCAGGCCATACATGATCTGCATCTGTTCGGGATTGCCGGCCACCGAGCGCAGCAGCCATTCACGCCAGGCGCAGGCCTCATCGAAGAAGCCCAGGTTCATGAACGCCAGCAAGGTCATGGTCGCGTCGCGCAGCCAGCAGTAGCGGTAATCCCAGTTGCGCTCGCCGCCCAGGTGCTCGGGCAGCGAGGTGGTCACTGCCGCGACAATCCCGCCGGTGGGTGCGTAGGTCAGGGCCTTGAGGGTAATCAGCGAGCGCTTGACCTGGCCGGTCCACTCGCCCACCGACGGGCAACGGTCGGAAAAGGCACGCCATTGGCGCTCGGTCTCCAGCAACGCTGCTTCGGCATCGAAACCCGCTTCCAGCGGGCAGGTGGAGTTCTGCCAGGACAAGGTGAACACCCGCCGTTCCCCGGCGCCCACGCTGAACTGGCTGGCGGTATGGTAATCGCGGGGCTGCAAGGCGGTGGCGCTGCGCAGCACCAGCATCTCCGGCCCGGCCACCGCCGTGAGGGTCAACGGCTCGGCCTTGACGACCCAGGGCACGCTGCTGCCGTAGTCAAAACGCATGGTCAGGTCCATCTCGAAATCCACCTGCCCTTTGAGCCCGACCACAATGCGCAGCACACTGCTGTGCTCGGCCAGGGGCATGCAGTCGATCAACAGCGCTTCGCCCCGGGCGGTGCGAAAACGGGTTTCGAGGATCAGGGTGCCGTCACGGTACTGGCGCGTTACCTCAAGCACTTCATCCGCGGGGCCGATGCGCCAGCGCCCGTTTTCTTCGTCGCCCAGCAAGGCGGCGAAGCAGGCGCCGGCGTCAAAGCGCGGGAAGCACAACCAGTCGAGCGAGCCGCTTTTGTCCACCAGCGCGGCGGTGCGGCAATTGCCCAACAGGGCATAGTCTTCGATCAAGGCAGGCATGCTTTACTCCTCGGGGTCAATCAGCCGATCGAGTGCCACTCCCGCTTGTCCCGGGCCAGCAAGTCATCGGCCGCCGCCGGCCCGTCGCTGCCCGCGGCATATTCCTGGACCTCGCCGGCCTCTCGCCAGGCATCGAGGAAGGGCTGCACCGCGCGCCAGCCGTTTTCAATGTTGTCGGCGCGCTGGAACAGGGTTTGATCGCCCGTCAGGCAGTCGTAGATCAGGGTTTCGTAGCCGGTGGACGGCTGCATTTCGAAGAAGTCCTTGTAGGCAAAGCCCAGCTCGACGTTCTGCATTTCCAGTTTCGGCCCGGGCCGCTTGGCTTGCAGGTCGAACCACATGCCTTCGTTGGGCTGGATCTGGATTTTCAGGTAGTTGGGCTTGAGCTTCTCGACTTCGGTGTCGCGAAATTGCGCATAAGGCGCCGGCTTGAAGCAGATGGCGATTTCGGTGTCGCGCACGCTCATGCGCTTGCCGGTGCGCAGGTAGAACGGCACGCCGACCCAGCGCCAATTGTCGATCATCACCTTCAGGGCCACGTAGGTTTCGGTAGTGCTGGTCGGGTCGACCCGGTCTTCCTGGCGATAGCCGGCGAGCTTCTTGCGCCCTGCCTTGCCTTCGACGTACTGCCCGCGCACCGAGTTTTTCAGCGCCATGGTTCTCGACCAGGGCCGGATCGCGCCGATGACCTTGGCCTTTTCACTGCGCACCGCGTCGGCGCCAAACGCCGCGGGCGGCTCCATCGCGACCATCGCCAGCAACTGGAACAGGTGATTGGGCACCATGTCGCGCAGGGCGCCGGTGGTGTCGTAGAAACTGCCGCGGGTTTCGACGCCGACGGTCTCGGCGGCGGTGATTTGCACGTGGTCGATGTAGTGGTTGTTCCAGAACGCCTCGAACAGCCCGTTGGAAAACCGGCTGACCAGAATGTTCTGCACCGTTTCCTTGCCCAGGTAATGGTCGATGCGGTAGATCTGCTTTTCGCTCATTTCCTTGAGCAGGCAGGCGTTTAACGCCTCGGCGGTCGCCAGATCGGAGCCGAACGGCTTTTCGATCACGACGCGGCGAAAGCCCTCCTCTTCCGAGAGCAGCCCGGCCGCACCGAGGCGGCGAACCACATCGGCGAAGAAACGTGGGGAGGTCGCCAGGTAGAACACCGCGTTACCGCTGCGATGGGCTTCGATGGTGCGCTTGATGTGCTGGTAGGTGCTGTCGTCGAGAAAATCCCCGGCGATGTAGCTGATGCGCTTGGCCAGCCGCGCCCAGCGTTTTGCGTCCAAGGCCTTTTCGGGCGCCTCGGCGCCTTTGCTGCGCGCTTGCTCGCGCAGAAAGGCTTCGAGTTTGCCGGCGAATTCGGCATCCGTGGCGTCGTTGTGATCGACGCCGACAATTCGTACGCCATTACCCAGCAATCCATCGCGGCTCAGGTTGTAAAGCGCCGGCATCAGCAGGCGCTTTACGAGGTCGCCATGGGCGCCAAACAGAAACAAAGTGGTAGGCGGTGCCGCTTCCACGTTGTCTTTTGTCATTTGGGCGTCTCGACGTGGCCACCAAAGCCGAAGCGCATGGCCGAGAGGATCTTGTCGCCGTAGGTGGCGTCCTGGCGCGAACGGAAGCGCGCGAACAGCGCCCCGGACAACACCGGTACCGGTACCGCCTGCTCCACCGCCGCATCGATGGTCCAGCGCCCTTCGCCGCTGTCCGAGACCACGCCGCTGTAACCGGCCAGGGCTTCATCGGCCACCAGCGCATCGGCGGTCAAATCCAGCAGCCAGGACGAGACCACGCTGCCGCGACGCCAGACTTCGGCGATGTCGGCCAGGTTCAGGTCAAAGCGCTGATCTTCCGGCAGGCTGTCGCTGGCCTTGGTCTTGAGGATGTCGAAGCCTTCGGCGAAGGCCTGCATCATGCCGTACTCGATGCCGTTGTGGATCATCTTGACGAAGTGCCCGCTGCCGGCCGGGCCTGTGTGAATATAGCCGTGCTCGGCCCGCTCTTCATCGCCCGTGCGGCCTTGGGTGCGAGGAATGTCGCCGATGCCGGGTGCCAGGGTTTTAAACAGCGGGTCAAGGTGCTCGAACACCGCTTTTTCACCGCCGATCATCATGCAGTAGCCACGCTCCAGGCCCCAGACGCCGCCGGAGGTACCGACGTCGACGTAGTGCAGCTGGCGCGCACTGAGGTCCCTGGCGCGGCGGATATCATCCTTATAGAAGGTGTTGCCGCCATCGATGATCACATCACCCGGCGACAGCAAGTCAGCCAGCTGGGCAATGGTTTGTTCGGTCGGGCTGCCTGCGGGGAGCATGACCCAGACGGCCCGTGGCGTGTCCAGTTTTGCGACCAGGTCGGCGAGATCCCTGGCGCCCGTGGCGCCTTCGCCTTCAAGGGTGGTGATCGACGCTTGCGAGCGATCGAAGACCACGGTCTGGTGGCCACCTTGCATCAGCCGTCTTGCGATATTGCCGCCCATACGGCCCAGACCTACGATTCCCAGTTGCATGTATCGGTGCTCCACTCAAAAAATATTTAACGCTTTTGCATCACAGGTTAGTCCCGTGGCGCCAAGGTTAGTTTCGTGGGAGCCGCCTTGCACGGGAAAAGTCACGGTGACCGTGAAAAATAAAAAAGTTCCCTCGCGAGCAAAAAGTATTCAGAATCGTGCCCGATCGAGCGTAGGACCTGTGCCAACCTGAAGCTGCCAGCGTCTATGCTTACGAAAAAACAGCCATTTGCGAGGTGTGCAATGGGCAGCGTTCTGCAAGCCACTCCCCCCCAGACCCTTTACGTGACCGTGCGTCGCGATGAACTGCGCCAGTTGCGCGAAGAGCGCGAGCAGCTGCGCCAGCGGGTGGCCGAGCTGAGTCGGTTGTTGCAGGTGCGGGAAGTGAACCTCGCTCGTTGACCTTGCGATTCAATTGACCCAATTGCAGACAAGCCCGCCATGGAAGGCGGGCTTCAGACTGATGACAAACCCACTGTAATTACATGGACTCGCCCACGCCGAGGCGTCAATGCGCCACGGTGGCGGTCTAAGAAGCCAACGACAGCGAGGGCGAGTCCATGAAAAAGAATACGACGATAGATCAGTCCCTGTCTTCCACC
>NZ_JAAAMT010000028.1 GCF_009905435.1 Pseudomonas sp. R5(2019)
CCCGAACTCAGCAGTGAAACGATGCATCGCCGATGGTAGTGTGGGGTTTCCCCATGTGAGAGTAGGTCATCGTCAAGATTAAATTCCGAAACCCCTATCTGCGTACGCAGGTAGGGGTTTTGTTTTTGCGAACGGAAAAAGCGCAGGCATAAAAAAACCACCGCAAGGGTGGTTTTCAGAACCGCTTCGATTTTACTCGCCGCAGTATACGCAACCGCTGGTGCAGGTCTCGTGAATACGAACCTTGGACAGTTCAGGCAGCAGCGGTTTGAGTTGATCCCAGATCCATTTGGCGACGTTTTCACTGGTCGGGTTTTCAAGCCCGGGAATGTCGTTCAAGTAGTTGTGGTCGAGTTGATCATAGAACGGCTTGAAAATGGCCTTGATCTCGGCGAAGTCGCGGATCCAGCCGGTGTGCGGGTCAACTGGCCCGGTCAGGTGGATGGCGGCCTTGAACGAATGGCCATGCAAGCGTCCGCACTGGTGCCCATCAGGCACATGAGGAAGGCGGTGGGCTGCTTCGAAGGTGAATTCTTTGAAAATTTCCACGGTATGCTGGACTCTGAAAGGTAATGCCGACCGCCAGTTTATCAGCTAGGGCATCGCCTTGCGCGTTCGGTCCGCTACAAGGCTCGCCATAGACACAAACGAATGCACTATCATGGTGCCCATTTTCAGCTTCAATTAAGTTGCCTTCGCTAATGTAAGCACCGTAGACACAGACAACGCCCAACGGAGGCTTACTCATGAAGACTTTTACCACTCTGATCACTGTCACCGCCCTGACACTGACTGCCAGCCTGGTTCAGGCCCGTGACCTGGGTCCGGATGAAGCGCTCAAATTGCGCGATGCCGGTACCATCATCTCGTTCGAAAAACTCAACGCGGCCGCCATCGCCAAACACCCGGGCGCAACCGTGCACGAGACCGAGCTGGAACAGGAGTACGGCAAGTACGTGTATCAGGTCGAGCTGCGTGATGCCCAGGGTGTCGAGTGGGACGTCGAGCTGGACGCCACCAATGGCCAGGTACTCAAGGACCATCAGGACCGTTAATGAAGTTTTCATCGCGCTCTGCGCAGTGGCTGATCGTGGGCCTGCTTGCCTTTTGCTCGCTGGCGGTAGCCCGCGACCTGGATCAGGACGAGGCCCTGCAGTTGCGTCAGAAAGGGATCATTCTTCCGCTTGAGCAGTTGCTGCATCAAGCCTTGGCGCGATACCCCGGGGCGCGGTTGCTGGAGGCCGACCTTGAAGAGGAAGATCATACCTATGTGTACGAAGTCGAGCTGCTGACAGCCGAAGGTGTGGTGCGCGAAATTGAACTCGACGCGACTACCGGACATTTGCTCAAAGACAAGGAAGACAACTGATGCGCCTGTTGCTGGTAGAGGACAACGTACCGCTGGCCGATGAGCTGATGGCCGGCCTGACCCGCCAGGGCTATGCGGTGGACTGGCTGGCCGACGGCCGTGATGCGGTTTACCAGGGCAGCAGCGAACCCTATGACCTGATCATACTTGACCTGGGGTTGCCGGGAATGCCAGGCCTTGAGGTATTGTCCCAATGGCGTGCCGGTAACCTGGCGACGCCGGTGCTGATTCTCACCGCCCGTGGTTCATGGGCTGAGCGCATCGAAGGCCTGAAGGCTGGTGCCGACGACTACCTGACCAAACCGTTTCACCCAGAAGAACTTCAGCTGCGGATCCAGTCGTTGCTGCGCCGCGCGCGCGGCATCGCCAACCAACCGACGCTGACCGCTGCGGGTCTTCAGCTGGATGAAAGCCGCCAGTGTGCTCTGCGTGGCGATATCGAAATTCAGCTCACCGCCGCAGAGTTTCGCTTGCTGCGCTACTTCATGCTGCACCCCAGGCAAATCCTTTCAAAAAGCCACCTGGCCGAGCACTTGTACGACGGAGAAACCGAACGCGACTCCAACGTCCTGGAAGTTCACGTCAACCACCTGCGCCGCAAGCTTGGGCGCAGCATCATTGAGACACGCCGTGGCCAAGGTTATCTGTTCGGTGAGGTGAGTGAGTGAAGTCACTGCAGGCGCGGCTCAGCCTCGGGTTGATCACGGTGCTGGTCGTCGTTGGCCTGGGTGTCACGCAGTTGAGTCTGTGGTTGTTCGAAGTCGGCTTGCAGCGTTATCTCGAGGCAGGGCTGCGCAACGAAAGTGAAAGCATCCTGGTTGCCTTGGTGCGTGGGCGTTCCGGGCTTGAGCTTGAAGAACGGCGGCTCTCTCCAGCCTATCAGCGGCCGTTTTCCGGCCATTATTTTCGCGTCGATTTCAGCAATGGCAGTTGGCGATCCCGCTCCTTGTGGGACTTGGATATGCCGCGTCCAGACACCACTGGCTTGCATTCCGATCTGACGCTGGGACCAGAAGGGCAGCAGCTGTTGAGTCTGCGTGCCGATTACCGCCGGTTTGGCGAAACCCTCTCCATCAGCGTTGCTCAGGATTACACCCCGGTGCGGGCGAGTTTTCGGCGTATGCAGCAGATCGGCCTGGGAATTGGCCTGGGCGCGTTGCTGGTCATCCTGATCTTGCAGCGCTTGATCGTGACACGCTCGCTTCGACCGCTCGAACGTGTCCGCGAGCAGATCGCTCAGTTGCAACAAGGCCAGCGCTCTCAGCTCGACAGCGAAGTGCCTGCCGAGCTTGAGCCTTTGGTCGCACAGATCAACCACCTGCTGGCCCACACCGAAGACAGCCTGAAACGCTCACGCAATGCGCTGGGCAACCTTGGTCATGCTCTCAAGACGCCCTTGGCGGTGTTGCTCAGCCTGGCTGCCAGTGACCGCCTGCGGGATAACCCGCAGGTCCGCGCGCAGTTGCAGGAGCAACTCGAACAGATCCAGCACCGTTTGAGCCGCGAACTCAATCGAGCGCGGCTGGCCGGCGATGCCTTGCCCGGTGCGCACTTCAATTGTGATAACGAGTTGCCCGGGCTGTTCTCGACCCTGGGCATGATTCATGGCGACGGGTTGAAACTTGCCCATGAAGTACCCGCTGGCTTGAAGTTGCCTTGGGATCGGGAAGACTTGCTGGAGCTTTTGGGCAATCTGTTGGACAACGCCTGCAAGTGGGCCGACGCTGAGGTGCTGCTGAGTATCGAGCAGCATCCTCGACATTATTGCCTGTTGGTCGACGATGATGGCCCCGGCATCCCCCAGGCCTCCCGTGCCGAAGTGCTGGAGCGCGGCATGCGCCTGGATGAGCAGATCGACGGCCATGGCCTGGGACTGGGCATCGTGCGGGATATTGTCGACGCGTGGGGCGGCAGCCTGAGCTTGCAGAGCAGCCCGTTCGGCGGGCTGCGGGTGCTGATCGAGTTGCCACGACGCACCGCTGCCTGAAAGGCTCCCTCGCTGTAGCGCATGGGAGCCATTACGGTCAGACGCGGAACTGGTCCATCAAGCCTTGTTGCTGGTTTGCCAGGCTATTGAGCGACTGGCTGACCCGGGCGGACTCATTGGCCTGACCCGATAGCGATTCAGTGACATCGCGGATGGTGGCGACGTTGTTGTTGATTTCCTCGGCGACTGCGCTTTGCTCTTCGGCAGCGCTGGCGATCTGCAGGTTCATGTCGGTAATGATGGTGACCGCATCGCCGATCTGGCGAAGTGCAGTGACAGCCTGGCCGACCTGCTCGACGCTGCCCTGCGCCTGGCGATGACTGTTGCTCATCGCCTCGACCACCACCTGTGTGCCTTGCTGCAGGTGTTCGATCACCTGGCGGGTTTCTTCGACCGACTCCTGAGTGCGACGGGCCAGGTTGCGTACTTCATCGGCCACTACCGCGAAGCCACGCCCGGCTTCACCGGCGCGGGCGGCTTCGATCGCAGCATTCAAGGCCAGCAAGTTGGTTTGCTCGGCGATCGAGCGGATGACCTCCAGTACCGAGCCAATCTTTTCGCTGCTGGCCGCCAAGCCTTCAACCTGGCTCATCGCGGTGCTCATGTCGGTCGCCAATTCATCGATACTGCCCGTGGTGCGGTCGATGACGGCCAAGCCCTGGCGCGTGGCCTGATCGGCGTCCCGGGCAGCCTGTGCCGCTTGGGCTGCACTGCGGGCGACATCCTGGGCGGTAGCGCTCATTTCATGGGAGGCGGTTGCCACCTGATCGACCTGGCGGTACTGCTGTTCCATGCCGGCGCTGGTCTGGCTGGCGATCGAGGCTGATTGGTCTGCGGTGTCCCGGGCGGCTTGCACGGAGCGCTTCACGTCGGCAATCGTCGGTTGCAGTTTGTCGAGAAAGCGGTTGAACCAGCCGGCCAACGCGCCCAGCTCATCACGTTTGGGATAGTGCAGACGACGGGTCAGGTCACCTTCGCCGCTGGCGATGTCCTGGAGCATATCGGCGACCCCGAGGATGGGCCGCGTGACGCTGCGGGCCATCACCCAGACCAACAACAAGCCGATGATCGCGGCCATCAACCCGAGGCCCAGTTCAATCAGGGTGCCGCTGGCATTGCGTTGATCCAGCTCTTTTTTCAAGGCTTCGGCGGGACCGACCAGTGCGGCTGCCGGTACGTCCAGCAGCACGCCCCACAACTTGCCATCAGGAATGGGCGCGAAGGAGGCCAGGACCTTGAGCCGTGCATCGTGGTGGAGGCTGTGAAGAGGCTTGCGATCACTGAGCAGGCCAACCAGTTGTGCGCCATTGACACTGTCAACCTGCTCCAGGCGCTTGGCAAGCTGAGACGCATCGCCGCTGTGGCCGGCCAGCAAGCCGGCTGGGCTGATGATGCTGACGCGCGTCTGGCCTTCATACAGGCTTTGGCTGGCCTGCTCGCTGATGACCTGCAGGCTGTTCAGATTGATGTCCACTAACAGAGTCGCGATCGCCTTGCCGTTGTCCATCAGCGGAAACACGATGCTGGTCATCAGCACGTTCTGGCCATCGATCTCGTAGAAATACGGCTCGATCACGCACGTCTTGAGCGTGGTCCTCGGGCAGGTCGACCACGTGTTGTTCGGCTCTCCGCTTGGGCCGATGCTGGTGTCATTCATGTCCCGTTCCGGCAGCGCCATGGAGGTCAGCTTACCTGCCGTCGGCTGTGACCAGTACAGCGCATAGCGGCCTTTCTCATTGCTGCCCAAGATGTGCTGATTGACGAACAGCTCGTCCTTGCCGTCCAGCGCGTTGGGCTCGAACACCAGGGAAAGTCCCAACAGTTGCGGGTTGGCCTGCAAGGCCGACTTGACCTGCCGGGTCATGTCCTCTCGCAAGTCAAAGGCATCCAGAAAGCGCTTTTGCGCCTGTTCACGCAAGAACAACACCTGGCGCGAGAAGCCTGCGCCGTATTGATAGGCATCCATGAATTGGCGACGAATATTCAGCGCCTGCACTTCGCCCTGGGATTCCAGGCGTGCCCGGGCCGACTCATTGAGCATTTGCATGCTGCTGGCTTTGACCAATTCCGAGTTGTGCTCCATCCGGTACAAGGACAACCCGACCAGCAGGGTGACTGTAGCCAGCAGGCAGAGGCCCGCCAGCAGGGTAATTTTCCATTGAATGGAAAGTTGTCTGAGTGACATCGAGGCGTCCTTGAAAGGGATGACAGGGCTGAAGACTGTGTCGGCTGTGCAGGACTTTTCTTTATTCAAACGTTCAATTTAAATGCGTCGTTTACTGTCAACCGTGCGACCTGCCGCAGCCTTGTGCGTCCAGCGCTTTGACATCCCCACAACGCTGCTGCAGAGTGTCGGCCCTTCATCAAAACGTCCCCCAAGCCCGGTCGCTGCAGGCGCAGTCTGGTTGCCGTTGTCGAGCTATTGACGGGTGTTTTTACAGTTTTTTCAGGTGTGCAAGAGGTACAGGAATGAACGCAGTCATTGCCGCGGTCGGGATCATGCTGATCCTGAGTCTCTCCCGCGTGCATGTGGTGATCGCTTTGATCATCGGAGCGCTGGTGGGTGGATTGGTCGCAGGCATGGGCATTGAAGCCACCCTCAAGGCGTTCAATGGCGGCTTGGGGGGCGGTGCGACGGTTGCCTTGTCTTACGCGCTACTGGGCGCTTTCGCCGTGGCTATCGCCAAGTCGGGTCTGGCCCATGCCTTGGCCGACCGGGCGTTGGCATTGGTCGACCGCCGCGATGCTGCGACTTCCGGCAAGGTGAAATGGTTGCTGATCGGTTTGCTGCTCAGCGTGGCCATCGCCTCGCAAAACATCCTGCCGATTCATATCGCCTTTATTCCCTTGCTGGTGCCGCCGTTGCTGTACGTGCTGACGCGCTTGCAGATCGACCGGCGCTTGATCGCCTGTGTGATGACCTTCGGCCTGATCACCCCTTACATTTTTCTGCCGGTGGGGTTCGGCAATATCTTCCTCAACCAGATCCTGCTGGCTAACGTCGCCAGCAGCGGGGTGGATGTGAGCGGCGTGAATGTCACCCACGCCATGGCGATTCCTGCGGTGGGCATGCTGTTCGGCCTGCTGGTCGCGGTGTTTATCAGCTACCGTAAAAAACGCGTGTACGACCTGGAGAAAATCGCGCAGGTCGAGCAAGTGGCCGTGAACTACAACCCGGTCACGCTGCTGGTCGCGCTGGGGGCGATCGCTACCGCTTTTATCATTCAGTTGTGGCTGGACTCGATGATCATCGGTGCACTGGCAGGTTTTGTGATCTTTTCGTTGTCGGGCATCGTGCGCTGGCGCGAGACCGATGACCTGTTCACCGAAGGCATGAAGATGATGGCCATGATCGGTTTCATCATGATTGCCGCCTCCGGGTTCGCCGAAGTGATGAAGGCAACCGGCGAGATCCGCACTCTGGTCGAGGCCTCTGCCGGTTGGATCGAACACAGCAAGGGCATCGGCGCGCTGTTGATGCTGCTGGTTGGGCTGCTGGTGACCATGGGCATCGGCTCGTCGTTTTCCACCGTACCGATCCTGGCGGCGATCTTTGTGCCGCTGTGCGTGCAACTGGGCTTCGACCCGCTGGCGACCGTGTGCATTGTCGGAACCGCGGGTGCGCTGGGGGATGCGGGTTCGCCTGCATCAGACTCAACCTTGGGGCCCACCTCCGGCTTGAACATCGATGGACAGCATCACCATATCTGGGACACGGTCGTCCCCACCTTCATCCACTACAATTTGCCACTGCTGGCGTTCGGCTGGGCTGCGGCCATGCTCCTGTAGGCCGCTGGCCAATAGCAGGGGACGATCAGGATCTACACTCATGGCACTCGGCCGCAGTACGGTGGACTAACCCTCAGTACCTAAGCGCTTTTCGGCGCACTGACAGGGATCGACCATGAGTGAATCTTCGCTGCACCATCGCAGCCTGCTGCTATTGCTGATCCTGGTCACGCTGGCGTTTATCTGGGTACTGCTGCCGTTCTATGGAGCAGTCTTCTGGGCTGTGATCCTGGCTATCGTCTTTGCACCGTTGCAACAGCGGTTGCTGCTCAAGTTCAGCTTTCGTCGAAACTTGGTCTCGCTGCTTACCCTGACCATTTGTATCGTGATCGCCGTGTTGCCGGTGATTGTGATCAGCGCCTTGCTGGTGCAGGAAGGGGCGAGTCTCTACAAGCGCATCGAGAGCGGTGAGCTGGACATTGCCGGCTATATCAGTCAGTTCAAACACATGCTGCCGGCCTATTTCCAACACCTGCTCGATCGCATGGGCATGGGCAACCTGGCAGGCTTGCGCGAGACCATCACCAAAAGTGCGACTCAAGGCAGCCAGCACCTGGCGAGCCAGGCCTTCAGTTTTGGCCAGGGTACCTTCGACTTTATGGTGAGCTTCGCCATCATGCTGTACCTGCTGTTTTTCTTCCTCAGGGACGGCGCCGAACTGGCGCGCAAGGTTCGCGCTGCCATCCCGTTGGCCGAGCACCAGAAGCGCCTTCTGCAGCTGAAATTCAACCGCGTGGTGCGGGCCACAGTGAAAGGCAACCTGCTGGTGGCGGTCACTCAAGGTGCGCTGGGGGGAGCGATTTTCTGGTTTCTTGACATTCCCAGTGCCTTGCTCTGGGCGGTGCTGATGGCATTTCTTTCATTACTGCCTGCAATCGGCGCAGGAATCGTCTGGGCACCGGTGGCCGTCTTCTTCCTGCTCAGCGGGGCGATCTGGCAAGGGGTGGTGCTGTCGCTGTTCGGCGTGTTCGTGATTGGCCTGGTGGACAACGTGCTGCGACCGATCCTGGTCGGCAAGGACACCCGGATGCCCGACTACCTGATCCTGATCTCGACGCTGGGCGGCCTGGCCGTGTTCGGCCTCAACGGCTTTGTGATCGGGCCGCTGATTGCCGCGCTGTTCATGTCCACCTGGGATATTTTCGTCGGCACTGGAAAACAGGTGCAGTTGCCGTAGTGTGCCTTTCCTGGGGGCTACCGGAAACTGTAGGAAACCCCAGCATACACCCCGAAGCCTTCGCCGGGCGTCGAACGGGCAATATCCTGGCCCTTGTCGTTGTAGCCCGGTGTGACCGTGGCAGCGTAGCGCTTGTTGGTCAGGTTGCGCAGGTCCAGCCAGGTGTCCCAGTCGTGCTTGGGTGAGGCATAACCCAAGGTGGCACCGAGCAGGGTGTAGTGGTCGGCGTAGAAGCTGTTGGCATAATCAACGGCGATCTTCGAGGCCACCTGGGTGTTGATGCCAGCGTAGAAACCCAGTGGGTGGTCGAAGCGCAGCTCGGCCTGATAGTAATGACGAGGAATGCCCGGCAGGCGGTTGTCGCCAAAAGTGTCGTCATCCCGGTAGTGGAAATCGCTGAAGGTGTAGGCCTGACGCAACGACACCTTGCCGACGGCAGCGCGTTCCCAAAGCAGGCTGTCGAGGCCGGCTTCGATGCCCTGGTGCACGGTCGGGCTGGCGTTGACCTCACCGACGATTTGCGAGGTGGTGGCCGTTGCTGTCTGGGTCTCGACTGTCAGCAATTCATGGCGCACGGCCGAGTAGTACCAGGCCAGGTCCCAGCGCCCGATGGCCGATTCGCCCCGGCTGCCGAGCTCGAAGGTGGTGGCGGTCTGGTTTTGCAGTTCGACAGGGGTACTTTGCAAGCCGGTCGCTGCACCGCTGCCGGCCGGGAAGTAGCGGTTCGAGCTCCAGATCAACGCCCACGGGTGCGGCGGCTCTACCGTGCGGCTGATGTTGCCATACACCTGCAGCTGCGGCGTGAAGTCGTAGCGCAGGCCGACCCGTGGTGCGTAGTCCCAATCGTGCTGGCTGACTTTGCCGCCGCTGGCGGGGTAGGTCACGTCGCTTTCCCGACGGGTGTAGATCAGCGCCAGGCCTGTGGTCAGCCACAGGTCTGGCACCAGCTCCAGGTCGTTACTGGCGTGCAGCGCAGAATCTGAACCCTGATAGCTGAAGTCCCGGGTCTTGGTGCCGGGGGCGAAGCCTGCCGTATTGCCGACCGGAATCCGCACGAACTCGGAAGAGCCGCTGTTGGGCAGGTGCTTGGTGGTGCGCCAGCCCAGGGTGGTCTTGCTTTCATGGCCGAACAGGGTATCGCGGCGATGGTAATTCAACGAGCCGCTGACATCGGTGTACGCCACCTTCAGCCGGTTGGCGCCCTCGCGCAGGTCCATCGGGTAGTCGTGGTACACCAGCCCGGTTTCCAGTTGCGAATCGTCGTCCAGGTAAAAGGTCGTCTTGTTCGCCAGCCAGGTGCTGCCCGGTTGCGGGCGGCTGGCGTCGCGCGCCACGTAGACCGGGTTGGCGGCGCGAGGGTGATGCTCGATCGAGTCTTTGCTGACCCGGCCGGCCAGTTCGTTATCGGTCTCCCGGTAGCGCAGGTAAAAGCGGGTTTCCAGGTTGGGGTTGAAGCGGTAGCCGACGTTGGCGGCGATCCCCTGGCTGTTGCCTTGGGTATGGTTCTGATAGCCGTCGTAGTCGGAGTCGGTCAGTGCTACATAGTAATCCAGATCGCCCAGCACTTGCCCGGAACTGACTTGGCGCTTGCGGTAGCCATGGCTGCCCATTTCGTAACGCACTTGCAGAGGCGCAGCGTCGTAACCGGTGCGGGTGATGTAGTCGACCGCGCCGCCCAGGGCCAGCGAACCCTTGTTGAAACCATTGGCTCCGCGCAGCACCTCGGCGCGGCTCAGCCACAGGGGTTCGAGCAGCTCATAGGGCGTGCCACCGGGGCCGGTCAAGGGCAAGCCGTCCAGCATCACGAACACGCCTGAACCGTGGCTGCCCGGTGCCCGGTTGATTCCGGAACCTCGAATCGACAGCTTGATGCCTTCGTTGCCAGCCGATTGGGCATACACGCCCGGTTGGTAGGCAAGCACGTCCTGGTTGCTGGAAACGCGGCCCTGCTCGACACGGGTCAGGTCGATCAGGTTGCTGGCGCCGGGCACTTGCTGGAGGCGCTCGCTGGCGGCTTCCAGTTCCGTGCGTTCGCTTTCCTGAATCATGACCTGGCCCAGTTCGATGCCTTCGGCGGGGGCGCAGGCCAATGCCACGAGCACAGCGAAGGGTTTGGAGAAGGGCAGGGGGGATCGCATCAAGCGTGCTCCAGGACGACGAACAATGAGAGCTCAGACGCACGAAGTGACGGACAAAGCACGGCGATCTTTAACGCAAAGGCGTTACCCGGATTTTTCGCCGCATAAAAAACACCCCGCCGAGGCGGGGTGTTTGAGGGGGCAGCGCAGCATCAACCGATCAGTTGAAAGCCTGCGTGTTGCACCATGTCCAGCAGCGGTTGTGGGTAGACGCCGAGAACGAAGGCCACGATCGCGATCGCCAGCAGCATCACGCCGCCGGTACGTTGTTCCCAGTTGAACGGTGCATCGTGACGACGCAGGTTCGGTTCGATCAGGTACAGGGTGACCATCACGCGCAGGTAGTAGAACACGCCGATGGCACTGCCGATGACCAGCGTACCGACCAACCACCACAGCTGCGATTCAACACCGGCGGCAATGATGTAGAACTTGCCGATGAAGCCTGCGGTCAGCGGAATGCCCGCCAGCGAGAGCATCATCACGGTCAGCACGGCGGTGAGGTACGGACGGCGCCAGAACAGGCCGCGGTATTCGTACAGGGCGTCCGCGTCACGGCCGTTGTACGGCGAGGACATCAGGGTGATCACGCCAAAGGCGCCCAGGCTTGTGATCACGTAGGTGACCAGATACACGCCGATGGCTTCCAGCGCCAGGCCCTTGCTCGCCACCAGGGCGATCAGCAGATAACCGAAGTGGGCGATCGAGGAGTAACCCAGCAGACGCTTGAGGTTGCTCTGGGTCAGGGCCAGCAGGTTACCGACGATGATCGAGACCACGGCAATGATTGCCAGCACATCGTGCAGCACGCCGCTGCTGGCAGCAGGCGAGAGCTGGAACAGGCGCACGACCACGGCGAACACCGCGACCTTGCTGGCAGTGGCCAGGAAGGCGGCAACCGGTGCCGGAGCACCTTCGTAAACGTCCGGGGTCCACAGGTGGAAAGGCACCAGCGAGAGCTTGAATGCCAGGCCTACCAGCATCATGGCCAGGCCCAGCTGTGCCAGCAGGCTTGGCATGCCGGTGGCTGCCAGTGCCGCGCCGATACCGCTGAAGCTCAGGCTGCCGGCGTCGGCGTACAGCAGTGCCATGCCGAACAGCAGGAATGCAGAGCCTGCGGCCGACAGCACCATGTACTTGATGCCGGCTTCCAGCGAACGCTTGTTGAAGAACGCATACGCCACCAGGCCATAGACCGGAACCGACAGCAGTTCCAGGCCGACGAACAGGCCCGCCAGGTGCTGCGCGCTGACCAGCACCAGACCACCGGCGGCGGCCATCAGGATCAGCAGGTACAGCTCTTCACGGTTGCCGGGGTAGCCCGAACCGCCATCGCCCAGGTAGGCGTGGGCGAGGGTGACGCAGGCCAGCGTGGCCACCAGGATCAACGCCATGTACAGGCAGGCGAAGTTGTCGATCTGCAGCAACGGGGTGACGGCCAGCGGGGCGACTTTCAGCGCCGGGATGATCGACAGCAATGCCAGGTTCAAGCCTGCTACCGAGAGCAGGAAAGTTTGCGAGTGATTGCGACGCCAGGCGATGGCCAGCATCACCACGATGATGGTGAGGCTGGTGATCAGCAGCGGCGCAAGCGCGATAAAGTGTTGAATCGTCAGGTCCATAGCGCTCTTACCGGGCCGAAGCGAGTTGAGTGAAAGCGGAACCGAACCACTGCTGTACACCACTCATGGTGGCGGCAGAAGTATCCAGGAACGGCTGCGGATAAATCCCGAGCAGGATCAGCAGGCCAGCCAGGCCCAGCACCATGATCATTTCGCGACCGTCCATGCCGGCCAGCACTTCCTCGGATCTGGCCGGGCCGAAGAAGGCGCGGTGGATCATGATCAGCGAGTAGACCGAACCGAACACCAGGCCCGAAGTGGCGATCACGGTGACCCACGGCGAGGCCACGAAGCTGCCGATCAGGATCAGGAACTCACCGACAAAGTTACCGGTGCCCGGCAAGCCCAGCGAAGCAGCCGCGAAGAACAGGCTGATCGCCGGCAGGTAAGCGATGCGGTGCCACAGGCCACCCATCTGACGCATGTCACGGGTGTGCAGGCGCTCGTACAACTGGCCGCTGAGGATAAAGAGTGCGGCGGCCGAGAGGCCGTGGGCCAGCATCTGGATCACCGCGCCTTGCAGGGCTTGCTGGCTGCCGGAGTAGATGCCGATCAGCACGAAGCCCATGTGCGCGACGCTGGAGAACGCGATCAGGCGCTTGATGTCGGTCTGAGCGAAGGCCAGGAACGCACCGTAGAAAATCCCGATCAGACCCAGGGTCATGGCGAACGGCGCAAACTCGGCCGAGGCATTCGGGAACAGCGGCAGGGCGAAGCGCAGCATACCGTAGGCAGCGGTTTTCAGCAGAATACCGGCCAGATCCACCGAACCTGCGGTCGGTGCCTGGGCGTGAGCGTCAGGCAGCCAGGAGTGGAACGGTACGACCGGCAGCTTGACCGCGAAGGCGATAAAGAAGCCCAGCATCAGCAGGTACTCGGTACCGGCTGGCATCTCGGCCTTCAGCAACTGCGAGTAGTCGAAGGTCAGCACGCCAGTGCTGTTGTAGTTGACCAGCACCAGACCGAGGATCGCCACCAGCATGATCAGGCCGCTGGCCTGAGTGAAGATGAAGAACTTGGTCGCGGCGTAGATCCGGGTTTTCTTGCCGTCTGCCGAGCTGTGACCCCAGAGCGCGATGAGGAAATACATCGGCACCAGCATCATTTCCCAGAAGAAGAAGAACAGGAACAGGTCCAGGGCCAGGAACACCCCGACCACGCCGCCCAGGATCCACATCAGGTTGAGGTGGAAGAAGCCGACGTGGCGCTGAATCTCTTTCCACGAACACAGGACCGACAGCACACCGAGCAAGCCGGTGAGCAAGATCATCAGCAGCGACAGGCCGTCCAGGCCCAGGTGCACGCTGATACCGAAGCGCTCGATCCAGAGCACTTTGAATTCAAGCGCCCAGGCAGGTTCGGCACCCGGAGCGGGGGCGAGGGTGTAGTCACCGTTGGCCCACAGCCAGAGGCCGATACCGAGCAACAGGGACATGGTCAGCAGCGCAATCCAGCGTGGCAGGGTGGCGCCGAAGCGCTCACCCAGCCAGCACAGCAGGCCGCCGATAAAGGGGATCAGGATCAGCCAAGGCAAAATCATGACGGGCTCAATTCCTTTCGCAAATTCGCAAGGTTCATATCAGACCGCAAGCAACACAGCACCGAGCACCAGCACGGCGCCAGCGGCGATAGAAGCGGTGTACCAGCGCAGCTGACCAGTCTCGGTACGGCTCATGGCGGTGTGACCGCCCTTGGCCAGTCGTGGGATCAAACCAATGGTGCGATCCACTGGGTCACGGCCCAGCAGGCGAATGATCAGCAGATAAGGTTTGACGAACAGCAGGTCATAGAGCCAGTCGAAGCCCCAGGCCGCATACCACAAGGCCGACAGCACACGCCCCGGCGCGCTGTTGGCGACCGCGGTGGCGAAGCGACGCTTGCCCAGGAACAGCAGGGCGGCCAGCAGGATACCGGCAATGGCGATGGCACCGGAGGCGATTTCCAGGCTGTGCTTGGCTTCGCCACCGGCATGACCGGCGCTTTGCGGCAGCACGCCTGCCAGTGGTGGATGAATCCAGGCACCGACGAAGGTCGACAGCACAATCAGCACGCCCAGCGGCAGCCAGTGGGTAATCCCGTGACCGGCATGGGCTTCGGTCTTCGCTTCACCGTGGAAGGTGATGAAGATCAGGCGGAAGGTGTACAGCGAGGTCATGAACGCACCGACCAGGCCTGCGTACAGCAGGTTCTGGTTGCCGCTGGCGAAGGCTTCCCAGAGGATTTCGTCCTTGGAGTAGAAGCCTGCGGTCAGCAGCGGCAGGGCGGCCAGGGCGGCACCACCGACGATGAAGCTGGCATAGGCCAGTGGCAGTTTCTTCCACAGGCCGCCCATCTTGAAGATGTTCTGCTCGTGGTGGCAGGCAACGATCACCGAACCGGAGGCAAGGAACAGCAGGGCCTTGAAGAAGGCGTGGGTCATCAGGTGGAAGATCGCGCCTTCCCAGGCGCCGACGCCCAGGGCCAGGAACATGTAGCCGATCTGGCTCATGGTCGAGTAGGCGAGGATACGCTTGATGTCGGTCTGGACCAGCGCGGCAAAGCCGGCCAGCACCAGGGTCACGCCGCCAACCACACCGACCAGGTGCAGCACGTCAGGTGCCAGGGTAAACAGGCCGTGAGTACGAGCGATCAGGTAAACACCCGCGGTCACCATGGTGGCCGCGTGGATCAGTGCCGAAACCGGGGTAGGGCCGGCCATCGCATCCGCCAACCAGGTTTGCAGCGGCAGCTGAGCCGATTTGCCGACTGCACCACCCAACAGCATCAGGGTTGCCAGCACGATCCAGAAGTCACCGACCTTGAATTGCTCAGGTGCCCGCACCAGCAGTTCCTGAACGTTCAGGGTGCCCAGTTGCTGGAACAGGATGAACAGGCCGATGGCCAGGAACACGTCGCCGACACGGGTCACGATAAAGGCCTTGAGGGCCGCGTTACCGTTGTTGCGGTTGCTGTAGTAGAAACCGATCAACAGGTATGAGCACAGGCCCACGCCTTCCCAGCCGAGGTAGATGAACAGCAGGTTATCGCCCAGTACCAGGAACAGCATGCTGGCGATAAACAGGTTGGTGTAGGCGAAGAAACGCGAGTAACCGGCTTCACCGCGCATGTACCAGGACGCGAACAGGTGGATCAGGAAGCCGACGCCGACCACCACACCGAGCATGGTGAGCGACAGGCCATCCAGGTACAGGGTGAAGTTGGGTGCGAAGCCGTCGACCGACATCCACTGCCACAGCAGTTGGCTGTACGCACCCCCTTCAGGCGGCGCGACGTTGAACTGCCAGATGACGTAGGCGGCGACGATGGCCGACAGGCCAACGGAGCCGACACCGACCAGCGCCGAGAGGTTTTCGGACCACCGACCGCGCGAGAACGACAGCAGCAAGAAGCCGATCAGAGGAAATACGAAAGTCAGAAAGAGTAGGTTCATCCGCGCATCTCACTGGCTGCATCGATATCGAGAGTGTGGAAGCGGCGATACAGCTGCAGCAGGATCGCCAGGCCAATACTGGCCTCGGCGGCTGCCAGGCTGATCACCAGGATGAACATGATCTGCCCATCCGGCTGCGCCCAGCGGCTACCGGCGACGATGAACGCCAGGGCCGAGGCGTTCATCATGATTTCCAGGCTCATCAATACGAAGAGAATGTTACGACGCACCATCAGGCCGACCAGCCCGAGGCAGAACAGAATGCCGGCGACCGCCAGGCCATGCTCTAAAGGAATTGCAGGCATGTGATTACTCCTTCGCCTCGTTGCGGCCGAGGTGGAAGGCCGTTACCGCTGCGGCAAGCAGCAGCATCGACGCCAGTTCCACCACCAGCAGGTAAGGGCCGAACAGGCTGATGCCAACGGCCTTGGCGTCCACGGTGGTATGACCGACACCGCCCGCGCTTGGATTGACGAACAATACGTAGAGCAGTTCGAGCAGCAGCAGCGCAGCGAGGAAAATGGGACCGGCCCAGATTCCAGGTTTCAGCCAGGTGCGTTCCTGTTGAACCGAGGCCGGGCCCAGGTTCAGCATCATCACCACGAAGACGAACAGCACCATGATGGCGCCGGCGTAGGCGATCACTTCCAGAACCCCGGCGAACGGTGCACCAAGGCTGAAGAAGGTCATCGCCACGGAGATCAGCGAGATGATCAGGTAGAGCAGGGCGTGCACGGGGTTGGTGTTGGTGACCACCCGAAGGGTGGACACCACAGCGACACCGGATGCGAAATAGAAGGCGAATTCCATCTTTCTTCCTTAAGGGAGCAAGCTCTTCACGTTGATCGGCTCGGCTTCGTTCTGCGCGGCGCCTTTCGGCTTGCCGGCAACAGCCATACCTGCAACACGGTAGAAGTTGTAGTCAGGGTTCTTGCCGGGGCCGGAGATCAGCAGATCTTCTTTCTCGTACACCAGGTCCTGACGCTTGAACTCGGCCATTTCGAAATCCGGTGTCAGCTGGATTGCGGTGGTCGGGCAGGCTTCCTCGCAGAGGCCGCAGAAAATGCAGCGCGAGAAGTTGATACGGAAGAAGTCCGGGTACCAGCGACCATCTTCGGTTTCAGCTTTCTGCAGCGAGATGCAGCCCACCGGGCACGCCACGGCGCACAGGTTGCAGGCTACACAGCGCTCTTCGCCATCCGGGTCGCGGGTCAGGACGATGCGGCCACGGTAGCGTGGCGGCAGGTAGACCGGCTCTTCGGGGTATTGCAGGGTGTCACGCTTGCGAAAGCCGTGACCGAAAATCATCACCAGGCTGCGCAGCTGAGTGCCCGTGCCTTTAATGATGTCACCAATATATTTGAACATGGGTCAAATCCTCACTGGGCCGCAACAGCTGGCGTGTTCAACAACACGATCGCAGCGGTCACCAGCAAATTGATCAGGGTCAGCGGCAGGCAGAACTTCCAGCTGAAGTCCATCACCTGGTCATAGCGCGGGCGCGGGATCGAGGCGCGCAGCAGGATGAACAGCATGATGAAGAACGCGGTTTTCAGTGCGAACCAGACGAACGACAGTTGCGGCAGGATGCCGAACGGACCGTGCCAGCCACCGAAGAACAGGGTGACCAGCAGCGCCGAGATCAGGATGATGCCGATGTATTCACCAACGAAGAACATACCCCATTTCATGCCGGCGTATTCAATGTGATAGCCGTCGGCCAATTCCTGTTCTGCTTCCGGCTGGTCGAAGGGGTGACGGTGAGTCACGGCCACACCAGCAATGAAGAAAGTACAGAAGCCGAAGAACTGCGGAATGATGAACCACAGGTTCTGAGCCTGGTAGTCAACGATATCGCGCATGTTGAACGAGCCGACCTGAGCCACGATGCCCATCAGCGCCAGGCCCATGAACACTTCATAGGACACGGTCTGGGCCGAGGCCCGCAAGCTGCCGAGCAGGGCATACTTGTTGTTCGACGACCAACCGGCGAACAACACCGCATACACCGACAGACCGGCCATGGCGAAGAAGAACAGCAGGCCGATGTTCAGGTCCGCGACACCCCAGGTCGGGGTGATCGGGATGATCGCGAAGGCGATCAGCAAGGCGCTCATGGCCACCACCGGCGCCAGGGTGAAGATCACCTTGTCGACGAAGGGCGGGTTCCAGTCTTCCTTGAAGAACATCTTCAGCATGTCGGCGGCAATCTGGAACATGCCGAACGGACCGACGCGGTTAGGACCGTAACGGTCCTGCCACCAGCCCAGCAGACGCCGCTCGACGAAGCTGAGCAGCGCGCCACAGACCACCACGGCGAGCAGAATGACCACCGCCTTGATGACTGTAATCAGCACGTCGATCACTTCAGGAGTAAACCAGGTCATTGTGCTGCCTCCTGCAGACCGTCGACGGATGCACCGAAGATGGCTGGCGGGATACCGGCCAGGCCTTTGGGCAGGGCAACCAGGCCGGCGCCCAGTTCTTCATTGATGCGCAGCGGCAGACGCAAGGTCTGGCCGGAAACGTTCAGGCTCAGCATGGCACCGTTGTTGATGCCCAGGCGATCGGCTTCCGATTTGGCCAGGCCGACATAGGCGCGCTGAATGCGCTCCTGAACCGGTGCGGCGCGCGAAGAGGTCTCTTCACTGCCGAACAGGTGGTAGAACGGCACGGCTTGCCAGGTGCCACGGGCCGGGGAGAAGGCGCCCGGAATGCGGCTGAACCAGCTCAGGTTGTCGCCCTGGGTTTCGATCAGGCGGGTGCCCGGGTCGCCAGCGCGCAGGTGACCACCGACTTCGTCCTGGAACTTGTTCCAGGCTTGCGGCGAGTTCCAGCCCGGCGACCAGGCGAACGGCACCTGTTGGCGAGGTTCGGCCGAACCCGAGTAACCTTCCATGGAGAAGGCGAACGCGGTGTCGTTGTCTTGCGAGGTACGCGGTTCGTGCACGCTGATGTTGGCGCGCATGGCGGTCCGGCCGCTGTAACGCAGCGGTTCACGGGCAAGCTTCATGCCCTTGATGCGGAACGCTGCCGACGGTGCGGCATTGAGGATACCGGCCAGTTGCGGGCTGCTGGCAGCGCAAGCGCTGGTGACATGGTCCAGTTGTGTCCAGTCGACCTTCTTGTTCAGCAGGGTCGAGCGCAGGACATGCATCCAGCGCCAGCCCTCGTGAATCAGGATGTCGGCATTCAGGTAGGTAGGGTCGAAGACCTGGAAGAAGCGCTGGGCACGGCCTTCCTGGCTGACCAGCGTACCGTCGCCTTCAGCGAAGGAGGCAGCAGGCAGCACCAGGTGGGCGCTGTCGGTGGTGCGGGTTTTCTGGTGGTCGGCGACGATCACCACTTTCGCGGCTTTCAGCGCGGCGTCGACCTTGGCCGCATCGAGGCGGGTGTACAGATCGTTTTCCAGCACCACGATGGCGTCGGCACGACCTTCGATCACGGCGTCCAGCGCAGTGTCGACGGACTCACCGCCGAGCATGGCCAGGCCCAGGCTGTTGGCTTCCGGCACAACCAGGCTCAGGGAGCCGGCTTTTTCGCGCAGCTTCAGGGCCTTGGCGATGTTGGCAGCGGCTTCGATCAGCGCGGTGGACGCCAGCGAAGTACCGGCAACAATCAGCGGACGCTGGGCGTTGACCAGCGCATCGGCGATGCGTTTGGCCAGTGCCAGGGCTTCGGCGTCCAGGCCTTCGACGGCCGGCGCGCTCGGGTCGATGGCGTGCGCCACGGCAAAACCGATACGGGCCAGGTCGTCGGGCGCTGCGTGTACGCATTCTTCGGCAACGTCATCGAGCTTGGTTTCGGCCAGGCTGGCGATGAACAGCGGGTACAGCGCGTGCTGACCGATGTTCTTGACCGCCGCGTCGAGCCACGGCTGGACGCGCATGGCATCGGCCATGGCTTCGGCCTTGCCCTTGACCGACTGACGAATCGACAGCGCCATGCGGGCAGCGGTCTGGGTCAGGTCTTCGCCGAGGACGAATACGGCGTCATGGTCTTCGATTTCGCGCAGGGTCGGAATCGGCAGCGGGCTGTCTTTCAACACCTGCAGAACCAGGCGGATACGCTCCAGTTCAGCGGCCTCGATGCCGGAGTGGAAGTACTCGGCGCCGACCAGTTCGCGCAGGGCGTAGTTGCTTTCGAGGCTGGCGCGAGGCGAGCCGATGCCCACGATGGTACGGCCGCGCAGCAGGTCGGCAGCCTTGTCCAATGCGGCGTCCAGGCCCAGCTTCTGGCCACCGGCCAGCATTGGCTGGCGCGGGCGGTCTTCACGGTTGACGTAGCCATAGCCGAAGCGGCCGCGGTCGCACAGGAAGTACTGGTTTACAGAACCGTTGAAGCGGTTCTCGATCCGGCGCAGTTCACCGTAACGCTCGCCCGGGCTGATGTTGCAGCCGCTGGAGCAGCCATGGCAGATGCTCGGGGCAAACTGCATGTCCCATTTACGGTTGTAGCGCTCGGAGTGGGTCTTGTCGGTGAACACACCGGTCGGGCAGACCTCGGTCAGGTTGCCGGAGAATTCGCTTTCCAGCGTGCCATCTTCGACACGGCCGAAATACACGTTGTCGTGGGCACCGAATACGCCCAGGTCGGTACCGCCGGCGTAATCGTTGTAGTAACGCACGCAACGGTAGCAGGCGATGCAGCGGTTCATCTCGTGAGCGATGAACGGGCCGAGTTCCTGGTTCTGGTGGGTACGCTTGGTAAAACGGTAGCGGCGCTCGTTGTGGCCGGTCATCACCGTCATGTCTTGCAGGTGGCAGTGACCGCCTTCCTCACAGACCGGGCAGTCGTGCGGGTGGTTGGTCATCAGCCATTCGACGACGCTGGCACGAAACACTTTCGCTTCTTCGTCTTCGATGGAAATCCAGCTGCCGTCGGAGGCAGGGGTCATGCAGGACATGACGATACGACCACGGGTGTCGTTCTCGTCGGTGTACTGCTTGACCGCACACTGGCGGCAGGCGCCGACGCTACCGAGCGCCGGGTGCCAGCAGAAATAAGGAATGTCGAGGCCTAGCGACAGACACGCCTGTAACAGGTTGTCTGCGCCGTTGACTTCGAGCGCTTTGCCGTCTACGTGGATAGTGGCCATGGTTCAAAGTTCTTCGTTGGCCCGCATGGGCGGGCGTGGCTAATGGAAAGCTGTGTGCCTGCAGCCCGCCTCAGGCGTACCCGGGCGAGCGCTGCAAGCAGCGGATGGCACGGGCCATCCGCTGTCGATTCGGTCAGGCCGGGGCGACGATCGGGCGCGCCAGGTCCGGACGCACGCTGCTGGTCGCAGCGATGCCTGCCTCGAACTCCGGACGGAAGTATTTGATCGCGCTGCCCAAGGGCTCCACGGCACCTGGTGCGTGAGCACAGAAGGTCTTGCCTGGGCCGAGAAATCCAACCAGACCCAACAGGGTCTCGATGTCGCCTTGCTGCCCCTGGCCTTGCTCGAGCGCGCGCAGAAGCTTGACGCTCCATGGCAGACCGTCGCGGCACGGGGTACAGAAGCCGCAGGATTCGCGGGCGAAGAACTCTTCCATGTTGCGCAGCAGGGACACCATGTTGATGCTGTCGTCCACGGCCATGGCCAGGCCCGTACCCATCCGGGTGCCGACCTTGGCGATGCCGCCGGCGTACATCTGTGCGTCCAGGTGCTCGGGCAACAGGAAACCGGTACCGGCGCCGCCTGGCTGCCAGCACTTGAGCTTGAAGCCGTCGCGCATGCCGCCGGCGTAGTCTTCGAACAGCTCGCGCGCGGTGACGCCGAACGGCAGTTCCCACAGGCCCGGGTTCTTGACCTTGCCGGAGAAGCCCATCAGCTTGGTGCCGTGGTCTTCACTGCCTTCTCGGGCCAGCGACTTGTACCAGTCAACGCCATTGCCGACGATGGCCGGCACGTTGCACAGGGTCTCGACGTTGTTGACGCAAGTCGGCTTGCCCCAGACGCCAACGGCGGCAGGGAAGGGCGGCTTGGAGCGCGGGTTGGCGCGGCGGCCTTCGAGGGAGTTGATCAGTGCGGTTTCTTCACCGCAGATGTAACGACCGGCACCGGTGTGGACGAACAGTTCGAAATCGAAGCCGCTGCCCAGGATGTTCTTGCCCAACAGGCCTGCGGCTTTCGCTTCTTCAACGGCGCGGGTGAGGTTGCGGGCGGCGGTGGTGTATTCGCCACGCAGGAAGATGTAGCCGCGGTAGGCTTTCAGTGCACGGGCACTGATCAGCATGCCTTCTACCAGCAGATGGGGCAGTTGCTCCATCAGCATGCGGTCTTTCCAGGTGTTGGGCTCCATTTCATCCGCATTGCACAGCAGGTAGCGGATGTTCATGGATTCGTCTTTGGGCATCAGGCCCCATTTGACGCCGGTGGGGAAACCCGCACCGCCACGGCCCTTCAGGCCGGAATCTTTCACGGTTTGAACGATGTCGTCCTGGGACAGGTCGGCGAAGGCCTTGCGCGCGGCGGCATAGCCGTCCTTGGCCTGGTATTCGTCGAGCCAGACCGGTTCGCCGTCGTCACGCAGGCGCCAGGTCAGCGGGTGGGTTTCAGCGGTGCGCGCAATGCGGTTGGCCGGGCCGAAGGAAGTGATGGTCATACGTAGTCCCCCAGCAATTTCGCTACACCGGCAGGTTGCACGTCGCCGAAGGTGTCATCGTCGATCATCAGCGCCGGCGCCTTGTCGCAGTTACCCAGGCAGCATACCGGCAGCAGCGTGAAGCGGCCGTCAACGGTAGTCTGGCCCAGGCCAATGCCCAGCTCGCTCTGGATCTGGGCAACCACGGACTCGTGGCCACCGATGTAGCAGACCATGCTGTCGCAGACGCGAATGATGTGGCGGCCAACGGGCTGACGGAAGATCTGGCTATAGAAGGTGGCCACGCCTTCGACGTCGCTTGCAGGAATGCCGAGGATTTCGCCAATGGCATAGATTGCGCCATCCGGTACCCAGCCGCGGGCCTTCTGGACAATTTTCAAAGCTTCGATGGACGCCGCGCGCGGGTCCTCGTAGTGATGCATCTCGTGCTCGATGGCCGAGCGCTCGGCTGCGCTGAGGGCGAAGCGGTCAGTCTGAATAAGTGGGCTGTTCATACTTAGCGGTCCACGTCGGCCATAACGAAATCGATACTACCCAGGTACGCAATGAGGTCCGCGACCATGCTGCCGCGGATCACCGAAGGGATCTGTTGCAGGTGCGGGTAGCTCGGGGTACGAATCCGGGTGCGGTAGCTCATGGTGCCGCCATCGCTCGTCAGGTAATAACTGTTGATGCCCTTGGTCGCTTCGATCATCTGGAAGGACTCGTTGGCCGGCATGACCGGGCCCCACGAAACTTGCAGGAAGTGCGTGATCAAGGTCTCGATGTGCTGCAGGGTGCGCTCTTTCGGTGGCGGCGTGGTCAGCGGGTGATCCGCCTTGTACGGGCCTTCCGGCATGTTGCGCAGGCACTGGTCGATGATGCGGATACTCTGGCGCATCTCCTCGACGCGGACCATGCAGCGGTCGTAGGCATCGCCGTTGTGGGCCAGCGGTACTTCGAATTCGAAGTTCTCGTAGCCGGAGTACGGACGGGCCTTGCGCAGGTCGAAGTCGCAACCGGTGGAACGCAGGCCGGCACCGGTGACACCCCAGGCCAGGGCGTCCTTGGTGTTATAGGCGGCGACGCCGACGGTACGGCCTTTGAGGATGCTGTTTTGCAGCGCCGCTTTTTCGTACTCGTCCAGGCGCTTGGGCAGCCAGTCGACGAAGTCCTTGACCAGCTTGTCCCAGCCGCGTGGCAGGTCGTGGGCGACGCCACCAATGCGGTACCAGGCCGGGTGCAGGCGGAAACCGGTGATCGCTTCGATCACGGTGTAGGCGCGCTGGCGGTCGGTAAAGGTGAAGAACACCGGGGTCATGGCACCAACGTCCTGAATATAAGTACCCAGGAACAGCAGGTGGCTCGTGATCCGGAAGAACTCGGCCATCATGATGCGGATGGTGTCGACTTTCTGCGGCACCTTGATGCCGGCCAGCTTCTCGACCGCGAGTACGTAGGGCAGGTTGTTCATCACCCCGCCGAGGTAATCGATACGGTCGGTGTAGGGAATGAAGCTGTGCCAGGACTGACGCTCGGCCATCTTCTCGGCACCACGGTGGTGGTAGCCGATGTCCGGGACGCAGTCGACGATTTCTTCACCGTCCAGTTGCAGCACGATACGGAACGCACCGTGGGCGGACGGGTGGTTGGGCCCCAGGTTGAGGAACATGTAATCCGCGTTGGGGCCGGAACGCTTCATGCCCCAGTCTTCCGGATTGAAGCGCGCGGCTTCTTCTTCCAGTTGCTGCTTGGCTAGCGTCAGGCTGTAGGGGTCGAACTCGGTCGCACGGGCCGGGTAGTCCTTGCGCAGCGGGTGACCTTCCCAGGTCGGCGGCATCATGATGCGAGTCAGGTGCGGGTGGCCGGCAAAGTGGATGCCGAACATGTCCCAGACTTCACGCTCGTACCAGTTGGCGTTAGGCCAGATACCGGTGATGGTTGGCAGGTTAAGGTCGCCCTCGGACAAGGCCACCTTGATCATTACGTCACTATTACGCTCGATCGACATCAGGTGGTAGAACACACTGAAGTCGGCGCCCGGCAGGCCGCGGCGCTGGGTGCGCAGGCGCTCGTCCACGCCGTGCAGGTCATAGAGCATGACGTACGGCTTGGGCAGGTTGCGCAGGAAAGTCAGGACTTCAACCAGTTTGGCACGGGCAACCCACAGCACCGGCATGCCGGTGCGGGTTTCCTGGGCGGTGAACGCCTCGGGGCCAAAACGGTTGGTCAATTCGACGACCACATCCTGGTCGTCAGCCTTGTAAGGCGGGATATAAATAGCGTTGTCCGCTGTCATGGTCTCGGTCGCTTTGGGTCAACGTAAAGAATGAAGCCAGGGTGCTTGCCTTGTGGGTCAAGACACAAACAACTGGATCAGACTTCGTCGGGGCTGCGCAGGTTGGTCACCGCAATGCGCTGTTCGCGGCGCTGCTCTTTCTGGGACGGCATTTCGGCGCGGTAAACGCCTTGATCGCCAACGACCCATGAAAGAGGACGGCGCTCCTGGCCAATCGATTCCTGCAACAGCATCAGGCCTTGCAGGAAAGCTTCAGGGCGAGGCGGGCAGCCAGGTACATACACGTCCACGGGGAGGAATTTATCGACCCCTTGAACGACCGAGTAAATGTCGTACATGCCACCGGAGTTGGCGCACGAACCCATGGAGATAACCCACTTCGGTTCCAGCATCTGCTCGTACAGGCGCTGGATGATCGGGGCCATTTTCACAAAGCAGGTACCGGCAATAACCATGAAGTCAGCCTGACGCGGCGAGGCCCGGATGACTTCGGCGCCGAAGCGGGCGATGTCGTGGGGCGCCGTGAAGGCCGTGGTCATTTCCACATAGCAGCACGAGAGACCGAAGTTGTACGGCCACAGGGAGTTTTTACGCCCCCAGTTGACGGCACCATTGAGCACATCTTCGAGCTTGCCCATGAAGATGTTCTTGTGGACCTGATCTTCTAGCGGATCGGAAACGGTTTCGCGTTCGCCGATTGGATACTGCTCGTTAGGTGCATCCGGGTCGATTCGAGTGAGATTGTATTGCATTGCCAAAGCCTCATTGTTTCAGCTTCGCTTGCCGCATGCGACGACCCACGGGAGCCCAATCGAGCGCCCCGACCCGCCAAAGGTAGACAAGACCTGCCAACAGAATTGCTATGAAAACGAGAGCTTCGACGAATCCGGCCCAGCCGCTTTCGCGGACGGACACAGACCAGGCAAAGAGAAAGAGGGCTTCGATATCGAAGATCACGAACAGCATCGCGACCAGATAGAATTTTGCGGAAAGACGCAGGCGCGCGCCGCCGGTAGGCAGCATGCCGGATTCGAAGGGTTCGTTCTTGGCGCGGCCGAAGGCCTTGCTGCCAAGAAGGCTCGACAGACCGAGCATGAAGGCGCACAAGCCGACGACACCCAAAAGGAAGATGGCAAAGCCCCAGTTGTGGGCGATGAGTCCTGTCGAATCGGGCATGCTGGAAATCCTTAACAGAGAGCCGGGTCTCTGAGCTTGAAAAAGAAGTAGAGCAGTGACGATATGTCGCAGCGGAATCTATCGCTCTGATTTTATGGGTAAACCAGGTGCAAGTAAATTTTCTGCAGCAAATTTATTCGTAGGATTAAGTACATATTCGGTCACGGATGCGACGCAGGCCCCGTAAACCGTGGATTAGCGCCACTTTTGTCAATTATGTTTCTTGGGCGCGGCAATGAAGCACTTAAGCTGAAATGATAATTACTATCATTTATAGGTGTTACTTATTTTCTCACCTTAATGAACGGTCAAATTAATGAGGGTGCTTTGCTCGCTTAGGTATCCTCCCTTAATGGTTGTAGCAGGTTTTCTATCAACCGGGGGTGCGCTGGATCAATGTCTGTCGGAAAAACAACAAGCCGCCCCTCAGCACGCTCAGCATAGGCACGAATGGAGGTGGGTGCAGGAGCCGAGCTTGCTCGCGATGAGGCCGGTAAAGGTTGCGGACATGTTGCTGCTGGAGAGGCTGTTGCGGGTGAAATATCCGCAGATGAGGCGGTTTCATCGCGAGCAAGCTCGGCTCTCATCAAGCATGGTGACCCGCGATGCGGCACTGTTTCAATGCCTGGGCAGTGCTATTGATGATTTTGGGGCCTCGTCCCGAGAGCTGGCTACCGTTGCGTTCCTGATAGCGAAGTCATTGCTGGTGATCCGCTGCTCAAGGAACTCCTAACAGTCGACCTCCTGCTCCAGGACGTGAAGGTGTTCGAGTCGCGAGCTGCCTTGAAGGCTCCGTGCGATGGTGTCTTGCGGGGCCCTAGACGCGGCGATCTCTCAGCGCTGTCAGCTTTTTCGGGTTGCGCTCCCCGGCGATGATTGCCCTGAGGATCTTCAAGCTGGTGACGCCGGAAATATTGCTGATGACATTCGCCAATTGAACGTTCATCTGCCTGAGCGCTTTTGGAATCCGATTGAGTGGCTGTGCCTGGTCATGAACCGTGTTCGCTCGCCGTCGAACCAATGCGCGCACCGAACAAATAGCGCCTGCGGGCCGAAACGCGCTGCACCCCTTGGTTGCGCTCCATGCAGTCCTTTGCAAAGCGTTGAGTCGCAAAGAAAGGAAGGCGGAGGTTGACTGCGAGGTTTTGATCCTATTCGTCGCCGCTCAGCTTCAGGAATGGCTCCGGCTATAGCGCTTCCATACCTGCTGATGAGCCCGTCACAAGCGCTCGCTTTCCTCTCAATCGTCCTCTCATGGCTTGGTACTCCGTCATGCCATTTGGGTGACTGGGTGCTTGCGGTTGCATGGGGTATAACGCATTGATCTTGAATGTAAATTGAGAGCTGCCCTTCGATAGTGCAAGATCTAAAAGTATTATCCAAGTGCGTTATATGATGTTTCAGGGGTGTGCGGAGTCGTGCTTTTTAATCAGCTGTATGGCTGGATGCGCACAGTGTCCTGATGCGACTAGTTATTTGTTTTGTGAATAGTATGTCGATATCTCGGTAAAAGTTCCTACAGAGTTTTCGCTCGAAAATTTCGGAATTTTTCCTATTGATGAATGAATTTATTTGTGGAAGGCTAATGGTGTGTGTTTATTTGTGTGATTGAGCGGCAGTGGTTTGATTAATGAGGTGCCGGAAAATACCTTAATAGCTGAGGATGTTGCATCCATTGCTTAGGGTCTCGTGAATTTACCTACCCCAACTATCAACCGCTGTTGGTCGGGACGTCACCAATGCTCTTTGATCAAAGAGCTCTATACGACCATGCGACGAGGCATACCACTGTGGGTGGATGCACTAGTGACCCTGCCACGCTGGTTTTTGGCGTCGAGGTGATCCTGAAGTGAGGAGAATGTTGAGTAAAATCAGTTTGGCGGCAGGAATGCGCAATATTGTTTTGCTCCGGTTGCTCTTCGTCACGGCGAATGCGTTGGGGCCTTTTGCTGCCTTATTTTTCCAGCGTCATTACCAACTCGAAAGTTCGGCGGTGGCGTTAGTGATTACGCTGATGTCGGCGTTCTATCTCGCGGGTAATCTATTGGGCGGGGCGCTGGTCGGTCATTGTTCATTCCGGGCGCTATTCATTTGTACTTCGTCCTGTTCATCAGTGTTTCTGTTACTCGCTGTCGTGTTCAGCTCATCGGTCGCATGGACGGAAGCGGCGCCCCGTGTTTCATAGCCACAAAGGAGCTGAAACCTGCATCCGAAGCCGGCTGGCTAGCCGCTTTGAAACATCAATGGAAAGAGGTGTGGTTAAGATGAACGCGACAACGCAGGATTTGTTTGGTCGGTTGTACACGGCTTCCCCGACCCTGGTCAAAACCGATGATTTCGAAAATATGGCCAAATTTTTATTTCATTGTTTATGACAGTCTGTATCGATCGCTTAAAGCGAAATATAGACCGGCTCATGCATTTAGTGTTTGGCCCGGTGGCTGGCTATGGGGTGGGCGCAACTGGGAAAAGTCGGAGTCCAAAATCTTGTCTATTTCGATAAGCGCTTTTTGTGGCAAGCGTTCTCTTGTTGAAGTTGACCGGAAGTTTACAAGGGAATGTGAGCCGAATGAGTCATTGTCGCTCAGTTCCAGCAATGTTGAGGAACCTCTATGCGACCGCAGTACGATCCAGCCTGGGTAGAAAGTACGGCGCAGGCCAAATGGCTTCAAGATGATGTATTCAGGGCGGTCGAAGATGAAAGTCGGCCCAAGTTTTATGCTTGCTCCATGCTTCCCTATCCATCAGGTAAGTTGCACATGGGCCACGTACGCAACTATACGATCAACGACATGCTGGCCCGTCATTTGCGCATGAAGGGGTTCAACGTGCTAATGCCGATGGGGTGGGATGCTTTCGGTTTGCCGGCAGAGAATGCGGCTATGCAGTCGGGCGTTTCTCCCGCCCAGTGGACACGGTTGAATATTGCTGACATGAAGTCGCAAATGCAGCCGCTGGGCCTGGCTTTCGACTGGTCGCGAGAAATCGCCACCTGCGACCCGGAATACTACAAGTGGAACCAGTGGTTTTTCTTGAAACTGCTGGAAAAGGGCGTGGCCTACAAGAAAACCCAGATAGTCAACTGGGACCCTGTCGATCAAACAGTTCTGGCCAATGAGCAGGTGATCGATGGTCGAGGCTGGCGATCTGGGGCGCTCGTCGAGAAACGGGAAATTCCCGGGTACTACCTGCGCATCACTCAATATGCCGAAGAGCTGCTATCGTCCATCGACACTTTGGATGGCTGGCCGGATATGGTCCGCACCATGCAGCGCAACTGGATTGGCAAGGCCACCGGGGTTCGTCTGGCATTCGCCCACAAGATTCAAAACGCCTCCGGGCAACTAATCGATGCAGGCAAACTGTGGGTGTTTACAACCCGCGTCGATACGCTCATGGGAGTGACGTTTTGTGCCATTTCTCCCGAGCATGCACTTGCCAGGCGCGCTCTGGAGATCAATCCCGGCCTTGAGTCGCAGGTGCAGGCGTGTCGGCAAGCGGAAGATGCGGGCACGGCTTTCAGAGCCCAAGTCAAGATCGGCGTTCCCACCGGTTTGCAGATCGACCACCCGTTGACCGGTGAGCCTGTCGCACTGTGGATTACCAACTACGTGCTCGGCGGATATGGTGAAGGGGCCCTGATGGGGGTGCCTGCCCATGATAAACGTGACTTCGAATTTGCCAATCAATACGGTTTGCTTGTTCGCCAGGTCATTGCCTGCGACGATCAGGTATACGACCCCCGGGGCTGGTCAGACACCTACACCAGTCGGGACGGCCATCTAGTCAACTCCGGCACCTACGATGGGCTGGCAGTCGCACAGGCCACCCGGGCCATCGTCGCTGTACTGCGTGAGCGTGGAATGGGCGAGGAGACCACCACATGGCGCCTGCGCGACTGGGGAATTTCACGGCAGCGTTACTGGGGTACCCCAATTCCCATTATCCATTGTGAGCAATGTGGCGACGTTCCGGTACCTTACTCGGATCTGCCCGTGGTGTTGCCCACCGATTGCACTCCCGACGGCAGCGGCAATCCGTTGCTGCAGCATGACGGGTTTCGCCATGTGGCTTGCCCTCGCTGCGCAGCGCCTGCGCTGCGTGAAACGGACACCATGGATACCTTCGTGGATTCAAGCTGGTATTTCATGCGCTATTGCGATCCCGACAGTCATACCTCGATGGTGGGGGCCGGCAGCCGATACTGGATGCCGATTGACCAATACATCGGCGGTATCGAGCATGCGGTTCTGCATTTGCTCTACGCCAGATTCTGGACCCGGGCGATGCGTGATGAAGGGCTGGTGAACTTCAGCGAGCCATTCAAAAGCCTGTTTACCCAAGGAATGCTGCTGCGTGAAAGTTATTACCGAAAAGCCGACGACGGTAGCCGGCGGTGGTTCTATCCCGCTCAGGTGTTGGTCGAATACGATGAAAAAAGCCGCCCGGTGAGGGCCACGGCGCTTGAGGATGGTTTACCTGTCACCATTGGCGACGTGGAGAAGATGTCCAAGTCCAAGAACAACGTCGTCGAGCCGAAGGACATCATCAACAAGTTTGGTGCCGACACGGCCCGATTGTTTACGATCTTTGCGGGCCCCCCTGACCAGAGCACGATCTGGAGCGACAGTGGCGTTGAGGGTGCCTATCGCTTCCTGCGCCGGCTCTGGCGCTTTGCCAGCGAGGAGCAGGCCCCACGTAATGGGGATGAGCAGGCTGAAGATGTTGCCGAATCCAGACGCGTGCGCTTTGAGATGCATTGTTTGCTGCAGCAGATCAACATTGATTACGAACGACTGCAATACAACACCGTGGTGTCGGGCGCGATGAAAATGCTCAAGGTTCTGGAGGGGGGCAAGGCGGCCGGTCAGCAGACGTCGCGCGAGGGCATGGCAATCCTGTTGCAGGTTTTGCATCCAGTGACGCCGCATATCTCCCAGGTCCTCTGGGATGAGCTGGGGTTCGCAGGTGATATCTACGACAGTTCGTGGCCGGTTCCGGATAGCGAAACTTTGAAACAGGACGAAGTAAAAATGATGGTGCAGGTCAATGGCAAGTTGCGCGGAGATATCATGATCCAGGCTAATGCCGATCACGAATTGATACGAAGCCGGGCGTTATCCGATGCTGCCTTGCGCAGTCACCTGGAAGGCGCCGGGAGGATGATCGTGGTGCCCAACCGTCTGGTGAACTTCATCGTCTGAATACTCCGGGCTGATGCTCTGGAAACGAAAAACCCGGTGTTTCGTGAGAAACGCCGGGTTTTTTCGTTCAGGCACTGGGCCTGTCAGAGCTGATCAATCAATGAAACTGCTCTTCTTCAGTCGAGCCGGTCAGCGCGGTGACCGAGGATGAGCCACCCTGGATCACGGTGGTCATGTCGTCGAAGTAGCCGGTGCCCACTTCCTGCTGGTGCGCCACGAAGGTATAGCCTTTGGCGGCGTCAGCGAACTCCTGCTCTTGCAGTTTCACGTAGGCGGTCATGTCGTTGCGGGCGTAGTCGTGCGCCAGGTTGAACATGCTGTGCCACATGTTGTGGATGCCTGCCAGGGTGATGAACTGGTGCTTGTAGCCCATGGCCGACAGCTCGCGCTGGAACTTGGCGATGGTCGCGTCGTCCAGGTTTTTCTTCCAGTTGAAGGAAGGCGAGCAGTTGTAGGACAGGATCTGGTCCGGGTATTCCTTCTTGATCGCTTCGGCGAAGCGACGGGCTTCGTCCAGGTCCGGCTTGGCGGTTTCACACCAGATCAGGTCGGCGTAAGGGGCGTAGGCCAAGCCGCGGGCGATGGCTTGATCGAGACCTGCACGAACCTTGTAGAAGCCTTCCTGGGTACGGGTGCCGGTCACGAATGGCTGGTCGTACGGGTCGCAGTCGCTGGTCAGCAGGTCGGCGGCGTTGGCGTCGGTACGGGCCAGGATAATGGTCGGTACACCGGCAACGTCAGCGGCCAGGCGAGCGGCAGTCAGCTTCTGAACGGCTTCCTGAGTTGGCACCAGTACCTTGCCGCCCATGTGGCCGCATTTTTTCACTGAAGCCAGTTGGTCTTCGAAGTGAACGCCAGCGGCGCCTGCTTCGATCATGCTCTTCATCAGTTCGTAGGCGTTCAGGACGCCACCGAAACCGGCTTCGGCGTCAGCAACGATTGGCGCGAAGTAGTCGATGTAGCCGTCGTCGCCCGGGTTCTTGCCGGCTTTCCACTGGATCTGGTCGGCACGACGGAACGAGTTGTTGATGCGCTTGACCACGGTTGGAACCGAATCCACCGGGTACAGCGACTGGTCTGGGTACATGGACTCGGCAGAGTTGTTGTCTGCAGCGACTTGCCAGCCCGACAGGTAGATGGCCTGGATGCCGGCCTTCACTTGCTGTACAGCCTGGCCGCCGGTCAGGGCGCCCATGCAGTTGACGAAGTCCTTGTCTGGACGGAAGGAAGGCTTGGCACCTTGGGTGACCAGGTTCCACAGCTTTTCAGCGCCCATGCGGGCCAGGGTGTGCTCAGGTTGGACCGAGCCACGCAGACGAACGACATCAGCGGCAGAGTAGGTACGAGTCACGCCTTTCCAGCGCGGGTTTTCTGCCCAGTCTTTTTCAAGGGCTGCAATTTGCTGTTCGCGTGTCAGTGCCATGGAGATAAACCTCGTCGCATAGGTCTTGGGTGAAAAATTCTTGCTCCGTCTGGCAGCTGTCTCGACAACATACCGGTGACTTGCTCGCAAACCAGAAGCTTAGGCGCTCGAGTCCTGGTTTGACGGGGCGGGCGACGATCGAACGATGAGGTCGATTGAAGAAGAGGAAGTGGTCGGGCGTCGGGCGAGTCTTGCGGGCGCACTGTGGCTCGTGGATGCCGGTGTGCAGCCGAAAGGGTCTTGCCGTGTACCTCGTATCTGCTTCCGTCCCTCAGGACAACTTCGTTCCAGTCGCAACCTCGTCAAACTGCCTTGTGGGCGGTACAGACACGAATCGGCTCAGGTGGGTAGGGTTAGAGCGGCGATTCGAAGGCCCTTGTCGGGGCCTCTGATTAGCGGGAGCGGGGCCATCATGCCTCCGTGATTTTTCGCCGTCAAATGTTTTGTAGTGGTTTTTTTGGTCCACTACATCTTTGGTCTAATACGACTGAGCAGTCAGTTTCAAGGCCTTTGGTCGAAGCCTTGATTTCATTGAGGTCCGTCCAAAGCGTCGACCTTGACCCTCAGGGTCATGTCATCGCGGCCCTGGGTCGAATAATGGCGCGAGTAGCCATTTTGATCGGCCTGGCTCTGGCGATTGACCCCTGCCAGGGTGATCCATTCGCCCAGTCGACCGCTGACGTTGGTGTCGGTGCTTTGCACATTCACGACATCCGGCTGTTCCTGGCTCATCCGGTCGTTGTTGGTGCTGATGCTCACGTGCACGGTTTGCCCGGTGACGCTGGCGGTCACGTAGAAGCCTTGGGTCACGTTGCGGTATTGGGTCTGGGCCTGAATCTGGCCGTAAGGATCGCTCTGGGTGCTGGTCAGTGGCACGCTCTGGCCGACCTGGATCAGCGCGGGTGAACCTTCGGTGGTCTGAATTTGCTGGATCCCGCCGCTGCGGTTGGTGGTGCTGTAAGTGATGATTCGGGTATTGCCGGGGCCGCCTTGCTGGACATTGCTGTCGCTGGAATCGACGCTGATCAGAAGTCGCCTTGCGGGCCTGTCGAGCTGGTTGATCAGGACGCGAAGTTCGTCGATCTTGCGCGGTTCGGCGTTGACGATCAATTGGTTGCCATAAGCACTGACCTTGCCTTCGTCGCCCAAAAACTGCTGAGCGGCGGGCAACAGCTCTTCACTGGGGCGGTGGTTGAGGGGCAAGACTTGCGTATCGGCAAGCAGGGGAAGGCTGAGACTCAGCAGGAGGGAAGCGAGGAGGGTGCGTAGCGGCATGTCCATAATCTCCGCGAGTGGAGACGACATGATGGCAAATTTTCTGCTACAGCAGGAGCGACCTGGGTCACTCCTGCTGAAAACAGCGAATCAGGCGCGCGAATCGCGAACCATATCAACGTGTGGAATGCCTGCTTCCAGGAATTCTTCGCTGACGATCCTGAAGCCCAGCCGCTCATAGAACGGTATGGCCTGGACCTGCGCACTCAGCATTTGTTGCTTGAGGTCGCGGTTCTGGGCTTCGCTGATCACGGCGCTCATCAGTGCATCGCCGACTTTCAGGCCGCGCCAGTCCTTGAGCACCGATACCCGCCCGATCTGACCGTCGGGTAGCAGCCTGGCGGTGCCGACCGGGTAGTCGCCTTCGAGTGCGAGAAAATGCACGGCGTCGATGTCGTCGGCATCCCATTCAAGCTCCGGTGGTACCGATTGCTCGGCGATAAACACGCTGTCGCGGATACGGCGTATTTCGGCGTTGTCTTTGTGCCAGTCGGCAATACGGACGCGGATTTTATTCATCGGCAGCGAACCCCAGACTTCCTTGTTTGACCAATTGGCAGAGCAGCGTCAGGCCTTCTTCGTCGCTCAGCCATGGTTGGAGGTTTTCGATGTGCAGGGCGTCAGCCGAGCAGATCAGTTTCAACAGCTCGCGCAGCGCGCCCGGCAGCAGGCGGCTCTGACCGCTGGCGAACAATAGCAGGTCGTCGTCGACTTCGGACCAGGCCAGGCGTGCGCTCGGGTTACGGATCAGCAGGGCGCCTTGTTCCAGGCTCTCGACCAGGTCTTCTCCATGCAGTTCGGTGTCGTCGCCGCTGACCAGTTCGGGGTAGCGCGGCTCGGTCATGAACTGGCCGAACCAGGTGAGCAGCAGGCGTTCGTCGCTCATGTGCTCGGCCAGCAGGCGCTTGAGGCGGTCCAGGGCGTCATGCTGAATCTGGTGCGGGTCGGCGGCCGGCTGTGCGTCAGCATCGCTGTAGCGCTCTTCGTCCGGCAGGAACTGGCTGAGGAAGTCGGTGAAGTGGGTCAGGACTTCGGCGGCACTTGGCGCGCGGAAGCCGACCGAGTAGGTCATGCAGTCGTCGACGGCTACGCCGCAATGGGCCAGGCGCGGCGGCAGGTAAAGCATGTCGCCCGGTTCCAGTACCCACTCGTCGGTCTGCTGGAAGTCGGCCAGGATACGCAAATCGGCGTGCGGCAGCAGCGGGCTGTCGGAATCGCACATCTGGCCGATTTTCCAGTTGCGTTTGCCGTGGCCTTGCAGCAGGAACACGTCGTAGTTGTCGAAATGCGGGCCAACGCTGCCACCGGGTGCGGCGAAGCTGATCATCACGTCGTCGATGCGCCAGCTCGGCAGAAAGCGGAAGTGCTCCAGCAGGGCGCCGACTTCCGGCACAAACTGGTCGACGGCCTGTACCAGCAGCGTCCACTCACGCTCGGGCAACTTGCTGAACTCGTCTTCGGCGAATGGGCCGCGACGCATTTCCCACGGACGCTCGCCGTGCTCGAGGATCAGGCGCGATTCGACGTCTTCTTCCAGCGCCAGGCCGGCCAGTTCATCGGCGTCGATCGGGTTCTCGAAATCAGTAAAGGCCTGGCGGATCAGCAGGGGCTTTTTCTGCCAGTAGTCACGCAGGAATTCGCGTGCAGTCAAACCGCCAAGAAGCTGGAGTGGAATATCAGGATTCATGTGTAACCTATTGAAAAAAAGTACTTTTCTTTCAGGAATAAAAACGCCCGGCACTGCCGGGCGTTCAGGCGGTGTAGGCAGCGTCAGACGCGTTTGGCTTGAGCCGCCGCGTTACCGATGTAAGTTGCCGGGGTCAGCAGCTTGAGCTCTGCCTTGGCATCGGCGGGCATGTCCAGGCTGTCGATGAAAGTTTGCAGCGCTTCTGGGCTGATGCCCTTGCCGCGGGTCAACTCTTTGAGTTTTTCGTACGGGTTTTCAATGTTGTAGCGACGCATGACGGTCTGGATTGGCTCGGCCAGGACTTCCCAGCAGGCGTCCAGGTCGTCAGCGATGCGCTGGGTGTTGATTTCCAGCTTGCTGATGCCCTTCAGGCTCGCTTCGTAGGCAATGACGCTGTGAGCAAAGCCCACGCCCAGGTTGCGCAGTACGGTGGAGTCGGTCAGGTCGCGCTGCCAGCGCGAAACCGGCAGTTTGCTCGCCAGGTGCTGGAACAGTGCGTTGGCGATACCCAGGTTGCCTTCGGAGTTTTCGAAGTCGATCGGGTTGACCTTGTGCGGCATGGTCGACGAACCGATTTCGCCAGCGATGGTGCGCTGTTTGAAGTAACCCAGGGAGATGTAGCCCCAGATGTCACGGTCGAAGTCGATCAGGATGGTGTTGAAGCGGGCGATCGCATCGAACAGCTCGGCGATGTAGTCGTGCGGCTCGATCTGCGTGGTGTACGGGTTGAAGCCCAGGCCCAGCTCATCTTCGATGAAGGCGCGGGCGTTGGCTTCCCAGTCGATCTGCGGGTAGGCCGACAGGTGGGCGTTGTAGTTGCCCACGGCGCCGTTGATCTTGCCCAGCAGCGGCACGGCGGCTACCTGGGCGATCTGGCGCTCCAGGCGGTAAACAACGTTGGCCAGCTCTTTGCCCAGGGTGGTCGGCGATGCCGGTTGGCCGTGGGTGCGCGACAGCATCGGCACGTCGGCGAAGCGGTGGGCCAGCTCACGGATGGCTTCGGCCGTCTGGCGCATCAGCGGCAGCAGCACGTCATCACGGCCTTCGCGCAGCATCAGGGCGTGGGACAGGTTGTTGATGTCCTCGCTGGTGCAGGCAAAGTGGATGAACTCGCTGACCTTGGCCAGCTCTGGCAGCTTGGCAGCCTGCTCCTTGAGCAGGTACTCGATGGCCTTGACGTCGTGGTTGGTGGTGCGCTCGATTTCCTTGACGCGCTCGGCATGTTCGAGGGCGAAGTCTTCGGCCAGGGTGTTGAGCAGGGCGTTGGCTTCGGCGGAGAACGCCGGCACTTCGCTGATCTGCGGGTGGGCGGCCAGGCGCTGGAGCCAGCGAACCTCAACCAGGGCGCGGAAACGGATCAGGCCGTATTCGCTGAAAATAGGGCGCAGGGCCTGGGTTTTGCCGGCGTAGCGGCCGTCAACAGGGGAAACCGCAGTGAGCGAAGAGAGCTGCATGGGGTGTTCTCGGACAGTCGGGCAACGAAAAGGGCGCATATCATACATGAAAAAAGCGCCCGGGTCGGCAGTCGGACAAATGGCCGACTGCTATGAGGGGTGAAATCTGCGTGAGCGCGGCGGTCAGCCGCGCATCATCGGGTACAGCTCCTTGAGCAGCTTGCGCCGGCTGATCACCAATTGCCAACGGTGGCCGCCCAGTTGCCGCCACAGACGCGCTGAGCGGATACCGGCCAGCAGCAGGGCGCGGATCTTGGAGGCATTGCTGGTTTGTTGCAGGTGGCGCATGTCTCCATGCACCTGGATGCGTTGGCGCAGCGTGCTCAGGGTGTCCTGATACAGAGCACCACTGGCGGCAATCACGTTGTCGTGGACCAGGCCAAAGTGTTCGACTTGCTGCTGGATTTGCGGCAGGCGGTTGCCGATCACTTCCAGCATGTCGCCGCGCTTGGCCAATTGCCGCTCCAGGCCCAGCATGCCGAGGGCGTAGCGCAGTGGTTCACGCTGCAGGCTCGCCGGGTCGCGCTCCAGGGCGCTGGCCAGTGCGCGGTAGCCGTCGCGTAGGTACAGGTCGTCGCCGCCGAACACTTCAAGGGTGTTTTTCGGGTCGCGAACCATCAGGCTGCCGAGCATGCAGCCGAGGTCGGCCTCGCTGGCGGTGCCGGTCTTGGCGATGCGGTCGACCAGCACGGCTGCCTGAAAGACGCCGCCCAGTGCGATGAGTTGCTCTTGCATCGCATTCATCAATGGCTGCTCCAGGGTTCGGCAGTTTCGATCACGCCGCCACCCAGGCAAATTTCACCGTCATAAAACACGACCGATTGGCCGGGCGTCACGGCCCGTTGCGGTTCGTCGAACACGGCGCGGTAGCCGCTTTCAGTGTGCTCCAGGGTGCACGCCTGGTCGCTCTGGCGATAGCGGACCTTGGCTGTCAGGCGGCGCGGGCTGCTCAGGTCGATCGGGTTTACCCAGTAAATGTCCGAGGCGAGCAGGGCGCGGGAGAACAGCCAGGGGTGTTCGTTACCTTGGCCGACGACCAGCACATTGCGCTTCAGGTCTTTCTCCAGCACATACCACGGCTCGTCGCCAGCGTCTTTCAGGCCGCCAATGCCCAGGCCCTGACGCTGGCCGATGGTGTGGTACATCAGGCCGTGGTGCTGGCCGATCACTTCGCCGTCGGTGGTCTGGATTTCACCCGGTTGGGCCGGCAGGTATTGCTTGAGAAAATCGCTGAAGCGACGCTCGCCGATAAAGCAAATGCCGGTGGAGTCTTTCTTCTTGGCAGTGGCCAGGCGGTATTTTTCAGCGATGGCACGCACTTCGGGCTTTTCCAGTTCGCCAACCGGGAACAGGGTCTTGGCGATTTGCTCGCCGCCGACGGCGTGCAGGAAGTAGCTCTGGTCCTTGTTCGGGTCCAGGCCCTTGAGCAGTTCGGTGCGACCGTCGATGTCGCGGCGGCGAACGTAGTGGCCGGTGGCGATCAGGTCGGCGCCCAGCGCCAGGGCGTAGTCGAGGAACGCCTTGAACTTGATTTCGCGGTTGCAGAGGATGTCCGGGTTGGGGGTACGCCCAGCCTTGTACTCCTCCAGGAAGTGTTCGAAGACGTTGTCCCAGTATTCGGCAGCAAAGTTGGCGGTGTGCAGCTTGATGCCGATCTTGTCGCACACGGCCTGGGCGTCGGCCAGGTCTTCGCGGGCGGTGCAGTATTCAGTGCCGTCGTCTTCTTCCCAGTTCTTCATGAACAGGCCTTCGACCTGATAGCCCTGTTCGAGCAGCAGGAGAGCGGAAACGGAGGAGTCCACGCCGCCGGACATGCCGACGATGACGCGCAACTTGCCGGGTTCGATGAGAGCTGAATCAGACATAGGGATAGGATGAGTATCTGGGAAAAGGAAGCGATTCTATCAGGCTGCGGGCCCCAAGGCGAAAGGCGCGCTCAATCGCGGATCAGATCGAGGCTGTGCAGCGGGCCGGCCAGGTAGTCGTCGATGCAGCGCAACAGCAACTCACTGCGCCAGCGTTCCGGCTGGGTGGCCAATTCGTCGCGTTCGAACCACTGTGCGCCGAGGATGCCGGTATCCAGTTTGCGTTCGGGATGGTGTTTGAGCGGGCGGGCGGCAAAGCACACGCGCTGGTAAGTGACGCCGTTGCTGGGAGCGGTATACAGGTAGATGCCGACCACGCCGGTCAGCTCGACGTCCCAGCCGGTTTCCTCGAGGGTTTCGCGCACGGCGGCTTCGCGCAGGGTTTCATTGGCCTCCAGGTGGCCAGCCGGTTGATTGAGCACATTGCGCCCACCCTTGAATTCCTCCACCAGCAGAAAACGGCCCTGGTCTTCGACAATGGTGGCGACGGTGATATGCGGTTGCCAAGTCATGATTGCCTGTCCTTTTCAAGGTGTAAAAAGCAGAACCCCCGGTGCGTGGCCGGGGGTTCTGGTGTCACTTCAAACGGACCTTAGGCCAACAGCGTGCTGATCGCATTGTTGAGGGTCTGGCTTGGGCGCATGACCTTGCTGGTCAGCTCGGCATCGGGGTAGTAGTAACCACCGATTTCCACCGCCTTGCCTTGAACTGCGTTGAGCTCGGCGACGATGGTCGCTTCGTTCTCGGTCAGTGCCTTGGCCAGGGGTGCGAAGTGAGCTTGCAGCGCAGCGTCTTCGGTCTGGGCGGCCAGGGCTTGAGCCCAGTACAGCGCCAGGTAGAAGTGGCTGCCGCGGTTGTCGATGTTGCCGACTTTGCGCGCAGGCGACTTGTTGTTGTCCAGGAACTGGCCGGTGGCCTGGTCCAGGGTGTTGGCCAGAACCTTGGCTTTCGGGTTGGCGTAAGCGTTGCCCAGGTGCTCCAGGGAAGCAGCCAATGCCAGGAATTCGCCCAGCGAGTCCCAGCGCAGGAAGTTCTCTTCAACCAGTTGCTGTACGTGCTTTGGAGCCGAGCCGCCGGCGCCGGTTTCGAACAGGCCGCCGTTGTTCATCAGCGGTACGATCGAGAGCATTTTGGCGCTGGTGCCCAGTTCCATGATCGGGAACAGGTCGGTCAGGTAGTCGCGCAGTACGTTGCCGGTCACCGAGATGGTGTCCTGGCCTTTACGGATGCGCTCCAGGGAGACAGCCATGGCCTCGACCGGTGCCAGAATGCGGATATCCAGGCCGGAGGTGTCGTGGTCTTTCAGGTACTTCTGGACTTTCTCGATCAGCACGCCGTCGTGGGCGCGCAGTGGGTCCAGCCAGAACAGCGCCGGGGTGTTGCTGGCGCGAGCGCGGTTGACGGCCAGTTTGACCCAATCCTGGATCGGGGCGTCTTTGGTCTGGCACATGCGGAAGATGTCGCCCGCTTCAACGTTCTGCTCCAGCAGCAGCTTGCCTTGGCCGTCGACAATGCGAACAACGCCGTCTGCCTTGATCTGGAAGGTCTTGTCGTGCGAGCCGTACTCTTCGGCTTTCTGCGCCATCAGGCCAACGTTCGGCACGCTGCCCATGGTGGTCGGATCGAAGGCGCCATGTTTCTTGCAGTCTTCGATGACGGCCTGGTAGATGGTCGCGTAGCAACGGTCCGGGATGATGGCCTTGGCGTCTTGCAGTTGGCCTTCGGTGTTCCACATCTTGCCGGAGTCACGGATCATCGCCGGCATCGAGGCGTCGACGATAACGTCGCTCGGCACGTGCAGGTTGGTGATGCCTTTGTCGGAGTTGACCATCGCCAGTGCTGGGCGAGCCGCGTAGACCGCCTGGATGTCCGCTTCGATTTCGGCTTGTTGCTCGGCCGGCAGCGCCTTGATGCGTGCGTACAGGTCGCCGATGCCGTTGTTCAGGTTGAAGCCGATTTGCTCAAGCACGGCAGCATGCTTGGTCAGTGCGTTCTGGTAGAACTCAGCCACGATCTGGCCGAACATGATCGGGTCGGAGACCTTCATCATGGTGGCTTTCAGGTGCACGGAGAACAGAACGCCCTGGGCCTTGGCGTCTTCGATCTGGGCGGCGATGAAAGTGCGCAGGGCGCTTTTGCTCATCACGGCGCAGTCAATGATTTCGCCGGCCTTGACCGAGGTTTTTTCTTTCAGGACGGTGGTGGTGCCGTTCTTGTCCAGCAGCTCGATGCGCACAGCGTCGGCGGCTTCGATCAGTGCGGCTTTTTCGCTGCCGTAGAAGTCACCGGCGCTCATGTGCGCAACGTGCGACTTGGAGTCGGCAGCCCAGGCGCCCATCTTGTGCGGGTGCTTGCGCGCGTAGTTCTTGACCGACAGCGGTGCGCGGCGGTCGGAGTTGCCTTCGCGCAGAACCGGGTTTACGGCGCTGCCCTTGATGCGGTCGTAGCGTGCCTTGGCTTCTTTCTCGGCATCGGTAGCGGCGGCTTCAGGGTAGTCTGGAACGTTGAAGCCCTTGGCTTGCAGTTCCTGGATGGCGGCCTTGAGCTGAGGCACCGAGGCGCTGATGTTCGGCAGCTTGATGATGTTGGCTTCTGGCGTGGTTGCCAGTTGGCCCAGTTCTGCCAGATGGTCGGCCACTTGCTTTTCGGCGCCGAGCTGTTCAGGGAAGGCAGAAAGGATGCGGCCGGCCAGAGAGATGTCCCGCGTTTCTACGGCGATGTCGGCCGTAGCAGTGAATGCCTCGACGATCGGCAGAAGTGAATAGGTGGCGAGGGCAGGGGCTTCGTCGGTGAGGGTGTAGATGATCTTAGAGCGGGTGGGCATATTCGGGTTAACTCTCTGTTTTGCTGAGCGTGCTCAGAATCTCGAGTTGTGCAGGGTATGCGCTTTTGCCCAAAGTCATCTATGAGCAGAAAGTCGAGGATTTCTGTGCGGTGATGGTGGGTGCATCAGTCGAGTGTCGTGCGGTCGGGTTGCGGTAACAGCCCGGCCCTTTCGTGCTAAGTGCCTGATTCCAGACGCTTTGGCTCCAGTGACCTAGTGGTCACGGCGCGCATTATACCAAACCATTGGGCGTAATCATCAAGGCTATTAATAGAATGTCGTTTGGCTTATAGACCAAAGGCGTAGAGCCTTGCATGTGGTTCCCGTTGTCAGCCAAGTGGGTTACGCTCAGGGAATTGCGGATGACAAACCACAGAAAAGCGGAGTGCAGCATGGGATACCAGAAAATCAAGGTACCAGCAGTCGGCGACAAGATTACCGTCAATGCAGACCATTCACTCAACGTTCCTGATAATCCGATCATTCCCTTTATCGAAGGCGACGGTATCGGCGTCGATATCAGCCCGGTGATGATCAAGGTCGTTGATGCTGCCGTCGAAAAAGCCTATGACGGCAAGCGCAAAATCTCGTGGATGGAAGTCTATGCCGGCGAAAAGGCCACCCAAGTCTATGACCAGGACACCTGGCTGCCGCAAGAAACCCTGGACGCTGTCAAAGATTACGTCGTCTCCATCAAAGGCCCCCTGACCACCCCGGTCGGTGGCGGTATCCGCTCCCTGAACGTTGCCTTGCGCCAGCAGCTCGACCTGTATGTGTGCCTGCGCCCGGTACGCTGGTTCGAAGGCGTACCAAGCCCGGTGAAAAAACCTGGCGACGTTGACATGACCATCTTCCGTGAAAACTCCGAAGACATTTACGCCGGTATCGAGTGGAAGGCCGGCTCGCCGGAGGCGCAGAAGGTCATCAAGTTCCTGAAAGAAGAAATGGGCGTCACCAAGATCCGTTTCGACCAGGACTGCGGTATCGGCGTCAAGCCGGTCTCCAGGGAGGGCACCCAGCGCCTGGTGCGCAAGGCCCTGCAATATGTGGTCGACAATGATCGCAAGTCGCTGACGATCGTTCACAAAGGCAACATCATGAAGTTCACCGAAGGTGCCTTCAAGGATTGGGGCTATGAAGTCGCCAAGAACGAATTCGGCGCCGAGTTGCTCGATGGCGGTCCGTGGATGAAGTTCAAGAACCCGAAAACCGGCAGGGAAGTGGTGGTCAAGGACGCTATCGCCGACGCCATGCTGCAGCAGATCCTGTTGCGTCCGGCCGAGTATGACGTGATCGCCACCCTGAACCTGAACGGCGACTACCTCTCCGACGCATTGGCGGCCGAGGTGGGTGGTATCGGTATTGCACCGGGTGCCAACCTGTCCGACACCGTGGCCATGTTCGAAGCCACCCACGGCACTGCGCCAAAATACGCCGGCAAGGACCAGGTCAACCCGGGTTCTGTGATTCTTTCGGCGGAAATGATGCTGCGCCACCTGGGCTGGACCGAAGCAGCCGACCTGATCATCAAGGGCACCAACGGCGCGATTTCGGCCAAGACCGTGACCTACGACTTCGAGCGTTTGATGGATGACGCGACGCTGGTATCGAGCTCGGGCTTTGGTGAAGCAGTCATCAAGCACATGTAAGACGAGCGAGCACTAAAAAACCGGCTGCGCATTGAGCAGCCGGTTTTTTTGTGCCTGCGGTTTGACTCGCAGGGCTTTTGTCAGGCGGTGACCTTGGCTTCAGTCGCAGCGCTGGCAGCGGGAGCGGTATCTTGCACCTTGGACGCACTGCAGATGTTCACCGCATGCAGCCCCTTGGGCCCCTGGATGATCTCGAAGCTCACGGCCTGCCCGGCCTTGAGCGTCTTGTAACCGTCCATCTGAATGGCCGAGTAGTGGGCGAAGAGGTCTTCTGTCTTGCCGTCTTCGTTGATGAAACCGTAGCCCTTGGCATTGTTGAACCACTTGACTTTACCGCTTGCCATGCTCATATCCCTCTGCAAAGGACTCCATCACTGGAGTATCATCCACTACATCCGCATCGCGACCGACGAAATTGTGGTTGACTGGGCGGATCTTTATTACCCAATGTGGGTTCTATTGTTTGTAACACCGTTTTGCCGATAGTCAAGGTCATGCGATGCCCTTGTGCCGTCGCGGATACGGAAACCCACAATCCTGTTTGCCAACGATGAAACTTTCTTTCCATGCATGCACACAGCCAGATTCGACTAACATTCAATCAGGATCGCCCGCAATCGCATGAGGACGACTCCTCGGGGCTGGCCTTGCAGGAGGCCAAGCCGGCGTTACAGGCTCCGCCTATGTATAAGGTGGTTTTGTTTAACGATGACTACACGCCGATGGATTTCGTCGTCGAAGTGCTCGAGGTGTTTTTCAACCTGAACCGCGAGCTGGCGACCAAGGTCATGCTGGCCGTCCACACAGAAGGACGGGCAGTGTGCGGATTGTTTACCCGCGACATCGCCGAGACCAAGGCCATGCAGGTTAACCAGTACGCAAGGGAAAGCCAGCATCCGCTACTCTGTGAAATCGAGAAGGACGGTTAAAGCCGGCCAGTTGGGTATGAGGTGAAGCTATGTTAAACCGCGAGCTCGAAGTCACCCTCAATCTCGCCTTCAAGGAGGCCCGTTCCAAACGTCATGAGTTCATGACCGTGGAACATCTCCTGCTGGCTCTATTGGACAATGAGGCTGCTGCCACGGTACTGCGTGCCTGTGGCGCCAATCTCGACAAACTCAAGCACGACTTGCAGGAGTTCATCGACTCCACCACGCCGCTGATCCCTGTTCATGATGAGGACCGCGAAACCCAGCCAACCCTGGGCTTCCAGCGGGTGCTACAACGTGCCGTATTCCATGTGCAGAGCTCCGGCAAGCGCGAAGTCACGGGTGCCAACGTACTGGTGGCGATCTTCAGCGAGCAGGAAAGCCAGGCGGTCTTTCTGCTCAAGCAACAAAGCGTGGCGCGTATCGATGTCGTCAACTACATCGCTCACGGCATTTCCAAGGTGCCAGGGCACGGCGAACATTCCGAGGGTGAGCAAGATATGCAGGACGACGAGGGCGGTGAGTCTTCTTCTTCAGGCAATCCGCTGGATGCTTATGCCAGCAACCTCAACGAACTGGCGCGCCAGGGTCGCATAGACCCGTTGGTGGGGCGCGAAGTGGAAGTTGAGCGCGTGGCGCAGATTCTCGCACGGCGTCGCAAGAACAACCCGCTGCTGGTCGGAGAGGCCGGTGTCGGTAAAACCGCCATCGCCGAAGGCCTGGCCAAGCGCATCGTTGATAATCAGGTGCCGGACCTGCTGGCCAACAGCGTCGTTTACTCCCTTGATCTGGGGGCGTTGCTGGCCGGTACCAAATACCGCGGCGATTTCGAGAAGCGCTTCAAGGCGTTGCTGCACGAGCTGAAAAAACGCCCGCAAGCGATTCTGTTCATCGATGAGATTCACACGATCATCGGTGCCGGTGCGGCCTCGGGCGGGGTGATGGATGCCTCGAACCTGCTCAAACCGTTGCTGTCGTCGGGTGATATCCGTTGCATCGGCTCGACCACCTTCCAGGAATTCCGCGGCATTTTCGAGAAAGACCGGGCCTTGGCGCGGCGCTTCCAGAAAGTGGATGTGAGTGAGCCGTCGGTGGAAGACACCGTTGGCATCCTGCGCGGCCTCAAGGGGCGTTTCGAGCAGCACCACAACATCGAGTACAGCGATGAGGCGCTGCGCGCGGCCGCTGAGCTGGCAGCGCGTTATATCAATGATCGGCACATGCCGGACAAGGCGATCGATGTGATCGACGAGGCGGGTGCCTACCAGCGCCTGCAGCCGCTGGAAATGCGGGTCAAACGTATCGAAGTGCCGCAGGTCGAGGACATCGTCGCGAAAATCGCGCGGATTCCACCAAAACACGTCACCAGCTCCGACAAGGAACTGCTGCGTAACCTGGAGCGCGATCTGAAGCTGACCGTGTTTGGTCAAGACGCTGCCATCGATTCGCTGGCTACCGCGATCAAGCTGTCTCGGGCAGGCCTGAAGTCGCCGGACAAACCGGTGGGTTCGTTCCTGTTCGCCGGCCCTACCGGCGTCGGCAAGACCGAAGCGGCGCGGCAACTGGCCAAGGCGCTGGGTGTGGAGTTACTGCGCTTCGACATGTCGGAGTACATGGAACGCCATACCGTATCGCGCCTGATCGGTGCGCCACCGGGCTATGTCGGTTTTGACCAGGGCGGCCTGTTGACTGAAGCGATCACCAAGCAGCCGCATTGCGTGCTGCTGCTCGATGAAATCGAGAAGGCTCACCCCGAAGTCTTCAACCTGCTCTTGCAGGTCATGGACCACGGGACCCTGACCGACAACAACGGGCGCAAGGCGGATTTCCGCAACGTGATCGTGATCATGACCACTAACGCCGGTGCCGAAACCGCGGCGCGTGCTTCGATCGGCTTTACGCACCAGGACCACTCGTCCGATGCGATGGAAGTCATCAAGAAGAGCTTCACGCCCGAGTTCCGCAACCGTCTGGACACCATCATCCAATTTGGTCGCCTCAGCCATGAGGTCATCAAAAGCGTGGTGGACAAGTTCCTTATCGAGCTTCAGGCGCAGTTGGAAGACAAGCGTGTGCTGCTTGAGGTGACGGATGCGGCCCGTAGCTGGCTGGCAGCCGGTGGTTATGACGCGCAGATGGGTGCGCGGCCGATGGCGCGGTTGATCCAGGACAAGATCAAGCGTCCGCTGGCGGAGGAAATCCTGTTTGGCGAGTTGGCTGAGCACGGTGGTGTCGTCCATATCGACATCGTCGATGGGGAGTTGACCTTCGAGTTCGAAACCACTGCAGAGATGGCATGAAGTAGAGCAGGGCGCCTGGCGTCCCGCTTTTCCTTGGTGCACACAAAAACGCCCGGCATTGCCGGGCGTTTTTGTGGGTGTTGCTTAGCGAGCGCGGTAGGTGATACGCCCTTTGCTCAAATCATAGGGCGTCAGCTCAACACGCACCTTGTCACCGGTCAGAATACGGATGTAGTTCTTGCGCATCTTGCCGGAGATATGCGCGGTTACGACGTGCCCATTTTCCAACTCCACACGAAACATGGTGTTGGGCAGGGTGTCGACGACAGTGCCTTCCATTTCGAAGCTGTCTTCTTTCGACATGCAGTAAAGCCCTCGGTGTCCAGTTATTGGCCCGGTGCAACTGCGCCAGGCTAAAAAGTGGCGTGCATTGTGCCCGAAAAATGGGGTTAACGCCAAGGGCTTCAGTTCAGGGTGATCCAGCGCTGATTGATCAGCAGCTCGATCGGGCGGTATTGAGTCTTGTAACTCATCTTCTTGCAGTTCTTGATCCAGTACCCGAGATAGACAGCGTCGAGCCCCAGGCGCAGGGTTTCGGCGATCTGCCAGAGAATGGCAAAACGGCCCAGGCTGCGGCGCTCTTCATCTGGTTCGTAGAAGGTATAAACCGCCGAAAGGCCATTGGGGAGCAGGTCGGTGACGGCGACGGCGACCAGTCGGCCCTCGAGCCGGAACTCGTAAAAGCGTGAGAAAGGCAGGTCTCGGACCAAAAAGGTGGCGAACTGGTCGCGGCTTGGTGGGTACATGTCGCCGTCGGCGTGCCGCTGCTCGATATAGCGGCGGTACAGCTCGAAGTACTCTTCACTGAAGGACGGGCGGGCCGCGGTTACCTGCAGGTCGGCGTTGCGCTTGAGAATGCGTTTTTGCTGGCGGCTTGGCAAAAAGCGCGCGACCGGGATGCGCGCAGGTACGCAGGCATTGCAGTTCTGGCAATGCGGACGATACAGGTGGTCACCACTGCGACGGAAGCCCATTTCCGACAAATCGGCATACACATTGACGTCCATCGGCTGGCTGGGGTCGAGGAATAATGTGGTCGCCTGCTCGTCGGGCAAGTAGCTGCACGAGTGGGGTTGAGTGGCATAAAACTTCAAGCGCGCCAGCTCGGTCATGATCAACCCCTTTGGATAATGTCTTTGGATAAGTGTAAGCCAGTCGTGCAATCTCGCCCAGAAATCCAGCTGGCGCTATTGGGTTGATCGAGGTATTGCTGCAGGTAGCCGGTGAACTCGGCCCGGGATATGGCGCGGGCGCCCAGGCTGTGCAAATGGTGGGTCGGCATCTGGCAATCGATCAGCACAAAGCCGGCTTCGCGAAGGTGCTCGACCAGGGTGGCGAAGCCGAATTTCGAGGCGTTATCGGTGCGGCTGAACATCGATTCACCAAAAAACAGCTTGCCCATGGCCAGCCCGTAGAGGCCGCCGACCAGCTCATTGCCGTCGCGCACTTCTACCGAGTGAGCGAAGCCTTGCTCGTGTAGTTTCAAATAAGCCGTCTGCATGGCGCTGGTAATCCAGGTGCCCCCGGCGTAGTCCCGAGGGGCGGCGCAGGCGTGAATCACGGCTTCAAAATCCTGGTCAAAACTGACCTGGTAACGGCCCTGGCGCAGCAACTTGCGCAAGCTGCGGGAGACATGGAGTTCGTCAGGAAACAGCACGGTGCGAGGGTCGGGTGACCACCAGAGGATGGGCTGACCCTCCTCGAACCAGGGAAAGCAACCGTGGCGATAAGCTTGCACCAGTCGCTCGGCGCTCAGGTCGCCGCCGGCTGCGAGCAGGCCATTGGGTTCACGCAGGGCTTTTTCCAGTGGTGGAAAGGTCAGGGTGTCGCGGTTAAGCCAGGTCAACATGGTAATGATCGAACCAGAAGGGGAGGGCGCGAAGGGCATTGAAACCACTTCGCGCCGTTCATTCAATTGTCGTCGAGGAATTTCTCGGCATCCAGTGCCGCCATGCAGCCGGCGCCCGCGGAGGTGACCGCCTGGCGGTAGACGTGATCGGCCACATCGCCGGCCGCGAATACCCCGCGTATCACCGTCTCGGTAGCGTTGCCCTCGCTGCCGCCCTTGATCCGCAGGTAGCCTTCATGCATCTCCAACTGGCCTTTGAACAGGTCGGTGTTGGGTTTGTGGCCAATGGCGATGAATACTCCGGACAGGGGCAAATCCTGGGTGACGCCACTGATCGTATCAATCAGGCGCGCGCCGGTCACGCCGCTGGAGTCGCCCAGCACTTCGTCCAGGGTCTGATTCCAGTGCAGAACGATATTGCCATTGGCGGCCTTCTCGAACAGCTTGTCTTGCAGGATTTTCTCCGCGCGCAGTTTGTCGCGGCGATGCACCAGGTGCACTTGCTTGGCGATGTTGGCCAGGTACAGGGCTTCTTCCACGGCGGTGTTGCCGCCGCCGATCACCGCGACCACCTGGTTGCGATAGAAAAAGCCATCGCAGGTGGCGCAGGCGGAGACGCCCTTGCCGGCGAAAGCGTCTTCGGAGGGTAGGCCCAGGTACTGCGCCGAGGCGCCTGTGGCGATGATCAGCGCGTCACAACTGTAGGAACCGCTGTCGCCGTGAAGCAGGAAGGGGCGCTGCTGCAACTCTGCCGTGTGGATGTGGTCGTAGACGATCTCGGTGTCGAAACGCTCGGCATGCTTTTGCATGCGCTCCATCAACACCGGGCCGGTCAGGCCTTCGACGTCGCCTGGCCAGTTATCGACTTCGATGGTGGTCATCAGTTGGCCGCCGGCCTCGACGCCGGTAATGACCACAGGTTTGAGGTTGGCGCGGGCGGCGTACACGGCGGCGCTATAGCCGGCAGGGCCGGAGCCGAGGATGATCAGGCGTGAATGCTTTGCTTGTGTCATAAAAACACCTCATAAGCCTTTGTCACGAAAGAGAATGCATGCTCAAATTAAATGGTATGAAAGTGCTGTCAGCTATGCTGGAGCGATGCCAATACGGGCGTGGCATCGGCGTTACAAACCCGTACAATGCCGGGTGGCCTTGCGTCGGGGCCCGGGCCTTCGGGCGCAATGGACCTGGCAGTATGTTAAAAGTAGTCGGTCATCAACTTTCCACCTGACCCGAAAGGGCAGTATTTTCGTAGTCAATCATTTGTTGGACGCGCTACGAGCGCAGGAAAAGACGCGTTTTGAAGAAATCCACCGCAACACCCAATCCCGTGCCCCTCTGGCGCCAGCAACTGCACTACCGGCTCAAGGAGGGTGCGTTGATCGCCATGGGGGCCTTGTGCCTGTACCTGTGGATGGCGCTGCTGACCTACGATCAGGCCGATCCAGGCTTCAGCCATACCAGTAACGTCGACCAGGTACAGAACGCTGCTGGCCGTGCCGGCGCCTGGTTCGCCGATGTGCTGTTCATGGTACTGGGCTATTTCGCCTACATCTTCCCGCTACTACTGGCCGTCAAGACCTATCAGATTTTCCGTCAGCGCCATGAGCCCTGGCAGTGGAGTGGCTGGCTGATCTCCTGGCGCCTGGTCGGGCTGGTGTTCCTGGTGCTTTCCGGCGCTGCGCTGGCGCATATCCACTTTCATTCGGCGTCGAACCTGCCGGCATCGGCCGGCGGTGCACTGGGCGAGAGCCTCGGCGAACTGGCGCGCAACGCCTTGAACGTGCAGGGCAGCACCCTGTTGTTCATCGCGCTGTTTCTCTGCGGGCTGACCGTGTTTACCGACCTCTCCTGGTTCAAGGTCATGGACCTGACCGGCAAGATCACCCTGGACCTGCTCGAGCTGATCCAGGGCTCTGCCAACCGCTGGTGGGCAGCCCGCAACGAACGCAAGCAACTGGTCGCGCAGCTGCGTGAAGAGGATGAGCGGGTGCGCGACGTGGTCGCACCGGTCGTGCCAGAGCGCCGCGAGCAGGCCAAGGCCCGTGAGCGCATCATCGAGCGCGAGCAGCCACTGACCAGGCCCGTGACGGCCCGCGAACAGCCGCCAGCACCGGTGATCATCCCGCCCGCGGCGCCCAAGGCCCCCGAGCCGAGCAAGCGCGTGCAGAAGGAAAAGCAGACGCCATTGTTCGTCGACAGCGCGGTCGAGGGCACCTTGCCACCGATCTCCATTCTCGATCCGGCCGAAAAGAAACAGGTCAATTACTCGCCTGAATCGCTGGCCGGTGTCGGTCAATTGCTGGAAATCAAACTCAAGGAATTCGGCGTCGAAGTCTTGGTGGACTCCATCCATCCGGGCCCGGTGATTACCCGTTACGAAATTCAGCCCGCGGCCGGCGTCAAGGTCAGCCGCATCGCCAACCTGGCGAAAGACCTGGCGCGTTCGTTGGCCGTTACCAGCGTTCGGGTAGTGGAAGTGATTCCGGGCAAGACCACGGTCGGTATCGAAATCCCCAACGAAGACCGGCAGATGGTGCGCTTCTCCGAAGTGCTGTCGTCGCCGCAGTACGACGAGGCCAAGTCGCCTGTCACGCTGGCGCTGGGCCACGACATCGGCGGCAAGCCGGTCATTACCGACCTGGCCAAGATGCCGCACCTGCTGGTGGCCGGTACCACCGGTTCCGGTAAGTCGGTGGGCGTGAACGCGATGATTCTGTCGATCCTGTTCAAATCCAGCCCCGAAGACGCCAAACTGATCATGATCGACCCGAAAATGCTCGAGTTGTCGATCTATGAAGGTATTCCCCACCTGCTGTGCCCGGTGGTGACCGACATGAAGGACGCCGCCAATGCCCTGCGCTGGAGCGTGGCCGAGATGGAGCGCCGCTACAAGCTGATGGCGGCCATGGGCGTGCGAAACCTGGCGGGCTTCAACCGCAAGATCAAGGACGCCGAGGAAGAGGGTGCGCCACTGAGCGATCCGCTGTACAAGCGCGAAAGCATGCACGATGAAGCGCCATTGCTGAAAACGTTGCCAACCATCGTTGTCGTGGTCGACGAATTTGCCGACATGATGATGATCGTCGGCAAGAAGGTTGAAGAGCTGATCGCCCGTATCGCCCAGAAAGCGCGGGCGGCCGGTATTCACCTGATCCTCGCGACCCAGCGTCCGTCGGTGGATGTGATCACAGGCCTGATCAAGGCCAACATCCCGACCCGCATGGCGTTCCAGGTGTCGAGCAAGATCGACTCGCGGACCATCATCGACCAGGGCGGTGCCGAGCAATTGCTGGGCCATGGTGACATGCTCTACATGCCACCAGGCACCAGCCTGCCGATTCGGGTCCACGGTGCGTTCGTTTCCGACGAAGAGGTGCATCGGGTGGTCGAGGCCTGGAAACTGCGTGGCGCGCCGGACTACAACGACGATATCCTCAATGGCGTCGAGGAGGCCGGCAGCGGCTTCGAGAATGGCGGTGGCGGTGAGGGTGGCGACGATGCTGAAACCGATGCGCTGTATGACGAAGCCGTACAGTTCGTGCTCGAAAGCCGTCGCGCCTCCATTTCGGCAGTCCAGCGCAAGCTCAAGATTGGCTACAACCGCGCGGCACGGATGATCGAGGCGATGGAAATGGCCGGCGTGGTCACGGCCATGAACACCAACGGCTCGCGTGAAGTGATTGCGCCAGGGCCGATGCGCGATTGATTGATATTGCCGGCCGCTGCACAGTGGCCGGTCTATTTACTTTGAATGAGGATTCCCATGCGCCTGATCCGCATGTTGTTGGTCTCTGCACTGACGTTCGCCGTACTGCCGGCTCATGCAGATGAAAAGGACGTAGCTCGCCTGACTCAGCTGTTAGAGAAATCTCAGACGCTGAGTGCGAGATTTTCCCAGTTGACCCTGGATGGCAGTGGCACGCAATTGCAGGAAACTGCTGGCGAAATGTCGGTCCAGCGTCCGGGGTTGTTCTACTGGCATACCGATGCGCCGCAAGAGCAACTGATGGTGTCCGATGGCAAGAAAGTCTCGCTGTGGGACCCTGACCTGGAGCAGGTCACGATCAAGACCCTCGACCAACGCCTGAACCAGACTCCGGCCCTGTTGCTGTCCGGTGACGTGTCGAAGATCAGTCAGAGTTTTGACATCACCGCCAAGGAAACCGGCGGCGTGATCGATTTCACGCTCAAGCCCAAATCCAAGGACACCCTGTTCGACTCCCTGCGCCTGTCGTTTCGCAACGGGATGATCAACGACATGCAACTGATCGACAGCGTTGGCCAGCGCACCAATATCCTCTTCACCGGGGTCAAGGCCAACGAGCCGATCGCAGCCAGCAAATTCAAGTTCGACATCCCCAAAGGGGCTGATGTCATTCAAGAGTAATCGAGGTTCGCCCCGCGCCCATGGATCTGTTTCGTAGTGAACCCATCGCCCAGCCGTTGGCCGCGCGTTTGCGCCCGGCCAACCTGGACGAGTACGTCGGTCAGGAGCATGTGCTCGGTCGCGGCAAACCCCTGCGCGAAGCGCTGGAGCAGGGCGCCCTGCATTCGATGATCTTCTGGGGCCCGCCCGGGGTCGGCAAGACCACCCTGGCGCGGCTGCTGGCCAAGGTCTCGGATGCGCATTTCGAAACCGTTTCGGCGGTCCTGGCGGGCGTGAAAGAGATTCGCCAGGCGGTCGAGATCGCAAAGCAACAAGCCGCTCAGTACGGCCGGCGCACCATTCTCTTCGTCGACGAAGTGCACCGCTTCAACAAATCCCAGCAGGATGCGTTCTTGCCCTACGTGGAAGACGGCACCCTGATCTTTATCGGTGCGACCACCGAGAACCCTTCCTTTGAGCTGAACAACGCTTTGCTCTCGCGAGCGCGGGTGTATGTGCTCAAAAGCCTGGACGAAGCGGCCCTGCGCAAGCTGGTGCAGCGCGCCCTGAGCGAAGATCGCGGCCTGGGCAAGCGCCACCTGACACTCGGCGAGGACGGTTTCAAGATGCTCCTGGCCGCCGCCGATGGCGATGGCCGCCGACTGCTGAACTTGCTGGAAAACGCTTCGGACCTGGCCGAAGACCACAGCGAAATCGGTATCGAGCTGCTGCAAAGCCTGCTCGGGGATACCCGTCGTCGCTTCGACAAAGGCGGCGAAGCGTTCTATGACCAGATCTCGGCGTTGCACAAATCTGTGCGCGGTTCCAACCCGGACGCGGCGCTGTACTGGTTTGCGCGCATGCTCGATGGCGGTTGCGACCCGCTGTACATCGCCCGGCGCGTGGTGCGCATGGCCAGCGAGGACATCGGCAACGCTGACCCGCGTGCCTTGAGCCTGTGCCTGGCGGCCTGGGACGTGCAAGAGCGCCTCGGCAGCCCGGAAGGCGAACTGGCGGTCTCCCAGGCCATCGTGTACCTGGCCTGTGCACCGAAAAGCAACGCGGTGTACATGGGCTTCAAGGCCGCGATGCGCGAAGCGGCCGAGCATGGTTCGCTGGAGGTGCCGCTGCACCTGCGCAATGCGCCGACCAAATTGATGAAGCAACTGGGCTACGGTGACGAATATCGCTACGCCCATGACGAGCCGGAGGCCTACGCGGCGGGTGAGGACTATTTCCCCGAGGCGCTTGAGCCGCGGCCCTATTACCAACCGGTGCCGCGCGGGCTTGAATTGAAGATTCGCGAGAAACTCGGGCACCTGGCGGAGCTTGACCGATTGAGTCCCCGGCAGCGGAGAAAACCTTGATTTTGGTGGTTGCCGCTGTCAGTGCTGGTGGTATAGCAGGCACTCTGCTGCGCTTTGCCACGGGCAATTGGGTCGCTGCCCACTGGCCACGCCACTTTTATGCCGGTACGCTGGCCGTCAATTTGATCGGCTGCCTGCTGATCGGTGTGCTGTACGGGCTGTTTTTGCAGCGCCCGATCGCACCGGTGGAGCTGCGGGCAGGCCTGATAGCTGGCTTCCTTGGGGGGCTGACGACATTTTCATCCTTTTCGCTGGACACCGTACGCCTGCTCGAAAGCGGGCAAGCGCCGCTGGCGCTGGGGTACGCGGGGCTCAGCGTAATTGGCGGGCTGCTCGCAACCTGGGCTGGCCTGTCCTTGACCAAATTCTGATAGACGAGAAACCGATATGCTCGATTCCAAACTGTTACGTAGCAATCTTCAGGACGTAGCGGACCGCCTTGCCTCCCGTGGCTTCAGCCTGGACGTGGAGCGCATCGACGCGCTGGAGCACCAGCGCAAGGTCGTGCAGACCCGCACCGAACAATTGCAAGCCGAGCGTAACGCCCGTTCCAAATCCATTGGCCAGGCCAAGGCCCGTGGTGAAGACATCGCGCCGCTGATGGCCGAAGTCGACAGCATGGCCACCGAGCTTGCCAGCGGCAAGGTCGAGCTGGACGGCATTCAGGCCGAGCTGGACGCCATGTTGCTGGGGATTCCCAACCTGCCGGACGAGTCGGTGCCGGTCGGTGACGACGAAGACAGCAACGTTGAAGTGCGTCGCTGGGGCACGCCGACGACCTTTGATTTCCCTGTCCAGGACCATGTCGCCCTGGGCGAGAAGAACGGCTGGCTGGATTTCGAAACCGCCGCCAAGCTGTCCGGTGCCCGTTTCGCCCTGTTGCGCGGCCCGATTGCCCGCCTGCACCGCGCCCTGGCACAGTTCATGATCAACCTTCACGTCAGCGAGCACGGCTACGAAGAGGCCTACACCCCGTACCTGGTGCAGGCGCCTGCGCTGCAAGGCACTGGCCAGCTGCCCAAGTTCGAAGAAGACCTGTTCAAGATCAGCCGTGAAGGCGAGGCTGACTTCTACCTGATCCCGACCGCTGAAGTGTCACTGACCAACATCGTGGCCGGCGAAATTCTCGATGCCAAGCAACTGCCGATCAAGTTCGTGGCGCATACGCCGTGCTTCCGCAGCGAGGCGGGCGCGTCGGGTCGTGATACCCGCGGCATGATTCGCCAGCACCAGTTCGACAAGGTCGAGATGGTCCAGGTGGTTGAGCCCGGCAAGTCGATGGATGCACTGGAAGGCCTGACCGCCAACGCCGAGCGCGTTCTGCAGGCGCTGGAACTGCCTTACCGGGTACTGGCACTGTGCACCGGCGACATGGGTTTCAGCGCCGTGAAGACCTACGACCTGGAAGTGTGGGTACCGAGCCAGGACAAGTACCGCGAAATTTCATCGTGCTCCAACTGTGGCGACTTCCAGGCCCGCCGCATGCAGGCCCGCTGGCGCAATCCGGAAACCGGCAAGCCGGAGCTGGTGCATACCCTCAACGGTTCGGGCCTGGCCGTTGGTCGCACCCTGGTTGCCGTGCTGGAAAACTACCAGCAGGCCGACGGCACCATCCGCGTGCCGGACGTGCTGAAACCGTACATGGGCGGCCTCGAGGTCATCGGTTAAATGGAATTTCTGCCGCTGTTCCATAACCTGCGAGGCAGCCGTGTGCTGGTCGTAGGGGGAGGCGAAATTGCCTTGCGCAAGTCGCGTCTGCTGGCTGACGCTGGCGCAGTGTTGCGCGTGGTTGCGCCCCAGATCGAAGCGCAATTGGCGCAGTTGGTCGAGGGCAGCGGCGGCGAAACTCTGTTACGGGGCTATGACGAAGCGGACATGGACGGCTGCCAGTTGATCATCGCCGCCACCGACGACCAGGCGCTCAATGCCCAGGTTTCCGGTGATGCCAAGCGTCGTTGCGTGCCCGTCAATGTGGTTGACGCGCCTGCCCTGTGCAGCGTCATCTTTCCGGCCATCGTTGACCGCTCGCCGCTGGTGGTGGCGGTCTCCAGCGGTGGCGACGCCCCGGTGCTGGCGCGGTTGATCCGGGCCAAGATGGAAACCTGGATTCCGTCTGCTTATGGCGAGCTGGCCGGTTTGGCGGCGCGCTTTCGCGCACGGGTCAAGAGTTTGTACCCGGATGTACAGCAGCGTCGCGCGTTCTGGGAAGAGGTGTTCCAAGGCCCGATTGCCGATCGCCAGCTGTCGGGGCAGGGCGCCGAGGCCGAGCGCCTGCTTCAGGAAAAGCTCGACGGTGCGCCACCGCATGCACCCGGTGAGGTGTATCTGGTAGGAGCCGGCCCGGGCGACCCGGACCTGCTGACCTTCCGCGCCTTGCGGTTGATGCAGCAGGCCGATGTGGTGCTGTATGACCGCCTGGTGGCTCCGGCGATCCTTGAGCTATGCCGACGCGATGCCGAACGACTTTATGTCGGCAAGCGCCGCGCCGATCACGCGGTGCCGCAAGACCAGATCAACCAGCAGCTGGTGATCCTGGCCAAGCAGGGCAAGCGTGTGCTGCGGCTCAAGGGCGGCGACCCGTTTATCTTTGGTCGTGGCGGTGAAGAGATCGAGGAGCTGGCTGCTCATGGCATTCCGTTCCAGGTCGTCCCCGGCATTACCGCCGCCAGTGGCTGTGCGGCTTACGCCGGTATTCCGCTGACTCACCGTGATTATGCCCAGTCGGTGCGCTTTATCACCGGCCACCTCAAGGATGGGACCAGTGACCTGCCATGGGATGACCTGGTCGCGCCGGCTCAGACCCTGGTGTTCTACATGGGCCTGGTCGGCTTGCCGGTTATCTGCCAGCAGCTGATCATGCACGGCCGTTCCGCCGATACGCCTGCGGCCTTGATTCAGCAGGGCACCACGGTCAATCAGCGGGTCTTTACCGGCACGCTGGCGGACTTGCCAAACCTGGTTGCCGAGCATGAGGTGCATGCACCGACGCTGGTGATCGTGGGTGAAGTGGTGCAGTTGCGTGAGAAGCTGGCGTGGTTTGAAGGCGCTCAAGCGTTGAATTGATTTGTGGGAGCAAGGCTTGCCTGCGATGCAGGCACCGCGGTGCAGAGGGAACACCGCGGTGATTTCATCGCGGGCAAGCCTTGCTCCCACAGATGCATGACTCAAGCTTGAGGTAGTGCCCCCAGATTCCTTTTCCTGTCAACCGTTCCCGGTCATGGGGTGCGGTGAAATTCTGCTGCGGGCCTTTAGGTACGATTCCAGTCGGGTTGATCGTCTGGTGGCTGCCGTAATAGTGGTGTTTGATGTGTTCGAAACTCACCGTTTCAGCAACGCCCGGCCACTGATACAGCTCACAAATCCAGTTTGACAGGTTGGGGTAATCGGCGATGCGGCGCAGATTGCACTTGAAGTGCCCGAAATACACCGCGTCGAAACGAATCAGCGTGGTGAACAGGCGCCAGTCAGCTTCAGTCAGGTACTCGCCGGCCAGGTAGCGGCGCTTGTCCAGCAACTGTTCCAGGCGATCAAGCTCTTTGAACAGTTCGTCGAACGCCTCCTCGTACGCACCTTGTGATGTCGCAAAGCCGGCCCGGTACACGCCGTTGTTGATGTGAGGGTAAATGCGCTCGTTCAGTTCATCGATCACGGGCCGCAGCGGCTCGGGGTAGAAGTCCAGACCGTTGCCGGTCAGTTCATCGAACGCACTGTTGAACATGCGGATGATTTCAGACGACTCATTGTTGACGATGCACTCACGCTGTCTGTCCCACAGCAGGGGCACGGTCACGCGGCCAGTGTAATTCGGGTCATCGCGGGTATAGCGCTGGTGGAGAAAGTCCAGGTGGTCGAGCTTATCGCCGGTGGAGCCTTTCGCTGGGTCGAAGGTCCAGCCGCTTTCGCGCATCAGCCAGCTCACCACTGACACGTCTACCAGGCTTTCGAGGCCTTTGAGCTTGCGAAAGATCAAGGTGCGATGCGCCCAGGGGCACGCCAGCGACACATACAGGTGATAGCGTCCGGGTTCGGCTGCAAAACCGCCGTCACCGCTGGGACCTGGCTGGCCATCGGCCGTCAGCCAGTTGCGCCGCTGCGCCTGCTCACGCTGGAACGCGCCGTCCTTGCTGCTTTCGTACCACTGGTCGCGCCATTGCCCTTCAATCAGCAGGCCCATTCTGAACTCCTCGGTCGTTTAAACGTTGGAGCCCAGTCTACGGTGAACGGTTCGAACAAAAAGCGCAAAGGGTGGGGCGTTATGATCGATCAAATCGATCGATTGCGGTTTTCCCAGTACTGGCGGGCGGTGATGAAGGCGTCTTCACGGGCGGCGCCAAGGCCGCGCAAGGCCAACGCCATGGTCGAAATCAAGGCCATTTCGCCATAGCTGTCGGTTTGCTCACCGCGCCATACTGCCAGCAACTGTGTCGGCTCCAGGCTGGCCGGTTTGACATGCCGCTGGGCGGCGAGCGCCGGCCATTCTTCGTCCCAGTCCTGGCCGCCGGTGGTGCCGTAGAGGTGGCTCGGGCTGTCCGGGTTCACTTCGATCTCGCCACCGTCGCCCTTGATGACAATGGCGGTGTCGCCCAGTAAGGTACTGGCTGCCCGGTGAACGGCCTGGTAGCCGGGGTGGAAGATGCTCTGCAGGCCGCAGCGGGCGCCGAGCGGGTTGAGTACGCGGGCCAGGGAGTGAATCGGCGAGCGTAACCCCAGGGTGTTGCGCAGGTCGATCATGCGCTGCAGGCGCGGCGCCCAGTCCATCAACGGGGAAAACGCCAGGTGCTGGGTGTCCAGCGCCTGGCCGACGCTGGCCCAGTCGCGGCACAGCGGGATGTTCAAGGTGTGCAGCAGCTGCTCGGTGTACATCCGCCCGGCGGTGTGAGCGCCGCCACCGTGCATGAGGATCCGCACACCATTGCCAGCCAGGCATTTGGCGGCCAGCAGGTACCAGGGCAGGTGGCGTTTCTTGCCCGCGTAGGTCGGCCAGTCCAGGTCCACCGCAAGGGCTGGGGCGTGCAGGCGCTCACGCAGGGCTTCGGTAAAGCCGGCCAGTTCGTCCGGGCTTTCCTCCTTGTGCCGAAGCAACATCAGGAAGGCACCCAGCTGGGTGTCTTCGACTTTATCGTCGAGCAGCAAGCCCATGGCTTCGCGGGCTTCCTCTCGTGTGAGGCTGCGCGCGCCGCGCTTGCCCTTGCCGAGAATGCGAACGAACTGGGCGAACGGGTGTTCGGCCGGGGTTTCGGTGATCAGTGCTGGGTGGTCGGTCATATGCAGTTGGTCGGCTTGGGCAGGCCCGCCAGCTTGGCGGCGAGTTTGGCAGGGGTGCCATTGAAGAGTCGATTAAGGTGCAGGCTGTTGCCTTTCTCCGGGCCGAGTTTCAGGGCCGTGTATTTGATCAGCGGGCGGGTCGCCGGTGACAACTGGAATTCCTGGTAGAACTGGCGCAACAGTGTCAGCACTTCCCAGTGGTCAGGGCTCAGGGCCAGCTCTTCGCGGGTAGCGAGGGCTTCAGCGACTTCAGGCGACCAGTCGTTGAGGTCGGCCAGATAGCCGTCCTTGTCCAGTGGGATGTGGCGCTCTGCAACGATCAAGGTACTCATAGCCAACTGTTGACCTTATCGAAGCGAATGGACAGCTCGACGAAACCGGGGTAGTCGATTTGCTGGGCGTCGCTGCTAATGTTGCGGGCCTGGAGGTCTTCTTGCAGAGCGAACAGTCGGGCGCCGAGATGGTTGAGCTTGCGCTGCGGCTCGCTACCTGGCTGCAGGGCGTACACCGCGTCGCCAGTCAGCAGGATCGCATCAGCGTTGCCCAGCAGGCGCAGGCAGCTGTCCAGGCGGTTGTCGCCGAACGGGGAGTGGGACAGCACATGCAAGGTAGTCATCAGAGGGTAATCACCTGATCGTAGCGGTCGACAAGGGCTTTGAGGTCCTTGTCGGCCAACAATTGTACTTCCAGGCCCAGGCCTTTGGCGTCGATGCCGCGCTCGGCCAAACTGGAGCTGCAGGCGTAGAGGTCTTCAATGCCGAACATGGGCAGGGCTTGCAGGTTGGCGGTGAGGTTTTTCTGCTGCACCTGGGTTGGCTGCTGGTCAGGCAGCAGTTGGAACACGCCATCATCGAGAAACAGCATCCCCAGCGGTAAATCAAAGGCGCCACCGGCCAGCACGATATCCAGTGCCTCACGCGCGCCGGGGCCGGACCACGGGGCCTGGCGGCTGATCAGCAGCATTGATTTAGCCATTTCAGTGCCCTCCAAAGCAGACAAGTCGATCGGCCAACTGCACTGCTTCATGCAGTTGCCCAAGGCCGGACAACTCCCATGGTGCAGGTAGATTTACGGCGGAGCGCTGATAGCGCTGGGCTTCCTCCTCATTCAGCACGCCACGACGAAGGGCGGCGGCGATACATACCACGGCATCCAGGTTGTGCTGGCTGACAAATTCGCGCCATTGCGCCGCGGTGTCCTGCTCGTCCTGAGGGCTGACGATATTGCCCGAGGCGCTGTGCACACCGTCCTGATAGAAAAACAAACGGACAATTTCATGCCCGCCCGCCAGCGCCGCCTGAGCGAACAGCAGGGCGCGGCGGGAAGAGGGCGCGTGGGCGGGGGCGAATACGGCAATGGCGAATTTCATGGTCGACTCTGTCAGCAAATCTGTCGGAATGATAAAGCCAGCCGCCGTAAAAAGCCCGCGCCCGCATCAATCACGCCGTTTGGGCTTTGGTGGTTTCCGGCAGGAACCAGTTCAGCACCAGGGCACAGATACCGCCGGTGGCCACGCCAGACTCCAGCACATTGCGCAGCGCCGAAGGCATGTGCGCCAGGAATTCCGGCACTTGTGCCACGCCCAGCCCCAGGGCCAACGACACCGCAATGATCAACAGCGCACGGCGATCCAGCGTGATGCTCGCCAGAATATTGATGCCCGACGCCGCCACGGCACCAAACATCACCATAGCCGCGCCGCCCAGCACCGGCTCCGGCACCGCTTGAATCACCCCGGCGACCGCGGGAAACAGGCCCAGCAGCACCAGCATCAGCGCAATCCAGATACCGATATGGCGGCTGGCGATGCCCGTCAGCTGAATCACGCCATTGTTCTGCGCGAAGATCGAGCTGGGGAAGGTGTTGAATACCCCCGCCAGCAGCGAGTTGGCACCGTTGACCAATACGCCGCCCTTGATGCGCTGCATCCATAGCGGGCCTTCGACCGGCTGGCGCGAGACCTTGCTGGTAGCCGTGACGTCACCGATTGCTTCCAGCGAGGTCACCAGGTAGATCACCAGCATCGGGATAAACAGCGACCAGGAAAAGCTCAAGCCAAAATGCAGTGGCATCGGCACCTGAAACAGCGCCGCCTCATGCATGCCGGTAAAGTTCAAGCGACCCAGCCAAGCCGCCAGCGCATAGCCTGCGGCCAGGGCGATGACGATAGCGCAGCTGCGCATCCAGACCACCGGGATACGGTTCAGCACCACGATAATGGCCAGTACCATGCCCGACAGCAACAGGTTCTCACCGTTGGCGAAAGTACCGTCGGCCATCGCCGAAAAGCCGCCGCCCATGCTGATAAGGCCTACCTTGATCAAGGTCAGGCCGATCATCAGCACCACGATGCCGGTCACCAGCGGGGTAATCAGCCGCTTGACGAAGGGCAGAATGCGCGAAATGCCCATTTCCACAAACGAGCCGGCGATCACCACGCCGAAAATGGCGGCCATCACCCCTTCGACAGGTGTGCCTTGCTTGACCATCAGCGCACCCCCGGCAATCAGCGGCCCGACAAAGTTGAAGCTGGTGCCCTGCACAATCAGCAGGCCGGCGCCGAACGGTCCAAACCGACGGCACTGCACAAAGGTCGCAATGCCGGAAATCACCAGCGACATGGAGACGATCAGGTTGGTATCACGCGGCGACACCCCGAGTGCCTGGCAGATCAGCAGGCCAGGCGTGACGATCGGCACGATGATCGCCAGCAAGTGCTGCAACGCGGCCAGCAAGCCGATCAGAAGGGGAGGACGATCTTCCAGGCCCAGAACCAGCTCATGATTCTGCGATGGAGCGTCAGGCGACTTTTCGATGGAGCTCATGGGGGTGCCCTGGAAAAAAGAGCGCAATTCTACGGACACCCCAACGCGCGCGCAAAGAAAAGCCCGCCGAAGCGGGCTTTTTGACAGCAGTGTGCGATCAGTCGTCGCGGCTCATCAGGCCGAACAGTTGCAGCAGGCTGACAAACAGGTTGTAGATCGATACATACAGGCTGATGGTCGCCATGATGTAGTTGCGCTCGCCACCGTGAATGATCGCGCTGGTCTGGAACAGAATGCAGACCGACGAGAATAGTACGAAGCCCGCACTGATCGCCAGTTGCAGGCCGCTGATCTGGAAGAACAGGCTGGCCAGCACCGCGCCCATCAGGACAAAGAAACCGGCCGTGATGAAACCGCCCAGGAAGCTCATGTCCTTGCGGGTGATCAGCACATAAGCCGACAGGCCACCAAACACCAGCGCCGTCATGGCGAACGCCGAGCTGACCACTTCAGCACCGCCCTGCATAGCCAGGTAGCGGTTGAGGATCGGGCCCAACAAGAAGCCCATGAAACCGGTCAAGGCGAAGGTGGACACCAGGCCCCAGACCGAATCACGCAATTTGTTGGTGAGGAAGAAAAGACCATAGAAGCCGATCAGTACCACGAAAATGTTGGGGTAACCGACCCGCATCTGCTGTGCCACATAAGCCATGACGCCGCTGAAGGCGAGGGTGATGGCCAGCAGGCCGTACGTGTTGCGCAGGACCCGGCTGACTTCTAGCTGCTCGACCTGCTGGCCGTGATTGACGGCGTAATCCTGTTCGCGCATGGCGACACTCCTGTGGGTTTTGAAACGTTCAGATGCAAGATCATAACAGCAGATTGGAATCTAGCTACACGCAGAGTTTGACAGTGTGTTTCATTTCGGTATTATGGCGGCCGCAAAGCAGTTGGAAGCGTGGCCGAGTGGTTTAAGGCAACGGTCTTGAAAACCGTCGATGGGCAACTATCCTAGAGTTCGAATCTCTACGCTTCCGCCATACCTATACGTTAAAGCCCTGATTATTCAGGGCTTTTTCGTTTCTGTGTTTCTGAGAAAAATCCAAGCCCATACTTTGGCCCATACCTTGGATAGCTCACTGCTTTGCGACCAAAGGCTATTTTTCCCGACGGTTTCTTAGCGGTGTAGTTCAGCAGCGTCCGTCGATCGATCTGGCGCGCATCGTTGTAACCGGGGTCGTCCTCTGACCGACACCTACGCACGAACGCACGAACGCTTGCCAGCGATCGCTATGCGCTTTGGCCGTGGCAAAGTGGCCGCTGGCAAACAGATCCTTTAACGCTTGTGGGCCGGTGTAGCTCAGCTGGCGGCCATAGCCAAAGTTGCGATCATCACGCTGACCGACAAAGGCCATCATCACCGTTCTCGTTATCTTGCAGAAAGAGAAGCAAGGATTTCCAGTGAGGGCTGAGCCTGTCCACCTGCTGCTAGTGTGTCGAGCGGATCAGTAGGGCGAGGTTGGTAGGGTCTAAGGATGGTGTGGCGACAGCGGCGACAGTGGCGACAGTGGCGACAACCTGCGTCGTTTTTGGCCTGGCGCGTGGCGACAGGATGGCGACAGAGGTGGCGACGCGCCGCGGTTGATGTTGCGCTTGGTAGCGGCGCACTGCGTCAAGGAGGGCAGCAGGATACAAAGTGCCAGCATTTCGAGCATGCCTATCTTGCCTTCCACGTTTCCAGGCCTACTCGTGACACACAGTGTACGTCCGAAACGGAGGCTCTCCCTTAGGTGGGGTCCTCCGTTTCGGACGGATTTTAGTGGGATGGTTTGCTGGCGGGGCGAGTCGGCCAATACACCTTGGGTAGTTAATCGGGCACCCACCTATGCAGCAGCTCAGTAATAACACTTTGAATGCATTGTTTTGATGGCGAGCTCGCTATACCGCGGGGGCGGCAGCCTCTGTCATCAAATGCTAAATCGCTGACGTTCAATGAGAAGCAGTCGACTTGCGCGTGACGATAATGGTTTGCTCAACCGTCCCCAAGCGTGCGGCAAGAACAGCAAACGTGATCTCAGCAGGATGCTCCATGGAACAACACTCGCTTGTCATCATTCTTGTCGCCGTGGCCGTTGGCAGCTACTTGCAAGCGTTCACCGGGTTCGCGCTGGGCATTGTCGTACTGGCGATTGCCGTACTCACCCACGCCGCCTCCATCGCCACCATCGCCACCACCATCACCATCGTCGCCCTGCCCGGCATCGCCATCGTCCTGGCTCGCCACTGGCGGTATATTGACCGGGCATCGTTCTTCCAGAACCTCATTGGCCTGGTACCGGGCACGCTGCTGGGCCTGTGGTTGCTGGGGAAAATGGCCGAAGAGCATACCGCGCTGCTGCAACTGTTGCTGGGCGGGCTGATCGTGGCAGGCGGTATCGCCTTGTTCTTCAAACCACGTTCGCATCCATCACGTTCAAGCCCCGTGAGCTTCGTCATGATGGGCGTACTCGGCGGCCTGCTGGGCGGTATGTTCAGCGTACCGGGGCCGCCGATGATCTATCACTACTATCGTCAACCGGTTTCCATTCAGGTCATCCGCACCAGCTTGCTGGCGCTGTCCGGCGCCATGGCCTTGATTCGCTTGATCATGCAGGGTCTGCAGGGGGAGCTGAACGCCGAGGCCATGTCGCTCGGCACCCTGTCGATCCCGGTCGCCATGCTGGCCAGCTGGCTGTATGTGCGTTTTCCGCCGCAACTCTCCGACCTGAGCATGCGTCGCGGTGCCTTCGCCCTCTTTGTCGCGATGGGCGGTTTCATCTTGCTTACCGCGATGCTACCGAACGCCCTTGCCGTCCCGTGAAACGGGTTGTGGCGCCAACAGCCTTGAGTTCTCCAGCGGCTTGAATGTGCCCCCCGGTGCTTTCGAAAAGCCTGGGGGGTGATTGCTGGCAGCGTGTCGGGGTAAACAACCTCTCCTGGTGCAAATGTAGGGAATATGGCCTTTCCTCCTACTGCCTTGGCTGCTTCAACCGCCTTAGTTCGGCCAGCATTAGTACCGTGGGTCATGACCTGATGCCGATCGTCGTCGCCGGCGATGACGATCGGCTTATCAGGGAATTTCGCGTGCGTTGCTTTCGCACGGCCGGCAGTTTGGCAGCACCAAGGTTGTGGAGGCATCAGCTCAATAGTGAAGGCATATCTTTCCAAAGTGCTTGGCGGTCAGCTGGTGGGCAAAGGCCTCGGCAATCTGCTCCAGCGGATAGCTGCTGTCGATAACAGGGCGCCAGCTGAAGTTTTCCAACGCACGCACCATGTCCTGCTGTTGCTCACGACTGCCGACGATCAGACCACGCAGGGTTTGCTGCTTGCGCATCAACTCTACGGTGGACAAGCTGCCGGAAAAGCCCGTGAGCACGCCGATCAGCGCAATGTGGCCGCCGGGAGCACAGGCGCGGATGGACTGGGGCAGCGTGCCCGGCCCCCCCACTTCCACCACGATGTCGACACCGCGCCCGCCCGTGGCGGCCAGCACCACGTCGCCCCATTCGGGTTGGTCTTTGTAGTTGATGACCTGATCGGCGCCCAGTGCCAGCAAGCGTTCTTTCTTGGCCTCGGATGAGGTTGTGGCAATCACCCGCGCCCCCATGGCTTTGGCCATTTGCAACGCAAAGATAGAGACGCCACCGGTGCCCAGCACCAGCACGGTATCGCCGGCCTGGATGCGACCGTCCACCACCAGTGCACGCCAGGCAGTCAGGCCTGCCGTGGTCAGCGTGGCGGCTTCTTCATGGCTGTAGCCCTTGGGTGCCAGGGTGAAGGCATCGGTGGGCAAGTTGACCCGTTCACGGGCAAAGCCGTCCACACCGTCGCCCGGGACGGTCTGGAAGGTGGTGGGCACAGCGCGGCCCGATTGCCAGTGGGGGAAGAAGCACGACACAACGCAATCGCCCACGGCAAACTCCGTTACGCCGTCGCCCACGGCCGTGACGACTCCGGCGGCGTCGGCCATTGGGATGCGACCATGCTCTGTACGTGCGTGACCGGTGACTACGCCGAGGTCGTGGTAGTTGAGCGAGCTGCCATGGATGCGCACCTGGATCTCGCCTGCTTGGGGTGCGCCGGGGGCAGCCATGTCGACGAGGCGCAGATTGTCCAGGCCAGCGGGATGCAGGAGTTGAATGGCTTTCATGGATGTCCTTGAGATAGTCGTTGATGTCGATCTGGTCTTTATGAACAGTTCGGCATGACTGCCCAACTCGACGAAGATCCAGGTTCATTGGATTTTAGTCTGTAGAGCCGCTTGAGTTTTTCACCTCAGGTGACAACTGATCTGCATTTCATGACAGGTATCGTCGGGCACGACCTTATCCATCTCGGTCAGGAAACACTTGCGACGGGCTGGTTCGGCCTATTTTCTGAGCGTCATCTTGGGAGCAGCCATAACCTGGTCTGGACCCGTCGCTAAAACGCTCAGCACCGAAGCCATTGACGTTGCCATAACAGACCGGAACCAAAGCAGTGAAGATGTTTTCCCTTGGTGTCAAAAAATGCCAGCTGTTTGTCCCAAAGCGTCAAGTTATTCAACGACGTGATACCTAAAGTGAATTCCTGAATTTGCGTTCCGTCCGGTACCGATCCCGAGAGACGGACCTTTTTGGCACCCAATCTACTTCACAAACGGACACTTCCATGACTAAGCAGTTTGAAAATCAAGTTGTATTGATCACTGGCGCAACTGCTGGCATTGGCTACGCCACGGCCATAGCCTTCGCACGTGAGGGCGCGCATTTGATCGTTTCTGGACGCAATGCAGTGGCAGGAGAACAACTGGTATCCGAGTTACGATCCATGAGCACACAGGCCGAATTCCTTCAAGCCGATGTGAGCAACGAAGAGCAGGTGGCCAAGCTTGTCGACTTCTGCGTTACGCGCTTTGGTCATCTGGACATTGCCGTCAACAGCGCTGGATTTGAAGGTGTGCGGGGTTCGATCATGGAGCAAACAGTGGATTCGTACACCGCTGCGTTTAATGCCAATGCGCTCGGAACGTTCCTGTGCCTGAAGCATGAAATGCGCATCATGTCGCGGCAGAAGTCTGGAGCCATTGTAAACCTGTCGTCCACCATGGGCAGCAGAGGCAATGCGCAAGCTCCGATGTATGTGGCCAGCAAACATGCTATCGAAGGCTTCACCAAGTCTGTCGCGCTTGAAGCCTGCCAATACAATGTGCGAGTCAATGCTGTGGCTCCCGGCCCGATTGCTACCGACATGCTGGATCGCATCGCGAACGGTTCGCAGAACCTTCCCATGGTGGCATCCACGATTCCTGCAGGACGCATTGGCAAACCAGAGGAAGTAGCTGACGCCATCATGTTTATGGCATCCCGACATTCAAGCTATATCACCGGCCAGATCCTGGCGGTGAATGGCGGAAAAACCGCCATGTAAGCGTACCTTCTCGGCAGCCCAAGCTAGCGTTCTGGTCAAAAGGCCCCGTTGTTTGAGCGGGGCTTTTTCGTGTGCGCCTTCGGTTTTTCTCGGCTATTTGACGTGAGCGTTTCGCCACGCACGTGGGCTGCAACCAAAGCGCTGACTGAACCAGCGGGAAAACGCGCTGAGGCCCGAGAATCCCAATAGTTCGGCTATTTCGCTCTGCGAACGCTTGGAGTATTTCAAGTGCCTGATGACCTGTTCGTTGCGAACCTGATCAAGGATCGAGGAGTAACTTTCCTGATGCTGCGATAGCTGACGATGCACTGTTCGCCGGACGACGCCCAATTGCCGCGCCACCTGCTCGATCGAACAATGCCCTGTAAGGAGGTGAAGCCACACCAGGCGCCGCACAGTATCCACCACCGAATTGCTAGCCAGCCCGAGTGCGTCGAGGTGCTGGCGGACAATACGGGCCCCCGTCGGGTCGGTGCCGAGGATGGGCGCATCCAGGTCCACGGAACGGCACACGATACCGTCGATTATGCTGTTGAACTGGATGTTTGTCCCGAATACGCGAAGGTGGGTTGAGCGATCGCGCGGTGCCATATGCCTGAAACACACCGTCCGGGGCTCCCAGTGCTCGCCGAGCAAGGTTTTCAGCGTCCGATAGGTTACGCCGAGTATCAGGTCGATCGACTGACGAGCCGGCAGTTGCTCCTGGGTGATCTGCTCCCCACGAATCACCGCAACACCGTCGTACTCTTCGATGAGGATCATGAACCCCTCGTTATGCAGGTGCAGGTAGCGCTTGAGCGTCTCCAGGGCCTTGCGCAGCGTAGGTTCTTCGCACATCACCTTCGCCAGCGGTCCCAGGTTGGAAAGCTGCCGCCTTTCGGCCATGCGCAGGCCGAAATCTTCTACGCCTGCATCGCGTGCGGAGTTCTCTAGCAGGTGCCACACCGCGTCGACGCTGATCTTGCTGTCGGAATGCTCGAGACAGATGGGGTCGAGCTTCACCGCCTGCAGTTGGGTAAACGGGTCGAGCTTGCAGGCACGGGCCACGTCGGTGTAGTGGGTCAGGCAAGCGCTAACAACCAGGTTGCTCATGATGGGGTTCATTCCTGAACGTTTAACAAAAGTCCCAATAGGTTAAATCTTACTAGCCATCCTTCAGCAGACTCAAGCCACATTCAATGGAGAGCTCGAGTATGGTACTGCCCGATCAAATTGCTCCGATCACCGGTGACCACAAGCCCACTTCACCCATAAAGATCAGGATGGACGCCACCGCCAACCAAGACGAAAACCTCCCGCCAGCCACTCCGCTCATTGACCGGATGCGCGCCACCGGACAGTGGAATCAAGACTGGGATAGTTTCGCCCGGCTTGACCCGGAATGGACCGAGAAATTTCTTCAAACCGCACAGTTGCCCGTCGCTCGCGGTTTGGTCGACCCCAAGACCTACGAGTTCCTCGCCATCGCGGTGAACGCTTCATGCACCCACATGTACAGCCCTGGTGTGCGCAGACATACCCGCAAAGCGCTACAGCTGGGTGCCAGCCCTGAGGAAGTCATGGGGGTTCTGGAATGCGTCGCCATGCTCGGTTTGCACTCCTGCAGTCTCGGTGGACCGATTCTGCAGGAAGAAATGGCCAGACTCGAAGCTGAAGCCAACTAAGCATCCCCTTTAAAAGCCCAACAAGTCTTTCAGACGTAGCGCCCCTCAATCATTATTTTGGAGATACTCCATGAACTTCCTTGACGGCCACCTCTTCACCGAAAACCAGCAGCCCCTGATCATCACGGCAGCACCTTATGCACCGTCGTGGGTGCCCTCCGACTTTCCCGAGGACATTCCGGTGACCATGGCCGAGCAGGTGCAGAAGGCGGTGGATTGCTACAACGCCGGGGCCACCGTGCTGCACTTGCACGTGCGTGAACTGGACGGCAAGGGATCCAAGCGCCTGTCCAAATTCAACGAGCTGATCGCCGGTGTGCGGGAAGCCGTGCCAGAGATGATCATTCAGGTAGGCGGCTCGATCAGCTTTGCACCGGAAACGGAAGGTGCCGCTGCCAAGTGGCTGAGCGACGATACGCGCCATATGCTGGCTGAACTCGATCCCAAGCCCGATCAAGTCACGGTGACAGTGAACACCTCGCAGATGAACGTCGTCGAGCACTGGGATTACAAAGACATCAAGGGCACCTCTATGGAAGACCCTGACGTCTACACCGCCTACAAGGAGATGACGGTGCCGGCGCAGCCGGGTTGGGCGGAAGAGCACATCCGACGCCTGACGGCCGCGGGCATCCAGAGTGCCTTCCAGTGCTACAACCTCAACAGCTTCGAGTCGGTCGAGCGGCTAATGCGCCGCGGCATCTACAAGGGCCCGCTGGTCATGAACTGGGTGGCGATCGGCGGTGGCATGGACGTACCTAACATCTACAGCCTGGCCAACTTCTTGCGCGCCGTGCCGGACGGCGCGGTGGTCACAGTTGAAAGCTCGATGCGCAACGTGTTGCCGGTCAACATGATGGGCATTGCGATGGGCCTGCACGTGCGCTGCGGCATCGAGGACAACCTCTGGAACCAGGCGCAAACGGAAAAGATGTCCACCGTCGAACAGATCGAGCAACTGGTGCGTATCTCACGCGAATTCGGCCGCCCGATCGCCACCGCCCAGCAGGCACGCGAGATGAGCAAAATCGGCGTGTTCTACGACACAGTGGAAGAAAGTCTGCAGGCCAACGGCTTCGCACCCAACCGCAACGGTGGGCACCAGGGTTTCCTGCGCAAGACGGCCGCAACCGTTTAGGGGCTGTTGACCGTTCGATTCCCTGGCGTTGATGAAAAAGAGCAAACCCGCTGAACCGAGGTGCCTGCACCGATAGCTCTGCGGGTTTGGGGTGCTCCGATTGATGCTCAGGGACGAGCCTTGGTCGAAGTCTCTGTTCAAGCTTGATCCATAACAATAATAGATAAAATGAGGATATAGCATGGCCGCCTATCACCCCTGCGCCGATGACGGCAATGACACTTCGATCGGTATACCGCGTCGCTATGCCTGGATTGTTTTTGCACTGACCTTCGGTTTGCTGATCTCCGATTACATGTCACGGCAAGTGCTTAACGCCGTGTTCCCGTTGCTCAAAAGTGAGTGGGCGCTGTCGGATAGCCAGCTCGGTTTGCTCAGCGGCATCGTGGCGCTGATGGTCGGCCTGCTGACCGTTCCCTTGTCCCTGATGGCCGACCGCTTCGGTCGCGTAAAGAGTCTGGTATTGATGGCTTTGCTCTGGAGCCTGGCGACCCTGGGCTGCGCGTTGGCAGAGAACTATCAACAGATGCTCATCGCGCGTTTTCTGGTGGGCGTCGGAGAGGCTGCCTACGGCAGCGTGGGTGGTGCCGTGGTGATGGCGGTATTCCCGCGGGACATGCGCGCCACCCTGGCGGGCTCCTTTATGGCCGGTGGCATGTTCGGCTCGGTGCTGGGCATCGCCATCGGCGGGGTCATAGCGCAGCACCTTGGCTGGCGCTGGGCGTTCGCTGCCATAGCGCTGTTCGGTCTGTTATTGGCCGTGCTGTACCCGATAATCGTCAAGGAGGCGCGCATCGCGCCCAAGCACCTGGCCGATGTTGCCAGCAAGGCGGCAGTCAAGGCCCAGCGTCCGCTGCGTACCCTGTATTCCAGCCGCTCGGTGATCAGCGCTTACGTGGGTAGCGGTTTGCAGTTGTTTGTTGCGGGTACCGTGATCGTATGGATGCCGAGCTACCTGAACCGTTACTACGCCATGGGCACCGACAAGGCCGCCACACTGGCGGCGATCATCATGTTGTGCGGCGGGATTGGGGTCGTTGGCTGCGGCATCCTCTGTGACCGCTTCGCGCGCAAGCGCGCGGATCGCAAAATCAGCTTGGCTGTCGGCTATTGCCTGGGCAGTTGCGTGCTGCTGTCACTGGCGTTCGCCCTGCCGCATGGCCCCGTACAGCTGGTGCTGATCTGCCTGGGCATGATGGTCGCGGCCGGGACCAATGGCCCTACTAGCGCAATGGTCGGTAACTTGACCCACTACACGGTGCATGGCACCGCCCTGGCCACTCTGACCTTGGCCAACAACCTGCTCGGCCTGGCGACCGGCCCACTGATCACTGGCAAGGTTTCCGACCATATCGGGCTGGATGCAGCGCTTCAGCTGGTGCCACTGGTCAGCATCGCAGCGGCCGCCGTGTTGATTTACGCCAGGCGTCACTACCACAACGATATGGCCCGTTTACAGGGTGAGCAAATCAATCAAGTGGCGAGCCCGGCCGTAGCGGCAGTACATCCCTGAGGCCGTTTGTGGTTGTGGGTGCCACGCCAGTGATTCAGCGATTTGTCCTTAAATGATAAGTCGCAAAAAACCACTTGAACAACAATCACGGAATCACGGAATCACGGAATCACGGAATCACGGAATCACGGAATCACGGAACCACGGAAAGAGCTTTTCTGGTCGCATTACATCCTGGAGAATTTATGGCAGCCAATCAAAACAAGGTCATCGTCACTTGCGCGGTGACGGGTTCGATTCATACCCCTTCGATGTCTCCTTACCTTCCTGTCACTGCGTCCGAGATAGAGGAGGCAGCGGTTAGCGCCGCAGAGGCAGGCGCGTCCATCGTGCACCTGCATGCACGGGACCCGAACAACGGCCAGCCCTCGCAAGACCCGCGGCTGTTCATGGAGTTTCTCCCCAACATCCGGCGGCGCTCAGATGTCGTCATCAATCTCACCACCGGCGGCGCGCCCAATATGCTTGTGGAGGAGCGCTTGCAGCCTGCGCTGCAACTCAAGCCGGAGGTCGCGTCGCTAAACATGGGGTCGATCAATTTCGGCCTCTACCCCATGCTCAACCGGTCTCACGATTTCCAGCACGACTGGGAGAGGCCGTATCTGGAGGGGTCGCGCGATCGGGTGTTCAAAAACACCTTTAGCGACATTCAGTACATTCTGGAGTCCTGCGCGGACAATGGCACGCGCTTTGAAATCGAGTGTTATGACATTGGACATCTCTACACGGCCGCACACTTCCTGGATCGTGGCATCGTCAAAGGACCGTTGTTGATTCAGTCCGTTTTTGGACTGCTCGGTGGCATCGGTGCGCATCCGGAGGATGTATTGCAAATGAAACGCACGGCCGACCGGTTGTTTGGCAACGAGTACTACTGGTCAGTGTTGGGTGCAGGAAAAAATCAGATGCCCCTCGCGACCATGTCGGCAACCATGGGCGGCAATGTGCGCGTTGGCCTCGAAGACTCGCTATGGGATGGCCCTGGTGTGTTGTCCAAGAGCAATGCAGACCAGGTCAAGCGTGTGGTGTCGATCCTGCATGCGCTGAATTTGGAGGTGGCCACGCCAGACGAGACGCGTCAGATGCTGCAGCTCAAAGGTGCCGACCAAGTCGGCTTCTGATGATGTCGATGCGCCGACGGTCTGCAGTTGACCATTGGCGCGGCCAGGGCGTTCATGACCGGCATGAGGCCAACGCCCTGTAACGCTAATCCCCCTTGTCATTCCCGCGTTGGAACATCGACCTCATAGTCGGGAGGGCCTGCCGCAAAGATCAGCTGGCTCACCCGACAATGAGGGCCCTTTACACCGTTTAGTCGGCCCGGCTCATTTCCACATGAGCCAGACGAAGGAAGCCCTTTTTCATGACAACGTTCGTTCGCGCTGCTGTCCTGACCAACTACCTGGAGGTGAGCCAGCACCTGGGGCTCAACCCGCTCGAATTGTTGGCCGGCGTCGGCCTGAGCAAAGCCCAACTGCAGCACCCCGAACACAGTGTCCCGCTCGAAGCGACGGTGCGCCTGCTGGAAAACTCGGCCGCCGCCAGCGGTTGTCAGACCTTCGGCTTGAGCATGGCCGAGTCGCGCCAGCTCTCGGACTTGGGTGTCATCAGCCTGCTACTTCCCCACCAACGTACGCTGCGTGATGCGTTGCAGGTGTTGGTTGATTACCGCCAGCTGATGAACAACTCTCTTGCCCTGCATATTGAAGAAGTGGGCAAGACGGTGATCATTCGCGAAGAAGTGATCACCCAGTCGCCGATGCCCTGCCATCAAGCCAATGAGCTGGCCATTGGCGTGTTATTCCGTCTGTGCGCCGCCCAGCTCGGTGCACACTGGCACCCCTACAGCGTCCACTTCACCCACGTGGCCCCCGACAACCTGCAATTGCATCGGCGCTTGTTCGGCTGCAACCTGGTATTTGGCAGCGAATTCAATGGCATTGTCTGCCCCAATGCCAACCTGGATATGGCCAATCCCCATGCAGACCCGGCGATGGCGCGCTACGCCCAGCGTTATCTCGACTCGCTGCAGAGCACTGCAGGGCCGTCGATCCTGTTCGAGGTACGCAAGGCCATCTACCTGCGGCTGCCGATGGGTCGCGCCTCCATCGAGCAGATTGCCCAAGCTCAGGGCCTCAACGTACGCACCCTGCAGCGTCGCTTGAAAGACGAAGGCTATGTTTTCAACGCCCTGTTGAGCGAAGCCCGCCGCGATCTGGTGCTGCGCTACATAGAGAACTTGAATTACTCGCTGGAACGAATCTCTGACATGCTGGGCTTCACCACGGCGACTTCCCTCACGCGCTGGTTCATCAGCCAATTTGGAATGTCGCCTAGCGCTTGGCGTAGCATGAAGAAAAATGCCCCTGTTAGAACGGCCATTGCTACAGACACTCCACTTGGCAGGGCGGAGCACTAAAGGGCGGGCAGTCGACTCGGGTGTTGTGCACTCGCAGCCTTGCTTCTACTCATTGTTGTCGAGCGCATAGAGCTTGGCAGATGGAAAGCGGGCGAGAAGCCATCGGCCTCCTGCCAGCCCAATTACAGGTTTACTCTTTTACAGCGATGCTCATCCGAAAGCAGTCCCAGCAGACGGATAGGGCAGTGCAGAGAAGATGGATCAGTAAGGCTTGTCACCGATGATGCCGGCGCGCTCCAACCTGCGATGGCAGGGTGGGTAATCCATGACTGCGTAATGCTGAGTGCTGCGGTTGTCCCAGATGGCGATGCTGTTGGGCTTCCAGCGCCAACGCACCTGATACTCGGGGATATTCGCCTGGCTGATCAGGTAGCGCAGTAGATCCCCCGCGCCAGGGCTGGCGTCCAGACCGAAGCGCACCCGCTCAGGCGTGTGATAGTTGCTGAAGTGGGTCGCGAAACTGTTGACGAATAGCACCTTCTCACCCGTTTCAGGGTGGATGCGCACCACCGGATGCTCCGCGTCCGGGTACCGGGCCTTGAGCGCAAGGCGCTTTTCGATCGGCATGGCCGCGCCAAAGCTCGCCTCGATGCTGTGACGGGCCCGAAGACCTTCGATCTTCGCTTTCACGTCGTCCGGCAGACGCTCATAGGCCAGCACCATATTTGCCCACATAGTGTCGC
>NZ_JAAAMT010000029.1 GCF_009905435.1 Pseudomonas sp. R5(2019)
CGCGATGGGGCGCGCAGCGGCCCCGGCGATGCTGAAACCGTCTGCATTCGCAAAGATAGGTTGCAGATGTCACGGGCCTCTGGGGGCGCTGCGCGCCCCATCGCGGCCAGGTCCGCTCCTACAATGAGATCGGCTTGCGGCCTGCGAAGGAGTGCGCCAGCGTCCCGCCATCCACCAACTCCAGCTCCCCTCCCAACGGCACGCCGTGGGCAATTCGGGACACGATCAAACCCTTTTCCGCCAACAACTGGGCAATGTAATGCGCCGTTGCTTCGCCTTCCACGGTCGGGTTGGTCGCCAGAATCACTTCCGCAAAGCTGCCCTTGCCTTCCTCGATTCGCGCCAGCAACTGCGGAATGCCAATGGCCTCCGGCCCCAGGCCATCGAGCGGTGACAAGTGCCCCTTGAGCACAAAATAGCGCCCGCGAAAACCGGTCTGCTCGACCGCGTAGACATCCATCGGCCCTTCCACCACACACAACAGGGTGTCGTCGCGACGGGTGTCCGCGCATTGCGGGCACAACTCCTGCTCGGTCAGCGTGCGGCACTGGCGGCAATGCCCCACGCCCTCCATCGCCTGGCTCAGCGCCTGGGCCAGGCGCAGGCCGCCGCTGCGATCACGCTCGAGCAGCTGCAGGGCCATGCGCTGGGCCGTTTTCTGGCCAACACCTGGCAACGTGCGCAGGGCATCGATCAGTTGGCGAATCAGTGGACTGAAACTCATGGGCAATGGCCTGACATAACAACGAGACGCGGTTTATACCGACGCCAGAAAGCCCCGTCAAATAAGCCGGCGGCCATCATGACACCTTGACCACCAGCTTGCCGAAGTTGCGCCCTTCCAGCAGCCCGATAAAGGCGTCCGGTGCATGCTCGAGGCCTTCGACCACATCCTCGCGAAACTTGACCTTGCCATCGCGCACCCACGGCGCCATGGCCGCGTAGAACTCCTGATGGCGGTCACCGTAATCATCGAAGACGATAAAGCCCTGCATGCGCAGGCGCTTGGTCAGAATCGTGCGTTGCAGCAATGCCAGACGATCCGGGCCTTCCGGCAAGTGGGTGGCGTTGTACTGGGCAATCAGGCCGCAGACCGGTATCCGCGCCTTGGTGTTGAGCAGTGGCAGTACTGCGTCGAACACCTTGCCGCCGACGTTCTCGAAATAGATATCGATGCCGTTTTCACAGGCACTGGCCAAGTCTTCAGCCAAGCTCGGGCTCTTGTGATCGACGCAGGCATCAAAGCCCAGCTCGTCTTCCACATAGCGGCATTTTTCGTTACCACCGGCGATGCCCACGACTCGCAAGCCCAGCAACCGGCCCACCTGCCCGACCACCGAGCCCACGGCACCGGACGCCGCAGCCACCACCAGGGTTTCACCGGCCCTGGGCTGGCCAATATCCATCAGGCCCATGTAAGCGGTCATGCCCGGCATGCCGAGAACACCCAGGGCCAGGGATGGGCTGGGCAAGCCCGGCGGCAACGGCACCAGGCCGCTGCCATTGCTGACGCAGTGGGTCTGCCAACCGGTAGCACCGACCACCAGGTCGCCCACAGCGAATCTGGGATGACGCGACGCCGCGACCACGCTGACCGCGCCGCCCGTCATCACCTCATCGATCTGCACCGGTGCGGCGTAGGACGGTGCATCGCTCATGCGCCCGCGCATGTACGGGTCCAGCGACAGGTACAGAGTGCGCAGCAACACTTGCCCGTCTTCCAGGTCCGGCAAGACCTCGCGCTCAAGGCGGAAGTTTTCCGGGGTTGGCACTCCCTGCGGGCGTGAGGCCAGAACAATGCGTTGGTTAAGGGTCGGTTCCTGGGCCATCGGGCACTCCTTGAACACAATTGGAATTCAAACTCTACTCTCCTGACCCTCAACCGTCAGCGCCGTTCACTGCAATGCCCGCCGGGCGCAAACGAAAATGCCAGGCATAAGCCTGGCATTCGGGTATCGCCTGGATGCCGTCAGAACGGCATCTTGAAGCCCGGCGGCAGTTGCATGCCGGCGGTCATGCCACCCATTTTTTCCTGACTGTTGGCTTCGACCTTGCGCACGGCGTCATTGACGGCGGCGGCGATCAGGTCTTCGAGCACTTCCTTGTCTTCCTGCATCAGGCTGTCGTCCAGGCTGATGCGCTTGACGTCATGACGACCGGTCATGACCACGCTGACCAGGCCTGCGCCCGATTGGCCGGTCACTTCGGCATTGGCCAGTTCTTCCTGCATCTTGGCCATTTTTTCCTGCATTTGCTGAGCCTGCTTCATCAGGCCGGCCATGCCACCTTTCATCATGGGAATCACCTTTCTATCAATTTGCCAGTTTTCCACGGACACCAGTCGCGCACGTGGATTCGGTTATCAGTTATTCGCTTTGGCTGGCCAAAGCGTCGACAGGTTCAATAGTATCGTCACGAATGATTGCGCCGAACTGCTTCATCATCTGTTGGATGAACGGATCGGCGTGAATCGATTCTTCGGCCTCGCGCTGACGATCGGCACGCTTGCGCGACGCGGCCTGGGCCGGGGTTTCCTGCTCGGGCCGGATCAGCTCGATGCTCAGGGTCAGGGTACGGCCAAGGCACTGGTTCAGCGCCTCGTTCAGGCGCCGCTGCTGGGTGGCGTTGAACAGCGCGCTGTGCGCCGGGTCCAGGTGCAGCAGCCAGTGGTCGCCCTCGACCGCGATCAACGAACAGTTGGCCGCGATGCTGCCGGTCATGCCCGAAATCGGTAGCTTGGGAAACAGCTCAAGCCACTGCAAGGCCAGGCCGGTGGCCGGTTGCGAGGCCGGCTCCGGCGCTTGCTCGACCACTGGCTCGGCCACGGTTTCGCTGGCCAGCTCATCCAGATAGCCATAGTTCGCCGAATCGATATCGACGTCGTAGTAATCATCGTCCAGCGGCGGCTCGTCGTCGCGCTCCATGCCGGCCGGACTGTAGCTGGCTTCATCCGCCGGCGCGCTGACGGGCTGTTGCGGTGCGTCGGGCACGGGGCTCGCCGGCGTTGGCATCGCAATGGGCGCAGGTTCGGGCTGCTCGGCGACCACCTCCAGAATCGGTGCAGGCGCAGGTTGCGGCACAGGCACGGGTTCGGCAACCGGCGTTGGCGCAGCAGGCTCGTTCCACGGCAAGTCCACCGCTTCGACAGCAGGAGCAGCCACGACGGGCGCGGGCGCGACCACGGGAGTGACGGATGGCGCAGGGGCGGCTACCGGCAATGGCGCGGCAACCGGAGCAACCGCTGCCACTGTGCGAGTGGAATCAACTGTGGCCTGATTGATCCCCGGCGTCTTTAGCAGCTGCCTCGGTGCATCGGCGCTGTCCGCCGGGCGGAAGGCCAGCATCCGCAGCAGGACCATTTCAAAACCGCCGCGCAGATCGGGCGCCAACGGCAGGTCACGCCGGCCTATCAGGCCCATCTGGTAATAGAACTGCACATCTTCGGCGGGCAGCGAACCGGCCAGCGCCAATACGCGGTCACGATCACCCTGGCCGTTATCGACGGCTTCAGGCAAGGCCTGGGCAATGGCCACGCGGTGCAGCACATTGAGCATTTCTGCCAGCACGCCGTTCCAGTCCGGCCCTTGTTCGGCCAGCTGGCGCACAGCCTCAAGCAAGGCCCGGGCGTCGCCTTCGAGCAACGCCTGCAGCACACCGTACACCTGGCCATGATCCAGGCTACCGAGCATTGCCCGCACATCAGCGGCCAACACCTTGCCTTCACCGAAGGCAATGGCCTGGTCGGTCAGGCTCATCGCGTCGCGCATCGAGCCATCGGCAGCGCGCCCGAGCAGCCACAAGGCATCGTCTTCGAACGGCACGTTTTCGGCACCGAGCACATGGCTCAGGTGTTCGACCACGCGCTCAGGGGTCATGTTCTTCAGGGAGAACTGCAGGCAGCGCGACAGAATGGTGGCCGGCAGCTTCTGTGGGTCGGTGGTCGCGAGAATGAATTTAACGTAGGGCGGCGGCTCTTCCAGCGTCTTGAGCAAAGCGTTGAAGGAGTGACTGGAGAGCATGTGCACTTCGTCGATCAGGTAGACCTTGAAGCGCCCACGACTCGGGGCGTACTGCACGTTATCGAGCAGTTCGCGGGTGTCTTCGACCTTGGTCCGGCTCGCGGCGTCGATCTCGATCAGGTCGACAAAGCGGCCTTCGTCGATTTCCCGGCAGACCGAGCAAGTACCGCAAGGCGTAGAAGTGATCCCGGTTTCACAGTTCACGCACTTGGCGATGATCCGCGCGATGGTGGTTTTACCGACGCCGCGGGTCCCGGTGAACAGGTAGGCGTGGTGCAGCCGCTGGTTGTCCAGCGCATTGATCAAGGCCTTGAGCACATGGGTCTGGCCGACCATTTCGCGGAACGAGCGCGGACGCCATTTACGTGCAAGAACCTGATAACTCATCGAAAACCGTCGGATAGATAAACCAAAGACCGCTAATCGTAGCGGAGCAACGGCAAAATTGCATCCGCTGCGCTCGCTGGGCACGGTAATTTGCGAATGATCATGGCAGGATGTGACGCAGCAGACGTAACGGCGCCAAGGGCTGAACAAGGAGGATTATAAGGGGGGGGAAACGTCGCCAGGACGGCGAGCGTTGAATGCGCTTTAATGGAGGCAACCCCACCAGCCACACCCCGGCACACAATGTCACCGCTGCGGCTGCTCCCTTCCAGGCCTGACCGGGTTCACGGTTAATCGTTGCGGGGGGACCGATGGGGTCACCATAACGCAGCTTATCTAGCGACAAGCCGCGCCATTGTACCGAGACTTCGCTAAGTTACAACCTCTGTCCGTTGAAAAAACCAACGTTTCTCAAGGACTTGTGAATCCTAGGCATTTTCGGCAGGTTCAGGGCGTTCCAGCTCCGCTAGCGTCAATCGTTGCTTGAGCGCCTGTTTCTGGCGCTGATAGGTTTGATGCAGGCGGTTGTAACTGTCCACATAGGCTTGCTCCTCCATCTGCGGCTTGCGTGCTTCGAGCGCATCTTCGTCGGCCTCGAAAGATTCGCGCAACCGGGTAAATGACTCCGCCCGATTAGCTTGCAGCCACTTGCTCCAGTACCCTTGAGAGGCGATGAATTGCGCCAGCGGGGCAGGCTGTTCCACCGCCAGCACACGGCTTTCGGCGGCTCTCAATTGTGCCTGGGTGACGCCGGACACGCTTCGGTAAAGCATGCTGCGCGGCTGCCCTGGCAGTTCGAGTCGCTCGCCCAGCCCCACCCGATACGCCAGCACCACCTCGATCTCATCAACCGGCTGCCCGGCCACAACCGGGCGCGCACTCACGTCTTCGCGGGCAATGATGTCCAACTGTTCCAGGCGGAACAACCCCCGCCCCAGGTGCAGCAGCTCATTGCGGACTTCGCTGGCATCACCCGATGCATTGGCTTTGAAGACCTTGAGCTGCAGTTCAAGGTAGCTGAAGTTCAACGAGACACTGTCCCCGCAGCTGCGCGGGTTGGCGGCAAGGTCGAAGAGTTCGGTGCGTAGCTGGCTATTGGCGTGCGCAGCATCGACAACCTCCCACATCCGCTCGGTCAATCCCCGGCGATCGGTGTCATAGTCGGCGGTGATGCTCAGGGCATCCAGCAGCTGGAAGAACGCATCGCTACCCGGCTCCGCGCGCAAGGCAAACCAATGCGCCTCACGCGCCTGGGCCAGTTCGCTGTCATCGCCCATGAGCCACAAAACGGCCGGATCGCCTGTGGCAGCCTCACGCAATGGCAACTGCCCCAGATTGATGCCGGTACGTTCACGATAGTCATCGACCTGCCCAAGGGTGTCTTCGCTCAAAGGGTTGCCATCGAGCATCAACGCGCGCGCCAGTTGCCTGTTCTGGCTGTAGGCCTCAGCGGATAGCTGCTCGATCCGGTTATCCCGCAGGTCCACCAACTCTACGTGCTCAAGACCGGACAAACCTGTAGGGACTTCTGTCACGCCAGTATTGCGCAGACTCAACATGCGCACTCCAGGCAGCGTGACCAGGTTCGGCAGCCTGCCAATCGGATTACCTTCCAGCGAGAGCTCTTCGAGCCGCCTCAAGCCGCTTAGGGCCTGAACCGCCGCTTCATTCAGAACAATGCCATTACCCTGCAGGTCGAGCGCTTCGAGCCGCACCATATCGCCGATGGCAGCAGGCAGCTGTGTCAGGCTGTTATCCCGCAGATCGAGCACTTGCAGTTTGCTGAAGGGGTCGAGAAAGCCGTTGGGGATATCGCTCAGTTGGGCATCGGCCAGTGACAAATGGCGGATATGGGAAAAATCCACTTCCAGGGGAAAAACCGGCGCATGACTCAAATCTGCGCCTTGCAGGTCCAGCCGGTATCCCTGGAATTCGCCCGCCTGATTGAAGTACCGGCCGCTCTGCCGTCGCCATCCGGCGATCAAGCGCTGGGCAACGTCGCGTCGCCGTGCCTTCACGTCGGCGGGCTGATTGTTCGCTCGCTCCTGCCATTCCTCGAGGCTGTCACGCAACGCCTGGAGCTCAATCTGTTTCTGCTCGAAAAACGGCTGAAGCGCGATACCGACATCGCTCAAGCCATCCAGGTAGCGCCCGATTTCGCGGGTGCTCATGCCCGGAAACAGAGCCTTGCATTGCTCCACCATAAAGGGCGTGTGACGCCCCACTGCGCCACGCCCGCTCAAGGGATAGCCCACGCGGTTGTCGCTCAGACGCGAAGGCCGTTGAAACCAGGCCTGTGCGGGGGCCTGTCCGGCCAGACCGGCCGCACGAGGGCGATCGGCGAAAGCGAGCGATGCCAAATCTGTGCGCAGCCTGGCAGCACTGCCTGGCTGATCCAGACCGTCGGCGGGCAGCAGGTGTGTCAGGGCGTCGAACAGGTCTTGATGCAATGAGGGCGCCTGCCCTGTGGCCGGGCGGACCTGATACCCCTGCGGTGTGCGTATCAGCGTTCCCACCGCAGTGGTATCGCGCGCTCCGGCGACCGCGAGCAGCTCGCCACCCACGCTCTGATCACGTAACTGCAGCGCAAACTCCGTTCGCCGTAGTGGCAGATGATCCAAAAGCCCGACCACCAGCTTGTCGAAGCGGGCGGTGCGGCGCCCAGGCAAATAAAAGCCTTCAAGTGAAGTCATCAAGTGATAGTCACGCAGTTTCCAGCGCGCCTGCTCGGCAAGCGCCAATGGCACCCTGCCGCCCTGCTCCAGACGTAGCGCCGAAGTGTCGCGGCACTGCGCCAACAACTCATCGACCAACGCACCGGGCAATCCTGGAAAGTCTCGTTGAATCACCTGGCCTGCGACCGACATCGGCGATTGTTTCGACCCCAGGCAATGCTCGAACAAACTGACCCGTTGATTTTCAGCGCAGGAGGCCAACGCGTCCGCAAGCGTCGGATGAGTGCCTTTCAACAAGGTCAGCTGCCGCACATCCAGTGCCTGTTCGAGCGCCTGAAGCAGAGTCACGTCGGCAGCACGCTGCTTGATCTTCAATAGCGCATCCGTCGTCTCTGGCCAACCGGCCATCCGCGGCAGTAAAAAGAGTGCCGATTGCTCATCAGTGATAACGCCGGCGTCACGCAGCCGAGTGATAAACCCATCGATGGCAGCGTCCTGAAGAAAATCGTCAATGGCCACACGCAGGCTTGCCGGTGCAGCCAGCGAGTCGACGTGCACTCGGCACAATTGCTCATCACTGACGCCGGTGACTGCCAGGATCTGATCGATCTGTTGGTCATCCAGGCCACTGGCCGCCCGCCCCAGGCGTCGCATTAGATATCGAGGCTGCTCCCACTCCCAGGGATTCTCCTGCTGAATTCGCCAGGCGCCTTCAGCATTGCCTTCAAGGACGGGTGACCAGGCCCCTGCACGCGTCGGATGCTCGATCCGCCACTTGCCCAGGGTTCGATCATGGAAAACCCGGTATGGCTGCTTGTCGATCACGACATAGTCGTGCCCATCGACAGGTATACGGCCCTCTACCTGAGGCTCTGAGCCAGCCAGCTCAAGGTCACGGCGATAGGGCGCCAGATCTGGATTCCACAAGCGTTTTTGCCCGGAAAACAACTGGATGGGCCGCAGCCGTTCAAAGAGTGCCGACGTTTTGACCCAGTTGATGACCTGATGGGCGATCAACCCTGTACCCACCGCGATACCCAGGTTCTGGTCCACATTGAGGAGAATCTCCTTTGCCTCGTCGGTGCGCCCTTCAGTCCAGTCCTCTACCCCTTCGTAGACATCAGAAGCCAATTGCCCCGCCATCGCGCCCAGCAGCAATTGGTTCAATAGAGGCACAAACAACCCCGCCAGATTCAACAACACGACACCGACTGCTTCGAGCTCTGCCCACAGACGATCGCGTGCAGCGCTGTCCACATCGGCGGTGGCCACCGCCAGTATCTGACAATCCCCAATCAGTTGGTCCCAGCGCCCTGTAACCATCGACTCGAACAGGTTACCCACCAGCACACGGGTCGTTAAATGGCCGCGCTCAAGTGGGTGAGCCAATTTGTGTCTTAATGCGGCCTGCGCGGCCAGCGGCGCATGCCGCACCAGCAATTCGCGGAACCGCTCGACCTTCAGGCGTCCGTTCAAGCCATCGAGCATTGCCGCGTGATCGTCGTACTCCTGCAGTTCGGCAATGGGGTCACCCGGGACATACAACACTTGCTTGCCACCGGGGACCCGAAATGGCGACAACATCTGGCTTTGCTTGAACAACGCGAGCCCGGTCAGGGCCTGACCGAACAGGGAAAGCTCGGTACAGATGACTGCTTCCCCTTCATAGAGAGCGACTTCATCGCCATCACACACTTGCAACAACATCTGGTAGGCCGACCAACCCACTTGTTTTTTCAGATAACCCGCATGCGCCGCAACCCGCAATGCACAGCGCCGGGCAGCCGTCAGTCGACTGAATACCTGAACAGCCGCGGGCTTGCTGGCTGGCGTGAAAATCGACTTGAGGTGCTCCTGATAACGGCGCCCTATATCCAGATCTCGGCACATCAAGGCAAAGGCTTCAGGGGCCAGCTTCAACTTTTCCCCCTCGATGAAGAGCCCCGAACCATAGGCATAGCGCTCTGCATTCGTCTCTTCGAGTTCAAAGTTCTGCAGCGCGCCCTGCAGCAGACTGCAACGAGCCGCCAGCGTCACGTTCCAAGTCCTGTGCCCGGCAAAAACAGGCTGGTAATCGTAAACATTCCTGATGTATTCACAGGCCCGCAGATCCAGGCCCGTGAGCCCCCACTCCACCTCCAGTCGCTGGGAAAGCAGTTCGCTGGCGAACGCTTCAAGCGACTGCAGAGGCGCCAGAATACGAGCGACCTCTCGATTGGCGATGTGCAATGCCCTGAGCGCAAACACATAGCTTTGACGAGCAGACACCCGTGCCGGTTCGTCCCCTGCCAGCCAAGCCGGCAAGGATTGGGTCAGAATGTTGAGGTTTTCGTGCAAACGGGTGTGTTCAGATGTGGACTTCATTTCAAAGACTCGACAGTGAAAGCTCGAGCCTAGGAAGAACAGCCTCTATGTCGGGACTACATAGTTAACCCATACTCTGGTGATTGAGCACCCTGCACCACCAGATGAATGAAATGCAGCTTGGCAATGACCGGGGCCGATAGCACAAAGGGGTAAAAATCCACTTGCCCCATGCTGCGAGAGAGCTCATTGAGCATGCCGGACAACTCGATCCAGGCGTTGATGAAGCCAAGAAACTCAAGCGCCCCGACCGCCTGGGGGTTGTAGAGGCTTTGCAGGCTGTACGGTGGATAATCGAGCTCCAGTGAGCGGGCGTTCATGCCGAACCCCAACGCGGTGTCCACCGCATCCATCATGTGCAGGTAATGCGCCCAGGTCTCGGCCCAGTCTTCCCACGGGTGCATGGTGGCGTAGGCGCTGATATGGCCGGCGGCCCAGTCGCCAGGCGGCCCTTGCTCGTAGTGACGCTGCAAGGCATCGGCATAGCTGTCCCGCTCATCCCCGAATACCTGCCGGAACGGCTCCAGCCAGTGGCTTTGCGCGACCAGCAGGTCCCAGTAGTAATGCCCTGCTTCATGGCGAAAATGGCCGAGCAAGGTTCGATACGGCTCACGCAGTTGCACCCGCATCTGCTCGCGAAAGGCGTCATCGGCTTCCTTGATGTCCAGGGTAATCAGGCCGTTGGCGTGGCCGGTGGTAGGCGCCTGCCCTTCGAGGTCAATGCCAATGAAGTCAAACGCCAGGCCCGATTCGGCGCCCTCCTTGCGCGGCACAACGGGCAGACCGGCATTGATCAACTGCGCAACCATTCGCCGCTTGGCTGTCTCGACCTTGCGCCAGCGCTCGTGGTTCTCCGGGATCGACAGGTCGGGAATGGTCCGGTTCAGGCAGCAGGCCTGGCAAAACGCCCCAGGGCTGTGCGCCGGCAGCAGCCAATTGCAGGCGGCCTGCGTGTCGAGGTTGGCGCAGCGTCGAAACAGCCCGGCATCGGGCTCGGCGACCAGCTGCCAGGTGTCTGCCTGCGCCCCCGCTTGCAGACTGCCCAGCAGGTTCAGTTCGGGCCAGTACCCCAGCGCCGACGAACAGGCCAGGCACTGGCTGTTGCGAAAGAAGATCGATTGCCCGCACTGGCATTCCCAGACCTTGCCATTGTGCTCCGGCTGGCGGATGAACGGGGTGTTGATCCGCGAACTGAGCTGGTTGAAATAGCGTGACATGGGGATCTCCCTTGAGTGCCTGCCAAGACTGGATCATGCCCCGGATGACAAGGTTCCGTGACCTCAATCCTGGCCGGTAGAGCCGATCTTGTGAATCGACAGGTCAGCGCCGTAATACTCCTGCTCCTGGCTCAAGCGAATGCCGGTCAGGGTCTTGAGCAGTGCATACACGGCAAAGCCGCCCAGCAAGGCGACGATAATCCCCGCCAGGCTGCCAATCAGCTGGCTGGCCAGGCTCACGCCACCCAGGCCGCCCAGTGCTGTCTGGCCGAAGATACCGCAAGCGATCCCGCCCCATAGCCCGCAGACACCGTGCAGCGGCCAGACACCCAACACATCATCGATCTTCCAGCGGTTTTGTGCGGCGGTGAAGCACCAGACAAACAGCGCCCCGGCGATTGCGCCGGTCACCAGCGCGCCGACCGGATGCATCAAGTCAGAGCCGGCGCAAATAGCCACCAGCCCCGCCAAGGGGCCATTGTGCAGAAAGCCCGGGTCATTGCGCCCTACCAGCAGGGCTGCCACGGTGCCGCCGACCATGGCCATCAAGGAGTTGACCGCGACCAGCCCACTGACATTCCCAAGGGACTGTGCGCTCATGACGTTAAAGCCGAACCAGCCAACGATCAGAATCCATGAGCCCAAGGCCAGGAACGGAATGTTGGAAGGCGCAAAGGCCACCAGGCGCCCTTCCCGGTAGCGCCCGTTACGAGGACCGAGCAGCAGCACCGCCGCCAGCGCCAGCCAACCGCCCATGGCATGCACCACCACGGACCCGGCAAAATCATGGAAGCCGGCACCGAATCGAGCCTGCAACCAGGCCTGGAAACCGAAGTTGCCGTTCCAGATCAGCCCTTCGAAAAACGGGTAGATGAAGGCCACGATCAACACCGTCGCACACAGCTGCGGCGCAAACCGCGCGCGCTCGGCAATGCCTCCAGAGATAATCGCCGGAATCGCTGCGGCAAAGGTCAGCAGGAAAAAGAACTTCACCAGCGCGTAGCCATGGTCGGCACTGATGACTGACGCTGGCTGAAGGAAACTCACCCCATAGGCGACCCAGTAGCCTATAAAGAAATAGGCCAGCGTCGAGAGTGCGAAATCGCTGAGAATCTTGCACAAGGCATTAACCTGGTTCTTGTGCCGCACGGTGCCGACTTCCAGGAAGGCAAACCCTGCGTGCATGGCCAGAACCATGACCGCACCAGTCAGAAGAAACAGCGTATTGGAGCTGTGGACCAGAGTGTCCACTGCGCTTTGCAAATTATCCATGGAGTGAGCAGGCCTGAAATAACGGAAAAGCACCAAAGCAGGTCGACGCCCGAATAACCGCACCGAATTGGCTCGCATGGCAAATTTTTCCCTGATGCCTGTGAACCGATTTGGTGCCGCGCAACGATCGACGCTTGAGATTTTCCTCGGGATTGATTCGTTTCGGTTAAGGTTCATGCGCTCCGGGACGTTCCTCTGCCCGAATTCAGCGCGCCTTACCGGTTTTCACGCACCAGCTCGAAGCAAAAGCTGTACCAGTCACCTTTTTCAACGGGCCTGGCGACGAACTGAACCTTCTTCGACGCCCGCGACTCGAAACAAACACCCGCCACCCTTACGGAGAGACCCATGGCCAGCAAAACAGCAAAGACTGCTCAAGACGTCCTGATGGCAGATTTCCAGACCCTGGTCGCTGACACCGAGAAACTGCTGGAACATACCGCCACGCTGGCCGGTGATCAGGCAGACGAACTGCGCGCACAGATCCATGACAGCCTGCTGCGGGCCCGCGAAACCCTGAAGCTGACCGAAGCCTCCCTGCGCCAGCGCGGGGAAGCGGCTGTTACCGCCACCGAAGACTATGTGCGCGACAACCCCTGGCAGTCGGTCGGTATCGCCGCCGGCGTGGGTTTTGTACTGGGCCTGCTGGCCACACGGCGCTGAGATGACCATGGGTACAGAAACCGATCCGCTGGGCACCAGCTCTTCGACGCGGCGCCTGGGCGCCGCCTTCCTTGGCCTGCTGCACAGCCACGTTGAGCTGTTCGGTATCGAACTGCAGGAGCAGAAGGCCCGCACCTTGAGCCTGCTGCTGTTTGCAGGGTTGGCACTGGTGTTTGCCCTGTTGCTGCTGATCGGGTTGTCGGCCTTGTTGCTGATCCTGGTCTGGGACAGCTATCGCCTTGCCGGGATCATCGGGCTGTGCAGCTTCTATACATTGGCAGCGGTGTTCTGTGGCGTACGCCTGAAAGCCGCGATCTTCGATGAGTCATCACCTTTCGAAGCCACGCTGCACGAACTGGCCAATGACCGGGAGCGCCTGTTGCCATGAGCCTGCCTGAAATCCCGAAAACCCAAAACCGGCGTGAACTGCGCAAGGCGCTGATTCGCCTGCGCATGGAAATGCATCGCCAGGAAATCCGCCATGAATCCCGGCAAATCGTGAACCCCTTGCAGCGGGTACAAAACATGACCCGACAGTTTCAGGGCAGCCTTGATTTCAAGCACGCCCCTTTGTGGGGCTTGGGCGCCGTGGTATTGCTGGGCTTTCTGACCGGCCGGGGTGCGCGTGGCGGTAGTGCCAGTGGTGGTGGCATTACCCGGATGATCAAACTGGGCACCAGCTTGATTCCGCTGATCAAACTGGTCATGCAGGGAACACCGCCCAAGCACTGACAGACCGGCAATCATTCATCGCCGGCCCGGAAACTGTAGGAGCCGGGCTTGCCCCAATGCCGGTCAGTTAAGGCGAGATCCATGTGGGAGCGGATTTACCGGATCGCCGGACCGCCGCGAATGAAGGCACCGCGCAATGTCAGAAAAACCGCGGTGTCTGGATTCGCGGATAAATCCGCTCCCACAGGTGTTGCGTCGTTCGATTGCTTAACTGACCGGCATTGGGACTTGCCCGCGCGCCCTCAGTCTGCCAATCAGCCGCCATACCCTTGCACAGGCGGCGCCAAGGCGGGAAGCTAGCGGCTGGCCCACGTCATGGAGAACCGCCTTGGATTGGCACACCCTGCTCACCCGCGAACGCCTCGGCAAATCCCTGCACAGCCCTGAAGAACTGGGGCGCAGCCCATTTCACAAAGACCATGACCGGATCATTTTCTCCGGCGCTTTCCGTCGCCTGGGGCGCAAGACTCAGGTGCACCCGGTATCGAGCAACGATCACATTCATACCCGCCTGACCCATTCGCTGGAAGTCAGCTGCGTCGGCCGCTCGCTCGGTATGCGCGTGGGTGAAACGCTGCGTGACAGCCTGCCGCAATGGTGCGAGCCAAGCGATCTGGGCATGGTGGTGCAGTCTGCGTGCCTTGCCCACGACATCGGCAACCCGCCCTTCGGCCACTCCGGTGAGGATGCCATTCGCCATTGGTTCCAGCAGGCGGCAGGCCGTGGCTGGCTGGACGCCATGAGCGACGCCGAGCGCCTGGACTTTCTCAATTTCGAAGGCAATGCCCAGGGCTTTCGGGTCCTGACCCAGCTCGAATATCATCAGTTCGACGGCGGCACCCGGCTCACCTACGCCACCCTGGGCACTTACCTGAAATACCCCTGGACTGCCCGGCACGCCGACTCGCTGGGCTACAAGAAACACAAGTTCGGCTGCTACCAGAGCGAGCTGCCCTTGCTGGAGCAGATCGCCAGCAAACTGCAGCTGCCACAACTTGAAGATCAGCGCTGGGCACGGCATCCGCTGGTGTACTTGATGGAGGCCGCCGATGACATCTGCTATGCCTTGATCGACCTCGAAGATGGCCTGGAAATGGGTTTGCTCGACTACCCCGAAGTCGAAGCGCTGCTGCTGGGCCTGGTGGGCGACGACCTGCCGGAAACCTATCGCCAACTCGGCCCCAGCGACTCGCGGCGGCGCAAGCTGGCGATTCTGCGTGGCAAGGCGATCGAACACTTGACCAATGCAGCCGCACGAGCCTTTGTCGAACAGCAACAGGCGCTGCTCCAGGGCACCCTGGCGGGCGACTTGGTGGAACATATGCATGGCCCGGCCAAACGCTGCGTACTCAGCGCCAAGGACATGGCGCGCAAGAAGATCTTTCAGGACAAACGCAAGACGCTGCATGAGATCGGCGCCTACACCACACTGGAAATCCTGCTGAACGCTTTTTGCGGTGCCGCGCTGGAACAACATGGCGGGCGCACGCTGTCGTTCAAGAACCAGCGCATCCTCGACCTGCTCGGCAATAACGCTCCGGCCCCCTCCTGGCCGCTGCATGCCGCCTTTTTGCGGATGATTGATTTCATCGCCGGCATGACCGACAGCTACGCCACCGAAATGGCCCGGGAAATGACCGGGCGTTCAAGCCCGCAATAGCTGAAATTCAAGCGCTTGCCGACACTTCGACGAGCGCGAGGATTTCTAATGTAGGAAATCTCCCGCACCTTGCTGCCAGGATTAAACAACCGCCTGCTTTCGCAATAAAGAGTTGTCAATCCACGATTGACAGCGCCCTCCCTTATCCTTTTTCGGTAATCCTAACCTTCGTTTTCCGTAGGAACTTTCCTATATAGCCCAGAACGGTCCCGCATCCCATGTCCACATCAAACTTCTGGGCTAAGGTGCGCCTTTTCTTGACAGCTGTACGGGAATTTAAAATGAACTCTGTCTTTATAGTCGACGATCATCCGGTCATTCGCTTGGCGGTTCGCATACTGCTGGAAAATGAGGGGTATCGAGTGGTCGGCGAATCCGACAACGGCGTCGATGCCATGCAAATGGTCCGCGAATGCATGCCGGACCTGGTGATCCTCGACATCAGTATCCCCAAGCTCGATGGGCTGGAAGTCCTCGCGCGTTTTCATTCGATGAATGTGCCCTTGAAAATACTGGTGCTGACTGCGCAAACGCCGACGCTGTTCGCCATTCGCTGCATGCAGTCGGGGGCCTCCGGCTATGTCTGCAAACAGGAAGACCTGACCGAACTTCTGAGCGCCATTCGCGCGGTAATGTCCGGATACAACTACTTCCCCAGCCAGGCCCTGAACACGGTTCGCCAGGAGGCCGACCCCAACGACGAAACCGAACTGTTCAGAACGGTCAACGACCGTGAGTTGATGGTCTTACAGTTATTCGCCCAAGGCCGCACCAATAAAGAAATCGCCAGGGGCATGTTTCTGAGCAACAAGACAGTCAGCACTTATAAGCAACATTTTCGCATGTTCACAAAAGGCGCCACACATTTTTGCGGGGCTTTGAAGCGGCACGGTATAGGACTGCGCTGGAGAATCGCGTAAGTCGGTGTGTGGTGAGACTGATAGCGGACTGAGCCGCTAGCCGTGGTTACTCGAATTTCTTACCAGTGATGATGAGGGCTGATGGCCCTTGCTGCTTTAAGAACGTCTCTCCTTCCTCAGTTGATAAGCATCGTGTCTTCAGCTCCAAGCTGGCTTTATCGTCGCCTTGTGATTTCGCTTCCTCAAGAAAATCACGAGTCATCTGCTCATCAAGCCGCTTTGCTGCTGAATAACAAGTGACCAAGCCATAGTATTGGGTATCAATCATCTTCTCTGCCTCGCAATACGAGGGATGTCCTTGTACTACAGCACACGTGATGAATGCCAAGTGATAAAACGCCATAAACACACCTCTCCTTTGGTAATGGCCTAACGATACCATCTTGGAACGATTCTACCCCATACAAGCCTTACCCAGCACTGTTAGCCAAGCTCTATTGAAACTCTGTCAGTTGATTTGTAAAAAGAATTTGACTAGTTATTGAAAGTATGGGTTGACTGATTCCAATCCGACTGTTATAATTATCTTACAGAGACAGATAAATCTTTCTCTAATCCTTCTACTCTTGCTGACTCTCCTTCTAGTCAGCATCTGGCGTTATGACAGGCGCCACATTCTAAACAATCGTTGGTTGCGTGTTGCTTAGGTCAGAGCTGCTATCTCATCTTGAATAGTAATTCCAGCCTTCTCAGCAGGTTGCTCAAAAGCTGAGACATTTCTAGTTTCCGTGTGTTCCAACGCGGGATTCCTTCGCAAAGGCTTCAGGATGCCTTTCCAACAGTTCTATCAAGTAGCTGGCGAAAACTCACTTGAACACATGATGTTAAGCCTTGTTAGCCTCTGACATTCAGCAAGCCACTTTGCAGTGTGGTTGTGGTTACTGCTTCAAATTCATTAAGTTGTACTCGTCATTGGAATGATGACCCTGTGGCTAGAAGCTAAAATTTCTAGCCATTTTTTATGCTCATAATTCCTTAGCGTAAACACCAAATCAACTTCAAACACTTACAAACACTTCCAGCCAAAGGAGAACTTATGGCAATAGAGCGGCTGTGCCCGCAATGTGGCACAAAACACAAAGTTAAACGCACCACCAAAGTCTACTGTTCAACATTGTGTAGGGTTAACGCAGCAAATCTTAGAAAGCATCTACTGGTGACGCTACCAGAGCAGCAAGAGCGACAAGCAGAACCAACACCTCAATAACACAGGAGCATCTTTAAAATGAGCATTGTCCTTCTGATGGTATGCAGTAGCACTTCCCTTGGCCTGCTAACCCTTTCAGCTACAACACTTTACAACAACACAACTCAACGGAGAATCTAAAAATGACAACCTTCAACGCAACAACACTAGAACAACTAAAAGAACAATCCATCAGTAAGTACAAGAACACAGTGAGTGGCTACGACTCTCATGCTGAAACCTGTCCAAAGACTCTACGGGCAATCGGCAAGATGGTGGTCGGGGCTGTAGTAGCAGTTCCCGTCGTCTACCAGACGCAGATTATCGACACATACATTGAGTACGCGTCTAAGGGTTACATCTATCATCCCCATGGAACACTTCCACTTGGAAACGCTGGAAGTGTTCAAATCTACTTCTTTAAACCTGAGATTCCAATAGATTTGAATGGTGCTGAAGTTCGTGTTACTGGTGTCCAATACCAGTGCGATGAGATTCTAAAAATCGTAACAGAAGTAGAACAATCCTATCGTGCTGAGTGCAAAGCAGCAGATGCAGCCGCTGTACTAGCTGAGCAACAACGTATACAGACAGAAATCGAAGCTATGGTCGATGCTGAGATTGAACTAGAACGCCAAGCTCGTATTGATGCGGCTAAAGCTGATCGCCTAGCACGTATTGCAGCAGCAGCTACAGCTAAACCAGCTACCAAGAAAGCCCGCTCATAGGCGCGCCACTCTCTGCACTACAGATGGTTTATGAGCGATCATCGAGATTGATAGTGGTACCCAAGGGCCAGTAGACTCAGCCACTACCAATGGAAAGCAGGGTAAGTGATGGGAAGCCCAACTGAGATAGCTTTTGAAACGGCACGTGAGCTGCTGGATTTTGTGTCCCCTCTCGACCCTGCTTGGAGTCAGGGACACTACATATTCAGAGGACAGCCAAGCGATGAGTACAAGCTAACGCCGTCGATATGTCGTCGTCGTATTGGCTCATTCGCCTACGGCTCGCCCCACAGGATGTTTAGTAATTCCAGCTCAGGACAAGTGACCTTTGAGCTGGACGTACTCAAGAAGTTTTTAGACGGCTGTGATCGGTCGGGTTTGGTAGTGCCGGGATACTCAGAACAGATCAAGGGAAGGCTATTGAACGAACCAAGCTCGTTCTTGAATGCCCATAGACGACCGTGGCCCCAGCCAGACTTGTATGAGATCTTAGCTGCCGCCCAACACTATGAAGTACCAACTCGACTCCTTGACTGGACAGAGAGAAGCTATGTTGCCTGCTACTTTGCAGCGTCGTCAGCAAATTTTGAGCTTGATAGCATGAATGCAAAGATAGCAATTTGGGCACTTAGCACCGAACATTCGAAACACTGGAAAACAGTTGAGATCATCAGGACGCCGGGTGGAACAAGTAGGAACCAAGCGGCTCAATCAGGACTCTTTACTACCCATAAAGTGGATATGCATAGCCTTGGCCTCAACGATATATACCAACCAGAAGCCCTAGAAGAGGTTGAAGAGGTATACAGCATTGCTCAAGGTGGCAGACCGCTCGTTAAAATGACATTGCCGATTAGCGAAGCTCCTGAACTATTAAATCTATGCTCTAAGCTTGGAGTTGATGCCTCAACACTCTTCCCCGGCTATCATGGTGTAGCGAAAATGGTTAGAGACTGGGCAAACGTGTCAGTTGGTGTGAGGCCATCACGGGCACTTATGGATGAGTACAACCAAGATAGTTATGACAATGACCCAGACTTCCATTGAACGCACATAGAAAAGCCCGCTCGATTCTAGGGCGGCTACACTTCAGGCTACAGTTCACACCTTTGGTAGAAGCTCTGTACAAATCCGCTCAAAATGCTCAGCAGCATCTAGCACTTCCATACGCATAACTCCAATTGAGCCTGCTTCATAGCCGTAGCGAGCATTGAAGAAGTATCCCGCGTAATCTTTCAGCTTCTGCTCAAGTGGGTAGCCGCGATTGAGGCGCTCAGACGTGTCTAGGATAGCTTGACGCCAACTTGGCTCAATCTTCTTGAACAGCTTGTCCAAGAAATGCCCATGCTCAGCGGCCACCGCACCATTGAAGATATCAACGCCATTGAGAGTTGTCATAAACCTACTGTCATCTTTGGCTAGGAATGATTTTATAAAAAGTTCCATCGCTAGTCCCGACAACACACAAGCAGGACGCCACTGCTGAGTAGTACCATGCTGCTCAATGAGGAGAGCAGCCGTTAGGTATGCTCTGCCCTGTTCGATAACTTCTAAACTTGGTAATGGTAAGTGTGGCATAACGGCTCCCTGTTGTTTGCGAAGGATCGGAGATTAACAGAATGAAAGAAGCCCGCCTAGCAGAGAGCCAAGCGGGCTGAAGTGGTGGGCTTTAAGCTATTGGCAAACCAGAAGTGCCAGTGCCCGGCGTGACGCCTGTGTGCTTGTATGTGTGTGCTGAATGGAGTTCCACTGACTTTCCATTCACTCACCACATAGCCCTGCCCTGTCCAATTTGGCACCCTATATTTTGAACCAGAAAGAGACACCTTACAATCAGGCAGTCATGCCGGGATTCCTTCCACAATTTCAACTCAACATGAGTCAAGTGGCAGAACTTTACAAACGTTCTGAGTCCGCCCCCCTAGATGCTGCCACTCCCAATGTTACTGGTGGGACACAGATTAATGCCCCAACCACTGTAGAAGGCTCGACCATTCATACTGAATTGAGCGGTAGCGCTACAGAAGAAGATCGTCAGAAACTGATGACAACAGTTACAGCAGAGTTAGATAAACGCGACCAGCGAATGCCATAAATTGCGCAAAAGGCAGTGACTGACATGCTAGGAAGGGCCCGCGCTCAACAAGCTGAACGCCAATAACCGCTGGAGCCTTAACAAAGGCTCTGGCCAACTCCAACCAACACAATTACAGGAAACCTACATGACCAATATTAAAACCATGTTGACATTAATAAGCGCCCTAGTGCTGAGCCTTGTCCTAATGTTTGGATACTCGATTGAAAGCCATTCTGAACTACATAGAACCGACATACAAATACTGGAAGAATCACGCCGCTACACAGACAGCCGAATCATTGAAATCCAGAGCGTAACGCTCAGTGCAATCTCTGATGTTTCAAAAGCCACCAACCTACTAGCCCGTATCATATGCCAAACACAGTTTGATAACAAAGAATGTGAACGAGAACTAGGACCAATTTACAAGGATAAATGATGGAAGCAGCAACACAACGAAAGGCAACTCTAACACTCCGCAAGAATGCTCACCCTGAGCACACTCCTACGCAAAATGTAGAACCCAACACCCCACAAGACTCTCCAGAACTCACACAGGAGCGTTTTCCTGATTGGGAGATTCCAGACAGACCCCAAAGACGGAAACGTCGTAAGGACAAGCCAGTTAAACAATACCGAAAAGAATCGAGGTGGCAATGAGACTTCTCTACAAAGCTATTGAAAGACAAGAGCCAATCAGAATGGCCGCTCAACAGTACCTAACTGATTGGTATGGTCCGCACATTCCATATCTCTTTCCTGAAGTCGTTACACACCTCGTATGGTGTGTTAACAACGGCGTGGATGAGGCTAAATTCAAACGTGACATCAAGAAAATGTATTATATCTAGGAGCAGCTATTGCTGAATAACAAACATGAACCACCTAATCATCCACAGACAATCAAACCTTATCGTTAACGTGATTTGCTCTAGCAGCAAGATTACAGATAACAGCACCTACCGAGCTATCAAGGTGAGCGATTCCATCTTAGACAAATACTACAAGTTGAAGATGCGGAAGAACAGAAGCAATGGGATGGACTCCTCCTCACCTCGGCATCTTGAGTGCCAGACTGAAAGTGCGAACCACAGTCAACTGTGAGAAGGAGTCCACACATGAAGCTTATGCGCATTGGGGTCGACTTGGCCAAGAACGTGTTTCAGATCCACGGCGTGGATTGTCATGAGCAGCCAGTCTGGCGGCAGCGTTTACCTCGCGATCGCTGGCTTCAAACGGTGCTGGAGAAGATCGAGCCCGGCTGTGAGATCGGCATGGAAAGTTGTGGCGGTGCGCACCATTGGGCGCGGCAGCTACAGGCATGCGGATTTCGGGTGAGGCTGATCGCGCCTCAGTTCGTCAAACCGTACGTCAAGAGCAACAAGAACGATGCCAACGATGCCGAGGCAATCTGTGAGGCGATGAGCCGCCCCAGCATGCGCTTCGTCGCCGTTAAGACCATTGAACAACAGGATATCCAGGCGACGCATCGCATCCGGGCCGGCTTAATCGAACAGCGAACAGCCAAAGCCAATCAGATTCGTGGGCTGATCGCCGAGTACGGCCTCGTTGCACCGAAGGAATTACTGATGTTGCGTCGCGCAATACCGTGCTGGTTAGAAGATGCAGATAACGGTTTGACGGCACGCTTTCGTCGCCTGTTAGATGGCTTGTGGGGCGACCTTCGCGTACTGGATGGGCGCGTGGGCGAACTTGATGGCGAGATATCTGCGATTGCGGCAAGCGAGCCAACTGCCGTCCGTTTGCAGCAACTGCGTGGCGTCGGCCCGATGATCGCCACCGCGCTCGTTGCTGCCATCGGTGATGGCAGTCAGTTTGCCAATGGCCGACAACTAGCCGCTTCGCTGGGGCTGACGCCCAGGCAACACAGTTCTGGCGGCAAGGATCGACTGCTTGGCATCAGTAAACGTGGCGATGCTTATCTGCGAACACTGATGATCCACGGTGCGCGATCGGCGCTACGTACAGCCAAATCCAAAGACGATCGACTCAGTCAGTGGGCTGTTCGATTAGCCGAGCGCTCACATCCCAATGTGGCCGCTATCGCACTGGCCAACAAAACTGCACGCATGGCTTGGGCGATGCTGCGCAACGGCACTGATTACCAGCCGGATCGGGCCGCGGCTTGATCTACAAAACTGTCACGTCCAACGAGTAAACAAACCGTCCACCCAGATTGCTAAGCAACCCAAACGATGGCAAACCGGTCGAACCGGCGTCGGCAAAACCCTCAAATGTCCAGGTGCACAAAGCACGTAGAAGCGATTGGGAACCGACGCGCGAATAGCCCATCATGGCCCTGCATCGAAACGATGCCGCAGTCAGAGGCCGAATATACGTGTGCAGTCGGCACGGGCGCCAAAGCGAAGGGGGCTTGCAATGAGGAGGAGTCCATATACGGGACGTTGGTAGACGCTGGCGAGATGTCATATGTGAGCGTAGCGTTCAAAGAACTGCTGAACTGACACATGCCATTTTGTTGGTCCAAACAGGGGTAAAACACTCTACCCCTACCTACCCTACAGGGTAGCCCTTTTGACCCCTGCTTCACCCAATGAATACGGGGGTGTAAATCCTCAATTTCAAAAAAGCACAGCCTAAATTCCAACAGGAGTACAACAATGAAACTTTGTATGTGCCGCAATTGCGACCATGTGTTTACAGCAATCAAAGTAGAAGTTTTCTGCTCTGGCCGTTGCAGACACAGCTACACCCTAACCAACCCAAGACCAACAGCTAACCGTGATGGAGCAACTACCAATGGCAACACAAACCAAGACCAACGTTAAACAAAAGACCTGTCAGAACCCAGATTGCAAGAAACGTTTCAGACCTGCCCGATCTACAGCAAAATTCTGTTCTACAGAGTGCAAAGAACGTAAGAACACCATCAGCAAACGCAAACCTTTCACAATCCCTCGCTCCAACCATTTCTTCCTATACTTGGCTAAAGAAGCTCAACGAGCTGGCACACTGGCAATCTTTGGTACTCTGGTTGGCTCCGTTGATAATCTGATAGAACTGTACAGCGTTGTTAAGCTTCGTATGACAGCCAATGTGTTGAGCGGGAAAGATAGTTTCCACATCTGTCACGTTGCCCCTGTGAAGCACGAAAACGTGCTAGGACTATCCAACGCTGAAAACCTGATCATCGCTCCATCTTTCCTCAACCGTCGCCATTCCAACACCCACAGCAACAAGGCTGGCGTCTTTATGTACCGTGCAAACGTTGAGTTGAAACACTACGTTGGTTCTGATGAAGCTGGTGTTCTAGACCGCATCATTAACATGATCGGTGAGGAAACAATCATTGCGTTCTGCAAGAAGGCCAAACTCACAGAATCCCGGCGCCAAGCCTCTCTTGCTAAGCTGGCCAAGCTGGTTGATTACAACAACCCAGAGCACGCCAGATTCATCGCCATCCTAGAAGACTCCAGTTCCAAGACACCTGAGATTGTTGCTGCTGTTGAAGCTGTACAGAACCGTGCAGAGTTCAAACCCATGATGAAGGGCTGTAGGCTGTCTGACTCTGCCATGCTGATCAAAGAGCTAATCCGTCATGCTGAGTTCCGTTATGAACTGGAAGAGTTCGCTGATATCGCCAAGCAGTACACCCGGGGTGACTTCGCTCACATCGGGCTGAGCATTGATGCACAACGTACACTGTTCGATCTTCTACATGGTGTTGTTGCTGAGGAAATGGAAGATGAGGTTGACTGTTTCAAGTACGAGCTACGCGCCCCATTGCGAGCCGCTGAACAACGTCACAGCGAAGTGTTGATTTTAAACCAAGAACGCCTTACTGCCAGAGCACAGGCCGCTGTTCAAGATGTTGTTAGTGAAGCTGAACAAGCTGCCAAACGTATTCGGGACATGGTGAGCAATGCAACGTTCTACGCTGACTTCCTCGACGGTGCTGACTTCTGCTACTTGCCAACGCCTGCTGTTGCAATCGTGCCTACTCCTGCACCACTGGTGGTGTACGGTCCTGATGAGATTGCATTCTGATCAACAAATCAGAACACACCCCTTCAACTGGGTTGAAATGTTGCCACCTTAAAAAGAGTACAAAATACTCTACAGGCCACGCCCTGTAAGGGTTTCACACTTTCCATCGTGTGCAGCCCCAACCCGGATACAGCCTCATTTACAGTGTTATCCCCCGTGAACGGACGTTCACAGTAGAAGTCAGCCCCGGCCTACAGCCGAAATGTTCGCACGGTACAGCAGAACGCTGGAAGATATTCAATGGAAGGTATTCAAATCCAGAGTAGAAAGTCCTTGATACAAAAGGTTTTTGCTATAAACTGAGCGTTAGCGAAGTTTGTAGCCTCCTACTGGAATTGGCGCTTCGACGTACTGTCGTCCACCACTGCACTGTCAGGATGAAGGTTAATAATAATAAAATCACACCGATCAAGCTCTTGCTCTTCGCTCTTACAATGTCCGTAGGACAAAGAGCTATCCCTTGTGAAGGTTATCCCGTGTCGTTACCGACACAGGGTGATACCTCGCAAGAACGGCAGTTCTACTGTTACTGGCTTTGTAATATATTGGTTTTATCTGGTTGTAACACTTTGAAGATTCCCACCTTGGGCATACGCCCAACGAGTATTCCCCTCTGAACGTCCGTTCAGGATGTTCTCACCTTCCAATTGCGAAGCATCCACCGTTAGGACAGCTCATGGACGATCACGCTTCAATCACTGCTGACACGCTGGAACTGCTGTTACTCAACCAGCAAGCTCTGAGGGCAGGACTTGAAGAACTGTCGCTTTGGATCAGTCAACGAGGATCAACCACCGTACATGACAATGTACTGACCATCCTCACCACTCTCGACACCAATACTGAAGCAATCTCGTCTGGGATCGAATCTCTACGCTCTCTATAATGTGCGTCGGAAATGCAAAGCACCGGAATATACCGGGATTACGCTACCGGGCAACTTTAGAGTAACTACTCTAAAACTATCAATATACCCATATTAAACGTAGGTTATTGGCATAGACGTGTTGCCAGCCAACTCCCTCCAAAAATCCTCAAACCATTGATTTCATTGGCCTACAGCCGGTTAGGCTGACTTCTACACGCCCGGATAACAGGTTTTTGCTAAGCGAGACGCTTTCTCTCGCTCCGTCGCGGAATTTGAAAATTGTGTAGAAATTAGGGATAGACTCAAAGTCAAACTCATAAATCAAGTCTTTGTGCAATGAATTTTCATCAGAGGCGACGATTGGCATTTGTCACATTCCAGTACGAACACCAAACGTCATGCCTGTGATTAGCTCGCAACATTCCAGTGCGAACACCACCAACATCTCCAGAATCATGATTTGTCATTTGGTTGGACTGCCAGTTTTCATTTGCCCTAACGGTCGTTCCTGCTAATGACAAATCCAATAAATCCTTGTAGAATTCACTCCAACAGAACCGTGGTTGGAGATTGGAAATGGATTGTGTCGGGTATGTTCGCGTTTCGATGAAGAGTCAGGGCGAATCAGGTTTAGGTCTGGAAGCTCAGCTTGAGTACATCCAACGTGCAGCCCAACAACAAGGTTGGAACGTCGTAGCCGTTTACAGTGAGGCGGTGTCTGGCACCATCCATCCTCTGGAACGTCCTGAGTTCATCAAAGCCACATCACATGGATTGCCAATCATTGTGGCAAAACTGGATCGGCTGAGCCGGGATGTTGAACACATCGCTGGCTTGATGAAGCGGGCTGACTTCAAAGTGGCCACCATGCCCCAAGCCCAAGCCTTCGAACTCCACCTGTACGCCGCCCTGGCTCAGCAGGAGCGGGAATTCATTTCCAACCGTACAAAAGAAGCCTTGGCCTCTCTCCAGAGTCGTGCAGACGCTGGAGACACTGTAGCAATCCAGAAGGTTAACAACCGTGCTCAGGCTCTCGCCAAGGGTCGTGCTGTGGCTGACATTACAGCAGCGAATAACGTGCGTATGAACAAGGTCGCCAGCTACCAAGACGGTATCCGCCCCCACCTCAAGGCTTGCTTGCACGACAAGATCAACACTCTTCAGTCAGTGGCTGATTGCCTCAACACCAAGGGACTCCGTACTGCCCGTGGTAGCGAGTTCACACCGACAGCGGTACGTCGCCTGATGATCGCTTTGAACGAGTCCTTCTGAGCCTGTAGGGCTCTCAGTGGGCATGTATTACTCTAGAATTAAGAACCAATCTCATTTGCACGCTCGCACATCACTAAGAACCTCACTCTAAAATCCCGGTTTCCAAACGTCCCCCTTCCGTGATTTTCAGGCTGAGAAGTCAAACTTCATGAACATGAGGTCGTTTTCCACGGCGGGAATTTTGGATTTCGTGTGGAAATCACCCTTCTGGTGTTAACATTTAATTTTGAGATTTTTCTGAAACTGGCTATCATCAGCAACACGAAAAATCACATCATGAGGGTTAACAAATGAGCACCATTCCAGAAGGCACCGTTCTAGGCGAAGGCCAGTCTTGGAACGCACAGCACGGCTACGTGCAGACTAAGGGCGCTATGTGCGACCGCCCAGCCCTGCTAGTGGCCTTTGCCGCCTCTGGCGTGTCGGAGACACTGCCTTGGCTGAAAGAGCAAGCTGCCAATGGCGTTGCCGTTCCACCTTACGCCACCTTTAGACTTTGGGCTGCTGCTAAGAAACTGAAAACTACCCCCAGCCCCAGCAAAGCTCCTGCTCCTGCCGTTCCAAACTCCCCCGAGGCGATTAAGGCAGAGATTGCGAGATTGCAAGAAGCGTACAAGGAAAGCCTGCTTTCTAAGGTTGACCGCCTGAAAAGTGAAATCGAGAAGATGCAACAGGAATTGGCAGCGGCTGAGAAAGAGTTGAAAGAAATCACCGCTTGAACCTGTAGCACTGATCCAAGCCCGCCAAATGCGCGGGCGATGGTTTTGGTGCGGAAATGATATGTTGCCCTGCGTAATCACCCCGCAAAGCGAAACTTAGTTGGCAAGGTGATGGCACCTAATGCATCATCCCATCACGCATGCAACGACAATCGGGGGAGCAAGATGAGAGTGGAAGCTAGTCAGTTGAAAAAGGAAGGTATCTTTACGATCATAATCGGTTTCGTGCTGATTGTAATTGCGTTGGTTCTATCGACCGGGTACAACCCCCAATGGGGCTTACTGGCGAGCCTGAATTATGATATGTACATCTTCAACATTGCAGTAGGATGTGAAGAAAAGCTTACATGGACGCAAACATCGACTTGCGAAGATGGTTTTACAATGATGGTGCAGACAAAGTACGTCATATCTGTACTGGGGCTGCTACTGATCTATGGCGTGGGCCAATATCTTGAATTTCTCCCTTCGCTGAAGTTCTGGAGCCAAGACGGAAGAGAGTAGAAAAGGCTCGCTCATCTGGCGGGCTTTGTTCATTCCCCGCCTACATCAACAGCCAGCCCCGTCGCCACATCAATAAATTCTTCGCCATTCCATTTTAAACTCCTGTCTTACTATTCGTACCGCGAACGCATAGCTTCTGAATCTTCTACATCCCACTCCGTTTCACTGCCCTCCCCCTTGGGCTCCCAATACATCCAGTCTTCACCCTCATCTACATAGTTCACCTTTGAAACAAGCAACTCGTTACCGCCCCGCATAAGCTTATACTTATCCTCACGCCGATTAACCCCAGCGTAGCGGTATACGCCTCCTATTTCTGATGAGATAAGTCGACCATCAGAGTAAATGGTGATGGTGTAGCCGACGCTACGAAGCATGGCAGCAAGACGCTGAGGATCACTTCTTTCAAGGTCTTCCACCCTTCCTTGAACCCTCCACATCGTTGGCGGACGCTCCACAGTGGCTTTGAGCAGGGTTAGCTCTCGCTCAGCGGCTTCCCGCTCTCCGTGCATTGCCTGAATCTGGTTCGCCACTTCAGGGATGGTCATTGAGGCTCTAAAAGCTGCGAGCATCGCTTCTATCTCTTTCGAGAGTTCAAGGATTTTGGCCTCAGCAGCGATGATCGCTTTCTCATTCACTCCGCTGCGTTCGCGTGCAACCACTCGATGAGAAGCAGGCTTTGATGTGTGCTCGTAGACAGCGTCAATGACCGTCTTAGGTATCACCTTCTTGTTATCGCAGCCTTTCAGTTCCTGCCGTCTTCTGCACCTCATGCTCACCTGAACGCCCTTGATGGTGCGCATGATGAAGTTGTGACCACAGCTACCACACTTCACCAGACCGACATAAAAATGGGCAGCAGTTTTTGCCCGTGGGGCAGTCTTGCGTTTATTACCTTCGATCTGGGCAAGGTGATACAGCGAGAGGTCAATGATCGGCTCATACACCTGAGAACCATTCCAGCGGCCTATAACCGCCTCATTGCGAAGCCAGCCTTCCACACCGGGGCCAGAACACTTGGCAAGCGCCTCAACACCGCTCTCCCGCATACGCTTTGCAATTACAGCCTTGCCCAAACCTGACGTATACAGCTCAAACGCCAGCTTCACTTGATCTGCAATCTGTTGGACCACATCGCCTTTTGAGGTGAGCCACACAGGCGTATTGCGCTTGGGTGTCTTGCCTTCCTTGGCTAGCTTACGGCGAGAGTCGTAGGATGCCGTGAGACGACGACTCAGGTTGTCACTGTACTGGCGTGCAGCTTGAATCTTGCCAACGAGAATATAGATGTGTCCGCCTTCATTCAGGCTCACCTCAGTGAAGGCAACGTTGTCTTCCAAGGTGATGATCGACACGCCAGCTCGCAGGATAGGACTGACAATGCTGCTCAGCATTTCCAGCACAGGCAGACGCCCGGTGCGGTCGATTGCCTCAACCAACACCGCATCGCCCTTCTTGATCACACCTGCTTCCACAGCAGCAAGCAGCTTCGCAAAGTCGCCGCCTTCTTTGATGTGCTCCCCCTTCCAACCACTCTTGCCCAAGTCTTGGAACGTCGTGTCACTCAGGGAGTATTCAGGGTGCTGGACAAGCCAACTGGCGACCATAGTTTGCTGACGCTCAAGGCTGCTACCCCTTTGCTGGCGGATGCTGGAGAAACGTGCATAGCTGAATGCGGTAGGCATGGCGCCCTCTCAAGGATGCTTGAGCACCAATTATAAACATATGAAATACCTATAAAAAGCGCCTCATGCAGAAACTCAAGGCCAGCTCGCTGGTAGAGCTGATCGAAATGGCGAAACGCAACGCCTTGGTATGAGAGGCTCCATGCCCATCCGACTCAAAGGTACGTGGATCCTGCTGGCAAGCTTTTGCCTGTGCCTGGAACTGGCGGCAAGCCCGGCTCCGGCCGCGCCGCTGCAACTGCTGAGCCGCGCGGAGCAGATTCACCCAGCCCTCACTCCAAATGCCAGCCAGCGACAGTGGCTGGACAGCCGCCGCGAGTTGGTGCTGGGCACCTCGGCGCCGGATTACCCGCCCTTCGACATGACCTCCAATGGCCGCCACTACGAAGGACTGACAGCCGACTACGCCGCGATTCTGGCGGCCAGCCTGGGGTTGCCGGTGCGGATTGAGCGCTTCGACAACCGTCAGGCGGCCGTCCAGGCACTGCGTAAGGGCAGCATCGATCTGCTGGGCAGCGCTAACAGTTTTGAAGCCGCCACGCCCGGGATCCGCTTGAGCACGCCGTACGCCGTGGACCAACCGGTGCTCGTCACCCGTGAAAACGAAAGCCGCTCCCTGAGCGAAGGCCTGGACGGCCTGCGCCTGAGCATGGTTTACAACTACCTGCCATTGGCCGAGGTCCGCGCGACCTACCCCGGCGCAACCCTCTGGACCTACCCGTCCTACCAGAACGCGCTCAACGCCGTAGCGTTCGAGGAGGCCGACGTCTTTCTGGGGGACACCATCTCCACCCACTACCTGATCAATCAGGGCCACCTGAAAAACGTGAAGATGGCCAATTTCGGTCGTCACGAACCGATCGGCTTCAGCTTCGCCCTGCACCAGAACAACCTGGCACTGCTGGAATGGGTCAATGCCACGCTACAGGCGATTCCCCAGAGCACCCGCGAACGCATTTTCCGGCGCTGGAGCGCGGGCAGCGACATCCTGCTGACCGACCACAAACTGCAGCTGTCTCGGCGCGAAACACAGTGGCTGAGCGAACACCCGGTCGTACGCGTGGTGGTCAACGATCATTTCGCGCCGCTGACCTTTTTTGACGAAGACGGCCATTTACGCGGCATTACCGCCGACCTGCTCGACCTGATCCGCCTGCGCACCGGGCTGCGCTTTGAGGTGTTACGCAGCGAGAGCGTCGAGGCCATGATCGCGCAAGTCCAGCAAGGCAGCGCCGACCTGATCGCCGCCGCACCGATGGCGGCCGAGCGCGACACACAGCTGGCAATAGGTCGCCCTTACCTGGAAAACTCCTACGTCCTGCTGACACGAAAACACCCCGATAGCCCCGCCAATCTTGAGCAAATGGCTGAACAGCGGCTGGCCATCGGCCGCGGCAATCCACTGATCGACGACCTGCGCCGGCACTACCCACGGCTGACGCTGGTAGAAACCGATGATGCCTACGCGGCAGCGCACTTGCTTGCCCAAGGCCAGGTAGAGGGCGCTGTCAGTGCCTTGGTCATCGCCAACTACCTGATTGATTCACAGCCCTTTGAAGACCGCCTGAATATCAGTTCGACCGTCGGGACCGAGCAAGCCGGCTTTGCCCTTGCCACCGCACGTCACAACAGCGAGCTGGCCTCCATTCTCGACAAAGCGCTACTCAGCATCGCCCCGGAGGACAATGGTACGCTATTTTGTAATAAAATTACTTTGAGTACCTACCCGGAGCCGATCCAATGCCCAAGGCATACGCATACGTCAGATGGTCAACCGCCGAGCAAGGCGAAGAAGGCCGCGACAGCCACGACCGCCAGACTACCCCACTCCAAGCATTTACAGAGGTCACAGGCATCCCCGTGGTCGAAACCGTCATCGACAAGGGCATCAGTGCGTTCCGTGGTAAAAACGCCCGGATCGGCCAGCTAAAAGGGTTATTGGATAGGGTAGAAAGTGGAGAAATCGAACATGGCGACTACATCATTGTCGAATCAATCGACCGTCTAACCCGCCAGAAACTCACCGACTCCGTTGATCTAATCCAGTCGATTCTCAAGAAAGGCGTGCGACTACACACCGTTTTCGACAACAAGACATATTCCTACGACGATCCCAGCCGCGACCTCGAAACCTTGATCCTTGTGGGGGTCATCGCCAAACGAGCACACGAAGAAAGCGACACCAAGAGCAAACGCCTTAAATCCGCGTGGGTCAAAAAGCGTGATGCCGCCGAAACCAATGTTATCGGTAAGCAATGCCCCTACGGCTTCCGCTACGACGAGCAAAGCCAGTCATTTGTCATCGCAGAAGAAGAAGCCCAAGAAATTCGCCACATTTTCGGCCTGCTCAAACACGTAGGAGTTTTGGAAAGCGTCAAACAGGTTAACCAGTATTCGAAACGCCGTTGGACGAGAACAGCAGTTTTAGCTCTTATCAAGAGCAGAAGCCCCATAGGAGTTCTCCGACTACAACGCCGTAACGAGAACGGCTCCAAAGCCTTTGACCGTTACGTCCCCGGCTACTTCCCAAAAATCATTGACGAAATCGAGTTCGACGCCGCCGTTTCCGCAATGAAAAACCGATTAACCGGAGGAAATAGCGGGAGAAGAACACTCCACCACTACAATATTTTTCGGCACTGCATTCAGTGCGAAGAGCATCAACGCGGAATGATTTTCAACCTACAAATTTTAGGCACAGAAAAAAAGCGTTACGCCTATCTTGTTTGTTCTAACAAAGCCGAACGGGTATGCGAGTGCGATAACCGTATTCGATTTGAGCTTGTTTTTGGCACCTTCCTCGCATTCGTAAAAAAATTATCCGAAAATCGTTATATTGACGAAAGGACAGATAAGAAACGAAAAGACTTCACTTGGTTCAGCCAAGAGCAGTACAAACAAATGGACACCGTAAACGACGCATTTAGCCGTTTTTTTTCCGTTCGTGATACTTCGGCACCAAAGGAAGAGATTAGAGCCAAGAAAGCCACGCTAACGACAGAAAAAACCACGTTGGAGATGTTAGAAGCTTCGCTTGCCCAGTTCGACGGCATAATCCCTCAAACATTTATCAGGCGTGTGGCCGATAGCGAAGCACGGATTACAGTCCTAGAAAGCGAAATTAAGAGCCTTGAAGGCTCATTAGCTATTGAAGCAGAAACGCTTGAAATCACCACCTACGAAGACATATTAGACCTTTACGAAACAGAAGAAGGCCGATTAAAACTCAATACATTTTTTATCAGCCGAGGAATTATCTTCGACGTAAAAATTGACAAAGAAAGCAACACGGTAGGAATAACCGTCCGTATCAAAGGCGAAGACGATTTTAAACTTTATACCCATCAATCTTTCACCCAGAAAAACCCATTAATGCCATTCGGAATCCCAGACCTTTCCCATATCATCAAGTAGATAAAACCCCCTCTAAAACCCGGCATCTTGGAGGGGTTACACATAAATAAAAGCTCCAAACCACCAGAATAGCTTTTGATTTTCTTAAAAACACTCTCCCTTTCTCCCTTTTTACAAAATCACTCGCATAATGCACTCCCCCGCACACGCCTCATGTGTACGCACGCACACGCTTGCGTCTTTAGTTATCAATGTATAGATATCAAATACAATAGATAACAACAATAAAGATTACTACACCACACGCACGCGTACACAACCAAAATCACCAACAAAAACAATCAGCACTATCATGCTTGCTATACATTTTTTATATGGTTCAATATATGTATACGGCTCAGGTATTCAAAGAAGCCCTTAAAAGCATACCTGCTATGTTAACCATCCCACTTTTGCTACGCAAAAGATGTGACGGTTAACGCAGGTGCCTAGTCGGCAGGACAGAAGCAAAAGCCAAGAGCAAAAACCAACCCACCACTGAGGACAAAATGAATGATACCAATTTGCAGACAATCACACTGACCAAAAGAGACAGAAACTACTCCAACCTTAAGGGGCTGGACAGTTCGCTGAAACACTCGCTCAGGCTCGATCAAAACGAGTATGACGACTTTGAATTCAACCCCAATCCAGACCACCCAAATGTCGCCATTGTAGGTGGCGTTGAACAGGTATTAACAAGGGAATTGGCAGGGCAATTACTGGCCGATTTTAATGACCAGTTACAAACCAAACTCAAAGCAACAGAAGCGTCTGATGAGATAGCCTCAGAAAAAGAAAAACTGAGAAAACTCAAATCCAAGCTGGTTAAATTCATCAACGCAACCGAACCAACAGAGATAAAAGAATATGTCACCTCTGTAATGGAGGGAGAAAGGCCGTTGGTAGTCGAAGACTACGCCGCCCTACTCAATCAGCACAAAATCAGCCGTATATCCCAACGTATCGACCTTCTAGAGAATTTCACCACCAAGAAGCGAGAGATCGAGCAAAACGCACCAGATCGAGCCGTATCAAGGACGGTCAACAGGGTTAAGGAAATCATCCTTGTGATCCCCGAACCTAATAAATTGGCAATCACAAAGGGATACACAGACCTTTTGCAGAAAGCCATGCATCAGTTTTATCAAAAAAACTTCCCTAACAACAAGATACTTTTCTCATTCAGCCACTTGGATGAGACAACCAACCACGTTCATGCGTTTCTCGACCTTCAAAATGAGAAGACGGGAAAGTATGATTTTTCAGCCCAAGAATTTGAATTCGCATCACAATACTATGCGAGGAATAAAGCTCACCTTGACAAAATACCCGAACCGCCAACATTAGAAGACTTCAAACTCCCCAACCGTAGCGAAGAAAAGCAAAATCATAGGTTTATCCGAGAACGCGAGTCATGGAAGTCAAAAGTAATGCAGGCGGCCTTTTATGAACACTTTAACGGATTAGCCGCTGCATATGGCTTACAAGCCAAATTCCTACCTAAAACCAAGGAAAAACAGGAATTCCTAAGCAAGATTGAACAGGAAGCCAAAAAGCCGAAAAGTGAGCGAAGCCACAACTATTACACCAGACACATAGAAAAGCTGCAGCAGGAGTTAACCACAAAGGAGGTCGAACTTATCGAGCAAAAAGCCACAATCGTCACCCTTAACACCACGATAAAAGACCTACAAGGAACGGCTAGCACCTACAAAGCAAACATACAGAGCCTAGAAATAAAGGCCAGCGAGCAGAGAAAAGAAAATGCCGAGTTAGATAGTCAAAAGCAGAAATTAGACGACGAAATAACGGAAAAAACTACAAAGACTGCAGAGTTGTCATCTAATTTCAAAACCATGAAATCCAGAATGACAAAAGAACTGAATGAACTACGAAAGAAAATTAAGGAGGACACCAACAGAAAAACTGTTTTAGAGAAAGCCATCAAAGCATACGAAGAAGAACTTGAGCCTTTGATGAAACGCTTTGACATTCTGGTGGATCGACTACTTGAAGCCAGAAGGCTCGACGAGAACCCAGAGCGATACTATAAGAGATTACGAGAAAACACCTATGAAATGGCTAGTCGTTTGGGCAAAGAGAAACGAAAGGACTATCTATTCAACGTTGCAGAACAACTCAGAGAACAAGGCTTGGACCATACCCAAGCGGCATTAGGATTTAGCGATAAAGTAAAACTTTGGGCATCTGACACGTTCACTACCAAGCAAGTGGTTGAATTCGACAAGGAAGAAGCTGAGCAGGCAAAAGAAGCCAGAAGGCGAAGATTGCTAAAGCTCAAACCGCCAACTCCATTCCAAGACCCTTATGACCCATACAAATAGCCGTGACTGTGCATAACTGAGGGGCACAAACTAATGCATTACACCAAGAATTGGGCAGTAATTCGTAGAGCAACACAAAAAGAAATGGCAACTAAGTCCTTAAAAACATCCCAATCAGGATTGTTTCTTTCGAAGGTCTTTAAAGGCCCATTCAGCGGGTTCTGCGACCGCTAGTAACGGAGCATGTGCTTTGATATCAATCTGCGACAAAAGGCCGTACATTAAGTCTTTCGTATTATGTTTATTTAGATATAGAGACACAAACATATCCAAAGAATCAATCTTACCACCCAACTTATATACGGACGTTATTTTTGCACTATTCAATATTGTAGAAAAAAAGAAGTATTTTTCAAAAACAGCAATTGGTCGCTGAACCTCTTTCATATATATCGCATGTAGCCTTGCGGAACTTAACTCTTCTTCACCTACCGCCTCGTCTTTTCTGAGTATAGGCTCAAGCTCCAACTTAGATAATGCACGGGAAAGATAATTGTAATACATATCCTGCCACTGCATTCTCACTATTGCTCGCTGAACATCCTCATCCATCGAATTGAACAACTCCTTAAAACCAATACCTACATTAGACAAAGCAGAAATTGCATAGTTTAAATTATCCAAACAAGTATCTTTGCCAGTCTTAATCTCGCTAGCAGTAGAAACCATCTTGTCTATTAGCACTTTTGCTTCATCTGCTATGATTTTCTGTCTCTGTTGCCTTACATTTTTACGATACTGTAATAACGCCAAAATAAAAGCTGATGCCGTAGCTATTTGAGCAAGCCCATTAAACAAATCTATAACCGTAACTTTACTAGAAGGCGAAACACCACCAACCCCATATATAACCAAAATGCCATAGGTTAAATATGACGACAATACAAAAACAAAAACCGTATACCCAACAAAATCCAAAATATTAGACTTCACCTTTAAGATAGGCTTTTCGAAAATCATAGCAAACCCTCACGCCCCAGCTATACAAAACAAATAACAACCACGTATACCTCACATACTACAACCAAGAGCCCCTCTAAAACAACAAAAAGCCCGCAACTAGGCAGGCTTTTTTCCATCCAAGTTTGACAAACCTAGAAAGTATGGCAACTTGAAAGAAGCAGAAAAAGAAAACCACCTTGGGGAAGGTGGCGAAGGATACTACGATAAAATTTTAAAAAACTTCAATCAACACAACCATTTAATCATCATAAAAATTATTGTCAAGTCATCTCCCAAGGTTTTCTTTTTCTAAATAACTATTAGAAGAGGATAACAATGGGATGCGTAAAACTATTTGAGGACTACTTACCAAGAAGACCTTACCACACCGATGATTTAATCAGCGGCTTAAAAATCAACAAAAAAGAAAAAGCAAAACTTGGACGACTTATACAGCCGAACGGCCCAACTCATAGATATTGGATGGTTTTTGACTTGGATAGGTCTGACGCCGGTATGCACTGGGATCATGTAGGGGCACCAGCTCCGAACCTAATAGCTCGAAATCCGGCCAATGGGCACGCTCATTTACTCTATCTGCTACAAACCCCTGTACGAACCGCAATCGAAGGCAAAACCGCCCCTTTACGCTACGCAGCAGCCGTTGAGGCGGGCTTGCGTAGTCGGCTAGGAGCAGACCGAGGCTATTCCGGGTTGATCTGCAAGAACCCGATCAATTCCCACTGGATCGTCCACCAATGGCAGGCCGATCCATACACCTTGGACGACTTAGCTGACTACGTTGATTTAACGCCAGAAAAAGCCAAACAGAACGTTGTAGAAGAATACGGGTTGGGCCGTAACTGTATGCTTTTCGATGAGTTGAGGGCGTGGGCATACAAAGCCATCCGCCAAGGCTGGCCCGACTACAATCAATGGCTAAACGCTTGCCTTGTTCGTGCCACTGGCTACAACGTCAATTTTACTACGCCACTGGCTATTTCCGAGGTTAAACACACGGCCAAGAGCGTAGCGAAGTGGACGCATAGAAACTTTAACCGTGGCACCTTTGAGGATTATGTCGCCAGAACGCACACTAGCGAGCTACAGAGCTTTAGAGGCAAGCAAAAGGGTAAGACCAAGAGAGAGCGAGGCATTATCTTGCTTGAAGCTGGGGCAACTATTACGGAAGTGATGAAGGAATTAAAAGTAAGCAGAGCGACAGCATACAACTGGAGGACAAACCCATAACATTATAATCTGTCTAAAAGCCTATATCAGATAATAGCACCCGGAGAGGGTGTTTCTTCTTCCCTTTCCTCCCCCCTTTCCTCCCCATATCCCCCCACACATACATACACCGCCCCACCGATAGCCATAGAACGCACGGAAATGGTCAAAATCGGTTTGCATTTACTCGATTGATACGAAGACACCACGAAGCCACCCCGCACGCCTAAAATGACTAATTACGTTATACCTCATAGCATTATAATTTGTCGCAAAGCCTATATCAGATAATAGCACCCGACAGCGTGAACCACCCCACCCCATAGCTTACTATGCTTCGGAGATATATCCCTGAACCTATATGTATGTATACATACATATCAAATTCCTTTCCTGATGAAAATTTCACACTTTTCAAATTCATGGGAAACGGTGAATATCCCTCACTGGGCTGATGAGTCCATATATCCCGAAAGCGTCGAGGACCACTAAGAAAAAAACGGGCCTTTTTGAAAATACAATTTCTTTAAAAACAAGCTCAAAGATTTTTACAAATTTATACCATATTTTTGATATATCGCATTTTTCGACCATCGAATTATGGCTTACAAATAGCAAAATATCTTGTCAAGAGCAAAATGAAAATAAATATAAAGTCCAACCTTAATCGTTAAATATGGTTCAACAGTAAGTTAATCACTTAGTTGATATTTGCAACAAAGCAGAACAAAAAACGACACTCCAAAAACTCAAAATTCACTCTCAAATGCATTTCACAAAAAAATGCAGGGTATTGGTCACGTTCAAAATTGAAAATAATGAGAATATCGAGTTTCCTACAAATCATATCCCCGAAGCAATATTATAGGTTCGGAGATATAACCTTGAAGCATTGACTTATAAAAAACCTATGGTAATTGTATTATAACAACATAGGAGTTCTATTATGAACAAGGCGGAATATGCAGGAAAAATAGGTGGTCTAGTAGGCGGATTCAAAAGAAGAGAGCGTCAAGCGTTCTTGGTTAGCTTTTTAAAAATCTTAGAGATGGAGGAATTTCCAAATTTAAAATTGACGTCATGCCTCGCCAAGAAGCTCATTGCAGAATTTTCAGGCTGCAAATCAATATCTAATGATGTTTTAGTAAAGGAATTCGGAACGCCGGGAAATAAGACAAAAAAGCAAAACCTCAACGAAACCGTGCTTATATTGACCGAGCGACATAGGGAAACGTATAGACATCTTTGGGGGGCAGCAAAAATCAAGATTGATGCAGACGCAAATGAATACAAAAAACGCATAACCGAAGAAATGCGACCGCAATAAAATTCAAAACATGTAAAGCGTGGCATTACATACTTATGTCCTCGAAGCTAATCTTTTGCTTTGCGGATATATAAATTCCTACGCCGTAGGAACTTCATTACCTTATGCTTCACGGATATACATCCTACTCCCACAGAGTAGAATCGCCCATTCCATTTCGTTTAAATTAGGCAGCAATAGGTTCAAGGATATATCTCCGAAGCATTAGCTATCACACCCTACAAACCTACAAGGCCGCATCCACGGCCACACTAGCCGAAATCTCTATAAACCACTCCGAATCAATTTTCTCCAACCGCCCCCCGAGAAATAAATTACGCTCATTAAAACTAAGAATTTCTCTTGGCGAGCCTTCCGTGTCTTTTGCAAGACACATAACCATGTAGCACTTAGCTCCGCCTTCGATTAGTTTGATATGGCTTAGGCGTTCCATATACCCAAGATTATCCTGTCCTTCGCCATATTTTTCCAAATGAGATAGCTGCATGTAATGGGTGGTGTCACGTTTGATTTTTCGGTCCTGCCACACACGCAGAATAACCGTCCCATCGTCGCGTACCCCGCCCCAAGACCAACGAGGATTTTTAAGTGGTGAACCAAGCTTCTTAAAAAACTGTGTCAAACTCATAAAACCTCCTTCGCTACTACTTTGGGAAAACCTAGTTACAACGTTCTAGACTTTCAAATGGAAGTGCAATTTTGGAAGCAAACCACGACGTACCGTTATTGGACTGTTTAACATGAAAACAAACAACCCCATATGTATCTTCTACCCCGACACCAATAAATGGAGGCAGCCATAGTAATTCTAGCTCACCATCACCTTCCCATCCATTGCTTTTCAAAAGCTTCTCAGCTTCACGGATATAAGTATAACCGTCAGGGTATCTACCCAATACCTCTCTCGCGTTTAGAAAAAACAATCCATCGTCAATAAAGTGATAAGAATACACAACAAAATCTCTAATATCTTCAGGCGTCTCACCAAGACTTTCTAGCATATTGCTAAAACGCTCTTTATTACTACCCGCCATAAATAATCTCCTTTGCTTTTAGTTATTTTTCTTTGTACTGACCTGATTTTTTTGGATAACACAAATCATAAATAGCCCGAGCCAAAGCCTCATCATACGGCACCCAGCATCCTGTTATTGCTATACCGTCACTTGTCCATACGCCACCGTCAGACGAATCACAGTAAATCCACCAGATGGATTTACCCTCTACGATAGCAAACCAATTTGAATACCCTGAAGGGCGAGACTCTCGCAGCAGCCCTTTTTTTTCACTTTCGCCAGCATCCTGCCAAGAACGAAAGCGACTTGTTTTCGTACCGTTCTTAGCTATATATCTGTGGATACTCTCTCTAGTGTACATTATTTTATTTTTGCTGAATGGTTAAAAAATAAGACCTATATATACGTTCAATCTGCAAATCAGGCTTTTTTTCGCAAAACGCTAACGCCATATTTTTTAGACTTCCAAACTTTTCAGTTTCTTTCTCTATCAAATCGTTTGTAAGCTTCTCGTTTTCAAGTAAAGCTTCGTAAGCAAGAAGAGATGCTTGATATGGATTCGCCAACTGCCCAGCGGCTTTATATTCTTTATAAATATTTTCCGCAGTACCCATTGTTAGATTTTTCAAAGCCAACGTATTCACGGCGGAAATTTTTTCCTCCACCGTAGTGAACCCACCCTGTAAAGGCTGCTTTAAACGCTCACTGGCGTTGTCCTTCTCCAACTCGGGACAAGTGTAGGCTTGTGCATTTCCAGCAATCAACAGTGTCGACATCATGGCGGAAAGTGTGTATCGCATTAAGCTAGTCTTACGCAAAATATAGGCTTCCTATAGTAATCGAGCGGCTTATTGCCTAAAAAGCACTCATCCATGTGAGAGGTTATGTAGATTTTCACCCTTCGCTCGCAGCATTGTCCACAGCGGTAAACCGGCCCCCAAAGTCACGGGTACTAGTCCCCGCACCTTTGGCGACCTCGATCATTATTATTAGAAAAAGGTAGACCCTTCGAGCTGGGCATCATCAACAGCCGCTGGCGCGGTTACCGTGCCGCGAACGATGGCTGGCGCGGCCATGAGCGGTTGATCTACCAGGTGATACTCGGCTGCGCGGCGTTGCTGATGCTGTCGCTGGCCTGGAACGCGTGGATGCGCAGGCAAATCAAGCAGCGCGAAGCGGCCAAGCTCGCCCTGAACGACCAGCTCGAGTTCATGCGCGCGCTGGTCAATGGCACGCCGCACCCTATCTATGTGCGCGACCGGGCGGGTTTGCTGCAGATCTGCAATGACAGCTACCTGAAAGCCTTTTCCACCACGCGCGAGGCGGTCATCGGCAAAAGCGTGCTGAACACCCTGCCGCTCGAACCCCAGCGCGCCCGGCAGGTCCATGCCGACTATCAACAGGTGATGAGCAAGGGTCAGCCGATGATTCAGGATCGCCCAATGCGGATCAACGGCCGCGAGATGACCATTTACCACTGGATTCTCCCCTACCGCAATTCGCTCGGTGAAGTGCAAGGGATCATCGGCGGCTGGATCGACATCAGCGAGCGCCGCCAGCTGATCGAAGCGCTGCACAAGGCCAAGGACCAGGCCGATGCGGCAAACCGTGCCAAGAGCACCTTCCTGGCCACCATGAGCCACGAAATCCGCACTCCGATGAATGCCGTGATCGGCATGCTGGAGCTGGCCATCCAGCGGGCCGACCAGGGCCACCTGGACCGCCCTGCCATCGAAGTGGCCTACGGCTGCGCCAAGGATCTGCTGGAGCTGATTGGCGACATTCTCGACATTGCCCGCATCGAGTCCGGGCATCTGGTCTTGAGCCCGGAACGGGTCAATCTGGGCGAGCTGGTCGCGTCGGTCGGACGGGTGTTCGACGGTCTGGCGCGCCAGAAGCACCTGAACCTGACCTTGAAACTGGACCCTGGCGCCGACCGGGAAGTCCTGATCGACCCGTTACGCTTCAAGCAGATTCTCAGCAATCTGGTCAGCAATGCGATCAAGTTCACCGACCAGGGAGGCGTGACGCTGGCCCTGAGCCTGGCCCCTGCCCCCGACCCGAATCAACTGCGGCTTTGCATCCGGGTCAGTGACACCGGCATGGGCATCAGCCAGGCCGACCAGCAGCGATTATTCGAGCCGTTTGCCCAGGTCGATGGCGTGAACCAGGGGCGCAGCGGCGCAGGGCTGGGACTGGTGATCTGCCGTAGCCTCTGCACCTTGATGAATGGCACCCTGACGATCGACAGCGAGCCGGGCCGAGGCACCGAGGTGAACATCAGCATGACCGTGCCCAGCCTGGAAACCGCCCTTGTGGCGCAACCCTGCGAGCCCGCACCGCCGACACCCGACCGGGGGCTGAACGTGCTGGTGATCGACGACCACCCGGCCAACCGCCTGCTGCTGACCGAACAATTGAATTTCCTGCAGTTGCGTCACAGCACCGCGGCCAATGGCGCGCTGGGTCTGGACAGCTGGCTGCAGGGTGGTTTCGATGTGCTGATCGTCGATTGCAACATGCCAGTCATGAATGGCTACGAGCTCACTCGCGCCGTGCGCCAACATGAACGAGAACAGGGCCTCAGACCCTGCACCGTATTCGGTTACACCGCCAACGCGCAGGCCGATGAGCGCGAGCGCTGCCTGAAGGCTGGCATGGATGACTGCCTGTTCAAACCCCTGAGCCTGGTCACCCTGCGGCAACGGCTGGCCCAGGTCCCACGGCTGACGAACGCAAGCCGTGCTAACCCAGCCGTTTTTTCAGCCATTGCCCTGGAGGTGTTGACCGGCAACGACGCACAGATGCAACGGCGCCTGCTCGAAGAGCTGCTGCGCAGCAGCCGTGAGGATCGGGAATTGCTGTGCAACCTGTGCCGACTGGAGGATATGCCGGCGCTCGGGGATCTGGCGCATAAACTCAAAGGTGCTGCTCGATTGGTTGAAGCACGCCCACTGGAGCACTGTTGCGAAGGCCTGGAGTGGCTCTGCAGCCAGCCTGCGGACATCACGCAAATCGAAGCACAGTGCGCTGAACTCGAGCGGACCCTGGGTGAGCTGGAAGACGCCTTGAAACAACACCTGCGCGGGCTTGCGCGAGCCGTAGGCGCGACTGCCCGAATAGGATAAGCACTACACAAACATACGCTTTTGAAGTCAGGACTGGGGGTGAACGAGGGGTGACGCGGAGGGGGTAAAGCAGGAGCGGCGACGGGCGCCGCTCCGACAGGCATCAGGCAACCGGGTTGATTTCGGTTTCCGGATACCAGACGTCCATCAGCGGGCTGACCTCGATGTTGGTCAGTTCGCTACGGCCCTTGAGCCAGGCTTCAACCTTGGCGCGCTGCTCTTCGCTGACCGAACCGCGTTTCGCCAGGCAGACCAGACCGTAGTCATCGCCACCGACATAGCCGAGGCCGTTGGCCTCCATCGCTTCTTTGAGGAACGCATCGAGGAAAGCGTCGATAGCTTCTTCAGCCAGATCTTCCTTGAAGTCCAGGTTCAGCTCAAAACCCAGCTCCTGGAATTCATCCACGCACAGCTTTTTACGCAGACGGCGGGAACGGTTAGTGGCCATGAAACAATCCTCTTGAGTAATAACGCGCGGCACTTTACCAGTTTCACCCGCCGCTTGCCCGACTAAAAGCGCTCGGCCCGCTGGCCGGAACATTGACCGACACGCTGTCACCCCAACAGGGCCGCGGTTGGGGCATAATGCTCGCTACATTTAATCGCAGGGGGGGCGTTCATTTTTTCTGCCCCCGCATTTTCACCCCTCGCCCGCAGGGTTTTACGTCACCATGATCAAATCCTTACGTCCACTGCTGCTTGCAAGCCTGCTTCTGCCCATGACCCTTTCGGTCAATGCCGCCGCCCTGAACACCACGCTTTCACCCAAGGTCCAACAGGCCATCAAGGCCAGTAAACTGCAAGACAATGCCCTGTCCCTGGTGATGCTGCCGCTCAATGGGCCAGGCACGCCAACCGTCTTCAACGCCGATGTGTCGGTCAACCCGGCCTCGACCATGAAGCTGGTGACCACCTATGCGGCACTTGAAATGCTTGGGCCCACCTATCAGTGGAAAACCGAGTTCTACACCGACGGCACCCTGAGCAACGGCACCTTGCAGGGCAACCTGTACCTCAAGGGCGGTGGCGACCCGAAACTGAACATGGAAAAGCTCTGGCTGCTGATGCGTGACTTGCGCGCCAATGGCGTGCAGAACATCACTGGCGACCTGGTGCTGGACCGCAGCTTCTTCAATCAACCGCAACTGCCCGAATTCAACGATGACGGCGGCGACGACAACAAACCGTTCCTGGTCAAGCCCGATGCGCTGCTGGTGAACCTCAAGGCCTTGCGCTTCGTTGCCCGCAACGACGGCGGCAAGGTACTGGTATCGGTAGAGCCACCGATTGCCAGCATCCGTATCAACAATCAGGTCAAGTCCGCGGCCGGCAACAAATGCACTGGCGATGTGCGCTACAACCCGGTCACCCAGGCCGATGGCATCAGCGTCACGGTCACCGGGCAACTGGCCAATGGTTGCAATTCCCAGACTTACCTGTCGCTGCTCGATCACACGACCTACGCCGCTGGCGCCGTGCGGGCGATCTGGAATGAACTGGGCGGCACCCTGCAGGGCCGCGATCGCATCGAAGCCGTGCCCAAGAATGCTCGACTGCTGGCACGGGCGTTCTCGCCTGATCTGGTGGAGATCATTCGTGACATCAATAAGTACAGCAACAACACCATGGCCCAGCAGCTGTTCTTGAGCCTGGGCGCGCGTTATCGCACCGACGCCGACGCCGACGATGCCAAGGCAGCGCAAAGGGTCGTACGCCAGTGGCTGGCGAAAAAAGGCATCACCGCCCCGCACCTGGTGATGGAGAACGGCTCTGGCCTGTCGCGGGCCGAGCGCGTCAGCGCACGAGAAATGGCCAGCATGCTGCAAGCGGCCTGGAAGAGCCCCTATGCCGCCGAATTCATCAGTTCGATGCCCTTGACCGGTATGGACGGCACCATGCGCAAGCGCCTCAAACGCACGGCCATGGCCGGCGAAGCGCATATCAAGACCGGCACCTTGAACACCGTGCGCGCGATTGCCGGCTTCAGCCGCGACAGCAATGGCACGACCTGGGCCGTGGTCGCCATTCTCAACGACCCACGCCCATGGGGCGCCTCGTCGGTGCTCGACCAGGTGCTGCTGGACCTGTACCGCCAGCCGAAGATCGCGGATACGGCGTCAATTCAGCCGTAAATTACATGGCCAGGGCCTGCTGCGCAGGCCCCGCCAGCGTTCAAACCAACTCCCACTCCACCCGATCCCGCCCACCCTGCTTGGCCGCGTACACACCGGAGTCCGCGCGCAACAGCAAGGCATCGGCACCCTCCCCGCGCCGCCAGCCGGCCACCCCGAAGCTGGCGGTCACGTAGCCCACGCCCTCGACAGGTACGCTGCGCAACCCTTGCCACAGTTCCATGGCCAAGGAGTGCGCCTGCTCGGCATTGCTGCCCGGGCATAACACCATGAACTCCTCACCACCCAGCCGGCAAAACACATCCGTGCGCCGCAGGCGCTGGCTGATGCGCTGACACAAGCTCTGCAATACATGGTCGCCCACCGCATGCCCGAACTGGTCATTGATGCGTTTGAAATGGTCGATGTCGAGCATGATCACAGCCAGGTCCAGCTGGTCTCGATGAGCCCGATCCAACTCGGTCTTGAGCCGCTCCTGGAAATAGCGGCGGTTATGGATACCGGTCAGAGAGTCGGTGACCGCCAGGGCGCGCAACTCCTCTTCAACCCGCTTAAGGTCGGAGATATCGGTCAGGTAGCCATGCCAGAGCGTGCCGCCTTCGGGCAGCGGCTCCGGCGTCGCCTCGCCACGCACCCAGCGCTGGCCCCGGCGTGGCAGCTGCACGCGGTATTCTTCACGCCAGGGGGTCAGATGCTCGGCGGAATAACCAATCGATGCGCGCACCTGCGCCAGATCTTCAGGATGAATGCGCTCGAAGGTCGCAGTGGCATCCCGGCGCAATAGATCAGGGTCAAGCTCGTAGATATCGCGCAATCCTTCGCTGGCATAGCTGAAAAACGAGCTGCCGTCCGGATTGAGTTGAAACTGATAGATACCGCCCGGCACTTCGGCAGTAAGTTTCTCCAGCAACCGATCGCGCGCGGCCAGGGCCTCATACACGCGCTTGCGTTCGGTCACGTCAATGCAAATGGCCAGATGCCCGACCCACAGGCCGTGCTCGTCCAGTACGGCGGTGGCGAGCATGTTGGCGGTCAGGCAGCTGCCGCTCTTGCGCACCAGGGTCCAGTCCCGGGGTTGGCGGCCGCCGTCTTCAATCGTCTCGGCCAGCATGGCCTGAGCGACCGGAATCTCGCGCCCGTAGCGCTGGCTGAGCACCGCCGCACGGGCCTGCAATTCTTCGTGCAGGATCAAATCTTCAAGGGTCAGGCGCCCGACCACCTCCTCGCTGCGGTAGCCCAGCATCAGCTCGGCACCGGCATTGAAAGTGCTGATCACCCCGCGCAAGTTGGTGGCGATGATCGCGACCTGAGTGGCGGCATTCAACACACTGCGCAGTTGGCCATGGGTGCCGCGCAGCTCCTGCTCGCTGGCGCGCAACTCCGCGGTGCGCTGCTCGACCAGAGTCAGGGCGCGCTGGCGCTGGCTGACCAGGTTGTACAACAAGGCGCTGAGCAACAGGCTGAGCAAGCCACCGAACAACACCACCACATTCGCCGCCGAGGATTGGTTGGCCTGCAGGAACACCGCACTGGGGCGGATGTCGAGGCGATAGTCGTGGTCGGCCATGCGCAGCAGCTGGGTGGCCGACAGGCCTGACGAAGGATGACCGGCGGCATTGGACTCAAACAACACCTCATGCTGACCGGGCGCAGACAGGTCGAGGATGCGAACTTCGAGGTTATCGTGCCCCGCACCCGGCAACCCTTCGGCCATCAATTGGCGCATGCTCACCACGGCCATCACGTAGCCCTTGGGCCGCGACGGCGTTGATTCGGGGGCGAACACCGGTGCCAGCAGCAGGACCCCATGGGTTGATCCAGGCTCCAGGCCAAAGAGGTCGACCGGCGCGGTAACCTCCATGCTGCCGGGCGCAATGGCCTTGGCAAGCGCCGCCCGGCGCGGCTCGTCAGAGAGCAGGTCAAAGCCCAGCGGCCGCGCCTGCGCACTCAGCGACTGGCGGTAGAGCACCGGCAAATAATCGTCGCGTTGCGCTGCGAGCACCAACGCATCCGCCGGACCCCGTTCGCGAATAGAGAAATCGGCAACGCCCTGTTCGCGCCCTGCCTGCTCGAACGCCGAGCGTTCAGCGCCCGACACCCACGGTGCCCAGGCATACGCCAGGGTGCGCCCGAGCAAGGGCCGTACATAGCCATCGAATTCGGCCCGTGAGACGTCTTCGGCGAACACGAAAAATCGCCGCAGCCCATCCAGCCGCTGAACCTGATCATCGAAACGTTCTTCGATCCGACTAAAGCGCTCATTGGCCAGCAATTCGAAACGCTGGCGCAATTGACGTTGATAGAGGTCATGGGTTGCCAGCGCCAGCAGTGCCGTCAGCAAGGTACCGGCGACAAACACCAGGGCGGCCACCAGCCACGCAGAGGCATCCTCACTGATAAAGCCGAGAATCTTCGGGCGGACGGCCTGCAACGACATAGAAAGAACTCACAACGCCGACGTGCGGAGATTCACAGTGGCTGCCCCTGATATATAGCTATTCGCCATCAATTTGCCTAGCGATACTGCTGACTATAGAGCCCCGCACTGCAGGGCCCTTGACCAGCCGTCGGAAGGCGATCAGCGTGCCTGGATGCGCCAGGCTCGGTGGATTTTGCTGTTGCGGGCAAAGTCCGGATCCAGGGTCTGGGCGGTGATTTCTTCGACCGCGTAGCGCTCGACCAGGTTGGCATCCAGTTCGAACTTGCGGAAGTTGTTGGAGAAATACAGCACGCCGCCCGGCGCCAGGCGAGCGATCGCCAGGTCCAGCAACTGGACGTGATCACGCTGTACGTCGAACACCCCTTCCATGCGCTTGGAGTTGGAGAAGGTTGGCGGGTCGATGAATATCAGGTCGTACTCATCGCGATTGGCCGACAGCCACGCCATCACGTCACCCTGCTCCAGCCGGTTCTTGTCGGAGAAACCGTTGAGCGAGAGATTACGCCGCGCCCAATCCAGGTAGGTTTTCGACAGGTCGACGCTGGTGGTGCTGCGCGCGCCACCCTTGGCTGCATGCACACTGGCGGTGGCGGTGTAGCAGAACAGATTGAGGAAGCGCTTGCCCGCGGCTTCGCGCTGAATGCGCATACGCATCGGGCGGTGATCCAGGAACAGGCCGGTATCCAGGTAGTCGGTCAGGTTGACCAGCAACTTGACGCCGCCTTCCTGCACTTCGGTGAACTGCCCTTGAGTGCTCTGGCGCTCGTACTGGCGCGTGCCGCTCTGACGTTCGCGACGCTTGACCACCACCCGGCTCTTGTCGATGTTCAAGGCCTGGGGAATCGCTGCCAGGGCATCGAACAGACGCGCCTGGGCCTTCTCCGGGTCGACCGAACGCGGAGCGGCGTATTCCTGAACGTGGACCCAGTCGTGGTACAGGTCGATGGCCAGCGCATACTCGGGCATGTCGGCATCATAGACGCGGTAGCAAGTGATGCCTTCGCGGCGTACCCATTTGCTCATCTGCTTGAGGTTTTTCTGCAGGCGGTTGGCGAACATCTGCCCGCCTTCACTCAGGCGTGCGGCTTCGACCACCGGTGCAGCATGAGTCGCAGCAGGCGCTTCGCTTTCACGCTGAGCGCGTTCTTCTCGGGTAGAGCGCTCGCCCGTGACGAACTGATCCGGCTGAACCTTGATCAGCAGCAGCTTGCATGGCAAGGCGCCGTTCCAGAAGGCGTACTGCTTGTGGCTGCGAATCCCCATGCGCTTGCCCAGGTCAGGCGCACCGGTGAACACGGCTGCTTCCCAGTTCAGGCAGGCCTGACGCAGGCGCTCGCCGAGGTTCTGATAGAGGTACAGCAGGCTCGCCTCGTCACCCAGGCGCTCGCCATAGGGAGGGTTGCAGATGACCAGGCCTTTCTGGTTCTGGTCCGGGCGTGGCTCGAACGTCGCGACCTCACCCTGATAGATCTTGACCCAATCACTCAGGCCCGCACGCTCGATGTTGTTGCGCGCAGGCTGGATCAGCCGAGGGTCTGCTTCATAACCACGAATCCACAAGGGCGGACGGGCGAGGCCGGCTTCGGCGCGCGCCAGCGCTTCATCCTTGAGCTTGCGAAACATCGCCGGCACATGGCCCAACCAGGCCGAGAAGCCCCAGCGTTCACGCCGCAGGTTGGGGGCGATGTCGGCCGCGATCATCGCAGCTTCCACCAGGAAGGTACCCACGCCGCACATCGGGTCAGCCAGCGCGCCGCCTTGCGCGGCAATGCGTGGCCAACCGGCACGGATCAACACCGCCGCCGCCAGGTTTTCCTTCAAGGGTGCAGCACCTTGCTGCAGGCGATAGCCACGCTGATGCAGGCTGTGGCCGGACAGGTCCAGGGACAGGATGGCTTCGCCACGGTCCAGGCGCAGGTGCACGCGCAGGTCCGGGTTGAGTTTGTCTACAGAAGGACGCTCGCCGCTCGGCGTGCGCAGCTTGTCGACGATGGCATCCTTGACCTTCAAGGCGCCGAAATGGGTATTGTCGATGCCCGAGCCGTGCCCGCTGAACTCCACGGCCAGAGTGCCATCGGGCAGCAGGTGGTCCGCCCAGTCGACGTCATTGACGCCGTCGTAGAGGTCATCGGCGTTCTTCATGGCAAAACGCTTGAGCACCAGCAGCACACGGTTGCCCAGGCGCGACCAGAGGCACAGGCGATAAGCTGTCTCCATGTCGGCTGTGCCGCGGATCGCCGACGTGTGCTCGCGCACGTCCTCAAGGCCAAGCCCGGCGGCCTCCTCGGCTAGCAGTCCTTCGAGGCCCTTGGGGCAGGTGAGGTAGAGTTCGTAACGATCCGACATGGTTTTCCAGAGTCTCGCAATAGGTGAACGGGCAAGCGCATTGCCTGTTCAATGTTTGATCAGGCGCTTTTCCAACAGAGCGCCCGCGTGGCACTGCAACGGTGCCAATCCCACCCCGAGATGACCGCCCATTTGCTTTTACAAAAAGGCTTTGATCGCGTGGCAGTGAAAAATCTCCCTCACAAAAGGCCATTAGATGACCCTTCGTCGTTTCTTGTCACACATGAACAGAACGCCTTTCGGGATGGCGCTCTGACGTCGAGATATAGCCAAACCCTGATAATAGTGGGGTTTGAATGCGAACGATCCTTGAATCAATTTATTACTTATGGCCCGTATACCTTAAAGGTTACGTGCTTATGACAAAACGATCATTCACACAGGTCAACGCATTGGTTAGAAATCAACTCAGGTTGTCTCGCAACGAGGCAACACTTTTGCTCGCCACGCCGGCAGCGAGCGCAATACCGGCAGAACGAATCTGCCCGGCCTCCATCGAGGCCGACGGGACATAACAGTCAACAAGTGAGGGCAACACCCTATGAGAAGACTTAAGCGTGATCCGTTGGAACGAGCATTTTTACGCGGATACCAATATGGCATCCATGGCAAATCCCGCGAGCTTTGCCCCTTTACTCTACCGTCGGTACGCCAAGCCTGGATTAACGGCTGGCGCGAAGGACGCGGCGACAACTGGGACGGTATGACCGGCACTGCGGGTATCCATAGACTCAACGAACTTCACGCCGTTGGCTGAATCACGAGGACCTTTTTAATTTCCCCCATCAACCATGCACGCCCCATCCGGGCGGCGGGCTGAAGCCCAGGGGCCCCTTCAAGGGGCCCCTTTTTATGCCGGCCTGAAATTCAGCGCGGCAGGGCGGCGATGGCATCCACCGCTTCGCGGATCAGCGCCGGCCCCTTGTAGATAAAGCCCGAGTAGATCTGCACCAGACTGGCTCCGGCCTGAATCTTTTCCGCCGCGTGGCGCCCTTCGGTGATGCCACCGGCCGCGATGATCGGCATCTTGCCGGCCAGTTCGCCCGACAGCACCTTGACGATGTGCGTGCTCTTCTCGCGCACCGGCGCGCCCGACAAGCCACCCGCCTCGTCACCGTGCTCCAGGCCCTCGACGCCTTCGCGGCTCAGGGTGGTGTTGGTGGCGATCACTGCGTCCATTCCCGACTCCAGCAAGGCAGCGGCGACCAGTACGGTTTCTTCGTCGCTCATGTCCGGGGCAATCTTGATTGCGACCGGCACGCGCTTGCCATGCTGGGCAGCCAGCACTTCGCGGCGCTCGGCCAGTGCCGCCAGCAGCTGCTTGAGCGACTCGCCGAACTGCAGGCTGCGCAAGCCCGGGGTGTTGGGCGAGCTGACGTTGACAGTGATGTAGCTGGCGTGGCCGTAGACCTTGTCCAGGCAGATCAGATAATCATCGACGGCGCGCTCGACCGGGGTGTCGAAGTTCTTGCCGATATTGATCCCCAATACGCCGCGGTACTTGGCCGCCTGAACCCGCGACAGCAGATTGTCCACGCCCAGGTTATTGAAGCCCATGCGGTTGATGATCGCATCCGCCTCGGGCAGGCGAAAAATCCGTGGCTTGGGGTTGCCCGGTTGCGGACGCGGCGTCACAGTGCCGATCTCGACGAATCCGAAGCCCAGTTGCGCAAAGCCGTCGATGGCCGCGCCGTTCTTGTCCAGGCCGGCCGCCAGGCCGACCGGGTTAGGGAATTCCAGGCCCATGACAGTGACCGGCAGACGCGCCGGTGCCTTGGTCAGCAGGCCATTGATACCCAAACGGCCACCGGCGCCAATCAAATCCAGCGACAGGTCGTGGGAGGTTTCCGGGGAGAGTTTGAACAACAGCTGGCGGGCCAGGTTATACATGGGCGACGGTAGCTCGACGGGGGACGGGTAAGGGCGGCGATTATAGCCGGGGCGGCGACCCTACGCCCAGCCCCGTCACACCATCAGCTGGCATATGCCTTGCTTTGCATGCCTCATCTCCCCTGTTCCAACGCCGGGACAGGTCCAGGACACCGACGCCACCGAGCCGCAAGAACGCGCGCCCGGTCGGCGCTTTTTGATGGGTAGTCGTGCTCTGATGAATGAAATCCCCGTGAATCCACTGGCCTGGGTCAATGGCAGTGACGCGCCGGAAAAGCGCAGCCTGAATATCGGCTTCATGGCCCTGAGCGATTGCGCCTCGGTCGTGGTTGCCGCTACCCAGGGCTTTGCCCAGCCCTATGGGCTCACCCTGAACCTCAAGCGCCAGAATTCCTGGGCGACCCTGCGCGATAAACTGGTCAGTGGCGAACTCGACGCGGCCCACAGCCTGTACGGGATGATCTACGCCGTACACCTGGGCATCGGCGGTACGCCGGCCAATGACATGGCGGTGCTGATGGGCCTGAACCAGAACGCCCAGAGCATCAATCTGTCGCCAGCCCTGCAGCGCCTGGGCGTGGTCGATCCTGAAGCACTGGGCCGGCACGTGCACCAAAGCAAGACAAAACTCACCTTTGCCCAGACTTTTCCCACTGGCACCCACGCCATGTGGCTGAACTATTGGCTGGCCAGCCAAGGCATCCACCCGCTCTATGATGTCGACAGCGTGGTCGTGCCGCCCGCACAGATGGTCGCGCACCTGCAGGCTGGACGCATCGATGGCTTTTGCGTCGGCGAGCCCTGGGCCGCCAGCGCGGTCAGGCAAGGCCTGGGCTTTACCCTGGCAACCAGCCAGTCGATCTGGCCGGACCACCCGGAAAAAGTCCTTGGCTGCACCCAGGCCTTTGTCGACCAGCACCCTAACGCCGCACGCGCCCTGGTGATGGCGATTCTGGAGGCCAGTCGGTTTATCGAGCAAAGCCCGGAAAACCTGCGCGGCACCGCGCAACTGCTCAGCGGGCATGATTACCTGGACACCAGCATTTCAGACATTGAGCCGCGCCTGCTGGGCGAATATGACGATGGCCTGGACCACCGCTGGCAAGACGCGCACGGCTTGCGCTTCCATAATAAGGGTACGGTCAACCAGCCTTACCTGTGCGACGGCATGTGGTTCATGACTCAGTTCCGTCGCTGGGGCCTGCTGCGCGACGACCCGGACTACCTCAGCGTTGCCCGGCAAGTGCAACAATGGTCGTTGTACAGCGAGGCTGCCCGGGCGCTGGGAATTGCCTGCGCCGAGCAGCCGATGCGCAGCAGCCGGCTGATCGACGGCAAGGTCTGGGACGGCTCAGACCCGGCGGGCTACGCACGCAGCTTCAAACTGCATGCGCTGCACTCCGAACCACTGCATGCGCAACGCTGACAGGAGCCCGCCACTATGCTGCGTATCCTGCTGATCGATGACACTGAGAAAAAAGTCGGCCGCCTGAAGAGCGCGCTGGTTGAAGCGGGGTTCGAGGTGATCGATGAATCCGGTGCCGCTATCGATCTGCCCGCGCGCGTCGAAACGGTGCGCCCGGACGTGATTTTGATCGATACCGAGTCACCCGGCCGCGATGTGATGGAACAAGTGGTGCTGGTGACCCGCGATTTGCCTCGACCGATCGTCATGTTTACCGACGAGCACGACCCCGGCGTCATGCGCCAGGCCATCAAGTCCGGCGTCAGCGCCTATATCGTCGAAGGCATTCACGCCCAGCGCCTGCAACCGATCCTGGCCGTGGCCATGGCCCGTTTCGAGAGCGATCAGGCCTTGCGCGCCCAGCTGCACGCCCGCGACCAGCAACTGGCCGAGCGCAAACGCATCGAGCTGGCCAAGGGCCTGCTGATGAAGATGAAGGATTGCAACGAAGAACAGGCCTACACCCTGATGCGCCGCCAGGCCATGAGCAAGCAGCAAAAGCTGATTCAGGTTGCCGAGCAAATCATCGCCATGAGCGAGTTGTTGGGCTGAATGCATTCTGGCCCGGCTCTTGCTAGTTCTCTGACAAGTAATTCCTGCAGGTAGCCAACGGCGGTTGCCTGAACCCCCGACAAAGACGTCGCACCCCCACTGGCAGTTGCCGGTCGGGAGGCGACGTCTTTTTTTCAGCCCCGAAAGACTTCCGTCGAGACTCATCGCAGTCGAGGTGTTCAATGAATACGAATACGAGCTTCTGGAAATCCGGTCACGTCCCTACCCTGTTCGCCGCCTTTCTGTATTTCGACCTGAGTTTCATGGTCTGGTATCTGCTGGGGCCACTGGCGGTCCAGATCGCTGCCGACCTGCAGCTGACCACCCAACAGCGCGGCATGATGGTAGCGACACCGATTCTGGCGGGCGCGATCCTGCGCTTTTTCATGGGTATGCTGGCGGATCGGCTGTCGCCAAAAACCGCCGGCCTGATCGGCCAGGTCGTGGTCATCTGCGCCCTGTTCGGCGCCTGGAAAATCGGCATCCACAGCTATGAACACGCATTGCTGCTAGGCGTATTCCTGGGTGTGGCCGGCGCCTCGTTTGCGGTCTCGCTGCCGCTGGCTTCGCAGTGGTACCCCCCGCAGCATCAAGGCAAGGCCATGGGCATCGCCGGTGCCGGCAACTCCGGAACCGTGTTTGCCGCGCTGCTCGCGCCGGTACTGGCCGCAAGTTTCGGCTGGAGCAACGTGTTCGGCTTCGCCGTGATCCCGCTGATCATCACCCTGGCAGTGTTCGCCCTGATCGCTCGCAATGCGCCGCAACGGCCGAAAGCAAAATCCATGGCCGACTACTTCAAGGCCTTGGGCGATCGTGACAGCTGGTGGTTCATGTTCTTCTACAGCGTGACCTTCGGCGGCTTTATCGGCCTGGCCAGCGCCCTGCCTGGCTACTTCAACGACCAATATGGCCTGAGCCCGGTCACCGCCGGCTACTACACCGCGGCCTGCGTGTTCGGTGGCAGCCTGATGCGCCCATTGGGTGGTGCACTGGCCGACCGCTTCGGTGGTATTCGCACGCTGCTGGCGATGTACACCGTAGCCGCCATCTGCATTGCTGCCGTCGGCTTCAACCTGCCGAGTTCGCTGGCCGCGCTGGCGTTGTTCGTCGCCGCAATGCTCGGTCTCGGTGCAGGCAATGGTGCGGTGTTCCAACTGGTGCCACAACGCTTCCGTCAGGAGATCGGCGTCATGACCGGACTGATCGGCATGGCCGGCGGCATCGGTGGTTTCCTGCTCGCCGCAGGCCTGGGCACCATCAAGCAATACACCGGCAGCTACCAGCTGGCACTGTGGCTGTTCGCCAGCCTCGGTGTGCTGGCCTGGTTCGGCCTGCACGGCGTCAAGCAACGCTGGCGCACCACCTGGGGCGCGGCGGCCGTCACTGCCGCGCGCGTCTGAGACCCCACCCCATGAGCCTGCAACTGAGCTTTGCCCACGCCAGCGCCACCGGGCCACGCAGCGAAAACCAGGACGCCGTGCGCCTGGTGACGCCAGCCCCGGCGCTGGCCGCCAGCAAGGGCTACCTGTTTGCGCTGGCCGACGGCGTCAGTCAGTGCGCCGACGGCGGCCTGGCAGCCCGCGCCAGCTTGCAGGCACTGGCGCTGGACTACTACGCCACCCCGGAAACCTGGGCCATTGCCCAGGCGCTGGACTGCCTGCTGCTGGCGCAAAACCGCTGGCTGCAAGCGAATGGCGGCGGTCAACCGCTGCTCACCACATTGAGCGCGCTGGTCCTTCGCGGCCAGCGCTTCACCATGGCCCACGTGGGCGATTGCCGCGTCTACCGCTGGCATGACGATCGCTTGCAGCGGGTCAGCGACGACCATGTCTGGGAGCAACCGGGCATGCAGCACGTGCTCAAGCGCGCGCTGGGCCTGGACCAACACCTGGTGGTCGATTACCTGGAAGGCGACCTGCGCCAGGACGAGCGTTTTCTGATTCTCAGCGACGGTGTCTGGGCAGTCCTCAGCGACAACGAAATCGCTCGCGTGCTGCGCGAACACCGCGACCTCGACCACGCCGTGCGCACCTTGGTGCACAGCGCCCACCTGGCCGGCAGCCAGGACAATGCCAGCGCCGTGCTCGTACAAGTCGATCAGCTTGGCCCTACGACCTTGGGCGACACCTTGGCACAGCTGGCGCAATGGCCACTGCCAGGCCCACTCAAACCCGGCCAGCAGCTCGACGGACTTCAGGTCCAGGGCTTGCTGGGGCAGAGTCGGCAATCGTTGCTCTACCGAGTGCTGGACGCCCAACAACAGCCCTGGCTTCTGAAGACGTTACCGGGCAACCGCCAGGACGATCCTGCCGCCCAGCAAAGCCTGTTGCTGGAAGAATGGTTTTTGCGTCGCGTGGCAGGCCGCCACTTCCCGGAAGTGCATTCGGCCACGCAACGCCAGCATTTGTATTACCTGATGCGTGAGTACCCCGGCCAAACCCTGGCTGACGTTATCGCGCAAAGCGGCCCGCTCCCGCTGGCCCAATGGCAATCCGTCGCGCAACGCCTGCTGCGGGCAGTGGGCATGCTGCATCGGCGCAATATCCTGCACCGCGACATCAAGCCGGAGAACCTGCACCTGGGCAGCGACGGCGAACTGCGGTTGCTCGACTTCGGCCTGGCGTACTGCCCGGGCTTGTCGCAGACCGACGCGTTCGACCTCACCGGCACCCCCAGCTACATCGCACCGGAAGCCTTCGACGGCGCGCCGCCAAGCCCTCGGCAGGACCTGTATGCCGCCGGCGTGACGCTGTTCTATCTGCTCACCGGCCACTATCCCTATGGCGAGATCGAGGCCTTCCAGCGCCCTCGCTTCAACGCCCCGGCGAGCGCCAGCCGCTTTCGTCCCGATGTGCCGGACTGGCTCGACGCCAATCTGGCCCGCGCCGTCGAGGCCAACCCGGAACAACGCTTCGAGACAGCCGAGCAATGGCTGCTGCTGCTCGAACAAGCCGAACGACAGCCCCCTGCCCTGCGCCCTCGGCCCTTGCTTGAGCGCGAACCGCTGAAGGTCTGGCGCACGCTGGCGCTGCTGTCGTTATTGATCAACCTGGTATTGCTGGTGTCGTTGCTCAAGGCATGACACCGCCACCCCTGTGCAGAGGAAAAACACATGAGCGCTAAAGTCTGGTTGGTAGGTGCAGGCCCTGGTGATCCTGAATTGCTGACACTCAAGGCTGTGCGGGCATTGCATCAGGCCCAGGTGGTATTGATCGACGATCTGGTGAACCCGGCAGTGCTTGAACATTGCCCGCAGGCGCGGATCATTCCCGTCGGCAAGCGAGGTGGCTGCCGCTCGACGCCTCAGGCTTTCATTCATCGGCTGATGCTGCGCTATGCACGCCAGGGCAAGTGCGTGGTGCGCCTCAAGGGTGGTGACCCGTGCATCTTTGGTCGTGGCGGCGAAGAAGCCCAGTGGTTGCAAGAACGGGGCGTAGAAGTGGAATTGGTCAACGGCATCACCGCAGGATTGGCTGGCGCGACTCAATGCAATATCCCGCTGACGCTGCGCGGCGTCAGCCGTGGTGTCACGCTGGTCACCGCTCACACTCAGGATGACAGCAGCCTGAACTGGCAAGCGCTGGCCCAGAGCGGCACTACGCTGGTGATCTACATGGGCGTGGCCAAGCTTGGGGAGATTCAGCAGAACCTGTTGGCTGGCGGCATGAAAGCCGGCATGCCCGTGGCGATGATCGAGAACGCCTCGCTGCCTCAGCAGCGCGAATGCCGCAGCGAGCTGGGTGCCATGTGCGCCGACGCAGCCGCGTTCGAACTGCAAAGCCCGGCGATTCTGGTGATTGGCGAGGTTGCGGCGCAGGCGCAGCAGGCGATTGTCCGGGAGATGATGGTCGGCTGAGCCGGGAGAAAAGGCACTTCGCACGGGAGATTTTGTTGCTTGTGCTGGCCTCATTGCTAGCAAGCTCTGCTCCCACTGGGGAATGCCTGCGAAGATAGAATCCCCCCGCAATTGCGGGATAACCGCACCGAAACCACACAGATCTAAAGCCGAACAAACAAGGCTGGCAACTCCAATTTCACAGACCATGGCACGTTGCAACAAATGTGGGAGCGGATTTATCCGCGAAGCGCCGCGCGGGCGGCGCGCGATCTCAAGAACAATGGAAAAACCAAGGCAGGCACCTCACACGGCTCATGCGATCTGCTGACAGCCCCCCTAGCCTCCCCCATCAGAATGAAGAGGGTTGCCTGAGGACCGTATCGAGGCTTCCAAGTGCTTGTCTTGGGTTTTCCGGCGCTGCCGAAATCGAGCGCCGCCCGCGCGGCGCTTCGCGGATAAATCCGCTCCCACATTCGTTGCAACGTGCCATGGCCTGTGAGATTGGGGTTGTCAGCCTTGCTTGTAGGGCGGGAGATCGCGGTGGCGCACACAAAAAAAACCCGGCCTAGGCCGGGTTTTTTTGATCACTCACCAATTACTTGGCTTGTGCTTCCACTTGAGCTTCTACGCGGCGGTTAACAGCGCGGCCAGCGTCAGTTGCGTTGTCAGCAACTGGACGGCTCTCACCATAACCAACCGAGCTTACACGGCCCGATTCAACACCGTACTGCTGGGTCAGAACCTGCTTGACGGCGCCAGCACGACGCTCGGACAGTTTCTGGTTGTAAGCGTCAGTACCGACGGAGTCAGTATGACCTTCAACAACGGTGGTGGTGGATGGGTACTGCTTCATGAAGTCAGCCAGGTTCTTGATATCGCCGTAGCTGTTTGGCTTCACGACCGACTTGTCGAAGTCGAACTTCACGTCCAGTTCAACGCGAACAACTTCAGCGACCGCTGGGCAGCCATCAGCATCAACGGTAACGTTGGCTGGGGTGTCAGGGCACTTGTCGACGTTGTCGCAAACGCCGTCGTTGTCGCTGTCGGCGCAGACTTCTGCCACTGGAGCGGGAGCCGCTTCAACTTTCTTCGAACCGCCGCCGAAGTTCACACCAACGCCGACGCTTGGCGCCCACTCGGTGTTGCCATCGTCGATATTGTACTGAGCTTCAACACCCGCACGGGCGTAGAAGTTCTCGGTGAAGTACAGCTTGGCACCACCGCCGAGGTTGGCGAAGGTGGAGCCGTTACGGCCGCTACGGCCAGTCTGACCGATAGACTGATCAGAGAAACCTGCGGAGACATACGGACGCAGCATGTCGCCTGGGGCGTTGAAGTGGTACAGAGCGTCGAGGGCGGTGTTGGAGCCCTTGATGTTCTTGCCGTCGTCGCCACGGACGTTGTGAACTTCGTCGTAGCCCAGACGCAGTTCTACGTCGTCGGTCAGGAAGTAACCGACCGAGCCGCCGAACAGGTTGCCGTCGTTCTTGAAGTTACGCTCGCTATCGTACATCTCTTTCTTGGCGAAGCCTTCGATTTCAACTGCGCCTTGGCCTTGTGCCAGAGCGCCGAACGAAGAGACGGCAATCAGAGAACCAATGGCCAAGCCCAAGGTGTTTTTCAGTTTCATCCGTTAAATCCCCATCTGGTGATTGTTAAGCAGTCCCGCGTAAAAGGGGGACAACTCGTCGGCAAGTCTAGCAGAACCAACCGACACGTTAGAGATATTTGCTCCTACTTAAGTTTCGGAAACACTCGCAAATTTCTCACGTAGCTTATCGAGCGCACGTTTGTAGCGCATTTTTGTCGCGCTCAAGCCCATGTGCATGATGTCCGCGATCTCTTGAAACTCCAACTCTGCGACAAAACGTAGCACTAGAATCTCACGGTCAATCGGGTTTACATGCACAAGCCACCGATCTAGTCCACCTTTCTCTTCCGGCTTCGGAGCCTTCTCTTCAGAGGCCTCCTCCAGCGGGTCGAGACTCAAGGCGTCCATCAACCGACGCTTGCGCCGCTCCTTGCGGTACTGGGTGATACATTCGTTGTAGGTAATGCTGTAGAGCCAGGTCTTGAACTTGGATTTGCCCTCGAAGTTCTTCAGACCATACAGCACCTTCAACATGACCTCCTGACAGACATCATCAGCGTCCCGATCGTTCCCCAAATAACGTGCACACACGTTAAAAAGGGTCCGCTGGTAGCGCCGCATGAGCTCCTCATAGGCGCGTGTGACGTGAAACAGCTCCTCATGCGAACGCGCCACCAACTCCTCATCGGTGAGTTCGCGTGGGTCGTAACGCATGGGTAGCGAATGAACTCTATTCAAATCAAGTCTGGCCGACAGTCAGGTCAGTTTCCGCCAAGTCCGTGCTCGGGCTTTTTCGCGGCGGCATACATTACAGGATTTGATGGGTCAGCGGCTACTGACTCGCTGCTCCAACAGTATCCGATTTGACAGAGATACTAATTCGCCATCATCGGTCAGCAAAGTAGTTTTCACTGTTCCGATTTCTTCGATCTGGCCTTCGAGCTCCCCTATCTGGACGTATTGACCGACTTGATACAATTCGCGCACGTAAATCCCGGCGAGAATCTGGCCGGCGATTTCGCGACTGCCCAGGCCCATTGCCAAGGCAACGGCCAGACCAACGGTAATCAATCCGATGACGATTACGTGGTTCAGCAGATCGGTTTTGACCTCGAGTTGGCTGATCGCCACTGAGATACTGATGATGATCACCAGCCACTGGGCAACGCGACCCAGGCCTGCGGAATAATCCAGCCCAACACCTTCTGCCGCGCCACGGACAAGGCCATTTGCGAGCTGTGCCAACAGCACACCGACCAGCAACACCAGGGCCGCGCCAAAGACTTTTGGCAAGTACAGCGCCAGCATGTCCAGGGTCGCCGAGACACGCTCAAGCCCCAGCGACTCTGCCGCCGAGACCAGAAAGATAAGGAGTACGAACCAATAGACGATCTTGCCGATCAGGGTCGAGATCGGCACCTGGATGCCGGCACGGCTCATCAACTTGGTCAGGCCGGTGCCGGCCATCAGGCGATCGAGGCCAAACTTGGCCAGCAGTTTGGACAACAAGGTGTCGAGCAGCTTGGCGACCACAAAGCCAAGCAGCACAACGACCAGCGCGCCAAACAGGTTGGGAATGAAATTCGCGACTTTGGTCCACAAGGCTGTCATTGCCGTGACCAGGCTCTGGGTCCAGAGATCAAGTTCCATATTCAATCAGCCTTATCCGCATTACGGGCAGAGATAGAACGACGTGACACCGGCGCAATGTGCGCCGAGCCATTGTTGACAGCGATCATCAGGGCCTGCGCCCAGCGCCCCAGCAAACTGAACAGATCACCCGCGCCCACCTGACGGTTGGCGGTTTTCAGGACACGGCCCAGGCAAGCATCGTCGTCGCGATTGGACCGCGACGCCCTGAGCATGTCCCGCAAGGATTCTTCAAACGGATCGTGCATAGGCACCTCGCGCAATATCTGGAAGAGACGTGGCCGACTTGGCACGGGTCACATCCATGACCCGACCAGACTTACCACGCGCGCCCGCAACACCCTCCATCAGACCCACCGCAGGCGGCGAAACAGCCAGTACTGGCCAGCGGCAACCGCCACCATCATCAGCGAGGCGACCAGAAAGCCGTAGGGGCTGTCAGCCCCTGGAATGCCGCCGACGTTGATACCCAAGAGGCCGGTCAAGAAGCTCATGGGCAAAAAGATGCCAGTGACGATACTGAATCGATACATGGTTCTGTTCATGCGCTCGTTCAGGCGCCTGTCTTCACTGTCGAGCACCAGCGAAACGCGCTCGCGGGCCAGCTCGAGCTCTTCCAGATAGCGGGTCAGGCTGTTGTTGAGCTCATTCCAGTAATCGGCATCATCCTCGACAAACCAGGGCCACTTGTTTCGCGCCAGCTGGGCATAGATTTCCCGCTGTGGCGCGAGAAACCGCCGCAAACCCGCTGCGCGCCTGCGGATTTGCACCACCGCACCGTGCTCGGGCGCATACCGTTCGTCGGAATCGAGTTTCTCTTCCTCTTCATCGACCGCTTCTGACAAGTCGCTGACCAGCGCCTGAACCTTTTCGGTCAAATTCTGGGCGAGATACAGCAGCAATTCGGACGAGGTTTTCGGCCCACGGCCGATTGCCAGTTGCTCAAGCAGCTCATCAGTGGCGCGAAGGGGACGCAAGCGCAGGGAAATGACCCGCTGCGCCTGGGCGAAGATGCGGACCGACACCATGTCTTCAGGTTCGGCTCCGGGATTGAGATTGACCCCGCGCAGAAACAGCAGCATTTCAGCGTCTGGCAAGGGCAACAGGCGCGGCCGGGTATTCTCCTCCAGCAGCAGGTCGCAGACGAATTCACTCAGGCCGCTGTCTTTACGCAACCAGGTCCGGGTTTGCGGGTGGCTGCGGTCCAAATGCAGCCAGAGGCTTTCCCCAGGCTGCAGTTCAAGTGCATCAAGCTCGGTTCGGGCGATCGAACGTGCGCTGCCTTTTCCATCCAGCACCAGGGCATGCACCAGCCCCCACTGCGCGTTTTCTTCCTCGAACATCCCTTCTCCGCAGACCGGTTTAAAACAGTTACTCGGGCATTTTCAGTGGGCTTGGCGAGATGATCACGCCATTGTTGTCGGCATAAAGGTACTCACCCGGGCGGAAAGTGACACCGGCAAAGGTCACGGCCACGTTCAAATCGCCAATGCCGCGCTTGTCGGTTTTCATCGGGTGACTGGCGAGGGCCTGCACGCCCAGATCGGTCTGGGCAATCACGTCCACGTCGCGGATGCAGCCGTAGATCACCATCCCTTCCCAGCCATTTTTGGCGGCTTTCTCGGCGATCATGTCGCCCAGCAGCGCCCGGCGCAGCGAGCCGCCGCCGTCCACCACCAGCACCTTGCCCTTGCCATCGAGCTCGGCCTGCGCTTTCACCAGCGAGTTGTCCTCAAAGCATTTGATGGTAACGATCTGGCCACCGAAGGAGTCGCGACCACCAAAATTGCTGAACATCGGTTCAAGCACCTGCACCAGGTCCGGATAGGCGTCGCACAGGTCGGGCGTGAGGTAATGCATGGAGGAACTCCTGTCACTGGGAAGACAATGGGCTGTTGAATTTCGCAGTTGCATTGATCGAAAAGAATGGCGCGCATTTCGATTCAGCCATCAGGCTACACATCGATGCCGATGCGGTCACCCTCATAGGCCACTTTATACAGGGTCAGGCCGGGGCAAGCGGCCTGTACCGGTTGCCCCCCAGGCAGACGAAATTCGATGCCATGGCGCTGGCATCGCAGAATGCCGTTGCTCAGGGTGGCGCTGTGCAGCGGTGCGCCCTGGTGCGGGCAGCGGTTTTCCAGCAGCAGCGGCTGGTTATCCTGCACCAGCAACAGCAACTGGTGCCCCGCCACCTCAAAGGTGTTGCGGTAACCTTCCTGCAGATTGATCAGACGCTCGAGGGCAACGAACATGACGCTTACTCACAAACCGAAAATGACCAGAAACGCTCTAATCGTCACATCTTAGCCGCATCTGCAGTCTTATGAAACCGTAGGAGCAAGGCTTGTCGGAGCGCCGAACCGCTGCGATGAACGATGACACGCAATACCTGTTAAACCGCAGCGTCCTTATTCGCGGGCAAGCCGGAACGCCGGACCGCCGGCTCCTACCGGAGTGCGAGCAGAGTCCGCGGCGGCCACATCGCGAGCAAGCTCGGCTCCTACATCCCGATCGCCAATGCAGTAGGGTTTGTCAGCAACGGTGCGGCCGGGTCGTTCAGCCAGCGCTCGACCATCGGCCAGACTTCCACCTGAGCCGCCTTGCTGACCAGCATTTCGACATGACCGAAATTCTCACTGAAGCCCTGCTCTCGCCCCAGGCAGACAAACTGCCGACATTGCGAGCCCACCTGTTCGAAGAGTTTGCGACAGGCCCACGCCGGGTCCTGATGATCGCCCGCGGCGCTGACCGCCAACAGCGGCACATCCACCTCGGCCAGCCCAGCCCACCAGTCTCGGTCGGCATCCTTGAAACGGCCGAACAAACCGTGCCAGCGCAGGGTCTCGAGCGCCAGGCCGATGGGTTCGTCTTCGGGGCCGCGCTTGAGCCGCGAACCGGAGATCTGCGCGAAGCGCTTGAGCAGGAACCGACTGCTCCACTCCACCGGCGGCAATTTCAGCGGCCAATAGCTGCGACTGACCTGGCTGCCAAACAACACGGCGCTGGCCACCTGCGCGGCCTCCAGATAATGCCCGCCCAGCGCGGCGGCCAGGGTAATGCCGCCCAGCGAATGACCGATCCAGTGAGGTGCCTGGCCGCTTTGCTCGCAGACGAAGGCGGCGATGGCCGGCAAATCGTAACGGGCGTAATCGGCCACGCGATTCTTGCGGTAATCGCGATTGCGCGCCGACAAGCCATGACCGCGCATTTCCGCAATCCACACATCGAACCCGGCCCGGGCCAGGTAAGCCCCCAGGCCAATGCCCCGTGGTGAATACCAGAAACGCCGGTTGGAAAAACTGCCGTGCAGCAGAATCACCGGCACCCCGCGCACTTGAGCCTGATCGGCCATGCCCAATCGGGTCACGGCCAGCTCAACACTGGGGTCCGGACTATTGCCTGCCTTGAGGCGATATACGTCTTCGCTCAAATCGCCGCAGCGCTCGGCGCTGAGCAAGGCGACCGGGAAAAGATGACTACTGCTTTGCATGATCTTCTTGCACAAAAAAGGGCGAAACCATCACTGGCACGCCCTGTTGGAACCATCGAAGCAGCCGCCCACCCACCTTGGCAGACAACTGCTTCACGTTCAGGCCTTAAACGGCACCCTGGCCTTCAGCGAGGAAGAACCAGGTTTCCAGGACCGAGTCAGGGTTCAGCGAGACGCTTTCGATACCCTGTTCCATCAGCCACTTGGCCAGGTCCGGGTGATCGGAAGGGCCCTGACCGCAAATGCCGATGTACTTGCCCGCCTTGTTGCAGGCAGCAATGGCGTTGGCCAGCAGCTTCTTGACGGCCGGGTTACGCTCATCGAACAGGTGGGCAATGATGCCCGAGTCACGGTCCAGGCCCAGGGTCAGCTGGGTCAGGTCGTTGGAGCCGATGGAGAAACCGTCGAAGTACTCCAGGAACTCTTCGGCGAGGATGGCGTTGGACGGCAGTTCGCACATCATGATCACGCGCAGGCCATTGACACCACGGCCCAGGCCGTTCTCGGCGAGCAGGTCGACCACCTGGCTGGCTTCGCCCAGGGTACGGACGAACGGCACCATGATCTCGACGTTGGTCAGGCCCATCTCGTTGCGCACGCGCTTGAGGGCGCGGCATTCGAGCTCGAAGCAGTCACGGAACGATTCGCTGATGTAACGCGAAGCGCCACGGAAGCCCAGCATCGGGTTTTCTTCTTCCGGCTCGTAGAGCTTGCCGCCGATCAGGTTGGCGTATTCGTTGGACTTGAAGTCCGACAGGCGCACGATGACCTTTTTCGGCCAGAACGCAGCCGCCAGGGTGCTGATGCCTTCGACCAGTTTGTCGACGTAGAAGTCGACCGGGTCGTTGTAGCCGGCAATGCGCTTGTCGACGCTTTCCTTGAGTTCTTGCGGCAGGCCCGCGTAGTTCAGCAGTGCCTTTGGGTGCACGCCGATCATGCGGTTGATGATGAATTCCAGACGCGCCAGACCCACACCGGCGTTCGGCAGCTGGGCGAAGTCGAAGGCGCGGTCCGGGTTGCCGACGTTCATCATGATCTTGAACGGCAGCTCCGGCATGGCATCGACGGAGTTCTTGCGGATATCGAAGCCCAGCTCACCTTCGAAGATGAAACCGGTATCGCCTTCGGCGCAGGACACGGTCACGCCCTGGCCATCCTTGAGCAGTTGGGTGGCGTTGCCGCAACCGACGACTGCAGGAATACCCAGTTCACGAGCGATGATCGCGGCGTGGCAGGTACGGCCACCCCGGTTGGTAACGATGGCGCTGGCGCGCTTCATCACCGGCTCCCAGTCCGGGTCGGTCATGTCGGAAACCAGTACGTCGCCTGGCTGGACCTTGTCCATCTCCGACACGTCCTTGATGATCCGCACCTTGCCGGCGCCGATGCGCTGGCCGATAGCACGGCCTTCTACCAGTACGGTGCCGGTTTCCTGGAGCAGGTAACGTTCCATGACGTTGGCCTGGGCACGGCTCTTCACGGTTTCAGGACGGGCCTGAACGATGTACAGCTTGCCGTCGTCACCGTCTTTGGCCCATTCGATGTCCATCGGGCACTTGTAGTGCTTCTCGATGATCATCGCCTGCTTGGCCAGCTCGCTGACTTCTGCGTCAGTCAGGCAGAAACGGGTGCGATCCGCCTTGTCGACATCGACGGTCTTGACCGAACGACCGGCCTTGGCCTCGTCGCCGTAGATCATCTTGATGGCCTTGCTGCCCAGGTTGCGGCGCAGGATGGCCGGGCGACCGGCTTCCAGGGTGTTCTTGTGGACGTAGAATTCGTCCGGGTTCACCGCGCCTTGTACCACGGTTTCACCCAGGCCGTAGGCGCCGGTGATGAACACCACGTCACGGAAGCCCGACTCGGTATCGAGGGTGAACATCACGCCGGCGGTGCCGGTTTCAGAGCGGACCATGCGCTGCACGCCAGCAGACAGGGCGACCAGTTTGTGGTCGAAGCCCTGGTGGACGCGGTAGGAAATGGCGCGGTCGTTGAACAGGGAAGCGAACACTTCCTTGGCGGCGCGGATGACGTTTTCGACGCCACGGATATTCAGGAAGGTTTCCTGCTGACCGGCGAACGAGGCGTCCGGCAGGTCTTCGGCGGTGGCCGAAGAACGCACGGCAACGGCCATGTTCGGGTTGCCCTGGGACATTTCGGCGAAGGCGATGCGAATCTCGGCGTTCAGACGCTCAGGGAACTCGGCTTCCATGATCCACTGGCGGATCTGGGCACCGGTCTTGGCCAGGGCGTTGACGTCATCGACGTCCAGCGCATCGAGCGCCGCGTGGATCTGGGCGTTCAGGCCGCTTTGTTCGAGAAAATCACGATAGGCCTGAGCCGTAGTGGCAAAGCCACCGGGGACCGAAACACCGGCGCCCGCGAGGTTACTGATCATCTCGCCCAGGGATGCGTTCTTGCCCCCCACATGCTCCACATCATGGACGCCGAGCTTATCGAGGGAAACTACGTACTCTACCAAGGTGATCTCTCCACTAACTGTGTTGGAAAAGCTCAGGACGCTTGAGGTTCCGAAAGGGAAGCACTCCGAGCGATTTGTGGCCTGGACCCGGAAAATAAGTGAGAATGCTGGCCATTCGAGGCCGGCAAACCGGGCCTATCATATCCAAGATTCGTCACCAGCTTAAGGCCCAAGGTGCAAATGAAACGATCTGCTTTCTTTATTTCCGACGGCACCGGCATCACTGCCGAGACGCTGGGACAGAGTCTTCTGGCCCAATTCGAAACCATTACCTTCAACAAGTTCACGCGACCGTACATTGATAGCGTGGATAAAGCGCGCGCAATGGTACAACAAATCAACACAGCGGCTGAAAAAGATGGTGTAAGGCCCATCATCTTCGACACCATTGTCAATCAGGACATTCGCGAGATCCTGGCGACTTCCAACGGTTTCATGATCGACATTTTCTCGACCTTTCTGGCGCCGCTGGAGCAGGAATTGACCTCCCATTCGTCCTACTCGGTGGGCAAGTCCCATTCGATAGGCGGCAACTCCAATTACATGGAGCGCATCGAGGCTGTCAACTTTGCCCTGGACAACGACGACGGTGCCCGCACCCACTATTACGACAAGGCCGACCTGATTCTGGTGGGCGTGTCGCGCTGCGGCAAGACCCCGACCTGCCTATACATGGCCATGCAATTCGGCATCCGCGCGGCCAACTACCCATTGACCGAAGACGATATGGAACGCCTGCAGCTGCCCTCTGCCCTGCGTGCGCACCAGCACAAACTGTTCGGCCTGACCATCGACCCCGACCGTCTGACCGCGATTCGCCACGAACGCAAGCCCAACAGCCGTTATGCCAGCTTCGCCCAGTGTGAATTCGAGGTGCGTGAAGTTGAGAGCCTGTTCCGCCGCGAGAACATCCCCAATATCAACTCCACGCATTTTTCGGTGGAAGAGATTTCGGCGAAGATCCTGGTGGAAAAAGGCGTGGAGCGGCGGTTCAAGTAGGAGCACGGCTTGCCGGCGATGGCGATCTTTCGGCCGCCATCGCCGGCAAGCCGTGCTCCTACCCCATTGCGGTTGCATCCGCAGTAAACAAAAACGCCCCGAAACCGGGGCGTTTTTGCGTCTACTTCACACTCAGAGCGTCGATTGCCCGCTCAGCGCCAGGTCCACCAGCTCGCGGTTGGCCACCGCGTACATGGCGTAGTCGGTGCCAACGGCGCCGCGCAGCTCGTCGAGCATGGCGCGCCAGCGCACGACCATGGTCTTGTGCTGCGACACCCACAGCTCGACCCGTGCATCCATGTCCTCCGGCGCGTTGTTCATTTGCAGCAGGGAAATGGTGATCGCCCGTTGCTGCAGGTCGATGTCGTCGCGGAACGCTTCGCGGGCCAGGGCTTGCCAGTTGTTTTCCACCGACAGGTTGCTGATTTCCTGCAGGTACCAGGTCAGGTCCAGGGCACTGCCCACGGCAAAGAAGGCCTTGGCCACCTGCGCCGGATCCTGGCCGGTGACGTCCGAGGCTTCGATGATCGGCAGCAGGGTGTACAGGTGCGTGGTCCCGGCCACCATGCGCGCCAGCAACTCCGGCACGCCAGCTTCGACAAAGCCCTGATAGCGGGTCTGCCAACGCTCGCGGGTCGGGCCTTCGAGCAGTTCGTCGAGCTTGAGCCCCAGTGCCGCGATCTTCGGCCCGAAATGCGCCACGTCACGCCCGGCGTCCAGTTCGTTGCGACGGCTGCGCAGGAACCAGCGCGTTGCACGGCGACCCAGGCGCATCAGCTCATCCATCAGGGTCAGCTGGATTTCAGCCGGCACCTGATAGTCCAACGCCTCGATCTGACGGAACCAGTGCGGCAGATGGAAGATGTCCCGCACGATCACGTAGGCACCCGCCACATTCGCCGGGCTCATGCCGGTGGACTCCTTGAGTCGCTGAACAAAGGTGATGCCCATGTTGTTGACCAGGTCGTTGGCGATCTGGGTGCTGACGATTTCGCGCTTGAGGCGATGGCGACGCATGGCTTCGGCGAACTTGCTGACCAGCGACGGCGGGAAAGCAGTCTCCATGTCACGGGTCAGGTAGACGTCGTCCGGCACCCGCGACTTGAGCAAGGCTTCCTTGAGGTCGATCTTGCTGTAGGAAATCAACACCGACAACTCAGGACGGGTCAGGCCATGGTTGGCCGCCAGGCGCTCGGTCAGTTGCTCTTCGGATGGCAAAAACTCGATGGCACGGTCCAATTTGCCACGGGCTTCAAGATCGGTCATCAGTCGCTTGTACTCGGCAATCCGCTCGTAGGCACGCCGGGCTGCCAGGGACAGGGCCTGGGTCTGCTTGTAGTTGTTGCCCAACACCAGGTTGCCAACCTCATCGGTCATGCTGCCCAGCAGCTGGTTACGCTGCTTGCCGGTCATGTCGCCGGCCTGCACCACCTCGTTGAGCAGGATCTTGATGTTGACCTCGTGGTCGGAGCAATCCACGCCACCGGCGTTGTCGATGAAGTCGGTGTTGGAGCCCCCGCCATTGACACCGAACTCGACGCGCCCCAGCTGGGTCATGCCCAGGTTACCGCCCTCGCCCACCACCTTGCAGCGCAGCTCGTTACCGTTCACGCGCAGCGCGTCGTTGGCCTTGTCGCCGACATCGGCGTGGCTTTCGGAGCTGGCCTTGACGTAGGTGCCGATACCACCGTTCCAGAGCAGGTCGACCGGGGCCTTGAGCAAGGCATTGAGCAGCTCGGTCGGGGTCAGCTTGTCGGCTTCGATGGCGAAGCGCTCTTTCATCTGCGGGGTGATGGCGATGGACTTGGCGCTACGCGGGAAGATCCCGCCGCCAGCGGACATGATGCTGGTGTCGTAGTCGGTCCAGGCCGAACGTGGCAGGTCGAACAGGCGTTGGCGCTCGGCAAAGCTGCTGGCCGGCTCCGGGTTCGGGTCGATAAAGATGTGCAGGTGGTTGAACGCGGCCACCAGGTGCAGTTTGTCTGACATCAGCAGGCCGTTGCCGAACACGTCACCCGCCATGTCACCGATGCCGATCACACTGACGCTGTCTTCCTGCACGTTAATGCCACGCTCACGGAAGTGGCGCTGCACACCGACCCACGCACCGCGGGCGGTGATGCCCATTTTCTTGTGGTCGTAACCGGCCGAGCCACCGGACGCGAACGCATCGCCCAGCCAGAAGCCGTAGTCGATGGCGATGCCGTTGGCGATGTCGGAGAAGGTCGCGGTGCCCTTGTCGGCCGCCACCACCAGGTACGGGTCGTCATCGTCATGACGCACCACGTTGGCCGGAGGTACCACACCACCGTCCTTGAGGTTGTCAGTGATGTCGAGCAAGCCGCAGATGAAGATGCGATAGCAGGCAATACCCTCGGCCTGGATCTCGTCACGGCTGCCACCCAGCGGCAGGCGACGCGGCAGGAAGCCGCCCTTTGCCCCCACCGGCACGATGACCGAGTTCTTCACCTGCTGGGCTTTGACCAGGCCCAGCACTTCGGTACGGAAGTCTTCCTCGCGGTCGGACCAGCGCAGGCCGCCACGGGCGACGTTACCGAAGCGCAGGTGAACCCCCTCGACCCGTGGCGAATAAACGAAGATCTCGAATTTCGGTACGGGTTTGGGCAGCTCGGGGATCAGCTTGGGGTTGAACTTGAAGCTGAAGTACGACTTGTTTTGGCCATGGGCGTCGGGCTGGTAGAAGTTGGTCCGCAGCGTGGCCTTGATCAAGTCCAGATAGCGACGCAGGATGCGGTCTTCGTTGAGCACCTGAACGTCGTCCAGGGCCGACAGAATCGCGTGTTCCAGACGCAGCTGCTTGTCGTCCAGATTTTCGTCGGAGAGTTTGCGCGCCAGGTAGAAGCGCGTCTTGAACAGCCGGGTCAGCTCACGGGCGATGTCGGTGTGGTTGTTCAACGTGCTGGCGATATAACCCAGGTCAAAGCCCAGGCGAATCTGCTTCAGGTAACGGGCGTAGGCACGCAGCAGCGCGACGTCGCGCCATGGCAGGCCAGCGGTGAGCACCAGGCGGTTGAACGCATCGTTCTCGGCATCGCCACGGACGATGTGGACGAACGCGTCCTGCAGGGTGTCGTTGAGCTGCTGGATATCCAGGTTCAGGCCTTCGCTGTAGGTGAAGGCAAAGTCATGGATCCAGAACTCACGGCCATTGCTGTGGCGCAGGCGATAAGGGAACTCGCCCAATACCCGCAAGCCGAGGTTTTCCAGAATCGGCAGCACGTCGGACAACGCCAGTGGCGTGTCGGCGTGGTACAGCTTGCAATGCAACTGCAAGGAGCCTTGGGTCAGTGGCTGGTAGAAGCTCATGACCAGCGGTTTTTTCTCGGACAGGCTAAGCAGGTGCTGCATGTCGACCACCGCCGAATGGGCGGCGAAACGCTCACGGTAGCCGGCCGGGAAGCCTTTCGGGAAGTCGGCCAGGACGTTGGTGCCCTGGGCTTCGCCGAAGTTTTCCACGGTCAGGGTGGCATAGTCGTCCTGCCACGAGCGGCAGGCCTGGATCACTTCGTTTTCCAGTTGCACCGGGTCGATATCGATACGGTTTTTCGGGTCGACTCGCAGAATCAGCTGCACACGCGCCAGTACGGATTCGGAGAAGAAGGTCCAGAATTCGCAATCGCTGGCCTTCAGGCGCTCCATCAGCACCTGCTGGATTTTCTGCCGCACTTCAGTGGAGTAGATATCGCGCGGCACATAGGCCAGGCAATAGCAGAAGCGGCCGTAAGGATCCTTGCGCAGGAACACGCGAATCTTGTTGCGCTCCTGGATCTGCACGATCGACATCACGGTGCTGAACAGTTCATCGACCGGGGTCTGGAACAGGTCGTCGCGCGGCAGCACTTCCAGCACCTGCGCCAGTTCCTTGCCCAGGTGCGCCTTGGCATCGAAGCTGGAACGGCGCTCGATTTCGGCGACCTTGCGGCGGATGTAGGGGATCTGCCGCACGCTCTCGCCATACACCGACGAGGTGTACAGCCCCATGAAGCGGCATTCCTTGATGACCTTGCCGTCGGCACCGATCTGGCGAATCGAGACGAAATCGGGGTAGGCCGGGCGGTGTACGCGGCTTGGGTGTGCGGCCTTGGCGAAGGACAGCAGCAGCGGCTCGTTCAGATAGTTGACGGCGTAGTCTTCGATGCGCAGGTCTTCTGCCTTGAGGCCTGCGCGCAGCAGTCTGGTCAGGCCCAGGAACGATTGCTCGTCATACACCAGATGGCCGCCAACGGCGTCGGCGTTGACCACGAATTCTTCGTAACCGAGGAAGGTGAAGTGATTGCCGAGCAACCATTCCAGAAAGCCTCTGACTTCGGCTTTCTCGTCATCGTCAATGGCGAATGGCGTCTGGTCGACCAGCGCCAGCAAATCATGCACCTTGGCTTTCATCGGCTCGAAATCGGCCACCGCCACGCGCACTTCAGCCAGCACCTGTTCCAGCTCGCGGGCCAGCAGGATCAGCTCGGCCGGGTTGGCGCAGCGGTCGATCTCCAGGAACATCAGCGATTCTTGCAGCACGCCCTCGCCCTGGGTGCCCTTGGGCAGGATTTCCAGCAACTCGCGCTGGCTGCCACGGCGCACGCTTAGCACGGTGGTTTGCAGGGTATGGATGCTGTAGCCGCGACGGTTCAGCTCGGTGCGGACCGAGTCCACCAGGAACGGCAGGTCATGGTGCAGCACTTCGACCGCGGTGTGGGTCGACTGCCAGCCATGGCGTTCGTAATCGGGGTTGAAGACGCGAACCTGGGGCTGGGCGTGGTCGAAACGTTCCAGCAGGCGCCAGGCCGACAAGGTGCAGCCAGCGAGGTCGGAGAGCCGACGCATCGTCAGCTCGTCCATGGAAATGATGCCGAAGAATTGCTCGGCGAACAGCGCCACTTGTGGCAGTGCCTGTTCACTGATGTTCTGCGCCAGGGCCGCTTGCAGTTGATGCTGGAAGTCGGCTTTGCTGGCTGCGGTGAAGAACGCCATCTGTGGTACTCCGCTAGGGCTTTGTTATTGAATGAAGCGTCGTCGCGCATGTTCCCTGCCGGCATAAACCTTAGTCGAGCCACCGGCATCCGCCACGAAGCTTACCCAGTGCCTGCCTGCCCGTGCTTGCGGTGCTGCGACATATTCGGTCATTGAGGAGTTGCACCGTGCCCGCAAAGCAGCCCGCTGGCACGGACGTTCCAGCACTGCCGACGCTCGAGGTCGTAGAAATGGCCAATCGGTGGCAGAATCGCCGCCTGCCCCTTTTTCTGGACTGCACCATGCAAATCACGACCGATACCCTGCTCGCCACCCCTTGCGATGATGAAGAAGGCGATATGGCGACCGTTTGCTGCCTTGGCAGCGAAATGTTCGCACTCACCCGTGACCCGAAAGACACCTGTGCCGTGCTGACCCTGGGTGATGAGGACGGATTTGAGATCAGCGACTTCAAAGTCACCCTCGGCAAAGCGCGACTGCTGATCGAACTGGCCGCCGCCGATGCCATCAAGGGCGACGATCAGGTGCAAATCAACTTCAAGGGCGAACACGTGGATTTTGCTGAAGTCGAGCAGACCCTCAAGGCGATCCTCAAAGGCACCGGCACCTACGTCAGCGAGCTATAACCCTACTTGTAGGAGCGGACCTGGCCGCGATGGGCCGCGCAGCGGCCCCCTTGGGCCTGTGACATCTGCGAATCAGCTTGCCAGTGCCGGCGGTTTCAGAATCGCCGGGGCCGCTGCGCAGCCCATCGCG
>NZ_JAAAMT010000003.1 GCF_009905435.1 Pseudomonas sp. R5(2019)
CCAGGTCCGCTCCTACACGAACCGCGCGGACTTGTAGGAGCGGACCTGGCCGCGATGGGGCGCGAAGCGGCCCTAAATTTTCAATGCTCGTCGTTGTACTGAAACTTCGGCATTTCCCAGTGAAAACGAATCGCCAGCAGCCTCAGCAAAAAGCCACCAAACAAGGTGATCAATATCGACTGCTCCCCCGGCAATTCCAGATGGATGCACAACAAGTAGCACCACGCCGCCGCAAACGACACGCTGGCATACAACTCGCGGCGGAAGACCAAGGGAATGTCGTTGCAGAAAATATCCCGCAGGATGCCGCCGAACACGCCGGTGATCATGCCGCTGATGGAGGCCACCAACATGTCGTGGCCCAGTTCCAGCGCGGTCATGCAGCCGATCAGGGTGAAGGCCACCAGGCCCAGGGCGTCGAGCACCAGGAACAATGAGCGCAGATGGCGCATCAGCGGCGCGATAAAGATGGTGACCAGCGCGGCAACGCTGGTCAGCACCAGGTATTCAGGGTGTTTGACCCAGGTCAGCGGGTAATGCCCCAGCAGCACATCCCGCATCGAACCGCCTCCCAGCGCCGTGACGCAGGCAATCAACACCACACCGAACCAGTCCATGCCCCGCCGGCCGGCCGACAGTGCGCCGGTCATGGCTTCGGCAGTGATTGCAATGAGGTAGAGCATCAACAACATGGTGGCGATCCGTGCAAAGGGACGCGCAGTCTATCCAGTTGCCCTGCGCACCCATAGAGGGCGCCGATCAGAATTTGATGAAGTGCTCGCGGTAGTGACGCAGCTCGGCAATCGACTCGCGGATATCGTCCAGCGCCAGGTGAGTACCGCTCTTCTTGAAGCTGTCGCGCACGTTCGGCGCCCAGCGCGCTACCAACTCCTTGAGGGTGGAAACATCGAGGTTGCGGTAGTGAAAAAAGGTTTCCAGGTTACGCATGTGCCGGTAGAGGAAACGGCGGTCCTGGCAAATGCTGTTGCCGCAGATCGGCGATGTGCCCTTGGGCACCCACTGCTCCAGGAAGGCGATGGTCTGGGCTTCGGCTTCGGCCATGCTGATGTGGCTGTCACGAACCCGCTGGGTCAGCCCCGAGGCGCCGTGGGTGCGGGTATTCCATTCGTCCATCCGGGCCAGCACTTCGTCGCTGTGATGGATGGCGATGACCGGACCTTCGGCCAGGGTGTTCAGGTCGCTGTCGGTAACAATGGTCGCCATTTCGATGATGACGTCACTGTCGGGATCCAGACCGGTCATTTCCAGATCAATCCAAATCAGGTTCTGTGGGTTCTGCATGGTGTGCTCCTCGGCGTAGCTGCGCAGTTTAGCCTAGTGGGGCGTGCTAAACTCGTCGCCGTTTCTTTCATACCTTTGCTTTATCGACACGGAACATTCATGGCCAAACGCCAGCTGAACCGCCGCCAAAACTGGCGCATCGAAAAAATCCAGGGCGAGCGCGCTGCCCGCGCCGCCAAACGCGAGCAACACGCGCTGGACGAACTGGAAGGCGGCGATCTGGGCCCCGAACAATTCGGCCTGGTGATCGCGCACTTCGGCGTTCAAGTGGAAGTCGAGGCGCTGCAAGGCGAGCAAGCCGGCCAAGTGTTCCGTTGCCACCTGCGCGCCAACCTGCCCGCGCTGGTTACCGGCGACCAGGTGGTCTGGCGCGCCGGCAACCAGGGCATCGGCGTCATCGTCGCCCAGCAGCCACGCAGCACCGAGCTGTGCCGGCCTGACAGCCGCGGCCAGCTCAAGCCGGTGGCGGCCAACGTCGACCTGATCGTCATCGTCTTCGCACCGACGCCAGAACCTCACGCCAACCTGATCGACCGCTACCTGGTGGCGGCCGAGCACGCTGGCATTCACCCGTTGCTGCTGTTGAACAAGGCCGACCTGATCGACGAGCAAAACGCTCCCGCGCTCAATGCGCTGCTGGCGGTGTACCGTCAGCTGGGTTATCCGGTGCTGGAAGTTTCGGCGCACCATGGCAATGGCATGCAGCAATTGCAGGCGCAACTTGACGGGCACATCAGTGTGTTCGTGGGCCAGTCCGGCGTTGGCAAGTCATCTTTGGTCAACAGCCTGCTACCTGAAGTACAGACGCGGGTCGGGCCGCTGTCGGAATGGTCCGGTCAGGGCACTCATACCACCACCACGGCGCGGCTGTTCCATTTCCCCGGCGGTGGTGAGCTCATCGACTCGCCGGGTATCCGTGAGTTTGGCCTGGTGCACGTCAGCCGTGCCGACGTGGAGGCGGGCTTTATCGAGTTCCACGACCTGATCGGCCACTGCCGCTTCCGCGACTGCAAGCATGACCGGGAACCGGGCTGTGCCTTGTTGATGGCGCTGGAAGATGGCCGGGTCCAGCAGCAGCGAATGAACAGCTACCGCTCGATCATTGCCAGTTTGCCGCAGGATACTTACTGACTTCAGCAATCAATCCACTGTAGGAGCAGGGCTAGCCGCAATGCCAGTCAGTTAAGGCAACTGAACGACGCAACACCTGTAGGAGCGGACCCGGCCGCGATGGGCTGCGAAGCGGCCCCGGCGATTCTGAAATCACCTGCACTCGCTGGCTGAGTCGCAGATATTACTGGCCTCAGGGGCCGCTGTGCGGCCCATCGCGGCCAGGTCCGCTCCTACATGGACGTCTGTGCTCCGGTCCTTATCTGACTGGCATTGGGGCTAGCCCGCGATGGGCTGCGAAGCAGACCCTGGGGCCGCTGCGCGCCCCATCGCGGCGGTCCGGCGTCCCGGCGAGCCCGGCTCCTACCGCGGTGATGGCGATCTCAATAGATCAGACGGATCTGTAGGATATTTAACCTCAGGCCGTAGTCCTTCTCTCAATTCCCCTTCAGGCATTGCCCCATAGCTGTCTGTGTCCAATGGTGTCCCTTTACCCTTGAGGGACACATCGATGACGGTATCCATCAGCTATCGCTACACCGACCGATTCAGCGCGCATCTGATCAATGAGCGCCTGAAGGCCCACGACATTCCCACCTGCATGAACGCAGTGGACCTTGAGTCCTGCACCATCAATGACATCACGACCATGATCACCCGCTGCGTCATGGAGTGCAGCCACCTGATCACGGTGGTGTCCGACAGATCGGCGCAGTCCTGGTGGCTGCCCTTCCAGATTGGCGAGGCAACCATGATCGATCGGCGCATCACCACCTACAACACCCTGCGCATGCAGCTTCCTGAGTACCTGAAGCGCTGGCCGGCCATGACTTGCAGTGAAGATGTGGATTTCTTTATCGAGTGTTATCGCGACGAGCAGCGAAACCAACGGATTATTGACAGCGAGTCGCTGGCCGCCATTGCCGGCAACAAGCGCAACGCCGATATCTTTCACACCGCGCTCAAAGCCAGGATCCGTCGCGGCGCCTGATGACGCAGCGCCATGGCTCCGCAGGCCATGGCGCGCACATCACTGTTCGGGCTCCTCCATCTTCAAGGTGCCGTTCTCGAAGATGTTCAGTTTCTCGCGTAATTCCCGTGGCTGCATCGGCTCGGCCGAAGGCGCCGGAGCGGGAACAGGTGCCGGGGCGGCACCGGGTTGCTCGGCTGCGGGTGGGGTCGGCGGCGATTGCTCGCCTTCGATTTCGCGCTGGGCCTTTTTGGTCAGCACCACGATATCGATGCGCCGGTTCACCGGGTTCAGCGGGTTTTGCCGGTCAAACAGCGACGAAGAGGCATAGCCGACCACGCGTGCCACCTGATTGTCCGGATACCCCCCGGCGACCAGTGCACGGCGGGCGGCGTTGGCGCGGTTGGCCGACAGCTCCCAGTTGCCGTACTCGCCGCTGCCGGCGTACGGTTTGGCATCCGTGTGGCCGCTGACGCTGATCTTGTTCGGCACCGCCTTGATGGTGTCGGCCATGGCCAGCAGGATGTCTTCGAAATACGGCTGCAGGCGCGCACTGCCCAAGTCGAACATCGGCCGGTTTTCTGCATCCATGATCTGGATCCGCAGGCCGTCCTGGGTGATTTCGAACAGGATCTGGTCCTTGAATTTCTGCAGCTGCGGGTTCTCTTCGACCTTGTTCTGCAGCTCTTGCAGCAGCAGTTCAAGGCGTTCGCGCTCGACCTGTTCGGCCATGCTCTGCACCTTTTCTTCGTCGAGTTTCTGAGTCACATCGGGCTGCGGCTGGGCGTCGACCTCAGGGCTGATGGTCTTGTCCGGCGCAAGCTTGGGCGAGCCGCCCAGATCAATCACATACGGCGTGCCGCTTTCGGAGAAACCGATCGGGTCCTTGAAATAGCCGGCGATGGCGATCTTCTGCTCAGGCGTTGCGGTGGACATCAACCACAGCACCAGGAAGAACGCCATCATGGCGGTGGCGAAGTCGGCAAACGCGATCTTCCAGGCACCGCCATGGTGCCCGGCATCGAAGCGCTTGACGCGCTTGACGATTATCGGCTGATTATTTTCCATGACTCAGCGACCGCGAACGGCTTGTTCCAGCTCGGCGAAGCTTGGCCGATGCAGCGGGAACAGCACCTTGCGACCGAACTCCACGGCCAGCGACGGCGGCATGCCGGAAGCCGAAGCCACCAACGACGCCTTGATGGCCTCATAGACGTTCAATTCTTCACGGGCATCGTGGCGCAGCGACGTTGCCAGCGGGCCGAAGAAACCATAGGCCGCCAAAATACCGAAGAAGGTCCCCACCAGCGCTGCACCCACGTGCATGCCGATGGCGGCCTGATCACCCTCGCCCAGCGACGCCATGGTCACCACGATACCCAGCACTGCCGCGACGATGCCAAAACCCGGCATGCCATCGGCGATACCGGTGATGGCGTGGGAGGGGTGTTCGAGTTCTTCCTTCAGGCTCAACAGCTCCATGTCGAACAAGCCTTCGAGCTCGTGCGGGGCCATGTTGCCGGACGACATGATGCGCAGGTAATCACAAACGAACGCCGTCATGCGCTCATCCTTCAGCACTGCCGGGTACTTGGCGAAGATCGGGCTGGCAGCGGCATCTTCGATATCGGCCTCGATGGCCATCATGCCTTCGCGCCTGCTCTTGTTGAGGATCTCGTAGACCAGGCCCAACACCTCTATATAGAAGGTGTGGCCAAAGCGCGAGCCGAACATGCTCAGCGATTTCTTGAAGACATGCTTGGTCATGTGGCCAGGGTTGGCCTGCAGGAATGCGCCCAGCGCCGCACCGCCGATGATCAGCACCTCGAACGGCTGGATCAGGGCAGCAATCTTGCCGTGGGACAGGACATATCCGCCGAGGACACTCGCGAATACGACGATGATGCCGATAATTTTAGCCATGGATTAAGCGCACTTACTAAAGTCGTGGTCAGGGTCGTGAGCGAGTTGTAAAACTCTGCTTCTACTTATCGGCAGAACTGCGCCAGACTATAGTCACAAAAGGCGAAAAGCCAGTTCGGGCCCCTTGCAGAGCAATTATCAAAACCATCGTGCCAACTCAGACTCCGAAAAGCCTGGACGCCTGGCTCAAGCTCCTCGACAGCGTCCGCCTCCCCGTTCCACGCGCCAGCCATGAACGCGTGCGAAAGGCGCTGGCCGACAGCCGCCGCTCATTGCGCGATATCGCGGAGCTGATGCAACAAAGCCCGGCGCTGGCGCTCAGTGTGCTGCGCGAGGCCAACCACCACACCCACGGCAGCCTGGCCGAACCTGCCGAAAACCTTGAAATCGCCATCAACCGCCTCGGCCTCAAGCGCACCGAAGAGCTGCTTGAGCGATTGCCAGTGGCCGATATAGAAGAAATCCCCCTGGCCCTGCGCCAGTTGCAGATGATCAGCCAGCACGCCACCCAGCAGGCCAACGGCCTGTTCGCCAACCGCTTGGCGCGGCTCTGGCAGGACATCCACTGGGGCAGCCTGTTGTTTCTTTCACCGCTGTGGCCGATGGCGCTGGCCGAGCCGGAACTGCTCGAAGCCTGGGAACTGCGGGTTATCCACAAGGGTGAATCAGCGGCCAAGGTCGAACTGGAGTTGTTCGGCATTCGCCTGTTGGCCCTGTGCGAAGCATTGGCCGATGTCTGGCGCCTGCCAGCCTGGGTCAGCCACGGCTACAAGGTGTTGCAGCACGAGCGCCGCTGGCTGGTCAAAGCGCTGCACATTGCCCGCGACAACGATCACCCGCTGCGCCAGCAACAGCAGCTCGATGCCGATCCGGCGCTGCGCCGCTGGTTGAGCCAGCCGCCCAATACCGTATTGCTGGCCAACGGCCTGGCACTGGCATCGCAACAGGGCTGGGACTGCCCGCACACGCTGCGCTGGGAGTTTCTGACCTGCCTGTTCCTGCAAATACCGATGGACGAGCTGCAACAACAGGTTCACCTGCAAGCCGTGCAAAGCGCCCGTTACCATGCGACGCCGGGGCTCGCTCACCCGGCGCACGCACTGATCTGGCCATGGTCGATGCGCCGGGTCCATCGTGGCCTGCTGCCCGCCACACCGCCGTCGGCCGAGTCGCTGGCGGCCTGGCGCAAATTCTGCTCGCAGCTGCTGGTCCAGCCCAGCCGCTTCGCCAACGCCCTGCACTTGACCAGCCATGCCCGCGATGCCCTGCAGGCCTGCGGCATGCAACGGCTGATGCTGCTGATGGTCGACAAGACCCAGAGCAACCTGCGCGTCCACCAGATCGCAGGCTTGCCGGCCGCGGCCGCCAGCCAGACGGTGATCATCCACCAGAACAAACTGGTCCAGCGCCTGCTCTCGCAACCGGCTCAGATTCGCCTGACCCCAAGTAATTTCGAGCAATTCGAGCCGTTGCTGCCCAACGGCATCGCCCCCCTGTTCAAGGGCGAGCACCTGTTGTTGCGCTCCTTGAGCAGCAACGGTCGGGTGGTGATGGTGGTGATCGCCGATCAGGGCGGCAGCCCGTTTTCCGAAATCAGTGTTCAAGCGTTTGGCAAGACCGTGCAGTGCATCGAGCGGGCCTTGACCAGCTTCAGCAACCGCAGCCAATGAACCTTGCGCTACAATCGCGCCTCTCTTTCTATCTGGAGACCTGACATGTCTGTTTTTTCTGGCTTGCCCCTGGTGATCGAGCCTGCCGATCTGCAGGCGCGCCTCGATGCTCCAGAACTGATCCTGGTCGACTTGACCAGCGACCGCCGCTACAGCACCGGGCATATTCCCGGCGCCCGCTTCGTCGACCCCAAGCGCACTCAACTGGGCAAACCACCCGCACCGGGCTTGTTGCCGGCAAAGGATGACCTGGAGACCCTGTTCGGTGAACTGGGTCACAATCCCGATGCGGTCTATGTGGTGTACGACGACGAAGGCGGCGGCTGGGCCGGTCGCTTCATCTGGCTGCTGGATGTGATCGGCCACGGGGCCTATCACTACCTGGATGGCGGCCTGCATGCCTGGCACGGTGCCGGCCTGGGTCTGAGCACCGATGTCCCGCCATCGGCCGGCACGTCGGTCCACCTGACCCTGCACGATGAGCCCACCGCTACCCGCGAGTACCTGCAAAGCCGCCTCGGTGCCGCTGACCTGGCGATCTGGGACGCCCGTGGCCAGCTCGAATACAGCGGCGAAAAAGTCTTGGCCGCCAAGGCCGGGCATATCCCCGGCGCAGTCAATTTCGAGTGGACCAAGGGCATGGATACCGAACGCGCCCTGCGCATTCGCAGTGACATGCCGGCCGTGCTCGAAGGCCTCGGGATCACCAAGGACAAAGAGCTGATCACCCATTGCCAGAGCCATCACCGCTCAGGTTTTACTTACCTCGTGGCCAAGTCACTTGGCTACCCCCGCGTCAAGGCCTATGCCGGGTCTTGGGGCGAATGGGGCAATCACCCCGACACGCCAGTAGAAGTTTAAGGAAAATCGATGAAATCCCGTTTATTCATCTTCAGCCAGTACCTGCTGCCGCATAACCTGCTGTCGCGTCTGGCCGGGTGCGTTGCCGAATGCCGCGTGCGCTGGTTCAAGAATGCCCTCACCGCCTGGTTTGCCAAGCGCTATCAGGTGGACATGTCCCAGGCCCAGGTCGAAGACCTGACCGCCTATGAACACTTCAACGCTTTTTTCACCCGTGCGCTGAAACCCGGCGCCCGCCCGCTGGACCCGACCCCGGGTGCCATCCTCTGCCCGGCCGACGGTGCCGTCAGCCAGCTTGGCCGTATCGAGCATGGTCGCCTGTTCCAGGCCAAGGGCCACAGCTTCAGCGCGCAGGAGCTGCTGGGCGGCGACCCGGCCAATGCCGCGGCGTTCATGGGCGGCGAGTTCGCCACCATCTACCTGTCGCCCAAGGACTACCACCGCGTGCACATGCCACTGGCCGGTACCCTGCGCGAAATGATCTACGTGCCGGGCCGGCTGTTCTCGGTCAATCAGACCACCGCTGAAAACGTGCCGGAGCTGTTTGCCCGCAACGAGCGTGTGGTCTGCCTGTTCGACACCGAACGCGGGCCGATGGCGGTGGTGCTGGTCGGTGCGATGATCGTTGCTTCGGTCGAGACGGTCTGGGCAGGGCTGGTCACGCCACCCAAGCGCGAACTGAAAACCTTCCGCTACGACGAAACTGCCCGCGCGCCGATCCATCTGGAAAAAGGTGCAGAGCTTGGCCGCTTCAAACTGGGTTCAACCGCGGTCGTGCTGTTTGGCCCAGACCAGGTGAAATGGGCCCATCACCTGTCCGCAGGCTCTAGCGTGACCATGGGCCAGGGCATGGGTTTGCCTGCCCAGGTTGAAACAGGCGCGCCAGAGACGGCGTGATCTGACGACCACTGGTTACCGCTCGTCCACTTCAAGGACGGACGGTAACCAGGCGCGCTATCAGCTGCGACCGTGGCGGTCGCGAAAGCCCAGAAGGTAAAGAACACCGTCCAGGCCCAGGGTCGAGATGGCCTGCTTGGCCGATTGCTTGACCAGCGGCTTGGCGCGGAACGCCACACCCAGGCCGGCGATTGCCAGCATCGGCAGGTCGTTGGCGCCGTCGCCCACGGCGATGGTCTGTTCCAGCTGCAGACCTTCACGCGCCGCCAGCTCGCTGAGCAGGTCGGCCTTGCGCTGCGCATCGACGATCGGCTCGATGGCAACGCCCGTCACCTTGCCGTCGACCACTTCCAGTTCGTTGGCAAACACATAGTCGATGCCAAGCTTGGCTTGCAGTTGCTTGGCAAAGTAGGTGAAGCCGCCAGACAGGATGGCCGTCTTGTAGCCCAGCCGCTTGAGCTCGGCGAACAGGGTTTCAGCCCCTTCGGTCAGACGCAGCGAGGCGCCGATGTCATCGAGCACATTGACGTCCAGCCCCTTGAGCAAGGCCAGGCGCTCTTTGAAGCTGGCGCGGAAATCGAGTTCGCCACGCATGGCGCGCTCGGTGATTTCCGACACTTGCTCGCCGACGCCTGCGGCCTTGGCCAGCTCGTCGATGACTTCGGCTTCGATCAGCGTCGAGTCCATATCGAATACCGCCAGGCGGCGGTTGCGGCGGTAGAGCGAGTCTTGCTGGAAGGCGATGTCGACGTTCAGTTCCTGAGCCACGCTGAGGAACTCGGCGCGCAGCGCCTGCGGATCGGCGGGCTCACCGCGCACGGAAAACTCGATGCAGCCCTTGCCCTGCTCGACCGGCGCGTCCATTGACACCCGACCGGACAGACGGTCGATATGGTCAATGTTCAAGCCGTATTTGGCGGTGATCGAACTCACCCGTTGCAACTGCTCGGCGGTCACCTTGCGCGTCAACAGGGTCACTATGTGGCGAGCTTTGCCCTGGCCGTCGACCCACTGGCGGTAATCTTCTTCGGACACCGGGGTAAAACGCACCTGCTGGTTGAGCTCATAACCGGTGAACAGAATGTCCTTGAGCACGGCAGACGCCTGCCCTGTGGCGGGAATCTCTATCAGGATGCCAAACGACAAGGTGTCGTGAATCACCGCCTGACCGATATCCAGGATATTCACACCACCCTGGGCCAATACCCCGGTAATGGCTGCCGTCAAACCCGGACGGTCTTCGCCGGTGATGTTAATCAGGACGATTTCGCGCAAGGCGCACCCCCATCGTGGAAAAAAACCGCATTCTACCCACTTTCCATGCCCATCGGGCACCGTCGGTGCTTTGCCGGTCAAGGGTCGCTCGCTATACTGCGCAGCACCTTACCTCACAGAAAGAGCCGTGCTCAGTGAACCGGCATCAGCCCGTTAAAAACGACAACTTCTTCCTGCTGATCTTTCGGGCCCTGCGGCATCGCCGCGTTCCGTTGGCTTTGCGCATTGCCTTCAACAACGTGTTCCTGGTCGCGCTGGCGCTGGTGATCTACGCCTGCGTGATGGCCCTGCAGTTCAAGCAGGCCATGCACGAGCAGGCCGACGCCCTGGGGCAGAGCCTGACCACGCAGACCGCGACCTCAGCCACCGAGCTGCTGGTGTCCAACGACATCCTCAGCCTGAACGTGCTATTGGGCAATCTGGTGAAGAACCCGCTGGTGGCCCACGCGGCCATCTACAGCGTCGACAACCGGATCCTCGCCGAAGCCGGCCAGCGCCCGAAAAACTCGTTGCTGGGCGAAACCCAGGGTCTCTACGAAACCAGGATCACCTTCCAGGATGTGACCGCCGGGCAACTGCGCCTGAGCCTGGACATGTCCCAGTTCCAGCAGCCGCTGACCATCAGCCTGCAGAGCATGGGTATTCTGGGGGGGATCCTGCTGACTCTGGCGCTGGCCTTGAGCCTGCGCCTTGGCCGCCATATCTCGACACCGCTGCTGCAACTGCGGGTGTGGCTGCGCAACCTGGATGAACACACGCCGGCGACCCAGCGCCAGGACGAAATTGGCGACCTGGCCCGGCACCTGCACTCCAAGTTTGCGCCACCGCCGCGCGAGCCGGAGCCGGAGCCGGAGCCGGAGCCTGATATCGAATCTGCAGATGATTTCGACGAAGAGCCCGCCTTCAAGGTCCGCAATCTGCGCGATCCAAGCTTCGACGCAGCCCCGATCGCAGCAAAACCGGCTTCCCGTGCGCTGAGCGCTGAAGAAGATGAGGATGACGGCGAAGACCCCTTCGCCGACCTGCGTGACGGCGATTCAACGCCCGTGGTGCGCGCCGCCGCGCTGCCGGTTAACCGCGAGCCGCAAGACAGCGCCGTGCTGGCCGTGCAGCTGGGCTCCCAGGAGCAACTGCGACGCCTGCCCCGCACCCGCCTGACCGAACTGCAGGATCGCTATCGCGACTGCCTGGAACAAGCGGCCTCGCTGTACCAGAGCGAAGTCCATACGCTCAATGACGGCAGCACACTGCTGCTGTTCCACAGCGAAGACTGTGGTGAGGACTACCTGACCAACGCGATTTGCTGCGGCGAGCTGCTGCGCGCCCTTGGCCACGCCCTGCAAGTCGAAGTGGCCGACAGCGGCATTACCCTGCAACTGCAGCTGGGCCTTGCCCAGGGCGAAGACCTTTACAGCCTGAGCCAGGCTGACCTGCTGCTGACCGAGTCGGCCCAAAGCGCCCTGGCGCTGTCCCAGCACAGCCGTAACCTGCTGCTGGTCGAGCGCCCGGTCAGCGATGACCCGCTGATCCGCCAGCGTGCCCGCATCCGCTCGATCGCCAGCCCCGAAGGGGCTTGCTGTGTCGAACGACTGATGGAGCCATATCCATCGTTGCTGGAACGTCAACTGGCACGCATGCACGAGACACGGGTCAAGGGCTGAGCGCCTGTCAGTCAATCAGTTGAGCGGTCAGCGTATTCACCAATTCAGTGGCTGCCTGCTCACGCTGATCGAGGATGTAACTGACCCCGACGCGGTACTGTTCGCTGCTGGGCGAAACCAGCTGCAACACCCCTTCCCGCTCGATGGCGATGCCCAACGCTGCTTCCAGCCCTGCGGTCACCTCTGCCGACAGCGTTGGCAGGCTGACCGGTGTCGAGGGCATCAGGCACTCATCCAGATATTCCTGCGCCAATGCCCACGGCGCTTGAACCTCCTCAAAGCGCGCGCTGTGCTGCATCCGCAGAAAACGTCGCCACCCCGGCTGGGCCGAAACCCACTCTCGTCGCGCTGCCACGGTGTCCTGCGCCACGACCTGGGTGAATGCCCGATCCAGCATGGCGGGCGAAACCTCGGCCATCGAGCCGAACAAGATGCTCTCGACCGGCTCCGAAAAGCCGAGTCGCTGAGCCAGTTCCAGGCGAAAAGTCAGCCGTACCTCGACATCATCGATGTCAAACTGCGCCAGCAGCAGGTCGTCAATGTCATCGACGGGGTCCAGCGGAAACGGCGCCAGATCAAGATTTCTGTCCATCGCACTGCGCCGCGCCAGGCGCGCTTGAACCACTCGATCAGCCACTGTCGTGATCAGCTCCCGCCGATACAGCCCTCTGAACAGGGCAACAACTTCAGCAGGTGCAGTGCTGGCAGCCTGGTGGACCTGTAGTTGAACCTCCAGCTCTGAAAACCCTAGGGCCCCGGCATCACCGCAGGTGGCGGGATAATCGTCGGCAATCGAAAACATTGCCTGACGCAACGTGTCATCCCCAGCTGCCGCATCAATGACCCGCCACACGCGCTGGTGAAGCGATACCCGGTTGCTGTGAAATTCGGCCGAGCGTGTCAGGCGCGACAGCACCTCGAAAAACCCGCGCGAATGCGGCTCTGCTTGCAGCAAGGCCCAGCGCTGACTGTCTTCGGTATCGACGCCCTGAAGCCACGCCCGCTCATTGACGAACGGTTGTTGCTGATCGACTTGAATGCCTAGCGTGCCGAGGCGCTCAAGCGTAACGGCATTCAGCGGATTGCCTTCAAGCTGAAATGAAAAGCCCGGGGTCTGAAGATCCAGCGCCGCCCAGCGCAGCCCCGAGAGATCCGGTACCTCTTCGATCAGGTTGTTGGAAAGGTCCACCTGACGCAGCAGCACTGGCGCAAGGTCCATCAGCTGGCTCAACCCCTCGGGCCACACTTCTATCTGTGCACTGGACAACCCCAACGCTCTGAGATGAAGCATCTGGCTCAGGTCCGGTGCCAGCTGCAACGGGTTATTGCTCATGATCAAAATCCGCAACCCGCTGAAACCCGCGAGTTGCTCGACGCTCGAAGGCGTCAGGGTGATGTCGTTGTCATCCAGGTACAGCTCGGTCAGCGGCAGCTCGCGCCAATGGGCCAGTTGCGAGGCCGAGAGGTGGATCAGGTTGTTCTCCAGGTCAAGGATCTGTAATTGGCGCAACCGCCCGATATGAACGATCGCCTCGTCGGGCAGGCTTATTTCGTTATGGTTTAACCGTAACTCCCGCAGTGCGGTCAGCGCTGGCAGGCGTTGGAACATCTGCGCCGAAGACTGAAGGTTGTTTTCCGACAGGTCCAGCGACCTCAGCTCGGTCAGCGCCGACACATCTTCGGGCACCCACTCCAGCAGGTTCGATTGCAGCGACAAATGCCTCAGGCGCGGAAAACGCCGAAGGAAGCCGGCGATATCCCGGGCGCTGAGCTGCATATCGTCCATGGCCAACTCGGTGACGTGATTGAAATTGGCGAAAACTCCGGGAAACTCACCGGTCACGTGGCCGGAAAGGTTCAGGCGAAAGCTACCCTCATCAGCCTCGCTGACCGGTGCGCTGCCCACGCGTCGCTGCCATGCGGCGATCAACGTATCGCGTACATTGGACCGACCCATGACGTGCTCTTGCCTGGCCAACATGCTTTCCTGGGCATCAAGCCCGGAGAAGGACATGATCGAGGCATTGTTGACCCAGGTATCGAGGGTTCGGCGCAGCAGGCGCAGCTCGGTTTCCAGATGCAAGACGCCGGCGTCTGCGGTGCGAAACCGGGAGAGCAATGACGCCTCCATTGCCTGCAGCTGCGCATGCGAAAGATCGGGATACAGCGCCGCCAGGCGGCCGGAAACAGACGTTGAAGGCTGCTGCGGGCTCAATGGATAACCCAGACGTCCGTTCGCCAGTCGCAGCGGAGACTTGAACCCTGAAGGGAGTGGCTGCAATCCAAGCGCACGTGCGGCTTCTGCACGTCGTGCAGCCGGTTCTTCCAGCGGCTTGAGGGGCTGGCTTTCAAGCAACCGGTTGATGCGAACTTCCCGAACCAGCAGGCGCGCTTCCTGCGCCAGGCGCAACGGTACGCGCTGCTGCGACTGCAGCAAGCCTCGCTCATGGGTGCTGGCTCGGCTGAGGATTTCCTCGGCGGCACGGGCGGGCAGAGAAGGAAAATCACGAATCAACACAGCGGCCAGCGGATCCCGGGAAGTATTGGCCTGCTGATAGGCGGTTTCCAGCATCGCTGAGCGACCCGTTCGCCCAAGCCTCGCGAACCAACCCCGAATCGATTTCAGCCGCTGCAGCGCCGAAACGGGCAGGCCATCTGGCATCAGTGCAGTCAGGCTGTCTTCATTCAAGCGTGCCAGCAATCTGGCCGGGAGCTCCCCTTGAAGCAGCTCGGCACTCGTCAGCTCCAGAAACTCCAGCCCCAGGCTCCCCGCAGGCTGGAACACGACATCTTGCCCCCATGGCTCCGCCCCCTCGAACACCCTGATGGAGACAGACTGCGGCCACTCCCCGGCCTGCACACAGTGAGCCGCAACCGTACGCCAAAGCGGACTCGACGCCGTTTTCCCAAGCGCCAGCTGTTCGATCATCGCATCAAAATCAGCACGTAATTCGAAGCGCTCAAAGGTGTCGCTCAGCAGTGACGGCAGGCTGCGGTTCTCCAGGTACGCCTGACGCAATTGCTGCGCAGTCACGCCACTGATGTCGAGAATGTGCCTGCGCGTCGCTTCGTTGAAACGCCGGACCCTCGGACCAAGGCGCTGCAGCAGGGTGTCCTCGGCCCACTGATCAGGGTCTTCATGGGCCAGCCACCAGGCCCCTTCGCCGTTGTGTCGTAGCGGTGGCGACCAGGCCTGCCTGGCGGCGGGGTCGACAATCCCCCAGCTGTTGTCCGGCATCCTGGCGACTTCATACAGGTCATCATCGAGGCGGACGAATAACCGGTTGTCGAGCGAATATTGGCCCAGCGCGTTCGCAGCCAGGCCCTCAGGCAGCGTCAGGGTCTGGCGGTAGGCCTGCATGTGCGGGGCCCAGAGCAGCTGCCGCCCCGAAGGTGTAGAGATCAACTGCAAGCGCCGGGCAAAAGGCCCGGCATGGACAGCAGGCTCAAACACGCTATCCACACTCACATGCGCACCCGCCAGTGCGCCCACGACGATCAGGTTCTCCACCATGCCCATCAGGTAATCCAGCGCCTGCTCCGAATGCCCCTGCTCCCAGGCCTCGACCCCGTGGAAAAACTGCCCCAGCAGCTGGGCAGCCGCGACCGGAATCAGCAACAGCCCGAGCACCGGCACAAAGGTGCCGATGACATTCAAGACGTTGATACCGGCATCCAGCCAGGACTCCAGCCGTTCGAGTCGCTGCCTGGCATCGACGTCGGCGCTGCTGACCGCGAGGAATAGCGCGTCGTCCTTGATCCTCAAGCGATGGCGGTCGTATTGCGCCTGCGCCAGCCCTCCCTGAAGCGCCACCGCTTCCAGCATCACTTTGCGCGGATCAACCGGCGTCGGCACCAGCCCGGCCGCATGGCTGACGTCGGTGTGATTAAACACCTGTTCGACTTGCTGGAAGTACGCGCAGCGGTCGCGCTGGCTGATAAAGCGGGCGAAAGCACGCTGGAAGGGTTTGCCCTGCAGTTTCTTGATCAATTGCGTGAAAAAGGCCTGTCGCGAGCTATATCGCTGGAATGCCAATCCACTGTCCGTGGGCAGATAGACGATGACCGGCCGGTTACCGCTGTTATCCGCTCCTTCAACCTCCAGCAGCATGATTTCATCAAGGTTCAGTCCCCATAGACTCAGGCCGAAGGCCGCAGCTGGCAAGCCGGCTTCGCTATCGAAAAGCGCCTTGAGCTGACTGTAGACCTGTCCGTCGATCCCACCCTGCAACTTCGCCTGATACAGATCCAGGCGCCAGGCTGCCCGCAGGTTCCGCACAAACAGGGCGCGATCAGCAGTCTGGGTGGGGGTGGTTGATCCGCCTCGGCTGAACGCGGGGGGGAAAATGCGCGCCACATGAGCCTGATAGCGCCCTCCCAGATCCAGCGAATGACAGAGCGTGGCAAATTCGACTGGATCAATGGGCAGTGCCTGGCCGTCGGCATCGACCAGGCCGCTGCCGACGTCGAACACTTCATCAGCAACAAAGTTTTGCAGCGCCGCCTCAAGCAATGGCCGCTGCCAGAATTTCAGGATCGGACCTGGCCGCTCGGAAGCTGGGCGTGAGGAACGCACCACCTGCGCAAAGCTGCACCCGAGCAGATCAGGCTCCAGGCCGAATCGGCTTTTCAGGGCCTGCTTGAGTAAAGGCGTGGCGAACTCGCTGGGGCTTTGCCAACCGGCCAGTCGCTGGCGCACCTGGAGACTGGCGTGTTGGCTGTCGGCAATCAGCCGGCGCAGCGTCTGACGTTGCGCCGGCGTTGCATCGACCAGCCATTGCGGAACACGGCTGGCAAGAAAACGACCCTGGTAGCCCAGCGCGTCAGCTTTTTCAGCGGAATGAATCTTGGGGGTAGGCATACAGCTGTTCTCCTGTGGCAATGAATTCACAGGAGAACAGCTGCAGGGAAGGCGTCGGCGTTACTTATTCATCGGCCTGGGGGGCCAACACCGCCATTAGAAGCGGAACACTTCCATATCGGTGCGAATAGGCGCAGCCAACGGAATTTTCGGCTTCCCGGACTCTTCCTTGCGCACCTGAACAGGCGCGGACTTGCGCGGCTCTTCGACGATGGCAGGCTGATTGGCCAACGGCTTGAGCGCGGTGCTCAGTTGCTCGGCCAAGCGCTGCAGCAACACGCCCTGAGCGTGAACCTGCGCGGCGGTGGTGCCCGCGTGCGGTTCTTCCAGATGCACGATGCGGTTATCGCGAACCTGGCCACGACGGTCGATCAGCCGCCATTGGGCATCAAGAATCGCCGATTGGTTAGCACCGGAGTCCAGGCGGGTGATGGACAACAGCACTTGCACGTCCGGGGTGAACCCGGCGGTGGCCGGCGCCAGCATGACGCGTTGGCTGTCCAGACGCCACGCCAGTTGGCGCACCAGCAGTTGGTCGATGTCCGAAGACAAGCTACCGGCCCAGCGGCCGTCGGTCGCAGCAGTCAGGCTGCCGTCGGGTTGGCGTTGCAGCAAGGTTTCACGCTGCAGGTAGTCGGCAACCGAAACCGGGCCGATCACAACCGCCATGCCCGCGCTTTGCTTGGGTTGCTCGGGTTTGCCGGCATCCAGCTGATAAAGAGAGACCGGCTGGCGCACGCTGCAACCGGCCAGACCGAGGACGCCAGTCAGTAACAATACGAAAGGAAGGCGCAGAAAAGTCATCTTGTCATCCAGGCGGCAGCCACAAGGCGCGCCGCAGTGATACTCATGAATTCATTCGGGCACTCAGCTACGCCGGTGCCGCAAAAGCGCATATCATCCGCGAATATGCGCTCTGACTCCAGCGTTTGTGCATTGATCATGTGGGAAAAATCCGGACCAACACCTCTAGCCAGCCTTATCCAGCGATCTCGACCGTCAGTCCGTCAACCCGTTGGAAGCCACGTGGCAGTTTATTGCCTCGCCGTCCGCGCTCGCCCTTGTAATGTTCCAGGTCGTCGGCTTTAAGCGATAGCGTACGCTTGCCAGCTTGCAATACAAGGGTGGCCCCGTCGGGAATGACCGCCAGATCCGTGATGTATTCCTCGCGGCTGGCAACCCGATCTCCGGGGATGCCAATGATCTTGTTGCCCTTGCCCTTGCCCAGCTGTGGCAGGTCGGAAATCTTGAAAATCAGCAGACGACCTTCGGTAGTGACCGCCGCCAGCCAGTTCAACTCGCGATCGGCAACGGGTCGCGGCGCCAGCACTTTCGCGCCGTTGGGCAAACTCAACAGCGCCTTGCCGGCCTTGTTCTTGGCCTGCAGGTCTTCGCCCTTGACCACAAAGCCGTAACCGGCGTCCGAGGCGATCACGTACAAGGCTTCGTCATCCGGCAGCAATACGCATTCGAATGCCGCGCCCGGCGGCGGTGCCAACCGACCGGTCAGCGGCTCACCCTGCCCCCGTGCGGACGGCAGCGTGTGGGCCGCCACCGAGTAACTGCGCCCGGTCGAATCGATAAAGACCGCAAACTGGTTCGAACGACCGTTGGCAGCCGTCTTGTAGCCATCACCCGCCTTGTAGGAAAGCCCGGTCGCGTCGATGTCGTGACCCTTGGCGCAGCGCACCCAGCCTTTTTCCGACAGAACGACGGTCACAGGCTCCGTCGGCATCAGTTCGTTTTCAGACAAGGCCTTGGCTTCGGCACGGGCAATGATCGGCGAGCGACGGTCATCGCCGTAGGTTTCGGCGTCCTTGATCAGCTCACTGCGCACCAGTTTGCGCAGCTTGGCTTCGCTGCCCAGCAAGGCGATCAGGCGCGCCTGCTCCTTGGCCAGCTCATCCTGCTCGTTGCGGATTTTCATTTCTTCCAGCCGCGCCAATTGGCGCAGGCGGGTGTCGAGAATGTAGTCGGCCTGGATATCGGTCAGGCCGAAACGCTCCATCAGTACCGGCTTGGGTTGATCCTCGGTGCGGATGATATGGATGACTTCATCGAGGTTGAGGAAGGCGACCAGCAAGCCGTCCAACAGGTGCAGGCGGCGCTCGACCTTGTCCAGGCGGAATTGCAGGCGGCGACGCACTGTATTCACCCGGAATTCCAGCCACTCGACCAGTAGAGCGCGCAGGTTTTTCAGCTGCGGGCGGCCGTCCAGGCCGATGATGTTGATGTTGACCCGGTAGCTCGACTCAAGCTCGGTGGTGGCAAACAGATGCTGCATCAGCTCGTCGAGGTCGACCCGGTTGGAGCGGGCGATGATCACGATACGGCACGGGTTTTCGTGATCGGATTCGTCGCGCAGGTCAGCGACCATCGGCAGCTTCTTGGCCTGCATCTGGGCGGCGATCTGTTCCAGCACCTTGGCGCCGGACACCTGATGCGGCAAGGCGGTGACGACAATATCGCCGTCTTCGATGCGGTACACCGCGCGCATGCGCACCGAACCGCGGCCGGTCTCGTAGATCTTCAGCAGCTCGGCCCGTGGCGTGATGATTTCCGCTTCGGTCGGGTAGTCCGGGCCCTGAATGTGCTCGCAGAGCTGCTCGATGGTTGCCTTGGGCTCGTCCAACAAGCGAACACAGGCGCTGGCGACTTCGCGCAAGTTGTGGGGCGGCACGTCGGTGGCCATGCCCACGGCAATACCGGTGGTGCCATTGAGCAGAATGTTCGGCAAACGTGCAGGCAACACAGCGGGTTCGTCCAAGGTGCCGTCGAAGTTAGGCACCCAATCAGCGGTGCCCTGCCCCAGTTCCGACAGCAATACTTCGGAATAACGCGACAACCGCGCCTCGGTGTAACGCATGGCCGCGAACGACTTGGGATCGTCCGGCGCCCCCCAGTTGCCCTGGCCATCGACCAGGGTGTAGCGGTAGCTGAAGGGTTGGGCCATCAGCACCATGGCTTCGTAGCAGGCCGAATCGCCGTGGGGGTGGAATTTACCGAGCACGTCACCGACGGTACGCGCGGATTTCTTGTGCTTGGAATCGGCATCCAGCCCCAGCTCGCTCATGGCGTAGACGATACGCCGCTGAACCGGTTTCAGGCCGTCGCCGATATGCGGCAGGGCACGGTCCATGATCACGTACATGGAGTAGTTGAGGTAGGCCTGTTCGGTGAAGTCAGCGAGGGAGCGGCGTTCTACGCCGTCGAGGCTGAGGTCAAGGGAGTCGCTCATGCGGGCCTCTTCATTTCAAAGTCTGGCGCAGCAGCAAGGTGCCACCACGCTGGGTAAATTCAAGTTGTTTCAGCGCACTCATGCCCAACAACACCTGCTCGCCCGGAAGCCCCGGTGCGACCAGTGCGCGAACATTGCGCAAAACGATATCGCCCAACTGCACTTCGGTCAGTTGGGTACGGTAACCCTGGCTCTGGCCATTGGCCGTGCTCAAGGTGACCGGGGCGCCGCGCTCCAGGCCCATTTTCCGAGCAACGGATTCGGGGATCGCCACGTCGGTGGCGCCGGTATCCAGCAGAAACTGCACAGGCTCGCCATTGATCTGACCATCGGCGACGAAATGCCCCTGGCCATTGCTGGCCAGCTGGACCTCGATAAAGCCATCACCCTGCTGCGAGCTGACGACGGCGTTGGGGTTTTCCTGACGCTGTTCCCATTGGCCAAAAAAACGCGTGGCCAGAAACAGCCCCGCTCCCCAGGCCAGTACCAGCAGGACCCTGCCGGCGCGCTTTCCGGGTGGCTGGCTACTCACGAGCCGGCACTCCAGCCGCCCTTGGGCGCCTCGAAGCGCCACACCATCGACCGTAACTCGCCATCGTTGCGGGGCTTGTCGTTGTTGTCCACGCCGATCCACGCGCCTTGCGCATCGATCACCAGCGCCTCGACCAGGCCGAATGGCTGCGAATAACGGCGTTGTTCGTCATTCAGCGCACCAGCGGCGAAGGACCAGCAGCGTTCGACTTCCGCCGTGGCCGCATCACGGCGGCAAATCTGGAAGGCATTGCGCTCGAGTGTGAACAACTTGCCGTTGAACAGCGCTACGTCCGCAAAATCCCGGGGCCATTCACGGGCATCGGGAAACTGCGCAGGCTGCATTTGCGTACCGGCCTGGCTCATGAGCACGCAACCACCGCTGCAGTTCCAGAGGGTTTGCTGGCGGTCGACGACCATCAACCCTCGACGTCCCCGCTCGGCAGCCAGCCAGATACGGTCGCCGGCCGGGTTGACCGCCAAGCCTTCAAATAACGCATTGAAATGCAGCAACATGCCACTGGCACGGGCCTGACGCACCATGTTCGGCGAAATTCTCAGCCAGTTGGGCGCCCCATCGACCGGCACCTGCAGCACCGCCGCATGGGCTTCGCTGACCAGGTACTGGTTACCGGCGGCATCACAGCTGATGCCCTCGAAGTCCAGATCGCCACCACGGATGAACGACGCCGCCCAGGTGCGCGAACGCAGCCCCCAGGGCAGGCCGCTGTCCGGCACCGGCGGTACGTCGATCCTGACCGTTACCGCCTGCCAGACCGGGGCGCGGGTATCCAACCGGTAGATCTGGTCGTCGTCGCGGTCAGAAATCGTCCACAGATCCTTGCCACACAGGGCCAGGCCGGAAAGATTGCCGCCGCGTAGCCCTTCGACCGGGTGCTCGGACAACAACCTGAGCTGCGGCCAGGGTTCAGCCCAGGCACCTGAGGCGATCAGCAGCAACATGGCTGCCAACGCGTGCCGCATCAGGTCAGAACCTCAGCCAGATTGCCCTTGGATTCCAGCCAGGTCTTGCGATCACCTGCGCGTTTTTTCGCCAGCAGCATGTCCATCATTTCCGAGGCCCCGGCAAAATCGTCCAGGGTCAGCTGGACCAGACGACGGGTGTTCGGGTCCATGGTGGTTTCACGCAGCTGTGGCGGGTTCATTTCACCCAGGCCTTTGAAACGGGTGACCTGCGGCTTGCCGCGCTTCTTCTCGGCGACCAGACGGTCGAGGATCCCGTCGCGCTCGGCTTCATCCAGGGCGTAGTAGATTTCCTTGCCCAGGTCGATCCGGTACAGCGGCGGCATGGCCACGTAAACGTGACCGGCATCGACCAAGGGGCGGAAATGCTGAACGAACAGAGCGCAGAGCAAGGTGGCGATGTGCAAGCCGTCGGAGTCGGCGTCAGCGAGGATGCAGATCTTGCCGTAACGCAATTGACTGAGGTCGCTGGCACCCGGGTCGATGCCGATGGCCACGGCAATGTTGTGCACTTCCTGGCTGGCCAGCACTTCGCTGCCGTCCACTTCCCAGGTGTTGAGGATTTTGCCGCGCAGCGGCAGGATGGCCTGGAACTCCTTGTCGCGGGCTTGCTTGGCGGAGCCGCCAGCGGAGTCACCCTCGACCAGGAACAGCTCGGCGCGCATCGGATCCTGGCCGGCACAGTCGGCCAGCTTGCCCGGTAACGCCGGGCCCTGGGTAATGCGCTTGCGTTCGACTTTCTTGCTCGCCTTGAGCCGGCGCCCGGCGTTGCTGATGGCCAGCTCCGCCAGCTGCATGCCCATTTCCGGGTGCGCGTTGAGGTAGAGGCTGAAGGCGTCCTTGACCACCCCCGAGACGAACGCGGCGGCCTCGCGGGATGACAGGCGCTCTTTGGTCTGGCCGGAGAATTGCGGGTCTTGCATCTTCATCGAGAGCACGAAGGCGATGCGCTCCCAGATGTCTTCCGGCGCCAGTTTCAGGCCGCGCGGCAGCAGATTGCGGAACTCGCAGAAATCGCGCATGGCATCCAGCAGGCCCTGGCGCAAGCCGTTGACGTGGGTTCCGCCCTGAGCGGTGGGGATCAGGTTGACGTAGCTTTCCTGGACGCTGTCGCCGCCTTCGGGCAGCCACAGCAAGGCCCAGTCGACGGCTTCTTTATTACCGGCCAGGCTGCCGCAGAAAGGAGCTTCGGGCAGGCGGGCGAATTCGCTGACCGCGTCTTCCAGGTAGGAGCGCAGGCCGTCTTCATAGTGCCACTCGACTTTCTCGCCGGTGGCCTTGTCCTCGAAGCTTACCAGCAGGCCCGGGCACAATACGGCCTTGGCCTTGAGCACGTGCTTGAGGCGGCTGACGGAAAACCTGGGGGAATCGAAGTACTTCGGGTCGGGGGAAAAATAGACGCTGGTGCCGGTGTTGCGCTTGCCGACCGCGCCGATCACCTCCAGGTCAGTGGACTTGAAGCCGTTGGCAAAGGTCATCTGGTATTCGTTGCCATCACGCTTGACCTTGACCCGGACTTGAGTCGACAAGGCGTTGACCACCGAAATACCGACACCGTGCAGGCCGCCGGAGAACTGGTAGTTCTTGTTCGAGAACTTGCCGCCGGCGTGCAGCTTGGTCAGGATCAGCTCGACACCCGATACGCCCTCTTCGGGGTGGATATCCACAGGCATGCCGCGACCGTCGTCGATCACTTCCAGGGAATGGTCGGCGTGCAGGATCACCGAGACCGATTTCGCATGCCCGGCCAGCGCTTCGTCGACACTGTTGTCGATCACTTCCTGGGCAAGGTGGTTCGGCCGGCTGGTGTCGGTGTACATGCCCGGTCGTTTGCGGACCGGGTCGAGGCCCGAGAGGACTTCGATGGCGTCTGCGTTATAGGAGCTAGCGCTGGGATTGGCCATGGGTTCTCGTCGTCAATCGTTCGTGAAAAAGAAAAAACGCGCTGTGCGCACTGTCACAGGGCGAAAAAATCAAGGCGCTGGTAGCACGCCGCCGGTATCCCGGCAAAGGTCAGCAGGGCCGGCAAGCGCTGGGCAAAACCCTGGAAACCGTGGTCGCCGCCGGCCTCGATACGCAAGGCGCAGGCCCGGTAAAAGCGTTCGGCACGGCGGTAGTCCAGTGTTTCATCCCCCGTTTGCAGCCATACCTGAAAGCGTTGGGCATCCAGCGGTGCTGGCACTTCGAGTTCAGCCAGGGCTTGCACATGGTCCAGGGTCAACTCCCAGGTTTCGCCGGTGTACAGATTCTGTTGCGGCCCAAGGAAGCCGTCGAACAGCCGGTGGGGATTGACCGCCGGGTTGATCAGCAAGGCTTTCAGGCCATGGCGCTCGGCCAGGTGAGTGGCATAGTAGCCCCCGAGCGAACTGCCGACCAGCAACGGGCTGCCCAGCTGCTCGATCGCAGCCTCGAGCTGAACCATGGCCTGGCGAGGATGATGGTGCAAGGCCGGTACCTGCAATTGCTCGGCAAGGCCCAACTGCTGCATCGCCGCCAGCAATTGGCAGGCCTTTCTCGACGCCGGCGCGCTGTTCAGACCATGGATATAAAGAATTGAACCTGACATACCGCCCTCAGAGCCCCCATGAACGCCCGGCTACCCGCCCGGGACGCAAAGATGCGCAGTTTAGCCTGTTAGCCGAGAGATAAATCAGCTTCAGATGTTTCGCAACGAAAAAGGGAAATGACGGATCAGTATCCGTCGCCGTAATCCACAGTGAAACTGAAGCCGCTGATCCGCGAGACACCGGTCTCCAGCTGCCCGTCGGTGTGCAGGCGCAACCAGCGATAGCCGGGCGCCTGGTCGACGTCGATCTTGAAGTCATCGCTGTGCGGCAGAAACTGAACGCAGGTGGACGGCGAGGCCAGCAGGCGTACACCGTTGCGCAACTGGTCCCATTCCTGATGGATATGGCCCCAGAGCACAGCGCGCACCTGTGGGAAGCGGTCGAGCACCGCGAATAAGTCATCCGGGTTACGCAGACCGATCGGCGCCATCCAGGCGCAACGAATATCCACCGGCTGGTGATGCAGACAAATCAGGTGATGGCGCTCGGGGGCTTGCTCAAGTGAGTGGGTCAGGCGCTCCAGCTGTGTTTCATCCAGATACCCTGGCACGGCACCGGTGATGGCCGAATTGAGCAGCACGACCCGCCAGTTGCCAAGGTCCACGATGGGGTCCAGCACCACCGGGGCGCCGCCGACCCTGGCCATGGCCTGCGGTTCGTCGTGATTGCCGCACAACCAGCGCACTGGCGCCGAGAGCCGGGCGCTCTGTGCGGCAAAACGCTGGTAGGACGCCGGCGTGCCGTCCTGAGTCAGGTCGCCAGTGGCCAATACCAGATCGATCCGCGGCTGCTCGGCCAGGACTTGATCGACGACCCGACTCAAACTGTCAGCCGTATTCATGCCCAACAGCGTGCCTTGCGCCTCGGCAAACAAATGACTGTCGGAAAGCTGCACGAGGGTGACCGGCGCCTCAGCGATCGGGTTGAGCGGGTTGGACAAAATGCGTCTCCAGATAGGACCTGGCGTAATTATGCGGACTGCACCCAGCCTGGGCAAACCGGCAGATGCGGCCCCGCTCACAGTTCAGCAAAGCTTAATGCCCTTGCAGCGCTTCAAAGGTCTGCAAACTGGCGGTATTGCGCTCGCCCACGGCGGCCCGGCTCTGGATTTCCTGCCGGGCGCTCGCCAACACCCCCTCTCGCACATACCTGAAACCCTGTTGCTCAATGCAATCACGGTCTTGCAGCAACGCCAGCACTTCGTCCGCCGCCGCCAGCACATTGCTGACCTTACCCGGAAAGACGTAAATCGTATTGGCGTTCTCGAAGACCGGCGAGCTTCTGAACTCTGTGCGGGTCCGCAGCTTGGCCAGTACTGCGCCCTTCCAGCCGGTGTAGGAAAAACGCCGGTCGAACACCGGCCAGAAGCGTTGCATTTGCGCCTCGCACAACGGTTTGACCTTGCCCTCGACGAAGCCATCTTCGATTTGCCCGAGCATCGCGCGGGCTTCATCGGGCGTATCGAAGGAGCCCATGATGGTGTAGCTGCCGTGGGTCAGCACGTAGTGCCGGGCGGGCGCTGCGTCTGATTCGATGAGGGGCATCAGGCAGGGAAACCAGCCGTCCATGACGATAAACGACAGCGGCTTTTCAGCAGGCATGTTGTCTTCGTAGGTCAGCCCCAGACACACCTGGTACACCACGTCCATGGCCACGGGTAACGTCGCGGGGAAGCTGTCGGGAATCAGCGCCTGGTAGCCGCTGGCATTGATGACCCGGTCAAATGCGAGCGCCTGACCGTCCGCGCCATGGAGCCGCACGCCGTTGTCCAGCACCTCGTTGCTCAAGACCTGGAAATTGCAGCGCACCTCGACACCTGCCTGAATCAGCCGGCCGGCGAAAAAATTTCGCAGCCGCCTGCCAAGCACCACGCTGGGCTCTTCCAGTTCAAAGGCAGATTCCAGAGCGGTGAAGCCTTCAGTGCCAAGGTTCAGCGCTCGGCACTCCGGCGACTCATGACAGACGGCGGCAAACTGATCGGAGGTGACTTTGGAAGGCTCCCCCAAGGCATCGGAGGTGCCGTGTGCGTAGATCGAAGCTTCATGGGCGACCACCAGCTCCGGGTAGATCCGGCAAAACCGCTCGAAAGCCGCCAGGCAGCTGTCGCGGGTCGCTTTGGAGCGGGGATAGTGCGGCCCTTTGTGCAGACGAATACCAAAATCGCCCGACACCCCGCGAAAAATGTCCGTGTTGCGTTCCAGCACGACCACTTGATGACCTTCCCTGGCCAGTTCCAGCGCTATGTGGCATCCGTTCCAGCCAGCGCCGATGATTCCTATTTTCATGCTTCCCTCTTCGCCAATGCAGTGAATTCATGCGTTGACCAAGGGAGTTTTCAGTAGGAAGGGTATTACACGGCAGCCCGATGCAAACTGTTTCGACAGGCGGCTCAGCGAACCGCTTCATACTCGTGGCCGCAGGCCAGGCAATGGCTCAGCCACTCACCCAGGAACAGGTTGAGCTGGGCTTTTTCATCAGGCTGGTGCATGGCTGCGTTGGGGTAGGGATAAATGCTGCGAAAACGCCGCGCATGCTCGGCACCGATGACCTCGGCCATGCGCGCATCGTGATACACCTGAACTTCCATCTGTGGCACCGGCAGCCAAGGCAAACTGTGCTCCTGGCGCACCCGCAAGGTGGTCGTGTACGGGCAGGCCAACACCACCTCGAGCGACAACACGCCGAGCATCTGGTCCCCTTGGGTCATGGCGATGCGACGGGTGCGCTCGGCGGCGCGCATGTCCGGCAACAGGCGCATCAAACGCGCATAGTTGGCCTCGCAGGCAGCCTGCAACCCGACCAGATCGACCCGGTAGCGTTCGCGCAACAGATTCACGACCATAGCCCCCTGACTTCATCGCGGTTCAACGCCAGCCATTGCAAGGCAATAATGCTTGCCGCGTTGATGATTTGCCCATCGCGTACGGCTTGTAAAGCGTCCTCGAACGCCCAGACCTTGACGCGTATATCTTCGCCCTCTTCCTCCAGACCGTGCAGACCGCCAGCCCCCGTGCTGTCGCAGCGCCCCAGATACAGGTGAACGTACTCATCGCTGCCACCGGGTGACGGAAAATACTTGGTGATCGGCCACAGCGCTTTGAACTTCAGCCCAGCTTCCTCCTGCGCCTCGCGGTGTGCAACCTCTTCCGGTAGCTCGTCTTTATCGATCAGACCAGCGACCAGTTCAACCATCCAGGGGTTGTCGATCTTGCCCATGGCACCGACGCGAAATTGCTCGATCAACACCACTTCGTCACGCTGCGGGTCGTACGGCAACACACACACCGCATCGTGGCGCACGAACAGCTCGCGGCTGATTTCGCGGCCCATGCCACCGGCAAACAGTTCGTGCTTGAGGTGCACCCGATCGAGCCGGTAAAAGCCTTGAAAGCAATTCTCCCGACGGGTGATCTGGACAGCAGTCGGTACGGCATTAACGATGTCAGTCATGAAAGTCCTCGTTACCTTGCGGTTACAGCGTCGGGCCATCCTAACGCGGCCCCTGCGATCGTGCAGCCCCTTTCAAGATAGCGAGCAGGCTGCCACGATAGGCAGCCACCGGTCGAATCGACTGTATTGAGCTTAGTGGCGAACTGAAGGCGTTGCAGAGAGTCCAACCACGACCATTTTTGCCCTGACACCCCAAGGATCAGCATGTCGTTATCCAAACTTGTCACCGTGGCCTGCGTAGCCCTGACCCTGGGCGCATGCCAAAGTCTGTTCCAGCCCAACCTGCGCGCACCGCTAGAGGCCAAGCGCGACGCCTGGGAGCACATCAAGCCGGGCTGCAGCGCTGCGGACTGCCCACTGGTGAATATCGACACCCTGCACTTTCCCGCTGAACCTCAGCTGGACCCGCTGATCGAGCGCAAATTGCTGGAAATGGCCCGCAATTCGCCCGACGCACCGATGCCGGCTTCACTCAAGGCCTACGAAGAGCAATTCCTGAGCAGCGCCCAAAGCCGTCACAGCACCTACCTGCAAGCCAAGGTACGCGAGCAGCATGACGGGCTGGTGATCATCGAATTGTCCAGCTACCTGGACACCGGCGGCGCCCACGGCATGCCGGGCCGCGGCTTCATCAACTATTCGCGCCAGCAGCACCGGGCGCTGACCTTGCAGGACATGCTGGTGCCAGGCCAGGAAAACACCTTCTGGCTGGCCGCTCAGGAAGCCCACAAGGGCTGGTTGATCAGCAGCAAACTGGACCAGGACGCCGAGTTCATCAAGACCTGGCCGTTCCAGAAAACCCCGAACATTGCCCTGACGTATGGCGGGGTGATCCTCAAGTACGACGTGTACACCCTCGCGCCTTACGCTCAGGGCCACGTTGAACTGAAGATCCCCTATGCCCGCCTGAACGGGGTGATCAAGCCCGAGCTGTTTCCTGGCCGCGGCTGAAGGCCCGACCCAACAGGTACTGCAGCAGCCCTGCCAGAATCAGTGACGGCAGGGTTGCACCGACCTCCGGGTACAGATTGGCCAGCACGTGGTAGGTGCTGATGCCGCCCAGCCAGGCCAGCAACGCCGTCCAGCGCAGGTTGACCAGCGCGCTGGTGGCGCTGCGCTGGCGCAGGATGAAGTGATCGACCAACACCACCCCAAACAATGGCGCGAATACCGAACCGATCAGCAGCAGGAAGTTCTGGTACTGGGTCAAGGGCGCGACGCAGGCGATCAGGGTGCAGAGCAAGCCAAGCGCCAGTGCCAGGTGTTCGACTTTCAAATGCACCAGCATGCCGGTCGAGACCGCTGCCGAATGAATATCGGCAAAGGCTTTTTCCGACTCGTCGAGCAGAATCAGCAACAGTGGAATACCCAGCCCTGCACCGGCCAGTGCCAACAGCATCGTATTGGCTTCACCACTTGGGGCAAAGGCCAGGATATAGCCCACGCCCAGGCTCATCATCCAGATGTTGCCGATGAAATAGCCCAGCGCGGTGCCGGTGAAGACACGTTTGCCGCCCTTGCCGAAGCGCGAGTAGTCGGCGATCAGCGGTAGCCACGACAATGGCATGGCAATCGCGATGTCGACGCCGACCGCGAACGACAGCGTGCCGTCACCGGCCTGGGCCCACAGCGTGGCCAGGTCAGCCTTGGCAAACAGGTTCCAGGTCAGCCAGACGCAAGACGCCATCAGCAACCAGATCCCCCATTTGCGCAGAATCTTGCGCACAAAGGTCAAGGGCCCGCCCACCGCCAGCAAGGTGGCCAGGCCGCCGAAAAACAGGGTCCACAAAAACGGGTTCGAGCCCAGACCACCCTCGCCGAAGGCGCGCGCCCCCAGAAGGCTTGCGGCATCACGCATGACGATGATTTCGAAAGTACCCCAACCAATCAGCTGCAACAGGTTGAGGACGGCCGGCACGGCAGCGCCCCGCTTGCCCAGGGTCAATTTGAGCGAAGCCATCGCCGAGAGGCCGGTGTCGCTACCGATCACCCCGACCGCCGCCAGCAACAGAACACCTACCGTGGTACCGATCACGATCGCCAGGATTGATCCCGACAAACCCAGGCCCGGCGCCAGCAATGCACCGGTCTGCAGCACCATCAGGCCGATACCCAGGGAAAACCACAGGGAAAACAGGTCACGTGCGCCGAAGACACGCTGGCTTGCGCTGATCGCCTGGTCGGGCGAATAGGTACTGGATGAAGTGTTCACGCGTTCGATCTCAGGGGGATAAGTGTTGTTAATCGCTGAATGCTGCTTGACCCCAAATCCTCTTGCTGGAATGGACCGTGGGAGCGGATTTATCCGCGAATAGCAGCGCTGCGGTTTATCAGGCAGACCGAGTTGCTTCTATTCGCGGATAAATCCGCTCCCACAAGGAGTCAGTTTCAACCGGAGCACCTTGCGGTGCCCCCGCCAATCAGACTTTCTGGTACAGCTGGCTGCCTTCCTTGCGGAACCGCTCGGCCTGCTCGCGCATGCCATCCTCGGCCTCGACGCTGGTCGCTTCAATGCGCTGGTTGGCCGCGTATTCACGCACTTCCTGGGTGATTTTCATCGAGCAGAACTTCGGCCCGCACATGGAGCAGAAGTGCGCGACCTTGGCCGATTCCTTCGGCAGGGTCTCATCGTGGTAGGCCCGCGCCGTGTCCGGGTCCAGGCCCAGGTTGAACTGGTCTTCCCAACGGAATTCGAACCGCGCCTTGCTCAAGGCGTTGTCGCGAATCTGCGCGCCCGGGTGGCCCTTGGCCAGGTCCGCCGCGTGGGCAGCGATCTTGTAGGTGATGATCCCGGTCTTGACGTCATCCTTGTTCGGCAGGCCCAGGTGTTCCTTGGGCGTGACGTAGCAGAGCATGGCGCAACCAAACCAACCGATCATCGCCGCGCCGATACCCGAGGTGATGTGGTCGTAACCCGGTGCGATGTCAGTGGTCAATGGGCCGAGGGTGTAGAACGGCGCCTCGTCGCAGCATTCCAGCTGCTTGTCCATGTTCTCTTTGATCAGTTGCATCGGCACATGGCCAGGGCCTTCGATCATGCACTGCACGTCGTGCTTCCAGGCGATTTTGGTCAGCTCGCCCAGGGTTTCCAGCTCGCCGAACTGCGCTTCGTCGTTGGCGTCGGCAATCGAGCCCGGACGCAGGCCATCGCCCAGCGAGAAGCTGACGTCATAGGCCTTCATGATTTCGCAGATTTCGTCGAAATGGGTGTAGAGGAAGTTCTCTTTGTGATGCGCCAGGCACCACTTGGCCATGATCGAGCCACCACGGCTGACGATACCGGTCACGCGCTTGGCGGTCAGCGGTACATAGCGCAGCAGTACGCCGGCGTGGATGGTGAAGTAGTCGACGCCTTGCTCGGCCTGCTCGATCAGGGTGTCGCGGAACAGCTCCCAGGTCAGGTCTTCGGCCACACCGTTGACCTTCTCCAGCGCTTGATAGATCGGCACGGTACCGATCGGCACTGGCGAGTTGCGGATGATCCACTCGCGGGTTTCATGGATGTGCTTGCCGGTGGACAGGTCCATGACCGTGTCCGAACCCCAGCGAATCCCCCAGGTCAGCTTGGCGACTTCTTCCTCGATGGAAGAGCCCAGGGCGCTGTTGCCGATGTTGCCGTTGATCTTCACCAAAAAGTTTCGGCCGATGATCATCGGCTCAAGTTCGGTGTGGTTGATGTTGGCCGGAATGATCGCGCGGCCGCGGGCGATTTCTTCGCGCACGAACTCAGGGGTGATTTCTTTCGGGATGCTGGCGCCGAAGCTATGCCCGGCGTGCTGTTGCTTCAGCAGGCCGGCGGCGCGGGCCTCCTGCAGCTTCATGTTTTCGCGGATGGCGACGTATTCCATCTCGGCGGTGATGATGCCCTTGCGAGCGTAGTGCATCTGGCTGACGTTGGCACCGGCCTTGGCCCGGCGCGGGTTGCGTACGTGGGCAAAGCGCAGCTTGGTCAGCTCTTCATCGTTCAGGCGCTGCTGACCGAAATGCGACGACAGGCCCGGCAGGCGCTCGGTGTCGCCACGGTCATCGATCCAGGCCGAACGCACATCGCCCAGGCCTGTGCGCACGTCGATCTGCACAGCCGGGTCGGTGTACGGGCCAGAGGTATCGTAGACCAGCACCGGGGCGTTGATCTCACCACCGAAGTCGGTCGGGGTCACGTCCAGGCTGATTTCACGCATCGGCACGCGAATGTCCGGGCGCGAACCCTGGACGTAGATTTTTTGCGAACGGGTGAACGGTTGCACGGACTGTTGATCGACTTGGGCCGATTCACTCAGGTGGGCAGCATTTTTTTCTTGTTTACTCATCACAGGCTCTCCAGACACATCCTAGCGGTGGATTGTCGGAGCGAACCTGAAAGGCACGGACGCACCAGTGCTGGTGCTGTGCTGGATCTCGTCGAGTGCAGTTTCACGGCATGAACTGAATTCGAAGACCCGGCACAAGAGGACTCGCCGGGAAGACGAGAAATCTTGTTCCCTACGCAGGCGCTAACCTGATCAGGTTCAACGGGATCCGGATTATCCGATCTCAGCCTTACAGCAAGGCACCCCGACAAGAACGCGGCCAGTCTAGACATAACTGGCAATGAAAGCCAAGCCCTGTCTCATAACGCTCGATAAATGGCGCAAATGCCGGATTGTTGCCATGCCCCTGCGCAACTACACTCGCAACGGGCTTATTGGCCCGGAAAAAGGGCTGGTCTGGTCCTGCCCTTGGGACAACCCTCTTCAAGGATCGCCTCATGCTGCGCAAACTCTCACTGGCCCTCGCCGTGTCTTGTGCTTCCAACGGATTGGCCTGGGCAGCTGAAGCGCCCCTTCCCAGCAAGACCGACCTGGTCAGCGTGTACCAGGAAGCGGTCGGCAACAACGCCGACCTCGCCGCCTCTCGCGCCGACTATGCCGCACGCCGCGAAGTCGTGCCGCAAGCCCGCGCCGGCCTGCTGCCGAACCTGTCGGCCGGGGCCGACATGCTGAACACCCGTACCAGGCTCGACGAGCCGTCGCTGACCTCTACCCGCAGCGGCAACTCCTGGCAGGCAACCCTGGCGCAGCCGATCTTCCGCGCCGACCGCTGGTTCCAGTTGCAGGCCGCGCAGGCCGTCAACGAGCAGGCGGCGCTGGAACTGTCGGCCACCGAGCAAAACCTGATCCTGCAAAGTGCCGAGAACTACTTCGCGGTGCTGCGCGCCCAGGACAACCTGGCCTCCACCAAGGCCGAGGAAGCCGCCTTCAAGCGCCAGCTGGACCAGTCCAACGAGCGATTTGATGTCGGCCTGTCCGACAAGACCGACGTACTGCAGTCCCAAGCCAGCTACGACACCGCCCGGGCCAACCGGATCGTCGCCCAGCGCCAGGTCGACGACGCGTTCGAAGCCTTGATCACCTTGACCAACCGCGAGTACAACTCGCTCCAGGGTGTGGTCCATAGCTTGCCGGTGCTGGTGCCCGTCCCCAACGACGCCAAAACCTGGGTCGACACCGCCGCCCGCCAGAACCTCAACCTGCAGGCCAGTCACTACGCGGTCAGCGCCGCCGAGGAAACCTTGCGCCAACGCAAGGCCGGGCATGCGCCCACCGTGGACGCCGTGGCGCAATACAAAAAAGGTGACAACGACAGCCTGGGCTTCACCAACCCGGCGCCGCAGGCCGGCGTACGCTTTGGCGGTGACGTCGAGCAGCGCAGCATCGGCCTGCAACTGAACATCCCGATCTACAGCGGCGGCCTGACCAGCTCGCAAGTGCGCGAGGCCTATCAGCGCCTGAACCAGACCGAGCAGCAGCGCGAAAGCCTGCGTCGCCAGGTGGTGGAGAACACCCGCAACCTGCACCGCGCGGTCAACACCGACGTGGAACAGGTACAAGCGCGCAAGCAGTCGATCATTTCCAACCAGAGCGCGCTGGAAGCGACCGAAATCGGGTATCAGGTGGGAACGCGCAATATCGTCGACGTGCTGGATGCCCAGCGCCAGCTGTACACCTCGGTGCGGGACTACAACAACACTCGCTACGACTACATTCTCGACAACCTGCGCCTGAAGCAGGCGGCGGGCACCTTGAGCCCGCAAGACCTGGAGGACCTCAAGCGTTACCTCAAGCCTGACTACAACCCGGACAGGGACTTCCTGCCACCGGATCTGGCGAAGGCGGCGCAGGATCAGCTCAAGGCCCGGCCATGATCCAGACCGAAATCAACTGACTGAAATTGCTGTAGGAGCAAGGCTTGCCTGCGATGGGCTGTAAAGTAGACCCCAGGGGCCGCTGCGCGCCCCATCGCAGGCAAGCCTTGCTCCTACAACAGTAGGTTGCGGTTATTTGAGCAACCGCCCCAACCCCTCCAGCAACCGCTGCAGCGCGCCCTGATTGGCGCGCATCACGCCAAGCCCCGCCTGCCCCATCCTCTGCGCCTCGCTCGGCAATTCGATCAGGCGACGGACAACTTCAGCCAACCCCTGAGCATCATCAACTTCCTGCAAGGCTCCGGCACTGCGCAACATCGCGGCAATTTCAAGGAAGTTGAACATGTGCGGCCCACTTAGCACAGGCTTGGCCAGCGCTGCCGGCTCCAGCGGGTTATGCCCACCGCTGGCGATCAGGCTGCCGCCGACAAAGGCGCTGTCCGCCAAAGCGTACAAAAACAGCAACTCGCCCATGGTGTCGCCAAGCAGCACGCGGGTCTGAGGCTCAACGCTGACCCCTTCCGAGCGCCTGACGGTGCTGAAACCTTGCTGCTTGCACAGCGCAAAGACGCTGGCAAAACGCTCGGGATGGCGCGGCACCAGAATCAACAAGGCATCGCCGTGGTGATCGAGCAACTGCCGATGGGCAGCCAACACCACCTCGTCTTCGCCTTCGTGGGTACTGGCCGCAATCCAGATCGGACGGCTCGTGGCGCCCCAGCCTTGCCGCAGCTCAGCGGCACGCTGCAACAGCTGTGGGTCAACGTTCAGGTCGAATTTGATGGAGCCAGTGACCTGCACACATCCGGCACGCGCGCCCAATTGGCGAAAACGCTCGGCTTCGACTTCGGTCTGCACCGCCAGGAAACTCATCTCGGCCAGCATCGGCCGTGTCAGCTTGGCAAACCGCGCATAGCCGCGCGCCGAGCGCTCCGACAACCGACCATTGGCCAGGGTCACGGGGATGCCGCGCTTGGCACATTGGTGGATATGGTTAGGCCAAAGCTCGGTTTCCATGATCACACCCAGCACGGGCTTCACGGCCTCAAGAAAACGCGACGACGCCCACGGCAAGTCATACGGCAGGTAACAGTGCTGAATGCGCGGTTCATTGGCAAACATCGCCTGAATCCGCTCGGAACCGGTCGGGGTCATGCAGGTGACGGTGATGGGCAGGTCCGGATAACGCGCCAGCAAGGCGCGGATCATGGGAGCCGCCGCAATGCTTTCGCCCACCGAGACCGCATGCACCCAGATGCCGCCAGGCTTGAGCGCCGGCAGCTTGAAGCCAAAGCGCTCAGCGATTCGCCGGGCATAGGCAGGCGCCTTGCGCGAACGCAGGTACAAGCGCACGGCAATGAGTGGCAGGCCTAGGTGAAACAGCAGGGTATAGAGAGTTCTGTTCATGGCGGCGAAGTGTACTAGCCAATGGCTCGCAAGTGCAGTGCGAAGCGCTCGGCCAGGAACTGCGCCGCAGGGCCCAGCGGCTCGTCCCGTCGCCACACCAGTTCGACCACCAGTGCCGGCGGTATCCACTCGCTGGTCAGCTCGATCATGTGCCCGTGATAGGCCGAATACTGCACCACATGGCGGGGCAACCAGGCCCAGCCCAATCCGCGCATCAGCAGTTCGGCCATCATGTAGAAACTGTCGGCCCGCCAGACCTGCGGGCTGATCGGGTCGCCGCCCGGATAGCCGCTCTGCTGTGGGGCGATCAGCAGCTGCCGATGTTGCGCCAGCTGCTGGCGGGTCACCTGCCCCTGCGATACCAGCGGGTGATGGACCGCGCACACCGTGACCATTTCAACACTGCCCAGGGCCCGTCGCTCAATGGCTGGCGGCATCCGGTCGTGGTGAAACAGCAGACCAAGGTCGGCGCGACGCTCCACCAGCTTGCGCGCCACATCGCCCTGGGCCGCACTGGAGAGCTGCACTTCAACCAGCGGAAAGCGTGTGGCCAATGCCTCAAGGCTGTCGATCACCGGCTGAAAGGGCATAGCCTCATCCTGCGCCACGCGCAATTGCGCCTCCTGCCCACGCATCAGCGCCAGCGCGCGGCCGTCCAGGCGCTCGCATTGGCGCAGGAGTTCACGTGCTTCATCGAGCAGGGCATTGCCGGCCTCGGTCAGGCGCGGCTGTCGGCCGCTGCTGCGCTCGAACAAGGTCACGCCAAGGTCGGTCTCCAACAAGGCGATGGCCGTGCTGATGGCCGACTGCGCCTTGTGCTGCTCGCGCGCGACCGCCGAAAACGAGCGCAGCTCGGCCACGCGGACAAACAACTGTATTTGCTCGATGTTCCATTGTTGGGCCATCAACCTATCTCCAGCTCAGATAGGTAATGACTTTACCGCATCTGACCATCGACTAGAATGCGCGCAACTACGGAGGATTTCACTATGACTGCCTACTACTACCTGGCCATCGCCATCTGCGCGGAAGTGATCGCCACAGCCTCCATGAAGGCGGTCAAAGGCATCAGCACCCCACTGCCATTGCTGTTGATGATTGCCGGTTACGCGGTTGCGTTCTGGATGCTGACTCTGGTGGTGCGCAGCATTCCGGTGGGCATCGCCTACGCGGTCTGGTCGGGCCTGGGGATTGTCTTGATCAGCGTCGCGGCGCTGGTCATCTATGGGCAGAAGCTCGACCTGCCGGCCATGGCCGGCATGAGCTTGATCGTGCTTGGCGTGGTGGTGATTCAGGTGTTCTCGAAAACTGCCGGGCATTGACCTGCGCCCGGGTAGAAAACCTCACAGGCTGTATACTGCGCGTCTGTTCCAGCCTGTGAGGTCGTTCAATGCCATCCGTTATTTCCACCGACATCCTGATCGTCGGCGCAGGTGTCGCCGGTCTCTGGCTCAATGCCCGCCTGCGCCGCCAGGGCTATTCGACGGTGCTGGTGGAAAGCGCCACCCTGGGCGGCGAGCAAACCGTCAAATCCCAGGGCATCATTCATGGCGGCGCCAAATATGCGCTGCATGGTGCCCTCACCGGCGCTTCCGAAGCGATTGCCGACATGCCCCGGCGCTGGCGCGAAGCGCTGGCCGGCACTGGCGAGCTGGACCTGTCCGGCGTGCGACTGCTGTCTGAAGCCCATTACCTGTGGTCCCCCGGCACGCTGGCTGGCAACCTGACCAGCTTCTTCGCCAGCAAGGCGGTGCGCGGCCGTGTCGATCAGGTCAAGGGCGACCAGCTGCCACCGGCGCTGCAGGACCGTGGCTTCAAGGGCAAGGTTTACCGTCTGGCAGAGCTGGTGGTCGATGTCCCCAGCCTGATCCAGCAACTGGCTTTGCTGGCGGGCGACAGCCTGCTCGCCGGGCAGTCCATCGAACCGTTGAAAGAAGGCGGCACGCTGGTTGGCCTGAAGGTCGATGGCCGCGAAATTCGTGCCCAGCGCATCGTCCTCAGTGCTGGCGCCGGCAATGCCGGGTTGTTGTCCGCACTCGGCCTGGACCAGCCGGCCATGCAACGCCGGCCGCTGCACATGGTGCTGGCCAAGGGGCCTAACCTCAAACCGCTGTACGCCCACTGCCTGGGCGGCGGCCCCAAGCCGCGGATTACCGTCACCACCCATCCAGGTGCTGATGGCCAATGGGTCTGGTACCTGGGCGGCGACATTGCCGAAGCTGACGGCGTTGCCCGTGAACCGCAAGCGCAGATCGCGGTCGCGCAAAAGGAAATCGCCAACCTGCTGCCTTGGGTCGATCAAAGCCAAGTGCGCTGGGCGACCCTGCGTGTCGACCGTGCAGAACCCGCCCAATCGGGCCTGGTTCGACCCGACAACGCTTTTCTGACCGAAAGCGGCCGCCTGCTGGTCGGCTGGCCGACCAAACTGGCGCTGGCACCCGACTTCGCCGACCGCGTACTGGCGCAGCTTGAACGCGATGCGATCAAGCCCGCCGCTCACCCGAGCCTGCCTGAATTCCCGCGCCCCGCCGTGGCGCAACCTGTCTGGGAGCAACTGCTGCCATGAGCCTGCCGACCCTGCACGAACTTCACCGCCCATTGGGCAGCACAGGCCTGAGCGTCTCACCGCTGGGCCTTGGCACGGTCAAGCTGGGGCGCGATCAAGGGGTCAAGTACCCCAACGGCTTCACCATTCCCGACGATCAACAGGCGCGCCTGCTGCTCAAACAGGCTCGGGAACTGGGTATCAACTTGATTGACACCGCGCCGGCCTATGGCCGCAGCGAAGAGCGCCTGGGCCCGCTGCTGCGCGGCCAGCGCCAGGACTGGGTGATCGTCAGCAAGGTTGGCGAAGAATTCGACAACGGTGTGTCGAGCTTCGACTTCAGCGCCGAGCACACACGCTTTTCGGTGGAACGCAGCCTGAAGCGTCTGGAAACGGACTTCATCGACCTGGTGCTGGTCCATTCGGACGGCAATGATTTGCAGATTCTCGATGAGACCGGCGTGTACGAGACCCTCGCGGCGCTCAAGCGCGAAGGCAAGATCCGTGGCTTCGGTTTTTCCGGCAAGACCATCGAAGGTGGATTGAAAGCATTGCAGACAGGCGATTGCGCCATGGTCACCTACAATTTGAACGAGCAGGGGGAACGCCCGGTCATTGATTACGCCGCCGCCCATGGCAAAGCCATTCTGGTGAAGAAGGCTCTGGCCAGCGGCCACGTCTGCCTGAGCCCCGGCATTGATCCGGTGCGGGCCAGCTTCCAATTGCTGTTTGAGCACCCGGGGGTTACCAGTGCTATTGTCGGCACCATCAACCCCGTGCACCTGGCCCATAACGTCGCCACCGCCGCTGCCGTGCTACGCAATCGCTAGCGACGCCCTCGCGGCCGCCCCCAACGCAAGCAGGAGCCGAGATGCCGCGAACCCTGATAAGAAAGAATCCAAGCAACTTCAAGACCCTGCCGTTGTTCGTCGAAGCCACCCCCGAAGGCCTGACTTATCAGAGCGTCGGCAGGCCATTGAATTTCGCCCAGACCCTGCAGCGGCGCAAGCAGGTGCACATCGCCGACAGTGAGCGCTTTGCCGTGGAGCTGGCGAACCTTGGGGTGTCGGTGCGACTGACCCTGCACTGGCAGAACCGTGAGTACTGGGTGCTGGTGCGCCAGCGTCGCCAGGACCGGGGCGATGTGGTGCTCAAGCTGATTTCCGGCTACGTGCCCGCCCGTGAACTGAACCTGCCGCTGCACACCGCCGTGCAGGAAGTGGCCGAGGAATGCCTGCTGGAAACCCCTGAAGGCTGGCTGAGCGGGCGCTTCAACGACACTTGGTTGCCGACGCCTTACCGTGACGCCCTGCATTACCGTGAAGCCCTGCCCTTTCGCCTGACGCCGTTGTCGGGCGCGGCGCGGCCGGTTCGCTGCGCCAACCTGCAATTGATCGAGCGCCCGCGCGCTTACGTGCACCTGCCAACGGCCTCCCTGCAATTGATTTACGACCTGCGCCTTGAAGTCCCCAAGGACGCCAAATCGCTGAGTCTGTTTCATGTGGATGAACGTCTGGAGGGTGATCATCTGGTCGCCCGCCTCGACCGCAGCCACCCGGACCTGTACCTGATGCCGCTCAAGGACGGTCATCCCTGCCCGCAGCTGTACACCCTGAAAAAGGATCAGTTGCTGCCGGCCAGCACCCGCGGGGTGTTCCTGGCGGAAAGCTTCGCCCGCCAGAAGGGCTGGCTGGTGACAGAGGAACGGATTCGCTGGAAGGACTGGCTCAAGCAACAAGGGCTGGTCGCCCAGCCTTACGCTGCTCGCCTGGGCTTGAACCGGTTGACCAGCAAGGCGCGGGAGTTGCTGCAGATTGCCCGGGGCGGGCAACTTTGAATCGGCGGTGACCTTGTTCGCGGATAAATCCGCTCCCACAAAAGCCCCGCCCCTTCCGGTGAGGTGGCTTTTTGTGGGAGCGGATTTATCCGCGAAGCTTTTGGATTAGTTCTTGCGGATTTTCTCGACAATGGCGGTGGTGGAGCTGTTTTCCACCAACCCCAGCACCTTCACCGTGCCGCCGTAAGCGGTGACGATATCGGCGCCGACCACCTGGTCGATCCCGTAGTCCCCGCCCTTGACCAGCACATCCGGCTTGACCTGGGCCAGCAGGCTCTCTGGTGTGCCTTCGGAAAAACTGGTCACCCAGTCCACCGCGCCCAGGCCAGCCAGGACTGCCATCCGCCGGTCAACGCTGTTGATCGGGCGGCCCGGCCCTTTTAGGCGACTGACCGAGGCATCGTCGTTGACCGCAACGATCAAGCGATCACCCTGCGCCCGTGCCTGCTCAAGGTAGGTCACGTGGCCGGCATGAAGGATGTCGAAGCAGCCATTGGTGAAGACGATTTTCTCGTTGTGCGCCCGGGCATCGTCGACGGCCAGCAACAACTGGTCATGGCTGAGCACACCACGCTCGGAACCCTGATCACGCTGGATCGCCCGGCGCAATTCCGGCGCGCTGATGGCGGCGGTACCCAATTTACCCACCACGATGCCAGCGGCAAGGTTGGCCAGCGCCACGGCGTGGGGCAGCTCTTCGCCGGCCGCGATGGCCGCGGCCAGAGTCGAGATGACAGTGTCGCCCGCGCCCGTGACATCGAACACTTCACGTGCCCGCGCCGGCAGGTGCAGGGCCGGGTGATCGGCGCGCAGCAGGGTCATGCCATGCTCGCCACGGGTCACCAGAAGCGCCCCCAGTTCCAGTTCCTGCATCAGCCGCGCACCCTTGGCGACCAGCTCTGCTTCATCGGCGCAACGGCCGACGATGGCTTCGAACTCGCTCAGGTTTGGCGTGATCAGGCTGGCGCCACGGTAGATGGCGAAATCCTTGCCCTTGGGGTCGGCCAGCACCGGGATGCCCTTGTCGCGGGCGGCCTGGATCAGGCTTTGATGATTCTTCAACGCACCCTTGCCGTAGTCCGACAGCACCAGGACCTTGACGCCATCAAGCAAGGCATCGACTGCGTTGCCCAGCGACAACGGGTCGGTGGCGAAGGGTTCTTCAAAGTCGATACGCAGCAATTGCTGGTGCCGGCTCATGACCCGCAGCTTGACGATGGTTGGCTGATGGGCAATGCGCTGGAAGTTCGCCCGCACGCCTGCGGCGGCCAGGCTGTTGGCCAGGCTCTCGGCCGCCTCATCCTCACCGGTGACGCCCACCAGGGACGCCGGTGCACCCAGGGCTGCGATGTTCAACGCAACGTTCGCCGCGCCACCGGGGCGGTCCTCGATCTGCTCGACCTTGACCACCGGAACCGGGGCCTCGGGCGAAATCCGTGAGGTACCGCCATGCCAGTAACGGTCGAGCATCACATCACCGACCACCAACACAGGGGCTTGATCGAATCGCGGCATCGACAATTTCATGGAGCAACCCACATACAAAATGAACAGGGGCGCGATATTAGCACAGGGAAGATGCCGCCTTGTTTACAGCCGTGAGGTGGTATTGATTGCAATTGCCGTGACCCCACGCCGGTCAAGGGTTTGCACTAGCCGCTGGGTCGCGGTGTTCAGGTCCAGCACCGTGGTGTCGATCTCGCAATCGGCGTCCAGCGAGCGCCGGGCTGTTGCAGCCCGACGCTCGTACACTCAAGCGATACCGGCTTGAACCGGTTCATCCAACCCCATTGCGTGCAGGCGGGCATAGAAGCCGCCTTGCGCCATCAATTCAGCGTGAGTACCCCGCTCGACGATACGACCTTGATCCATAACCAGAATCAGATCAGCCTTCTCGATGGTCGACAGGCGGTGAGCGATGACCAGTGTCGTCCGGCCTTTCATTACCTGATCGAGTGCTGCCTGAATGTGTCGCTCGGACTCAGTATCAAGCGCCGAAGTCGCTTCATCGAGAATCAGCAGCGGTGCGTTTTTCAGCAATGCACGCGCAATCGCCAGGCGCTGGCGTTGACCACCTGAGAGCAGAACGCCGTTTTCCCCTACCTGAGTATCAAAACCCTCAGGCAACTGGTCGACAAAGTCCTTGGCGTAAGCATCTGCGGCAGCGGCTTCGATCTGATCGCGAGGAGCGCCGGCCAGATCACCATAGGCAATATTGTTGGCCACGGTGTCGTTGAACAAGGTGACATGCTGAGTGACCTGGGCAATGTGACGCCGCAGGTTGCGCAGTCGATACTCTTCGGTGTCGACTCCATCGAGCAATATCTGCCCATGCTCGTGATGGTAAAAACGCGGTATCAGGCTGGCCAGGGTCGACTTGCCACTGCCTGAACGTCCCACCAGCGCAATCATTTGCCCTGGCATCGCGGTGAACGTGATGTCGCTGAGTACTTCACGCTCGGTACCTGGGTACTTGAAGGTCAGGTTGCGAACCTCCAGAAGCCCGCTAACGGATTCGCGTTCGACCGTGCCCTGATCCACTTCAGGTTCTACATCCAGCTGTTCGAAAATGCTTTCAGCACCGGCAACGCCTTTCTGGATGGTCGAGCTGACCTCGGACAATTGGCGAATGGGCTTGGGCAGCAAACCGGCGGCGGTAATATAAGCAACCAGATCACCCGCGCTGGCATCGCCACGGAGATAGAGCACCAAGAACATCAGCATGGCCATGGCGCTGTATATCACCAGTTGCAGCATGGGCGTATAGACTGCTCCGGTTTTGGTCATACGCAATTGCTTGTCGGTGTTGCTCTGGCTGGCGCTGGAAAAGCGATCCTGTTCATAGCGCTCGCCGCCGAAGCTGCGCACCACCCGATAGCCCTGGATGGTTTCCGATGCTACGTGAGTCACATCGCCCATTGCGACCTGAATCTTCTTGCTCTGTTTACGGAATTTTTTGCTGGCGCTACCCACCATAAAGGCAATCAGAGGCAGAATGGCCAGCATTACCAGCGTCAGTTTCCAGTTCATCCAGAGCAGGTAGCCGAACAGGAAGACCACGGTCAGGCCTTCACGGATCACCACTTTGATCGCATCTGTCGCAGCACCTGTGACCATCGTCACGTTGAAGGTGATTCTTGAAATCAAATGCCCGGAGTTGTGGGTATCGAAATACCGATTGGGCAGAACCAAGAGCTTATTGAACAACTCGACGCGCAAGTCGTGGACGAGCCCCAACGAGACCTTCGCCAAAAAGTAGTTACCCAGGAACGATCCCACTCCTTGCCAGGCCGCGATCAATACGATCAGCAATGGCACGGCTTGCAGCAATTGCAAGTCGCGCAGATAGGGTACGTGGGGGAATAGCACCGCTTCGGGATTGCTCAGGCCATCCACAAAATACTTGAGGATGCCGGCCAACATCGGCTGTGTCGACGCGAAGATCACGAAACCGATGATGCTCAGCAAAAAGATGCCGACATACGGTTTCACATAACCCAGCAACCGAAAATAGATTTTCAGGCTGGAGCCTTGCTCCAATGCTGGCGATGAATCACTCATCTTCGCGCTCTCTGTTTATGAAGAACGGGCGATTTTATCACAGGCTTGGTCATGGGCATGCGCCCAGGTCAAAACACTGGCCAAACCTACCGGCAACCAGGTAATGAACCATTCCGCCCGCGGGCTGCCCGAGATGCTTGCAGCATCGAACTGCATCGCCAGCGTCGAGAACACCCACAGACCAAGCAACCCCTTGCCAAAGGGCGTATCGCGCTTGCGCCAGACGGCCAGCAATACTGCGAGCCAGACAGCGAGCCACAATGCCAGGCCAGGCAGCCCCAGTTCGATTGCGATGTGGGTGAACATGTTGTGGGAATGGTCGAACTGAATACCGTTGCTCAGTACCTCATAGAATGAACCCAGGCCAAGACCGAGGACGGGGTGCTCGGCAATCATTTGCAGGCTGCCCCTGAAGATCTCTGGGCGATAGGAAAACCCACGAGCCAGAACCAATGGCTCCAGCAGCCAGAAACCTAGCACTGCAGCCGCAATAGCACCTAGCGCAATCAGGCAACTGCGCCGATCCCGACACCAGATTGGCATCGCTATCACGGTAAACATCAAGGCCAGAGCCGCGCCGCGACTTTGGCAAAACACCACGAATGCGGCCAGAGAGGTGATTGAAGCAACCCAGAGGACCTGGAACCAGCGTTGGCGGGGTTGCCAATGAAGCAGCCAGATGATTGCGGCGGCAATCACATAAGCACCCAGGATGGGGTGTGAAAGCTCTCCAATCCCTTCTAGACGTGCAACCCAGCTTTGCCCTTGCTGACCATAGAACCTGACTATCGAGATCAATGCCGCGAGCCCGAGCCCCACGCCTGCGCATTGCATGACGGTAATGACACGCTCGCTCCGGCCATTGGCCAACACCGGAAAAAACAGGAGAAATACCGAAATATAAAGCAGACGCTTCACTTCTCGCCCGCTATCGGGCGAGGCGCTCCAGATCAGGCTGAGCGCTGCCCAACCCAGAAGTGACAGCACAGCCACACACACGAATCGCTGAGCGTCCCAGACCTCGACCAGACGGGTATGGGCCGACCATGCAAATACCAGTGTCGGCAACCACAAAAAGACAACAAGGCCTTGCTGATAGATCTTGTTGCTGGGTGCGAAAGCGATGGCCAAAAGAAACCAGAGTAAGCCGGCGGTCAACCACGCCTGAGCCCCACGATTTGCATGCATCAAACATCTCTCCATCGAATCAGCCAACCTGGCATGGTGAATCCTTAAACTTTTCGGCATCATTGCCGTTCATCAAACTGCTCGCCAATCGACAAGGCTTATACAATGCAATGCTCCCGGCTGACTCAGGCCGCCTTAGGCAAAATGATCATTGGCGCCAGAATACTGGAGTCCGACAGCTTCGGTGCGAAAGTGTACCTGTTGCAAGACGGCAATATCCTCAAACTGTTTCGACGCAAGCGTCTGTTCTCTTCGGCCTTGATGCGACCTTACTCGAAACGCTTTATCGACAATGCCCTGCAACTGCAGAAGCTCGGGATACCGACATTACACGTGCTGAGCTTTCACAAGCTGGACCTGCCGGGAACGACCGCGGTTCTGTATAGCCCTCTGCCTGGCGAAACATTGCGCCAGAGAAGTATTCAACCCGGCTTCAGCTGGAAGGATGCATTGCCATCCCTGATTGAACTGATTCGCAGCCTGCATCAATCGGGTATCTATTTCCGCTCACTGCATCTGGGAAATATCGTAGCGACACCCGAAGGGGAGTTGGGATTGATTGATGTCGCTGACATGCGCTTTTTGCGCGCCCCTCTGTCAAAGCGGCTGGCCAGGCGCAACCTTCAACATTTTGCCCGGTACATCGGCCGCGAAAGGCTCACCAGCGAGTTCCCTCTCGCTGCGCTCGAGAAAGCCTTACTGCCGGCCTGATGCGGGTTTGCTGCTCAACAACAAGCGCGATTCCAGACTGAATCGTTGCCAGGCAGCTTCGGGCGACAATGCACGAAACTGACTCTCGGATACCTGCTTCGCGTCCAGCGACGCACATCGGGCGATTGCCTGTGCCCAACCGCGTTGGTCGCCAGCGGCGGCATAGAAACCGGCATCGCCTAACTGCTCGCGAAACACCGTCAGATCGCTGACCAGGACCGGCACTCCCGCCATGACGGCTTCCTGCAGGACAAGACCAAGCCCTTCCTCGCGAGAGGGGATCAGCAACCAGTCGAATGCTCGATAACACCTATCCAGGCCATTTCGGTGCCCCGGCAGCATCACTTTGCTTTCCAATCCATGGCGCCTGATCTGTCGCTCCAGTACAAGACGGTCAGGCCCTTCGCCGACTATCACCAGTCTCAGATCGGACTGCTCCTTCAAAGCGGTGGAGAAGGCTTCGAGCAGATAATCGAAGCCCTTGTCAGCCACCAGCCGCCCCACTGCCCCCATCACTTTGACGTTCGGCTCATTGATCGCCAACTCGCGGCGAGCGGCATCACGGCTCAATAGCCTGGAGCAGAAATTCGTGGGTTCCAGGGCACTGCGCAAAGCCATCACGGACAGGTTCAGGTCTTCCTGCAGGTCAGTCGCCAAGGTGCGAGAGACGGCAACCAAAGCCAGGCGCGAAGAAGGAAAGGCTCGCAGCAGCGCCCGATCGGATGCTCGAAGTCGGGTTACACCGTGGAAAATTACAATGACTCGAATGTCGTCCAGGTCAACCAATGCCGGCAAGAGCATACGCGCCACCCCGATCCCGTCGAGCAACAGGACCTGCGCCCCACTGGCAGCAACCGCCTTGCGAAGCCGGGCCTGCATCCATCGCTTCAACACCGCCCAGACGTGACGCCCTTTGAGCAGGCGATGCGGAAGGTGCCACTCTCGATACTTGCCGATATCGCCTATGCAACCTGTAGCCTTCCCTTGCAGCAGCCAGGTGTTGATGGAAGCGCCTGAGTCGGCAAAGGACAAAATCTGCTGATGGACCTTATGCACCGAAGCATAAGGCGAGCCGCCGGCCCACATCACGTTAATGACATTCATTGAGCATCGCACTCTATTTCATGCATCGCTGAGCTCGAATCGGCAGATTCCAAGGGGATATGAGCCAAAACCTGCACCAATCAAAAGACCATTCAAAAACAGACACCCCAACTTGACACCTGCAAATTCCGGATCAGATTCCCAGCTTTAAACGCAGCCGACTCCAAAGGCTCAACGGCGGGTGATGACGCAATTGAGGGTGTAGTGCAGCGACCACCTGCCGCCCCAATTCCCCGAACCCATAACTCGAGGTCACCAAATCATGCCCGTTACGGGCAATCTGATCCGCCAGTGCCGGCTCGGCACGTAATCGAGCAAGCTTTTCCCGCAATTGCGCAATGCTGCCATACAGTACGACGTTATGCATATCCTGGAAGCCCAGAGCGCGGTTCTCCTGCTCACCCTGATCGAACGCAAACAAAACGCAGCCGCAGGCCATGGCCTCGAAATTCTTGATCATGTACTCACCCATGTCCACATCAGCGCTTACAAAGTAGCGGATGCGGTTGAGCGTGGCACAGTACTCCTCGCCGGACTTTGTCCGTGTGACGACCAGATCCTCGACCTGTCCCAACTCATCCAGCAGGGCCTTGCGACCACTGTAGGCAACGCTGTTGGTGCTACCCACAAACGCCAGCTCTATATCCCGCTCACGCCCCTGATTATTCAATAGCGCCTGGTCGTAGCCCTTGGGCACGAAGACCGCATCGAAGCCTTCCTGACACAGGCGTTCGCTGACCGTAAAGCCCGAAGTGATCACCCGCGCCCACGGCAACTTGCGGTAATGCGCACTGAATTTACCGGTGTACTTGCACGGGACGTAATTCTGATAGGCATCGTGCTCCAGGATAACCAGATTGGGAATCGTCTTGATGAACCCAACCTGCCGTATTTCTTGCTTGAACCGAAGGAAAAAGACGATTCTGTCGTACCGGGTGACATCGACTTCTCGGCGGAAATAGCCTCGCAAATCGGCCTGCTCTGCGCTGCTCAACCATCGCAGGTCACACTCGCAATGTTCGGCTACCCCTTCGTACAAGCGATCGAGGATAGCGCGCTGTTCTTTCTGTACCAGAAACAAAACTTTCATCATTTTTCCTGCGGCGATTGTCAGCCACACACGACACTGTCAGGCATCTACGCGACAGAACATTTCATGCTGACGCACAAATTCGCGAAAAGCTCGCTTGCGAGATGAGTCGAGCCCTGCCGGTAAATCGCGCTGTCGTACGTTTTAGCCCAGTTGCTTTGACAAGACCTTTCTCATGATTTTTCCTGATGAAAACCGGTCTGGTCGATAATCCAGCTCGACGACTCTGCGATTTGCCGCACCCGAGCGGGATCGGGTATGGCCAGCTTCCACCAGTCTTGTTTCCAGCAAAGAAAGTGGAAATAGGGAAAGCAGCGGTCACCGTCGCGGTCGTTGCTCAAGCGGCCGTCGCGCCAGTACCAGTGGTTGGGGAAATCGCTGCTGCCGTCATGCCACTTGATGGCGCCACCGGGCGTACTGAACGCCTCGGTAAATTCGCTGCGCCGACGCAACGGGTTGAACTTGCCAACCAGTTTGAACAGCGGCTTGGGAAAATTCTTGCGCCACAGAAACAGGCGGCTGAACGCGCCTTCGTCGAGGGCATGGTGTTCATTGTCGGTGAAGCGGGCACGCCAATTCTTGATCTGCATGAAGAGTTCGCGCTTGCAGGCGGTGTTGCGCATCAAGCATAGATGCCCGGCAACGCGGCGCTCGTGGGTCGAGAACAGGTCGTTGCGCGACAGCCGCTCGGCGGTGAAATAGGCACGCAGGTTGCCGTATATAACGTCGATATCGCCAAATGCCCAAAAGTCATAGCCATGAAGTCGATCTTCATGAATGTAGCCCAGTGCGGGTTTGATATCGCACAGCTTATAGGCGTTGGTAGGGGCGAAGTCGATGGCCAATCTCGAAGAGACCAATTTGCAATATTCAGTAAAACCAATCTCCTCAACCTGCACGTTTTTGGGCAGGTCCTGAGGGATTCCGCAGTCACTGAACAGTAGCCAGTTGATATCGGCGTTACGCCGGCAACTCTCGAGAAAAAACGGCATCCAGAACGGCCAACGCCCGAAATACGGGATGATGAACAAGATGCGAGGGTTGGGATTGATCACTTGAAGCTCACTGTTTTAAGACGTTTCAGGGCATTTTAGTGTCTGCGTCATGTTTCACGACCCAGAAAAGCTCATGACGGCGTACCGCCTTGCGAAAGAACTCGTTTTCGCCAAATTTCGAGCCGTGACGACCTGCCAATAACCGCTGCAGTACCCGGCGCAACCGCCGTTTGAGCGGTGGCCGAGGCTGTAGATCATGCATCATACCCAGCGCCATGGCCTTGTCGCACTGACGTTGCCCGTCAAGCGACAGGCTGTAAGGCAGCCAGGCCTCGTCGCCTTGCAACACCGGCGGCAAGGCCACCCCCGCGCCCGTATCACCCATGGGCCAACGGTCGTTGTCGTGCAGGTGGTTGGCGTAGCCAAGCAGGGCTTCAGGCTGCCAATCCAGGCCCCGCAGGGCTTCCATCAGCGCCTGCTGGGCGCACAGGTGGTCCGGATGGGGGTCGAGAGTGGGGTGAGGCATGACGATCACCTGCGGCCTGGCCTTGAGCAGCATGGCGCGCAAGTCCGCCAGCAGGTTGCTCCAGCTCGGTACCCCGTCGTCGCCCGGCAAGGCCAGGCTGTTGAGCTGCCGGAACGGCCGGGTATCGCCAGTCTCGGCCTCACGCGAGCCGATCGGCTGATCGGGCGCGGCCTGCATCGCCGGCAGTTGCAGGCAGAAATAGCCCAACTGCACACACTGGGCCTCAGGTACGCCAGCCCAGCGCGGCACCGCGATACTGTCCCAGGCCCGCAAACGGCCCTTGAGCTGTGCAGCCGCCGCGCGCTCAAGGCCCATTTGCTGATAATGCTCGGCTTCGATTTCACCGGCGGTCAGGGTCACGATCCAGGCTTGCGCGGCCTGGCTGTACAGGCCATAGGCAGCCAGCTCGGCATCGTCGGCATGGGGCGCAATGACCATGACCCGCTTGTGGCGATAGTCGGGATGACGAAACACCCACAGCGTCGGCTGGCCGAGAAGCCGGCAGAACCGCCCCCGCAGGCGCAAGCGCCCTTCGCCAAGTGCCGTCCCCATCCCGCTGAGATTGAGGTAACGCAGGCCTTTTACACCGCGCTCGAAGGTTTGCCGGTCGTGTTGTTGATCGGCGATCAACGCAACCGCAGGATCAAGAAAACGCCCCAGCCAACCACTTTTGAGCCTGATTTGCAGGATCAGGGTCTCACTGCCATCCAGTTGCAACGGCTGCTCGACGAGCAGGCGGCCACCCTCGAACCGCACCGGCGGTTGTTCGCTGTCGTCGGGGAAACGGTAGCGATAATCCTCATCAGGGGCATAGAACAGATGGTCGGCAAACCAGGCTTCGTGCGCGACCCAGGCAAGCACCGCCAGCAGCAACGGCAGCCACCAGGCCACCAGCACGCCCACGACAACCAGCAGCACCAGACCCACCAACAGGCCCAGCCGCTTGTTGCGCCGGTGGCGCTTGAGCAACTGCTGCTTGCGGTTCAAACCTGAAATACCGGCACGGGGTTGCACCAACGGTCCTTGTAATCACGATCCGAACGCCCGAACGAGAAGCGCAACGGCTTGTTGCGCGCGCGGGCATCTTCCCAGGCACTTTGGGTATTGAGGAAACTCAGGACACTGCCCGGGCTGAACTCACGGGTTTGCGGATCGACGCCACCGTTGACGTATTCGACGCTGATCCATTCCGGCGCTTCAACCCGATAAACCAGCTGGATCGCAATCGGCGCATCGTTGAGAAACACCACCGAGCCAATCAGCAATGAACGCAGGCGCTCGATGACTTCTGCCATGCGCTCGGCGCCGGTGGCCGGGAATTCCCAGCGGCGTAGAAACAGGTCGCAATACATCGCCCCCAATTCCGCGCTGGTGAACTCACTGACCGGTCGCACCACCCCACCCGCCTCTTCCAGCAGGCGCAGTTCACGGCGTTGGTTGTAGCGAAACTTCTTGGACAGTTCTTCAGGCATGCGTGCCATCGCCAGCGATTCAGCCTGCTCCTGGAGCGTACTGAAACAGTTCTGGTTCAGCGCCGACAGGTAACGCCCCACATGCCGCAACGGTACGTCGGCCCCCGTCGCCGCCGGCAGAATGAACTCGGCATTGCCCATATCGAACACGCCTTTCTTGCCATGGGCCTTGAGCACCTGCTTGGACAGCGCCAGGTGACGGCCCCAGGTGGGAATCGCCGCCTGCACTTCACCGCCCTGCTCCCAGGCCAGATAGCGCACCGGGATACCCGCCACTTCGGCCAGCTGTTCGATCACCAGCGGGTGAGTCGCCACACTGCCACCGAAGCGCTGCCAGGCCTGTGCATAAGTTGCCGCATCCACGGCTGTCCAGCCGCGCTCACGCCAGCTTCGAATTCGGTTGAGCATCAAGCCTCCGCGGTCAGGTCAGTCACTTGTGGCAAGCGCCAGAAGGCTTCCCGCACGGCGTGATCGGAAAAACGTTCTTGCAATCGCTGCTGCATCAAATCGCTGCAGGCCTGGCGCTGCTCGGCATCGAGCGACGCCAGGTGCCGGAGCCCTTGGGCCAGATGCTCGGCATCACCCAATGGAAAGAGAAGTCCGACACCCTCGACGACTTCCTTCGCACCGCCGCAGGCGGTTGCCAGCAACGGCACGCCGGCGGCCATGGCTTCGAGCAGGACCATGCCGAACGGCTCATGGTCGGAGCTCAAGACAAAGGCATCGAAGGCCCGGAAATAGCGGCGTGCATCGGGCACCTGGCCGAGAAAACCGACCTGCGCGGTAATACCCAGCTCGATCGCCAGCTCCTTGAGATCCTGTTCCAGACGGCCCTTGCCCATGATCACCAGCCGTGCACGCGCCGGTAGCCCGGGCAAGGCCTGGGCAAACCCGCGCAACAGCGTGGCCTGGTCCTTGTCCGGATGCAGCCGCCCGACGTTGCCCACCACCCAGTCGTCTTCGGCCAGGCCCAGGGCCAGGCGCGCCTCGCTGCCGGTCAGCAACGAGGCCTGCACAGCGTCGATGTCGATCCGGTTGTACAGGGTACGGATACGTCCGGTGGGCCATTTCGGCAGGCACTGGCGCATCTCGTCGCGCACCGCATCCGAGACCCCGAGCAGGCTCAGGCGACGGCGAAACAGGTTGGCGAACAATTGGCGTGTGCGCCGCTGGTAGTCGCCGAAGGCATGGTGCACGCCGATGACTGGCAAACCGGTGCCGAGCAGGGCGATGTAGACGGGTTTGAAACGGTGGGCGATGCAGAACGCGAAATCGCGCGATGCCGCGATCTTGCGCAGATCGCGGATCGCACCCAGTTTCAGGCCGCGTACGGCCTTGGAACTGTATTCGAGAAACAACACCTGGTCGCTCGCGCAACCCTGGGCAACCTCGGCGTCGGCGACCCCGGTGAGAAACACCGTGGTCACCTTGTAGCCGCGGCCTTCGAACAGGCTGGCGTACTGCCGCGCGCAGTCCAGGAAGGGCCCGTCATAGCCATGGCAGAACTGCAGGACGTGGCGTTCAGCCGAGCGCGTCATAGGCATCCGCGCCGTCCTTGACCACCAGGATGTCTTCCATGATCAGGTATTGCAGGTCGGAGCCGAAGAACATGTTCAGCGCATCGGTCGGCGAGCAGATCATCGGCTCGCCACGGCGGTTCAGCGAGGTGTTCAACGACACGCCATTGCCGGTCAGGTTTTCGAGCGCCTTCATCATGTCGTAGTAACGCGGGTTGTATTCGCGCTTGAGCACCTGGGCACGCGAGGTGCCATCTTCATGGACCACTTCCGGCACGCGAGTTTTCCACTCCTCGGCCACTTCGAAGGTGAAGGTCATGAACGGCGCCGGGTGATCGATCTTGATCATCTGCGGCGCGACGGTGTCGAGCATCGACGGGCAGAAAGGCCTCCAGCGCTCGCGGAACTTGATCTGGTGGTTGATGCGGTCCGCCACGCCAGCCACGCTCGGGCAACCGATGATCGAACGACCGCCCAACGCACGCGGACCGAACTCCATGCGGCCCTGGAACCAGGCCACCGGGTTGCCATCGACCATGATTTTGGCGATCTGCTCCGGCATGTTGTCGAGCTTGCGCCACTTCGGCTTGTCGGCATGTCGGGCGCAGGCGGCGATCACGTCTTCGTTGGAGTAGGCCGGGCCGAGGTAGACGTGCTCCATCTTCTCGACCGGCACGCCACGGGCGTGGGACACGTAGGCCGCCGCGCCGACTGCAGTACCGGCATCGCCGGATGCGGGCTGGACGAACAGTTCCTTGACGTCCGGGCGGGCGATGATCTTCTGGTTGAGCTTGACGTTCAGCGCGCAACCGCCGGCGAAGGCCAGCTTGCCGGTTTCCTTGAGCACATCGCTCAGGTAGTGGTCGATCATCTGCAGCGCCAGCTTTTCAAACAGCGCCTGCATGCTGGCGGCGTAGTGGATATACGGCTCGTCGGCGATGTCGCCTTCGCGCTTGGGCCCCAGCCACTCGATCAGCTTGGGCGTGAAGTAGAAGCCCTTGCCCTTTTCCTTGTAGCGGCGCAGGCCGATGACGTTGGCGTATTCGGTGTTGATCACCAGTTCGCCGTTTTCAAAGCTGGCAAGGCGCGAGAAGTCATATTTGCTGGCATCGCCGTACGGCGCCATGCCCATGACCTTGAACTCACCGTCGAGCATCTCGAAGCCGAGGAACTCGGTAATCGCGCCATACAGGCCGCCCAGGGAGTCCGGATCGAAGAATTCCTTGATCTTGTGGATCTTGCCGTTTTCGCCGTAGCCGAAGAAGGTGGTGGCGTACTCACCCTTGCCGTCGATCCCCAGGATCGCGGTTTTCTCCTGGAAGCCCGAGCAGTGGTAGGCACTGGAGGCGTGGGCCAGGTGGTGTTCGACCGGCTCGATCTTGATTTTTTTCGGGTCGAAGCCCAGCTGCTCCAGGCACCAGACGATCTTCTTGCGGTAGCGCTTGTAGCGGCGGTTGCCCATCAGGATCGCGTCAAGGGCGCGGTCGGGGGCATACCAGTAGCGCTTGGCGTAGTGCCAGCGTGCCTTGCCGAACAGGCTGATGGGCGCGAACGGGATCGCCACCACATCGACATCCGACGGCTTGATGCCGGCCTGCTCCAGGCAGAACTTCGCCGACTCGTAAGGCATGCGGTTCTTTGCATGTTTGTCGCGAACAAAGCGCTCTTCTTCGGCGGCCGCGATCAGCTTGCCGTCGATATACAGGGCCGCGGAAGGATCATGGCTAAGGGCGCCGGACAGGCCAAGAATCGTCAATGCCAAGGGTCTAGCCTCTTCAATCTGCAAAAATGTGCTCTCGCAGAATCTGCGAGCAGCAGCCAAAGGGCGGGATTATAGCCCATCGCGCAGGGCACCTGTAGCGCATGACGCCACACTCCCCGGCTTACCTTATGTGTAGGAGCCGAGCTTGCTCGCGATAGCCTCACCGCTGTGCAACAGATACACCGTGGTGCCTGCATCGCGAGCAAGCTCGGCTCCTACATGTGGGGGCGGGTCAGGCGACAGTGGGCAAACGCTGATCCAGCATCTGGTGCAAGGCGCTGTCGCTGGGCCAGTTACGCAGGAAACGCGCACGGTCACGGGCATAAGCGACAGCAAAACTACTTTGGCTTTGATGCTGACACATGGCATCCAGATCGATCAGCGCCCAGCGCTGGTCATGCCAGAACAGGTTATGCCCCTTCAAGTCACCATGGCTGATGCGTTCGCGGGTCAGGTCGATAAACAGCTGATCCAGCGCCTGCAACTCGGCCTCGGGCACCTGTCCCGACGCCACGTATGGCGCCAGGTGCTCGATGATATCCGGCCCCGGCAGATACTCGGTCACCAGGTAAGCGCGCCGGCGCAGACAGCAGAAACGGCGCTCCAGCAGCGCCAGCGGTTTGGGCGTGGCAACGCCGAGAAAAGCCAGCCGGTTACCCTCGACCCAGGAGTGCCAGGCCCGGCTCGGGCGCCAGAAGCGCTTGAACCAGTGCAGCACGTTCTTGATGTTGTAGCGTTTGATCACCAGGCTGCGCCCGTCCACTTCGACGCGACCGACACTGGCCGCACCACCGGTCTTGTACAGATGCCCGCGTTCGAGCAAGGCATCGGCATCGGCCAGCACCGACAACATCGCCGGTTCTTCTTCGCGGCGAATGGCACGCAGGGCAAAGGCACCCGTGCGCACGCTGAACAGCGTGCAGTCGCGGCCGACTTTGCCGAGAAAATCCTTCAGGCGCCAGGCACGCACCTTGTCCACCTGCTTTTGCAAGGCCTCAAGCGGCAGCGCGTGTTCGCCATTGACCAGCAGGTACTGCACCAGCAGCTCTTCGGTAAATGGCTCGAAATGATGGGGTAACTGGGCGAAAAAAACCCCCAGGTTCTGCAGCACACGCTGGCGCGACAGGGGCTTGCCCGCTTCTTCGACACGCACACCGGCGCCGTCGATCACATACAGCTCGCCGTGATGGCGCAGCAGGTTGTCCAGGTGCAGATCTTCCTGCCACAGTCCCTTGGCATGCATTCGGGCAATCGCTCCCAGCGCCTCGCCAAGCACCGCCTGCTGTTCATCCGCCAGCAGCGGCAGCTGCTCGACCGCCGACCAGGCGTCGCCCAGGCTGTGAGCATCTTCGAGGAGTTCGAACAACAGCCAGCCGCCCTCACCTTCTTTCAAACCATCCACCAGCAAGGCCGGAGTGGTCAGTTTCTGCTCGGCCAGCCGCTGCACACCGCTGCGCTCACGCTGAAAATGCCGCGCCGCCCTGGGCCCGACCAACAGCTTGGCCAGCACCCTGCGGCCACGCCAGATACCGGCGCCGACATAGCGTTGCCCCGGCAGTACGCGCAGCAGGCTGAGCAGTTGCAGCTGGGCGCTGCCGGCACCGTCGGCCAGCTCAATGCTCATGGGCAGGGTCGGGGTACGTCCGGCGTTTTGCAGTTCAGACAAGCGCATCAACGGGCTCCTTTGTGATGGCGGCGTTCAGTCAGGCGTTTGAGCCAGGCATTGACCAGCGTGGAGTCTGCGCCTTGATCCAGGTACGCCGAGAGAAATACCCGAATGTCGGCCTCGGACCAGTCTGGCGCACGGCGCATCAACGGCTCCAGGTCCTTGACCCGGTCACGTTGGCCGAGCAGCAAGGGCCGGGTTTTCTCAAGGCCAATCAGCTGCGCCTGATAACCCTCACCTCGCGCCCGCAGGAAAATATGCTTGGGATAGAAGCAGCCATGCACTTGCCCGGCGCTGTGCAGCACTCGAGCCAGTTCGCCGCAGGCGCGCAGGATCGCGGCACGCTGCACCGAGGCCAGGGCGGTCCATTGCAGCAGCAGGCTGTCCAGGTCATTCCAGCCATCGAGCGCGCGGGTCATCAGGATCGCCTGGCCTTCGCCGTCCACCCGACGCTGGCCATAAAACACGGCCTGCAAGGCCGGAATCTGCAGCTTCTGGTAGCGGGTAATATTGCGAAACTCACGAGCAAAGGTCAGCTCGCCGAACGGGCGACGCAAGGTGCGGGTCAAGTAGCCGCTCTGGCGCTTGAGGTAAAAACCCTTGCCCTCGAGCTCCAGGCGATAAACGCTGCTCCAGCCGCCGCGCCCGGTGCTGGACTCATCAACGGCATCGAGTTGCAGGCTCCAGAGTTCGTCGAAACCGGCAAGGCCGTGGCGTTCGAGCAGTGCCTGTTCCGTGCTGGCAATGAAATCGCTCATTCGCGTCCCTCGAAAAACGTGACGATGTGTCGGATGCGGCGTTTGTCTGCGGCATTCAGGCGCGTGCGCCGGCGGTACTGCAGATAGAAACGCAGGCGCTGGGTGGCCGACAGGTGATATTTGGCGACCTTGTCCAGGCAGGCCAGGTCCTTGGTGATCCGATAGCGCAGCATGAAGCCGACCCAGAATGCCCCGGTCGGGCAGTCGATGAAGTACAGCTTCGCGTTGTCATCCACCAGCAGGTTGCGCCACTTCAGGTCGTTATGGGTGAAGTGGTGGTCATGCATGATCCGCGTGTTGCTCGCCAACTGGCGGCTGACGCGGTCGACCCAAGCGGCATCCTTGAGCAGCGGATCTTTGCGGTCGGCCAGCGCCGACAGGTCTTCGGTATTCGGCAGCTCGCGGGTGATCATCGCCCCGCGCCCGAACGCCGCGCCACGGCGTTCCAGCCCCCAGGCCACCACTTCGGCAGTGGGAATGCCCCACTTGGCGAACAGCTTGAGATTTTGCCATTCGGACTTGACCCGCGGGCGCCCGACGTAGCGACGCAGGCCCTTGCCGGCACCGACGTAGCGCTTGACGTAGTAGTTGACCCCGCCACGTTGCACGCGGATCACTTCAGACAGCCGGTCATGGGTCAGGCGCTCACCCGTGAGTGCAAACACCGCTTCCAGGCTGCCGAAATCCGCGGCCAGCGATGCATAGGCAGGCGCCAGTTTCCAACCCGCCATCAGAGCGCATCCCCGTAACGTTGCTTGCGGTCATACAGCTTGGCGGCCTTGGCATCGAGCCAGGCCAGCAGGGCCACTTCCTCGCGCAGGATCTGGCGCAGCGGCTGCTGGAAATAACCGCGCAGAAAGCGCAGCTTGTCGCGGCGAGTCAGGCCGATGTCCAGCGCCGAGAAGTACAACGCGGCCAGGTCCTTGTTGCGCCAGCGACGGGTGATCTGCGAGCGGGTCTGGGCCCGGTGCAAGTCGATGAGCGACAGTCTGAAATCGTCTGCCGTCACCGGTTTGTCAGTGTGCAGCAGGAAATGGCAGATGTAGCAGTCACGGTGATTGACCCCGGCACGGTGCATGCCGCCGGTCATCTTCGCCACTTCAGCGATCAGTGCGCGCTTGAGCCGTGGCTGCGGCGGGTTGCGCGTCCAGTCGAGGCTGAAATCTTCGAGACTGACGGTGGGCGCCAGTTCTTCGGTGACGATAAAGGAGTGCTGGCTTGCCGGGTTGCTGCCCCGCTCGCCATAGGCGACGGCGGTCATGGTCGGCACGCCGACTTCATGCAGGCGCTGGATGGCCTGCCATTCCTGGCCGGCACCGAGCACCGGCAACTTGGCGGTGGTCAGGTTCTTGATGATCTCGCCCCAGCCGATGCCCCGGTGGATCTTGACGAAATAGCCGCGCCCTTCGACTTCGGTACGCAAGGTCCGGCGGCCTTCCAGCTCGCGATAGACCACACCCTGCAAGGCTTCCACCTCGGTGAACGGGTCGTGCCCGGCCCACAGGCGCTTGAAGGGTTCTGCCAGTATCAGTTTCATGCGCGCCCCTGTGCCAGGATCACATCCGCCGCGTGCTGCGGCATGCTGTAAAGATCAGCCGTGTCGGCAAACGCCAGGCCGTTGCTGGCCCATTGGGCCCGTGCGGCATCGTCTTCGAGCATGCGCACCAGGTAGCGATTGAGTTGCTCTTGCTCGAACGGCTCGTCCAGCACCAGGCCGCTGTCGGCTTCGGCGATGTAATGGGCATAGCCGCACACCGCCGAGACCAGCACCGGCAGGCCGGCGACCAGCGCTTCGAGCAGCACCGTGCCGGTGTTCTCGTTGTAAGCCGGGTGAATCAGCACATCAGCGCCCAGCAAAAAGCGCGGGATGTCGCTGCGCCCCTTGAGAAACTGCACCTGATCGCCCAACCCCAGGGTTGCGCTTTGCAGCTGGAAGACCTTGGGGTCGTCCTGGCCGATCACCAGCAGCCGCGTGCGTTTTTTCAACGCCGCTGGCAGCGCAGCCAGGGCCTTGAGGCTGCGGTCCACGCCCTTGGTCTTGAAGCCAGAGCCGATCTGCACCAGCAGCAGCTCATCGTCCTTGAGCTTGAACTCACGGCGAAAGCCTTCACGAATTTCGGCGGCATTGGCCGGTTTGCGGCGGTCCAGGGCAATGCCCGGCGGCAGCAAATGGAAGCGCTCTGCAGGGGTATCGTAGTGTTTGACGAACAGCGGTTGCTGCACCTCGGAAATCATCAGCACGTCGGTCTTGGCCTCTTTGCCGAACACCGCCCGCTCGTATTCGGCGAAGTGGCGATAGCGGCCCCAGCGACGATACAGCGAGTTGCGCAGGTTCTGCGCCTTGTCTTCGAAGCAGCCGTCGGCGGCGTAGTAGACATCCAGCCCCGGCATCTTGTTGAAGCCGATCAGGCGGTCGACCGGGCGCTTGGCCAGATCCGCTTCCATCCAGGCCGTCAACTTCTCGTTGCGACGGTGGTTGAACAGCGCCTTCACCGGCGCCACCAGCACTTCAAAACCGGGCGGCACATCGCCTTCCCAGATCAGGGTATAGACGCGGATCGAATGCCCGCGCTGCTGGCACTCCAGGGCGATGCGCATAAAGTCGCGCTGCAGGCCACCGAAGGGGAAATACTTGTAAAGCACAAAAGCCAGTTGCATCAACGAAGATCCTCGGCCAGCAGCAGCGCAGCCAACCGGCTCGCCACACGCTCGGGATTCAGGCGAGTGAAGCACAGCGGCCACTCGCGTTTGAGATCGAATCGACGCTGGTCCTCAGCGGTCGGTTGATAGGTGCATTTCTTTTGCAGGCACGGCGCACAGGCAAAGTCGCTGGCGATGTGGACCTGCACGCTGCCGTAAGCGCCGGTCAGCCCCGGATTGGTCGGGCCGAACAACGAAATGGTTGGCACATCCAGCGCCGCCGCCAGGTGGCCGAGCCCGGTGTCCACGGCAACGCAGGCCTTGGCTGCCGCCAGTACGCGGCCCACGCCGGCCAGGTTGAGCTTGGGCAACACCACCACGTTGGCCAGGCCCTTGGCGATACGCTCGGCGCGCGCCAGCTCCGCTGGGTTACCCCAGGGCAGCCGCACTTCGATATTGGCCAGCGCCAGGCGCTGGGCCAGCTCGCGCCAGTAGGCCTCGGGCCAGTGCTTGGTGTCCCAGGTGGTGCCGTGCAAAAACAGCACGAACGGTTTACCAGCAGGCTGATCGACCAGCTTGCTGCGGTCCAGGCCGTAGTCGCCAATACCGGACGGCAAGTCGTACCCCAGTGCCACGGCGAACAACTGCCGCAGCCGCTCCACCGCATGTTGCCCTCGGGCCACCGCGAGGCGGCGCTGGTAGAAACGGCTGGCCAGCGGCTCACGCACCGAATGGCGGTCCAACCCGGCCACCGGCGCCTTGACGTAGCGTGTCAGCCAGGCGCTTTTCAGCAAGCCCTGGGCATCGATCACCAAGTCGTAATGCCGCTCGCGCACACGGCGTTTGAATGCGCGCCATTCGCCATTCTTGAAGGTTTGCCAAAGGTTCTTTCGCCAGCGCCGGATCGCCACCGGGATCACCTGGTCAACGGCTGGGTGCCAGGTGGGAATTTCGGCAAAGCCTTCTTCCACCACCCAGTCGAAGCGAATGCCGGGAATCGCCCGGGCGGCGTCGGTCAGGGCCGGCAAGGTATGAATGACGTCGCCCAGCGAAGAAGTCTTGATCAACAGTACCCGCAACTTAATCGACCCCGACCTGGATTTTGACCACAGCCTGGCCGCTCAAGCGCTGCAGGGCGGCCACCACCACATCAGGCGCCAGCTGGCGCAGGCAGTTGTAATGGCCGAAGCGGCAGGTGCGATCGAAGCAGGGGCTGCACTCGAGCCCCAGGCGGACGATCTCCACGTGCTCGGCCAGCGGCGGCGTGAAGCCCGGCGAGGTCGAGCCATAGACCGCCACCAACGGACGGTTCAGCGCCGCCGCGACGTGCATCAGGCCGGAATCGTTGGACACCACCGCATCGCTGCAGGACATCAAGTCAATGGCTTCGGCCAGCGAGGTTTCACCGCTCAGGTTCACCGATTCTTCACGCAGGCCCGGGATCAGCCGCTCGCGGATCGACTCACCCACCGCATGATCGTTTTTCGAGCCGAACAGCCAGACCTGCCAGCCTTCTCGGATCTTGACCTCGGCGACTTTGGCGTAATGCTCGGACGGCCAGCGCTTGGCTTCACCGAACTCGGCCCCCGGGCACAGCGCCAACACCGGGCGGTCCAGCGTCAGGCCAAACTTGGCCAGCGCCGCCTCACGACTGGCGGTTTCGATCTGAAGATCGGGTCGCGGATAGGGCTTGGGCAGTTCGGCGCCCGGCTCATAGGCCAGGGCCATGAAGCGCTCGATCATCAGCGGATAGCGTTCTTGATCCAGCGTGCGCACGTCATTGAGCAGGCCATAGCGGAACTCGCCGCGCCAACCGGTACGTTTGGGGATGCCGGCAAAGAACGGCACCAGCGCGGACTTGAGCGAGTTGGGCAGCAGAATCGCCTGGTCGTACTCACCGGCCAGCGATTTGCCGATCTTGCGTCGGGTCGCCAGCTCCAGCACGCCGTGGCCGAGCGGGAAGCTCAAGGCCTGACGCACTTCGGGCATCCGCTCCAGGATCGGCCGGCTCCATTCCGGGGCCAGGACGTCGATCACGCACCCCGGATGACGCTGCTGCAGGCACTGGAACAGGGTCTGGGCCATTACCATGTCGCCCACCCAACTGGGCCCAATGATCAGAATTCTCATGTTTTTTCCAGAAACGATCAGGGAGGCTACAGCCTGTTCGAAAACAGCCTGGCCTCCCCGTCTTTATAATCAGGCTTGGCTGACAAGTGTACGCCACTCCACGCAAAGCGTGCGCTTGCAGCCATTGCAGGCATCCGGCCTGGCTGGACGCCTCTTCAACTCAGCCCCAATTGAGCCCAGATCCGCAGCACTTCACGCCGCTCACTGACAAATTGATCGCCGGCGATCACCCCGGCCTGCTTTTGCAGGGCCTGGCGGTGGGCGGCCGAACGATAGGCCTTATAGACCTCACGCAACAGGCAGGCATCGCTGGCGGGCATCAACCCGGCCTGCTCCAGCCCTTCCAGAATGCGGATATTGTCGGTGTAGCGGGTCAGCGCCGGGTGCTCATGGGACCAGGCCAATGCCGCGTATTGCACCATAAATTCAATATCGACGATACCACCGGCATCCTGCTTGATATCGAAGGGCGACGCGGCCTCGAAGGCATTGGCGGCGGTGCCGGCGGCCGTGGCCTTGCTGCCCAGGTTCTCGCGCATCTTGGCGCGCATCTCACTGACCTCTACCTGCAAGCCCGGCAGATCGCGCTGGCGCTCCAGTATCTTGGCGCGGACCTTTTCAAAAGCCTCGCCGACCGCTTTGCAGCCCACCAGCACCCGCGCCCTGACCAGCGCCTGATGCTCCCAGGTCCAGGCTTCGTTTTCCTGATAGCGCTCGAACGCGCCGAGCGAGCTGACCAACAGGCCTGAAGCCCCCGAAGGCCGCAGGCGCATGTCCACTTCATAAAGCTGGCCGGAGTTGGTCTGAGTGGCCAGCAGGTGAATGATCCGCTGCCCCAGCCGAGTGAAGAACTGCGCGCTATCGATAGGCTTGGGGCCATCGGTCTCGGCCTGCGGATCACCGTCATGGACGAACACCAGATCAAGATCAGAGCCGTGGCCCAGTTCGATGCCGCCAACCTTGCCATAGCCAACGATCACAAAGCCCGGATCGCACAGGCTGCCGTCGCTGCGCTGCGGCTGGCCATACTTGGCCACGGTCTGGCGCCAGGCCAGGGCCAGCACCTGCTCCAGAATCGCTTCGGCCAGCCAGGTCAGGTAGTCGCTGACTTTCATCAACGGCAGGTTGCCGGCGATTTCCGAGGCGGCGACCCGCAAGCTGTGCGCCAGCTTGAAATGGCGCAGGGCTTCCATCTGTTGTTCAAGGTCGTCTTCGGGAATCCGGGTCAGGCGCTCGCGCAGCTCGGCAGCCAGCTCTGGAGCCAAGGGTGGGTTGAACAGCCGGCCTTCGTTGAGCAGCTCATCGAGCAGCAATGGAAAGCGGGTGATCTGCTCGGCGATCCACGGGCTCGCGGCGCACAGGGTCAGCAAGCGGCGCAAGGCACCGGGGTTTTCAGTCAGCAGCACCAGATACGCCGAACGGCGCGCCACGGCCTCAACCAGTGGCAGCACGCGTTCCAGCACCAGGTCCGGATCTTTGTGCTCGACGGCCTGGGCCAGCAAACGCGGGATAAACGCATCCAGCCGCTCACGCCCCAGCCGCTGCATGGCGCGCAATTGCGGACTGCCGCGCAGCCCCGCCAATTGCCGCAGCGCGTTGGGCGCATCGACGAAACCGGCTTCCTGCAGCTGCCGGCAGGCCGCCTCTTCGTCTTGCGCTTCTTCCCATAATGGCAGCCATTCGCCGCCGACCACCACTTCGCCTTCGTCGCCCTCCTCTTCGTCCGGGTCGGCGATGACCTGGCGGAAGTGCCAGTCGATGCGTCCACGCCAATGCATCAATTGCGCATGGAACGCCGCCCAGTCGGCAAACCCCAGCATAAAGGCAATCCGCGCCCGGTCCCGGTCATTGTCGGGGAGCATCTGGGTCTGGCGGTCGGCAATCGCTTGAATAGCATGCTCGGTGTAGCGCAGAAACTCATAACCCTCGCGCATTTCGGCAATCACTGGCGCCGGCAGGTAACCCTGGCCCTCCAGAGTTGACAGCACCTTGAGCAACGGGCGCTGTTGCAGGCTCAGGTCACGGCCGCCGTGGATCAGCTGGAACGCCTGGGCGATAAACTCCACCTCACGAATGCCACCGGCGCCCAGCTTGATGTTCTCGGCCATGCCCTTGCGCCGGACTTCCTGCTGGATCAGCTGCTTCATGGTGCGCAGCGCTTCGATGGCCGAGAAGTCCAGATAGCGCCGGTACACGAACGGCCGCAGCATCTCCAGCAATTGCGCGCCGCTGGCCTGATCGCCCGCCACCACCCGCGCCTTGATCATGGCGTAGCGCTCCCAGTCACGGCCCTGATCCTGGTAGTACTGCTCCAGCGCATTGAAGCTGAGCACCAGCGCACCGGACGAGCCGTAGGGACGCAGGCGCATGTCGACACGAAACACAAAGCCATCGACAGTGATCGGGTCCAGCGCCTTGATCAGGCGCTGCCCCAGGCGAATGAAGAATTCCTGGTTATCCAGCGGGCGCTTGACCCCTTCGGTCTCGCCGCCTTCGGGGTAAGCGAAGATCAGGTCAATGTCCGATGACAGGTTCAGCTCCACCGCACCCAGCTTGCCCATGCCCAGGATGACCATGGGCTGCGGTTCGCCGCTGCGCCGCCCGATGGGGGTGCCGAACTGCTGGCAGTGGCGCGGGTACAGCCATTGATAGGCCTCATCGATGCAGGCATCGGCCATGTCGGAAAGGTTGCGGCAGGTCTGCACCAGATCAGCCTGGCGGGTCAGGTCACGCCAGATGATCCGCACTTGATGGCGGCTGCGTTGACGGCGCAGGCCTCGGCCCAATGCCTCTTCTGTTTCGGCCACCTGGGCAACAGCGGCGAGCTGCGCGCGCAGCTCGCCGGGCGCGAATGGGCGGTCGAGCTCACCGCTGGCCACCAGCGCCAGCAACATCGCCGGGTGGCGCAAGGCCTGCTCAAGCACAAACTCGCTGGCCGCACAGACACGGCCAAAATCCGCCCAGCGCCTGGCATCCCAGTCATCGAGGCTGGCGTCGGGCAGCCCCGCGACCGCCGCGCGCCACGAGGCCTCATTGCGCTTGAGCAGGGGTTCGAGGGTGCTTGGCAAATCAACCAGCAACGGCAGGCTCATGGTCTATCCTTGATCGGCGTGGAACGGACAGTGAAGAAAAAGGCAGGAGATAGCGCTGTCACAAGAACTGTCGTACAAAAGTTATAAATAGCTGAAAAATCTGATTCTCTGGCAGAAAGCATCGCAACTATCCTTACCAATACTGGTTTTTTACCAACCTTACCGATTATTCCCACAACCCGACAGGAGGCTAAAAGCCGTGTTTGTGTAGTTTTACTACTGTGCCAACAGCGCGAAAGCATGAAATAGCTGTCGATTTGTAGTAAAACTACAACGCCGGAGTAACCCCGGTATTCCAAGAATTTCATGTCGTCTGCCCACAAGGCCAGTCGCAAACTCAGGCAACCGATTCTGGAAGCCTTTCCGCCCTGGAGCAAGCCATGCAAGACCTCGATCCCGTCGAAACCCAGGAATGGCTGGACGCCCTGGAGTCGGTTCTCGACAAAGAAGGCGAAGACCGCGCTCACTATCTGATGACCCGTATGGGCGAGCTGGCTACCCGCAGTGGTTCGCAGCTGCCATACGCAATCACCACGCCATACCGCAACACGATTCCCGTCACCCACGAAGCACGCATGCCTGGCGACCTGTTCATGGAACGCCGCATTCGCTCGCTGGTACGCTGGAACGCGCTGGCCATGGTAATGCGCACCAACCTGAAAGACTCGGACCTGGGCGGCCACATCTCCAGCTTCGCCTCCAGTGCCACGCTGTACGACATCGGCTTCAACTACTTCTTCCAGGCTCCGACCGATGAACACGGCGGCGACCTGATCTACTTCCAGGGCCACGCTTCGCCTGGCGTCTACGCTCGTGCCTACATGGAAGGGCGCATCACCGAAGACCAGATGAACAACTTCCGTCAGGAAGTGGACGGTAACGGCCTGTCGTCGTACCCGCACCCTTGGCTGATGCCTGACTTCTGGCAGTTCCCGACCGTATCCATGGGTCTGGGCCCGATCCAGGCGATTTACCAGGCACGTTTCATGAAGTACCTGGAAAGCCGTGGCTACATCCCGGCTGGCAAGCAGAAGATCTGGTGCTTCATGGGCGACGGCGAGTGCGACGAGCCGGAATCCCTGGGCGCGATCTCGCTGGCAGGCCGCGAGAAGCTGGACAACCTGATCTTCGTCATCAACTGCAACCTGCAGCGCCTCGACGGCCCGGTTCGCGGCAACGGCAAGATCATCCAGGAACTCGAAGGCGTGTTCCGTGGTGCCCAGTGGAACGTCAACAAGGTCGTCTGGGGCCGCTTCTGGGACCCACTGCTGGCCAAGGACACCGACGGTATCCTGCAGCGCCGCATGGACGAAGTCATCGACGGCGAGTACCAGAACTACAAGGCCAAGGACGGCGCGTTCGTCCGTGAGCACTTCTTCAACACCCCAGAACTCAAGGCCATGGTCGAAGACCTGTCCGACGACGAAATCTGGAAGCTCAACCGTGGTGGTCACGACCCGTACAAGGTCTATGCGGCCTACCACCAGGCGGTCAACCACAAAGATCAACCGACCGTTATCCTGGCCAAGACCATCAAGGGTTACGGCACCGGTGCTGGCGAAGCCAAGAACACCGCGCACAACACCAAGAAGGTCGACGTCGACAGCCTGCGCAAATTCCGCGATCGCTTCGACATCCCGGTCAGGGACGAAGAGATCGAAAACCTGCCGTTCTTCAAACCTGAAGAAGGCAGCGCCGAAGCCCGTTACCTGAGCGAGCGCCGTACTGCTCTGGGCGGTTTCGTGCCTCAGCGTCGCGCCAAGAGCTTCAGCATTCCAACCCCGCCACTGGACACCCTCAAGGCGATCCTGGATGGCTCGGGCGACCGTGAAATCTCCACCACCATGGCCTTCGTGCGGATTCTCGCGCAGCTGGTCAAGGACAAGGAAATCGGCCAGCGCATCGTTCCGATCATCCCGGACGAAGCCCGTACCTTCGGTATGGAAGGCATGTTCCGCCAACTGGGCATCTACTCGTCCGTCGGCCAGCTCTACGAGCCAGTCGATAAAGACCAGGTGATGTTCTACCGCGAAGACAAGAAAGGCCAGATCCTGGAAGAAGGCATCAACGAAGCGGGCGCCATGAGCTCCTTCATCGCTGCCGGTACTTCGTACTCCAACCACAACCAGCCGATGCTGCCGTTCTACATCTTCTACTCGATGTTCGGCTTCCAGCGTATCGGTGACCTGGCCTGGGCCGCTGGCGACAGCCGTACCCGTGGTTTCCTGATCGGCGGCACCGCCGGCCGCACCACGCTGAACGGCGAAGGCCTGCAGCACGAAGATGGTCACAGCCACATGCTGGCCGGCACCATCCCGAACTGCCGCACCTATGATCCGACCTACGGCTACGAGCTGGCGGTGATCATCCAGGACGGCATGAAGAAGATGACCGAAGAGCAACAGGACATCTTCTACTACATCACCGTGATGAACGAAGCCTACACCCAGCCAGCCATGCCGGCAGGCGTCGAGGAAGGCATCGTCAAAGGCATGTACCTGCTCGAGGAAGACACCCGCGAAGCGGCGCACCACGTCCAGCTGATGGGCTCCGGCACCATCCTGCGTGAAGTTCGCGAAGCGGCGAAGATCCTGCGTGAAGAGTTCAACGTCGGCGCTGACGTCTGGAGCGTTACCAGCTTCAACGAACTGCGTCGTGACGGCCTGGCCGTAGAGCGCAGCAACCGCCTCAAGCCTGGCCAGAAGCCACAGCTGACCTACGTCGAAGAGTGCCTGAACGGCCGTAAAGGTCCGGTCATCGCTTCTACCGACTACATGAAGCTGTTCGCCGAGCAGATTCGTCAGTGGGTGCCGAGCAAAGAGTTCAAAGTCCTGGGTACCGATGGCTTCGGTCGCAGCGACAGCCGCAAGAAGCTGCGTCACTTCTTCGAAGTCGACCGTCACTTCGTTGTGCTGGCTGCCCTGGAAGCCTTGGCCGACCGTGGCGATATCGAACCGAAAGTGGTGGCCGAGGCCATTATCCGTTTCGGCATCGACCCGGACAAACGCAACCCACTGGACTGCTGAGGAGTATTTTTAAGTGAGCGAACTCATTCGCGTACCTGACATCGGCAGCGGTGAAGGTGAAATCATTGAACTGTTCGTCAAGGTCGGCGACCGCATCGAAGCGGACCAGAGTCTTCTGACTCTGGAGTCGGACAAGGCGAGCATGGAGATTCCGGCCCCCAAGGCCGGCGTCATCAAGAGCCTGAAGGTCAAGCTGGGTGATCGCCTGAAAGAAGGCGACGATCTGATGGAACTGGAAGTCGAGGGCGCCGCTGCTGCGCCTGCGGCTCCGGCAGCTGGAGCGGCGGCTGCTGCTCCGGCACCTGCCGCCGCTCCAGCTGCCGAGGCTGCTCCGGCTGCCGCACCGGCAGCCGCCGCTGCAGCTACCGTTCAGGACATTCACGTTCCGGACATCGGCTCCTCGGGCAAGGCCAAGATCATCGAAGTACTGGTCAAGGCCGGCGACACCGTCGAAGCCGACCAGTCGCTGATCACCCTGGAATCGGACAAGGCGAGCATGGAAATTCCATCGCCTGCCGCCGGCATCGTTGAAAGCGTGATTGCCAAGCTCGACGACGAAGTCGGCACGGGCGACCTGATCCTGAAGCTGAAGATCGCCGGTGCAGCGCCAGCCGCTGCCCCTGCTCCAGCAGCGGCACCGGCCAAGGCTGAAGCAGCACCTGCAGCGGCTCCGGCTCCTGCCGCCGCACCGGCCGCCAAAGTCGAAGCGGCGCCAGCAGCCGCCCCGGTTGCCAACGGTGCCAAGGTTCACGCCGGCCCTGCGGTTCGCCAACTGGCCCGCGAATTCGGCGTCGAGCTGAACGCCATTGCTGCCAGCGGCCCGCACGGCCGTGTGCTGAAAGAAGACGTCCAGGTTTACGTCAAGGCCATGATGCAGAAGGCCAAGGAAGCTCCAGCAGCCGGCGCAACCGGCGCAACCGGCGGCGCGGGCATCCCGCCGATTCCTGTCGTCGACTTCAGCCGCTTCGGTGAAATCGAAGAAGTGCCGATGACCCGCCTGATGCAGGCCGGTGCCACCAACCTGCACCGCAGCTGGCTGAACGTGCCTCACGTCACCCAGTTCGACCAGGCTGACATCACCGAGCTTGAAGCTTTCCGTGTTGCACAGAAAGCCGCCGCCGAGAAAGCCGGCGTCAAGCTGACCGTGCTGCCACTGCTGCTCAAGGCCTGTGCTCACCTGCTCAAGGAGCTGCCGGACTTCAACAGTTCGCTGGCGCCAAGCGGCAAGGCCATCATCCGCAAGAAATACGTCAACGTCGGTTTCGCCGTCGACACCCCGGATGGCCTGCTGGTACCGGTCATCAAGAACGTCGACCAGAAGAGCCTGCTGCAACTGGCTGGCGAAGCGGCGGCCCTGGCTGAAAAAGCCCGGACCAAAAAGCTGTCGGCTGACGACATGCAAGGTGCCTGCTTCACCATTTCCAGCCTCGGCCACATTGGCGGCACCGGCTTCACGCCGATCGTCAACGCGCCGGAAGTGGCGATCCTGGGTGTCTCCAAGGCAACCATCCAGCCAGTCTGGGACGGCAAAGCCTTCCAGCCGAAGCTGATGCTGCCCCTGTCGCTGTCCTACGATCACCGCGTGATCAACGGCGCCGCGGCTGCACGCTTCACCCAGCGCCTGAGTCAGCTGCTGCAGGATATCCGCACCATGCTGCTGTAATGCTGTACTGGCTCCCTGCCCTGCGGGGAGCCATGCCACACCGTTTTCGAGCTGCCACGCTCGTACCTCAACCCCGCTTTGGCGGGGCTTTTTTTGGGTGGGAGAAAAGGACTACCAACTGCCGTAGGGAATGCCGAAGCGTTCGATATAGCGCTTGGACCTTTCACTGACCGGATAGGCATAGCGGCCTTCGTTCTTGCCCAAGTAGGGACCCAAGAGCACCACTTCACCTTTGACGCGCGCGATTTTGACCGGCTTATGACATTCATCATAAGTCCAGGCCTGGACAATACCGCCGGGAGCCAGGCCCAGCGTCACGATGGCACGGTAAGGCGATTCGCTGTCCGGATATTTGGGGCACCGTCTGGATGTGGTTGTTTTCATGATTTGCCGCGCCTCCTTCGGGACTTCTACCCAGGCATCGTAAGTTTGCGGTTCGGCAATGGACTGCCAACGGACATAGATGCGCTGGGGAAGCGCAGCCCCCGTTACGGATCGGCCGATGCCCCCCCGCCCCGCCCACTCGTGCGCGGACGTGCCCTCGCCTTCCGGCTCATTTCCAATCAAACCACCACCGGGAAGATGAATCAGCCTTGCGGCGGTATCAACAACCGCACTGTGTTCTACATGAGCCAGCAGGTAGTACGGTGCAGTAAAGCCCAGGTTCCACCATGGCGAGTGAGGGTCTCGAGTTCCCGCCAGCGGATCCAGTGCCTGACAGCCGGAAGTCAGCAACATACTCAATAAAATGAACAGGACTCTCATCATCAGCGCCCTCCCACGGGAGCATGCGGATGGAGCACGCGTTCGGCGTTTGAGGTAGGAGCATTGACATAGAGCAGCAGTCCTGTATGGGGTTCTCGCCCTTGCAAGGCGGCGGGCGGATTCTAATGGGCAGAGGTGTGGATGTAGCGAAGCTTAAGTAACTGCGCTTCTTGCGGCGTCATCCGATATTCACCTCTGACGAGGCGCTCGCACAGTGGTTGAAGCTCTTGAGGAATACTTAAATCTGGTTGATCGGATATGTCCTTGAAACGGACACCTTTCTGTTTCGCCAGCGCATGCATGACACGCAGATAAACCCGCGACAACTCGCCTCGTACCTGGCGCCTGAGTTCAAGAGCCACAAATACCTGTTTGTGGCGAATGCCCAAACGGTCTTGCGGATCCATCGGCAAGGCTTTCGACACCGGCGTAACAATCTCTAACATCTCGTCGGGCCAACCCATGGCGCGATACTCGTCGTAAACGCGACGGCTATGTTTGTAGATACTGGTGTGTTCCACTGGAGTAGCATCGGGCACCGATTGAGCCAGCATCGGCGATATCAGTACCCGTTCCTCAGCGCTCGGGTAATAACCGCCGCCTAAGTCCGAGTGCACTCCGGGCATGACGATTTCAGGATGCTCCGGACCGACCCGATTAAGCGCGAAATTCATACGAACTTCGTCGCGGGCAACCAGGTGCACCACATTCGGAAACAGATTTCGCGGCAGATGAAGCTTCACCCCCGGCGCCTGCGGACTGCGGATATAGCCGAAATTGGTCCAGCCGCCTACCGAGGCGACAGTATCGAACAGGCCGATAAAGCCAACCTCAATGTCGCATTGAAAATTACCGGTGAAGGATTGGGCAAACGATGCGTTTTTACTCTGCAGTAGTGTTTGCAGTGGCCCGCTTCTACCAAGCGCGATTTGATTGGCGAAATGCCGTGCGGCAGCGGCGCCTCGGCTAAAACCAAAGGCATCAAAGATCAGATGCTTGATTTTGCAGGTTGGGTTCTCTTGGCTAAAACTGTCAATCGCAATTTTGGTGTCCGCAATTGCCTGCTCCACGCGTCCGACAACGCCTGTCTTGCCACGGCCCATGGCGGCACCCAATAGACTGTCCTTTTCGCCTGCGATAGTGCCAATACCTTCAATATAGATGGATAAAAATCCGCACTTCTCTGAGCCATCATCTTTCAATTTGTCACGCTTGTAATACAGATCATTCAGCTTCTTGATATTCGTCACATCATTCCCATAACTGCTGTCCGGGTCGCGCATATAGGGCTTGCACACAACAGCCGCCTCATCAGCCGACACCGCCCTCTCCGAGTTGCACTGCGCTCCCAACATCGAGTTAGTGGCGTTATTCCCAGTCCCATCGAAGAACACCCCAATCCGCAGGGTAACCGCTACCACCGCCTCATCCTCCATCTCGACTTCTTCCTCTTCCTCCTCGTATTCCTCTGTTTGCCTCGAATCGCGATAAACCCTGCCAGAGCGGAGCAACGCAGGTGGGCTCAGTGCTTGGTTCATTCCTGACGAATGCCTCGCAGCTCGCACCGTCGCACCCTCGATAGAAGAAATACGCTGGCTGGAGACCAGACGATGGCTACCCGGTGCACAGCCGCAAGCGACTTCATGCCCGTCATGCGCGGCAGGCTGACCGTCGACGATCCAATTGGGGTTGCCTTCGATGATTTGCCCTTCAAGCCCACACGCCGGGCAGAAGACCGGAGTGCCGAGTACCGCCACGGGAACATTTTCGATGATGTAAAGCGGCGACCCGCTCAGCACTTTGCCGCCGGTCGTGGTGGTATCACCCTGGATAACGAAATAACACGTAGCCATGCCGGTCTCCTTCTCACAATGGAAGGGAGCATGGGACGGCTAATCCGACTGGGGGCGAAAGCAGACCGATCTGCAAGAAACGAAGAAATATCCGAAAACGCCGTGCCGGCGCTTGCGCCTTCGCTGATCTGTCTTTCTCTACCGCGAACAATCCAGAGCTTGCCTACAGAATCCACCTCAACTGCCGATACAACGCAAGCCAATTGCCATCGTTGCGCTTGTCAGCCACACCCGCATGATGCAACCTTGCGCCACGCGCCCGGATGCGAGTTTCAGACCCTTGCGCGCTCCGTTCTCTTGAAGCGAGCTCTCCATGAAAAGCCAGCCGGATGTCGTCAGTCGCCTGACGGCCGAGGTCGTCACGCAACTGCCCGTGCCTTCGCGGCTGGGCATGTTGCGCTTCGAGCGCTTGAATGAGCCCAGCTGGGCCATGCTGTTTCTGGACCCCCATTGCGAACGCCGTTTCGGCATGCCCGCCGTCGACTTGTGTGCCCTGGTCGGCTCGCCCTACGCAAGCCTGATGGAGCCCGAGGCGCGCTATAAGCTGCACGATTCGATCCAGCTGCAGCTGACGGACAAGCCCCAGTATCTGGTCCGCTACACCCTGCACACCGCCCAGGGGCCATTGAGCCTGCTGGAAATGGGTGAGCCTTACAAACAGCACAACCGCCACCTGCTGCGCGGTTATTTGCTGGTGGTGGACGAGCTGTTCAGCGATGCCTCGCCGCTGTCGGCCAGCGACCTGGAAACCCGCAACAGTCGCCTGCAAATCGCGCTGCAACTGAACCAGCAGGCCCAGCAGGAGCAACTGCAACACCTGGACCGGGTGCGCGCCCAGCAGGACCTGATCCTGCGCCTGGCCCGGCACCGCTACAGCGCGGGTAATTCCCTGCAGGAAGCCGCCGAACTGATTACCCGCAGTGCCTGCGAAATCTACGCAGTCGATTGCGCCAGCCTGTGGAACCTCGACGGCCAGCGCCTGGAGCCGATCTCGGCGTTTTACCGCAACACCCAACAGTACGACTTGCCCGAGGCGATCGACGCCAGCCGCTACCCGGACTACCTCGACGCTCTGCACTCCAGCCGCGCCATCGACGCCCACGACGCCCGGCACGACCCGCGCACCCGCGACATCACCGAAAGCCTGCACCCGCGCGATGTACACGCCATGCTCGACGCCAGCATCCGCATCGATGGCCAGGTGGTTGGCGTGTTGTGCCTGGAGCAATCGGGCAGCACCCGGGCCTGGCAAACCGATGAGATTGCCTTTGCCGGGGAGCTGGCCGACCAGTTCGCCCAAGTCATCAACAACCACAACCGGCGCACGGCCACCAACGCCCTGCACCTGTTCCAACGGGCCGTGGAACAAAGTGCCAACGCCTTTCTGCTGGTCAATTGCGACGGCATCGTCGAGTACGTGAACCCGAGCTTTACGGCCATCACCCAGTACAGCACCGAAGAAGTCCACGGCCACCGACTGTCCGAGCTTCCGGCACTGGAGAACCTCAGCGAGCTGCTGTTCGATGCAGCCTCGAGCCTGGCCAGCAGCAACAGCTGGCAGGGCGAATTCAAAAGCCGGCGCAAGAACCTGGAACCCTACTGGGGCCAGTTGTCGATCTCCAAGGTGTACGGTGACAACCGCGAGCTGACCCATTACATCGGCATTTACGAGGACATCACCCAAAGCAAGCTGGCGCAACAGCGCATCGAGCGACTGGCCTACACCGACAACCTGACCAGCCTGGGCAACCGCCCGGCGTTTATCCGCAACCTCGACGAACGCTTTGCCCGCGACAGTGACAGCCCGATCAGCCTGCTGCTGGTGGACATCGACAACTTCAAGCGGATCAACGACAGCCTCGGCCACCAGACCGGCGACAAGCTGCTGGTCAGCCTGGCCCGGCGCCTGCGCAATAGCCTGAGCCCCAATGGCAGCCTGGCGCGCTTCGCCAGTAACGAATTTGCCGTACTGCTCGATGACACCGACCTGGACAGCGGCCAACAGATCGCGATGCAGCTGCTCAAGACCCTCGACAAGCCGATGTTCGTCGACAACCAGCTGATCAACGTCACCGCCTCCGTGGGCCTGGCCTGCGCGCCGCTGCACGGCCGTGACCCGCAGACCTTGATGAAAAACGCCGGTCTGGCCCTGCACAAGGCCAAGGCCAATGGTAAACACCAGGTCCAGGTGTTTACCGAAATCCTCAATGCCGAGGCCAGCTACAAGCTGTTCGTGGAAAACAACCTGCGCCGCGCCCTGTCTCAGAATGAGCTGGAGGTGTTCTACCAGCCCAAGCTGTGCCTGCGCAGCGGTCGCCTGCTGGGCATGGAGGCGCTGCTGCGCTGGAACCACCCGGAGCGCGGCATGATCCGCCCGGACCAGTTCATCAGCGTGGCCGAGGAAACCGGCCTGATCATCCCGATCGGCAAATGGGTGGCGCGCCAGTCCTGCCGCATGAGCAAACAACTGACCGCCGCCGGCATGGGCAACCTGCAAGTGGCAATCAACCTGTCGCCCAAGCAGTTCTCCGACCCGGACCTGGTCAGCTCGATCGCCACCATCCTCAAGGAGGAAGCCCTGGCGCCGCACCTGCTGGAGCTGGAACTGACCGAGGGCCTGTTACTGGAGGCCACCGAAGACACCCACCGTCAACTCGACCAGCTCAAGCAGCTGGGCGTGACGCTGGCGATGGACGACTTCGGCACCGGGTATTCGTCGCTGAGTTACCTGAAGAAGTTTCCCATCGACATACTCAAGATCGATCGCAGCTTCATCAACGAAATCCCGGACAACCAGGACGATATGGAGATCACTTCGGCCGTAATCGCCATGGCCCACAACCTCAAGCTCAAGGTGGTGGCCGAGGGCGTCGAGACTGCCGAGCAGCTGGCCTTCCTGCGCCGCCATCGCTGCGACGTGGGCCAGGGTTATTTGTTCGACCGGCCGATCCCGGGCACTGAACTGGCCGAAAAGCTCAAACGTTACCCGCGCGGACCAATGGCCTGACAGGCGCGTGACAGTCGGGCAAACTACGGGTCTATCGAATAATGACCACACCTGCCCGTACAAGAGCCGGGTGGTCGTTTCTGACTAACGAGAGGTATGTCTATATGGCCCTGCGCTCGGAGATTCTGGTGAACAAAAACGTACTGCCTACTGCTGAACAAGCCCTGCCTGGCCGCGAAACCCCTATCAAAGTCCCTGACGAACATTTCGTGAACGGCAATCCGCTGCTGGGCCCATTCCCGGGCGATGTGGAATTCGCCATCTTCGGCCTCGGTTGCTTCTGGGGCGCGGAGCGTCGCTTCTGGCAGCGAGAAGGCGTGTACAGCACCTCCGTAGGTTACGCCGGTGGCTTTACGCCGAACCCGACCTACGAAGAAGTCTGCTCGGGCATGACCGGCCACAGCGAAGTGGTGCTGGTGGTCTACCAGCCAAGCATTGTCAGCTATCGGGAATTGCTGAAGTTGTTCTGGGAACTGCACAACCCGACCCAGGGCATGCGCCAGGGCAATGACATTGGCACCCAATACCGTTCGGTGATCTACGCCACCACCCCGGAACAACTGGAACAGGCCAAGGCCAGCGAGAAAGAGTTCCAGGCTGAGCTGGACAAGGCGGGCCTGGGGACCATCACCACTGAAATCGACGAAGCCCCGACGTTCTACTACGCCGAGGCGTATCACCAGCAGTATCTGGCCAAGAATCCGCAGGGTTATTGCGGGATTGGTGGCACTGGCGTCTGCTTGCCAGCCTGATAAAAGCTTCGCGGCGGTGGAGCTATTCGCGGATAAATCCGCTCCCACAGAAATCCCCACTTCAAATGTGCGGGGGCTTTTGTGGGAGCGGATTTATCCGCGAATAACCCCACCGCCGATCTCAAGCCTTACTCGGCAATCAACCAATCCATCCGCCAGCTGCCCTTGGTCTGGCCCAGCACCTCCGCCAGCCACGGCAACAGCTCACGCAATTCCTCTTCCAGCCCCCACGGTGGGTTGGCAATCGCCAGGCCCGAGCCATTCAGGCTTTGCGGCGTTTCCAGCGGATGCACCAGCAATTCCACACGCAGCAGCTTCGGCGCGCCGGTGCTGGTGAGGTCGTTGTAGAAGCGGGTCATCTGACGCGCATCGTCCTTGATTGGGTACCAGATCGCCGCCACCGTCTGGCGCATACGCGAAATGGATTCCTTGAGCGCCTGAGTGCAACGCTTGAGCTCATCGAGCTGCTCGAACGGCGGGTCGATCAACATCAGCGCACGCTTCTCGGCCACCGGCAGCAGCGCCCGCGGCACGTGCCAGCCTTCGCCCAGGTGCACCGACACACGCGGGTCACGCTTCATGTTCTCCTTGAGTAGCTGGCCATCCTGCGGGTGCTTTTCGTTGAGCAGCACGCGGTCCTGTTGACGCGCCAGACGCCGGGCCAGTTCAGGAGAACCGGGGTAGTAGCGCAGCTCGCCGTCCGGGTTCATTTTGCCCAGAATGCGCAGGTAGTCGGCGGCCAGATCTGGCAGGTCCTGGCGCCCCCACAAACGGCCAATGCCTTCCAGCCACTCACCGGTGCGGCTGGCTTCATCGCCGCGCAGGTCATACAGGCCCAGACCTGCGTGAGTATCGAGGTAGGCGAACGGCTGCTCCTTGCGTGACATCAAGGCAATCAGACGGGTCAAAACGAGGTGTTTGAACACGTCGGCGTGGTTGCCGGCGTGGTAGGCGTGACGATAGTTCATGGCAACTCCTGCAAGGCCGCAGAGTTTACCTTGCGCGACGGCGCGCGTCAGGTCGCCACTGGGCAGATGGCTCGGCAAAACAAAACCGGCCCGACATCCAGAGGATGCGGGCCGGCTTCAAGGCAAGGAGCCAAGGCAGGTCAGCGAGGGCTGATTACTTGTCCTTGTGGTAAGCCGCCTCTGCTGCTGCGAAGCGCGACAGCATGCTGGCCGAAGGCTTGCCCATCGAGCTCACCAACACGATGGCGAGGCTGGCGAACAGGAAGCCCGGGATGATTTCGTACAGGCCCATCACCTCGAAGTGTTTCCACACGATCACCGTGATAGCCCCCACCAGAATACCGGCCAGCGCACCGTCACGGGTCATGCCTTTCCACAGGACCGAGATCAGAACCACTGGACCGAAGGCCGCACCGAAACCGGCCCAGGCGTAGCTGACCAGGCCCAGAACGCGGTTTTCCGGGTTGGCGGCCATGGCGATGGCGACCAGTGCAACCAGCAGCACCATGGCGCGACCGACCCAGACCAGTTCCAGCTGCGAAGCGCTTTTACGCAGGAAGGTCTTGTAGAAGTCTTCGGTCAGGGCGCTGGAGCACACCAGCAGCTGGCAGCTCAAGGTACTCATTACAGCAGCCAGAATGGCCGACAGCAGTACACCGGCGATCCATGGGTTGAACAGGATCTTGGCCAGTTCGATAAACACCCGCTCGTGGTTCTCGGTAACCGGCGTTGCCGCATCAGGGTGCGCCGAGAAGTAAGCGATACCGAAGAAACCAACGGCCACGGTGCCGCCCAGGCACAGGATCATCCAGGTCATGGAGATGCGACGGGCGTTGGCGATCGACTTCACCGAATCAGCGGCCATGAAGCGCGCCAGGATGTGCGGCTGGCCGAAGTAGCCCAGGCCCCAGCCCATCAGCGAAACGATGCCGATGAAGGTGGTGTTTTTCAGCATGTCGAAGTTGCTGGCGTCTTGCGCTTCGATCGCCAGGAACGTGGTGTCGAGGCCGCCGGTGGCGAGCATGACCACGATCGGGGTCAGGATCAGGGCGAAGATCATCAGCGTGGCTTGCACGGTGTCGGTCCAGCTGACCGCCAGGAACCCGCCTACGAAGGTGTAGGCAATCGTCGCTGCAGCACCGGCCCACAGAGCGGTCTCATAGGACATGCCGAAAGTCGATTCGAACAGACGGGCACCGGCAACAATGCCGGAAGCGCAATAGATGGTGAAGAACACCAGAATCACGACAGCGGAGATGATCCGCAGCAGGCCGCTCTTGTCGTCAAAACGGCTGGCGAAGTAGTCCGGCAGGGTCAGCGCATCGCCGTTGTGCTCGGTCTGCACACGCAGACGGCCAGCCACGAACAGCCAGTTCAGATAGGCACCGACGATCAGGCCGATGGCGATCCAGCTCTCCGACAGGCCCGACATGTAGATGGCACCTGGCAAGCCCATCAGCAACCAGCCACTCATGTCCGAGGCGCCGGCCGAGAGCGCGGTTACCACGCTGCCCAGGCTGCGACCGCCAAGAATGTAGTCGGAAAGGTTGTTGGTGGAGCGATAGGCCATAAAGCCGATCATCACCATTGCCGCGATGTAGATCACGAACGTGATCAGGGTTGGGTTGCTTACACTCATGATGTGGCGCCCTGGTGTTTGTTTTTATGAAAAAGCGAACGCTCTTTATGGGAGGTTGCACCTAGGCGGCGCATCCTATGCAACAAAGCGAATAAGGTGCAACCAAAATTTGCACCTCAGTTGCACCTCGTCGGATTTTTTCCATTACAGACGCTTTTTGCTACTTTTGGGAGCAAAAAAGACCTTTTTCATAAATGAATGCACCAAAAACAGCCGGAATCGGTGAAGGGAATATGCAGTGTAGTACCACAAAAGATATTTCCTACAAACGGAGGTTGCACCAGGTTGCACCTTGTCCTCCCCGACGCTAATCTTGGCACCAGCTTGTGCCGCACCACCGTGGCGATAATGAGGATAAGAAATGGCGACTACCACCCTTGGGGTCAAACTTGATGACCCTACCCGCGAGCGACTGAAGACCGCTGCTCAGTCCATCGACCGTACTCCACACTGGTTGATCAAACAGGCAATTTTCAATTACCTGGAAAAACTCGAGGGTGGTGCAACCCTGTCCGAATTGAGCGGTGTGCCGGGCGCAAATTCCGACGACGCCGGCGAAGTCCAGGGCGACCATAATCACCAGTGCTTCCTCGAATTCGCTGAAAGCATCCTGCCGCAATCAGTGCTGCGTGCTGCCATCACCGGCGCCTACCGCCGCCCCGAGCCCGAAGCCGTGCCCATGCTGCTGGAGCAGGCCCGCCTGCCCGCGCCGATGGCCGAGGCCACCAACAAGCTGGCCGCTTCGATCGCGGAAAAACTGCGTAACCAGAAGAGCGCCGGCGGTCGGGCCGGGATTGTTCAGGGCCTGCTGCAGGAGTTTTCCCTGTCGTCCCTGGAAGGCGTGGCACTGATGTGCCTGGCCGAAGCCCTGCTGCGCATCCCCGACAAGGGCACCCGCGATGCGCTGATCCGCGACAAGATCAGCACCGGCAACTGGCAGCCGCACCTGGGCAACAGCCCGTCGCTGTTCGTCAACGCCGCCACCTGGGGCCTGCTGCTGACCGGCAAGCTGGTCTCGACCCACAACGAATCCGGCCTCACCTCCTCGCTCAGCCGCATCATCGGCAAGAGCGGCGAGCCGATGATCCGCAAGGGCGTCGACATGGCCATGCGCTTGATGGGCGAGCAGTTCGTCACCGGCGAGACCATCGCCGAAGCGCTGGCCAATGCCAGTAAGTTCGAAGCCAAGGGCTTCCGCTATTCCTACGACATGCTCGGCGAAGCCGCACTGACCGAGCACGACGCGCAGAAGTACCTGGCGTCCTACGAGCAGGCCATCCACTCGATCGGCAAGGCCTCCCACGGCCGTGGCATCTATGAAGGCCCAGGCATCTCGATCAAGCTCTCGGCCCTGCACCCGCGCTACAGCCGCGCCCAGTATGAGCGCGTGATGAACGAGCTGTACCCGCGCCTGCTGTCGCTGACCCTGCTAGCCAAGCAATACGACATCGGCCTGAACATCGACGCCGAGGAAGCCGACCGCCTGGAGCTGTCGCTGGACCTGCTCGAGCGCCTGTGCTTCGAGCCGCAACTGGCTGGCTGGAACGGCATCGGTTTCGTCATCCAGGCCTACCAGAAGCGCTGCCCGTACGTGATCGACTACGTGATCGATCTGGCCCGCCGCAGCCGCCACCGCCTGATGATTCGCCTGGTGAAAGGCGCCTACTGGGACAGCGAGATCAAGCGTGCCCAGGTCGACGGCCTGGAAGGCTACCCGGTCTACACCCGCAAGGTGTACACCGACGTGTCCTACATCGCTTGCGCGCGCAAACTGCTGTCGGTGCCGGAAGTCATCTACCCGCAGTTCGCCACCCACAACGCCCACACCCTGTCGGCCATCTACCACATCGCCGGCCAGAACTATTACCCTGGCCAGTACGAGTTCCAGTGCCTGCACGGCATGGGCGAACCGCTGTACGAGCAAGTGGTGGGCAAGATTGCCGACGGCAAGCTGAACCGTCCGTGCCGGGTCTATGCCCCGGTCGGCACCCACGAAACGCTGCTGGCCTACCTGGTCCGTCGCCTGCTGGAAAACGGCGCCAACACCTCGTTCGTCAACCGCATCGCCGACCAGTCGATCTCGATCCAGGAGCTGGTGGCCGATCCGGTCGCGACCATCGAGCGCATGGCCACCCAGGAAGGCGGTTTCGGCCTGCCGCATCCGCGCATCGCTCTGCCGCGTGACCTTTATGGTGCCGAACGCGCCAACTCTGCCGGTATTGATCTGGCCAACGAACATCGCCTGGCGTCGCTGTCCTGCGCCCTGCTGGCCACCGCCCACAACGACTGGAAAGCCGCGCCGATGCTCGGCTGCGCTGCCAGCGCCGGCACCGCCGCCGCCGTGCTCAACCCGTCCGATCAGCGCGACGTGGTCGGCCATGTGCAGGAAGCCACGGTCGAGGATGCCGACAACGCCATCCAGTGCGCGCTGAACGCCGCGCCGATCTGGCAGGCCACCCCGCCGGCCGAGCGCGCCGCGATCCTGGAACGCGCCGCCGACCTGATGGAAGCCGAGATCCAGCCGCTGATGGGCCTGCTGGCCCGCGAAGCCGGCAAGACCTTCGCCAACGCCATCGCCGAAGTGCGTGAAGCCGTGGACTTCCTGCGTTACTACGCGGTGCAGGCTCGCAACGACTTCAGCAACGACGCCCACCGCCCGCTGGGCCCGGTGGTCTGCATCAGCCCGTGGAACTTCCCGCTGGCGATCTTCAGCGGCCAGGTCGCCGCTGCACTGGCCGCCGGTAACCCGGTGCTGGCCAAGCCGGCCGAACAAACCCCGCTGGTGGCGGCCCAGGCCGTGCGCCTGCTGCTCGAAGCCGGCATCCCCGAAGGCGTGGTGCAACTGCTGCCGGGCCGTGGTGAAACCGTCGGTGCGCGACTGGTCGGTGACGATCGGGTCAAAGGCGTGATGTTCACCGGCTCCACCGAAGTGGCGCGCCTGCTGCAACGCAACATCGCTGGTCGGCTGGACGCCCAGGGCCGGCCGATCCCGCTGATCGCCGAAACCGGTGGCCAGAACGCCATGATCGTCGACTCCTCGGCGCTGACCGAACAGGTGGTGATCGACGTCGTCTCCTCGGCCTTCGACAGCGCCGGCCAGCGCTGCTCGGCCCTGCGCGTGCTGTGCCTGCAGGAAGACTCGGCCGACCGGGTGATCGAAATGCTCAAGGGCGCCATGGCCGAAAGCCGCCTCGGCAACCCCGAGCGCCTGAGCGTGGACATTGGCCCGGTGATCGACGCCGAAGCCAAGGCCGGCATCGAGAAACACATCCAGGGCATGCGTGACAAAGGTCGTACCGTGTACCAGGTGGCGATCGCCAACGGCGAAGAAATCAAGCGCGGCACCTTTGTCATGCCGACCCTGATCGAGCTGGAAAGCTTCGACGAGCTGCAGCGTGAAATCTTCGGCCCGGTGCTGCACGTGGTGCGCTACAACCGCAAGAATCTGGATCAGCTGATCGAGCAGATCAACGCCTCCGGCTACGGCCTGACCCTGGGCGTGCACACCCGCATCGACGAGACCATCGCCAAGGTGATCGACAACGTCAACGCCGGTAACGTCTACGTCAACCGCAACATCGTCGGTGCCGTGGTCGGCGTGCAGCCGTTCGGCGGCGAAGGCCTGTCGGGCACTGGCCCCAAAGCCGGCGGCCCGCTGTACCTGTACCGCCTGCTGTCGACCCGGCCGAACGACGCGATCGGCACCACCTTCCAGCGCGCCGACGCCGGCATCACCCCGGACACCCGTTTGCGCGATGCGATGAGCACGCCGCTGCAAGCCCTGCAAGCCTGGGCCCAAAGCAACAAGCAGGCGGACCTGGCCGAGCTGTGCAGCGCATTCGCGGCGCAATCGCAAAGCGGCGTGACCCGCCAACTGACCGGCCCGACCGGTGAGCGCAACAGCTACAGCATCCTGCCGCGCGAGCACGTGCTGTGCCTGGCCGAAGTCGAAGCCGACCTGCTGGTGCAACTGGCCGCGGTGCTGGCGGTCGGAAGCTCGGCGATCTGGCCGGAAACCGAGCTGAGCAAGCCCCTGCGTGCTCGCCTGCCGAAGGAAGTTCAGGCGCGCATCCAGCTGGTGCCGGAGTGGAACAAGGACGAGGTGGTGTTCGACGCCGTCCTGCACCACGGTCACTCCGACCAACTGCGCGCGGTCTGCCAGCACGTGGCCAAGCGTGCCGGTGCGATCGTCGGGGTGCATGGTTTGTCCCGGGGCGAGACCAGCATTGCGCTGGAGCGCTTGGTGATTGAACGGGCGTTGAGCGTGAACACCGCGGCGGCGGGGGGTAATGCGAGCTTGATGACCATCGGTTGATGGCTGTCGGCTGACAAAAAAGGGAGGCTTCGGTCTCCCTTTTTTTTGCCTGGAAATTTTGTATTGGGCTTCAGGCCCCTTCGCGGGCAAGCCTTAATGCCAGTCAGTTAAGCAATTGAACGACGCAACCCTTGTAGGAGCGGACCTGGCCGCGATGGGCTGCGCAGCAGCCCCCGAGGCCGGTGATATCTACGACAAGCCCTGGGAATGCGGGCGGTTTCGGAATCGCCGGGGCCGCTTCGCAGCCCATCGCGGCCGGGTCCGCTCCTACAAAAGCTGCGGTGTTCCATTCCTTAACTGACTGGCATTAGGGCAAGCCTGGCTCCCACAGCGATCTTCGGTGGGATTCAATATCGGCGTGGGAGCCAAGCTTGCTCGCGAAAAGGGCGTGGAAGTTATATATCAAACAAGGGCAAAAACGCGGACAGCCAAAACAGCGCACCTACCGCGATCCAGCAACCGTTGGCGAGCGTGAATGCCGAGTTGGCTTCAGCCTTTGGATCGCCCTCGCAAAAATTGATCGCCTGCTGAGACCGCGCCCACAGGTAAAAAATGGCAATCAAGCACAAAAGCGAGAAGATTAAAGCAGTCACCACATGTGCCTGCGGAATCAGTGATATCAGCGCGACAATCACCAACAGAGTGGCATAGACATTGGGTGACCAAGCAAAGTGACGGCCGGTGGCAATGATCTTTTCGTCAACTTTACGAAACAATGAGTGAAGGAAAAATATGGCAAACAATGCTCTTAACAGCGGTATCACTTCAGCACCGGTCGCAGTTTTGTAGTTGCGCCAATTGGCGTACAGGCAATAGGTAAAATAGAAACCCATGGTAAAAAAACCCATCACAAGAAGTTTCTGCAGTGACACCACGAAAAAAGCCGGCTTGTCCTCAGCCTCGACATTGACCGTTTCTGACCCTTCAATCGACATCGTAAAACTCCTGTAAAAAATGGATCGATATCGAGCCCGATTCACCAATATAAAGAAGCCATCCCTATCCGCCTTGCGCGTACGAAACATCGCGGTCTAACGAAGTCACCCACTGTTCTAGCCCGCCATCACCCCCACCTATTGTGCTGTCCATCCCCGCACCACCCGTCCTAGACTCGGCCCACTCCCCTACCGGTATGCCGCCATGTCCGAAACCTTGCTCAGCTCCCGCAACCTGGCGTTCGAACTCTATGAAGTGCTCGACGCGCAAGCCCTGACCCGGCGCGAACGCTTCGCCGAGCACTCGCGTGAAACCTTTGATGCGGCGCTTGGTACGGCGAGGATGATCGCGGAGAAGTACTTCGCCCCACACAACCGCAAGGGCGATGAAAACGAGCCGCGCTATGAGAACGGCGAAGCCATCCTGATCCCGGAGGTGAAACCGGCGGTGGATGCGTTTCTTGAGGCCGGCTTTCTGAACGCGGCCCGTGATTTCGAGGTAGGGGGCATGCAGCTGCCGACGCTGCTGTCACAAGCCTGTTTCGCCCACTTCCAGGCTGCCAACGCGGCGACGACTTCGTATCCGTTCCTGACCATGGGCGCCGCCAACCTGATTGAAAATTTTGGCAGCGAAGAGCAAAAACAACGCTTTTTGCAGCCGATGATCGAGGGCCGCTTCTTCGGCACCATGGCCCTGACCGAACCCCACGCGGGCTCATCGCTGTCAGACATCCGCACCCGTGCCGAACCCCATGAGGACGGCACCTATCGCCTGCGTGGCAACAAGATTTTCATTTCCGGCGGCGATCACCCGTTGTCAGAAAATATCGTCCACATGGTCCTCGCCCGGCTCCCGGATGCACCGCCGGGGGTGAAGGGGATTTCGCTGTTTATCGTGCCCAAGTTCCTGGTCAATGACGATGGCAGCCTCGGCCCGCGCAACGATGTGCTGTTGGCCGGGCTGTTCCACAAGATGGGCTGGCGGGGTACCACCTCGACCGCGCTGAACTTTGGCGACAACGGCCACTGTGTCGGCTATCTGGTGGGCAAGCCGCATCAGGGCCTGAGCTGCATGTTCCAGATGATGAACGAGGCGCGCATCGGCGTTGGCATGGGCGCGGTGATGCTCGGCTATAGCGGTTACCTGTATTCGCTGGAGTACGCCCGCCAAAGACCGCAGGGCCGACTGCCCGACAGCAAGGATCCAAATACGGCGCCGGTGGCGATCGTTGAGCACGCCGATATCAAGCGCATGCTGCTGACCCAGAAGGCCTACGTCGAAGGCGCCTTCGACCTGGGCCTGTATGCCGCCCGCCTGTTCGACGACACCCAGACCGGTGAGACCGAACAGGCCCGCGAGCAGGCCGGGCAGCTGCTCGACCTGCTGACGCCGATCGTCAAATCCTGGCCCTCGGAGTTCTGCCTCAAGGCCAACGAGCTGGCGATCCAGATTCTCGGCGGCCATGGCTACACCCGCGAATACCCGGTTGAGCAGTACTACCGTGACAACCGCCTCAACCCGATTCACGAAGGCACCCACGGCATCCAGTCTCTGGACCTGCTCGGTCGCAAGCTGGCTCAAAACAACGGTGCCGGGCTCAAGCAACTGTTGCGGCTAATTGCCCAGACCTGCGCACGGGCCGCCGAACTCAGTGTGCTGGACGCCTTGCGCGAACCGCTGGAAACACTGGTGGAGCACCTGCAGCGAGTGACGCTGGCATTACTTGGCGATCTCACCGCCGGCAAGGTCAACACGGCCCTGGCCAACTCGGCGCTGTACCTGAATGTGTTCGGCCACACTGTGATCGGCTGGCGCTGGCTGGAGCAGGCCATCCGGGCCGAGCAAGGCCTGCAACAGTGCGACCCTGCCAATGCCGGTTTCTATCACGGCAAGTTGCAGGCAGCCCGCTACTTCCTGACCTGGGAAATCCCGGGCTGCCATCACACGCTTGAGCTGCTGAACACGCGCGACACCACCTGCGCCAGCATGCAGAACGACTGGTTCTGACTCAGGCAGGAAAAAACCGATCCACCAACGGCCGGGCGTCCTCGCCCAGCCGTTGCAGGTAGCGCTCCCGGTCGAAGGGCTCGCCGGTGCACAAGTCATAAAAGACGCTCGCTGCCGCGCTGCCAACCTCCTTGAGCCCTACCTCCATCAAGCGGTAAGTGGTGCCGGCCACTTCCCTGAGGCTTTCGATCTGGAAGTACGCGCCCGGCAGAAACAGCGACTCCGCCTCGTTAGGCGTTTTTGAAAAGGGCGCGACGGGGTAGGCACTGTAGTAATTTTCGGCATCCAGCTTGAAAATCACCGAGCTCTCATCGAAGCTCGCCTCTGCGACTTCTCTAATCCCGTCGCCTGCATGGCTGCTGGCAAATCGGCGGGCAACATAGGGGCTCTCAGTAAAGGAGGCGATGTCGGTATTGACCAGCACATCTCCCACTTTCAAGCGGCCCGAGCGGAACACCAGGCCGGACGTCCCGCGCAAGCCCGATCCGCCGCGGTACAAGGCTGCCTCGTCATTGGTTTCGACCGACTCAAGCTCTTTGGCCAGCGCTTCGATATCCTGGATCGCGTGGCTGTTGACGTCCCGGCTACCTCGGCGCAAAAAGCCGTTGAACGCTTCATCGTCGTCTGTGTAATACAGAATCGCTTCAGAATGGTAGCGCCCCTCAGCCGTCACGTAGACCCGATGCTCTTCGCCATGGCTGTCTATATACACGTCATTCTCGAGCTCTGCCTGCGGCGGTAACTTCAAGACCTCAATCACCGCCTTTTGCCGCTGCAAGGCACGGTTGGCGAAGGCCTGCTGCGCATCAGGGTCCTGCATCATGTAGCGATCCCAGAACGTCGAGGTACCGCGCTGCGGCTCAGGAAACGGACGGGAGCGACCGGCCTTCAGGTAAATATCCAGCTCCGGCGGGCAAAGCAGGCGTTCACGCAAATAAATCGCGACGCGCAGCCGCAAGGCTTCGGCCTGGTTTTGCGGAAAGTCGTAAGCGCCCAACACATACTCGACGCTCCCTTCATTGGGAAAGACCTTCGCGATAATGGCTTCGGTAGTCTCGTCGCCGCCCTTGAGCGCCAACGGCTTGAGCAATCGCCACTGATCTGCGTCATCCAGCGCGACCGGTCGCCCACCAGAGAAAGCAAAGGGGTTGTCGGGGTCGACGATCTCGACCGACCTGATCGCCGGGTTGTAGCGCACGCGATAAGGCACATAGCCCATTTCGATGTAGACACCACCGTCATGCTGCAGATACCCCCCGCGCAGGGGCCCCTGTGCAATCGGCTGGCGCAGGTCAATAACGATATTGGACTCCAGGCCGTCAAGGGCTTGCGTGATCGAAACCTGGCCTTCCAGAGCCAAGGCTGTCGGCAGCGGACGGTGCGCAGGGCCAGACAACAGGAAGAAGCCGTGGAAAAGTACATCGATGCAACCCGCGATTGCCCCAACTACCCCGCTGCGCCGCTGCTGCGCGGTAGCCCCATTGACAGCCTGATCAATGTTCAGCGCCACACTGGCAATACTTGCCCCAACCACGGTCAGGGCCACCGGCCAGGCCATAGGCGCTGCTGCACCGGCGATGGAAACGAAGGCCGCCAGGTAACCGATCCACAGTTGCTTGTTGAGCTGCCAATCGGACACCAGCAGTTGCTCCGCATCCTTTTGCATCCGTTGCCGAGCGCATTGGCAAAGGTAGTCGAACAAATCGCCGACAATCCTGGCTCCTGGCGCCAGGGTGAATGCCGCGGCCGATTGCAGGGCCGTGCGATCACCGAGCGGGAAATGTTCGATCAGCTCAGCCTGTTTCATTTGTGCGGCCAACCACTGCTGCAATTGCAGGGTGTCGGCGAATACGCGAAACGCAGGTGTTTGACCGGGGGCATAAAGTATTTCCTGACCGTCTCGGCCCGCAATCCTGACCAGATCCAGAGCGATCACGTCGTTGATGACCACCGGTTGCAGCCGGATGGGCGCCAGCGCAGGCAGCACACCGGTCATCGACTGCACGGATGGAAAGCCAGGACGCCCCGCAGCCAGCAGGATCCTGTGAAAGTCTTCAGGCGCCAGGTGGTGAGCCTCATAGTCCTGAATCGCAGCCCCCAGAAAGGCCACTCGAGCAAGCAGCCTGAAATCGTCGCCATGGGCAGCCCAGAAAGCCGCCAGCGTGTTTCGGTAGTCTGTAGCCAGATCAAGTGCCCAGAAGTCCTTCAAGACATCGGCTGGAAGCAGTCGCACTTCGTTGCGTTCGTTGAAAACCCCTGCCCCGCCGTCGACTGAGTAGAACCCACCATACAGGGCAAGCAGATCGGCATTGTCCTGATCACTGACGCGAAAGCGCTCCATCATCAGATGTAAAAAGGTAAGGCTTTGCTCGGGCCGGCCTATATGCTCCCAACCGGTGAAAGACCTGTTGCTGCTTTGTGCATCGCGAAACCGGTGCCACCAGACCTTTTCCGGGTCCAGTGCCTGGCCTGTGTGCTTGAGCAGCAACGCCGAGGCGGCGGAGCGGACCACGTCATGCAGGTCGGGAAAGGCTTCGGCGAAGCGTTGGCCGGTGCGGCGCAGATCCTGGCCTTCGGCGTCTGTATCCAGTCGTGAGATTTCGTTGTTCATGTCGCAGGTTCCGTGAACTGAAGGAACCCTGACTAAATCAGTCGCTCAGGCTGGCAAGGCAGCAACTATCTATCGTGTTGCCGCTGGATCTTGGTGGTTTCCAAAAAGCTTTTGACGCGGCAACAACCGCTCAGGTTAGAATTCCTTGGCACGCAGACTGCATAGCCTGCCTCGCCTTGTCACCCCCTCCGGAGTACTCCCATTGAATGCGACCTTCATCAACAGCCTGTTCTTGATCGGCGCGTTGCTGGTAGGTGCAAGCATTCTGGTCAGTTCGCTTTCCTCGCGGCTCGGCATCCCGATTCTGGTCATCATCCTCGCGGTCGGTATGGCGGCCGGGGTCGATGGTGGCGGGATCATTTTCAACAATTACCCAACGGCTTATCTGGTCGGCAACCTGGCGCTGGCGGTGATCCTGCTCGACGGCGGGCTGCGAACCCGGGTCGCCAGTTTCCGGGTGGCGCTGTGGCCGGCCTTGTCGCTGGCCACGGTCGGGGTACTGATTACCACCGGCTTGACCGGCATGATGGCGGCCTGGCTGTTCGACCTGAACATGATTCAGGGCCTGCTGATCGGCGCCATCGTCGGTTCCACCGATGCCGCGGCGGTGTTTTCCCTGCTCGGCGGCAAGGGCTTGAACGAGCGGGTCACAGCCACCCTCGAGATCGAGTCGGGCAGCAACGACCCGATGGCGGTGTTCCTCACCGTCACCCTGATCGACATGCTCGCCAGCGGCCAGACCGGCCTGCACTGGAGCCTGCTCACCCATCTGATACGTGAATTCGGCATCGGCAGCATCCTGGGCCTGGGCGGCGGCTGGGTGATGCTGCAACTGGTCAACCGGATCAAACTGGCCAGCGGCCTGTACCCGATCCTGGTCATCAGCGGCGGCCTGGCGGTGTTTGCCCTGACCAACGCCCTGCACGGCAGCGGCTTTCTGGCGGTGTACATCTGCGGCCTGGTGCTGGGCAACCGGCCAATCCGCAGCCGCCACGGCATCCTGCACATGCTCGACGGCATGGCCTGGCTGGCCCAGATCGGCATGTTCCTGGTGCTGGGGCTGCTGGTCACCCCGCACGATCTGCTGCCCATCGCGATTCCGGCACTGGTACTGGCGCTGTGGATGATCCTGCTTGCCCGGCCACTGTCGGTGATGGTCGGCCTGCTGCCATTCAAGGCCTTCCACGGTCGAGAGAAGGCGTTTATTTCCTGGGTCGGCTTGCGCGGCGCGGTCCCGATCATTCTGGCGGTGTTCCCGCTGATGGCCGGCCTGCCCGACGCCCAGCTGTACTTCAACCTGGCGTTCTTTATCGTGCTGGTCTCGCTGCTGGTGCAGGGCACCAGCCTGCCATGGGTGGCCAAGCTGCTGAAAGTCACCGTACCGCCAGACCCGGCCCCCATCTCCCGCTCAGCCCTGGAAGTGCACATTACCAGTGAATGGGAGTTGTTCGTGTACCGCCTGGGCGCAGAAAAATGGTGCATCGGCGCCGCCCTGCGCGAGCTGAAAATGCCCGAAGGCACCCGCATTGCAGCCCTGTTTCGAGGCCAGCAACTGCTCCATCCGTCGGGAAGTACGACGCTGGAAGTCGGCGATCTGCTCTGCGTAATCGGTCATGAACACAATTTGCCAGCATTGGGCAAACTGTTCAGCCAGGCGCCACAGCGCGGACTGGATCTGCGTTTCTTCGGCGACTTCGTGCTCGAAGGCGACGCAGAACTGGGGGCCGTGTCGGCGCTGTACGGCTTGCAGCTCGATGGCCAGGACCCGCACATGCCGCTCAGCCAGTTCATCACTCAGAAGGTGGGTGGCGCGCCAGTGGTCGGCGACCAGATCGAATGGAACAACACAATTTGGACCGTTGCTCTGATTGAAGGGAACAAGATCCGCAAAGTGGGCGTCAGATTCCCCGACGGAACGCGACCCGGCCCCGGCTTATTCCTCTAAACTGCCATCCTTTTCTCAGGTTGTACGATTTTTAGCCTATGCCCACACTGCTCAATATCATTGGCGCAGCCCTGCTAGGGCTGTGTGCATCGGTCGCCTCAGTACAGGCGGCCGAGCCCCCCACCAGCTCCGCTGTACAAAACAGCCTGGACAAGATCGCCGAGCGCAAGCTGCCCGAAGCCGATCAGAAGGCGCTGCAGGGAGTGCTGGAACAGACCCTGACCTTTCTCGGCAACAAGGAAGACAGCGAAAAACGCCTGGCCGCGCTCAAGCAGCAGCTCAGCGAAGCGCCGCGCCAGACCGCGGAGAGCCAGAAGGAACTGGAGCGCCTGAAGGTCGCCAAGGTGATTCCGGTCGCTCAGCGCTACGCCAACCTGAACGTGCCGCAGCTGGAGCAACAGCTCAGCGAGCGCAATGCGCAGCAGGGTGACCTGCAAAAAGCCCTGTCCGATGCCAACACCCTGGCCATCACCGCCCAGACCCGCCCCGAGCGTGCCCAGGCCGAAATCAGCAACAGCCAGACGCGCATCCAGCAGATCAACAACATCCTCAAGCTGGGCAAGGATGGCGGCAAGGTCGTCACGGCCGACCATCGCAACAAGCTCAACGCGGAACTGGCGTCGATCAACGCGCTGATCAACCTGCGCCGCCAGGAACTGGCCGGCAACGGCCTGCTGCAAGACCTGGGCAACAGCCAGCATGACCTGCTGGTAGCCCAGACCACCCGCCTGGAACAGGAAATCCAGGACCTGCAGACACTGATCAACCAGAAGCGCCTGGCCCACTCCCAGCAAACCGTCACCGAGCAGTCGCTGGAAGCCCAGAAAGCCGGCGGCAGCAGCCTGCTGGCCACCGAAAGCGCCACCAACCTCAAGCTCTCCGATTACCTGCTGCGCAGCACCGACCGGCTCAACGAACTGACCCAACAGAACCTGCGCACCAAGCAACAACTGGACAGCATCACCCAGGCCGACCAGACCCTCGACGAGCAGATCAGCGTGCTCAAGGGCAGCCTGCTGCTGTCGAAGATTCTCTACAAGCAGAAACAGGCACTGCCGCACCTGAAGGTCGACCGCGACCTGGCCGACCAGATCGCCGACATCCGTCTGTACCAGTTTGAGATCAATCAGCAACGCGAGCAGATCAGCAGCCCAAGCGCCTACGTTGACAAGCTGCTGGAAAGCCAGCCCGCCGAACAGGTCACGCCGCAACTGCGCAAGACCCTGCTGGACCTGGCCGTGACCCGCAGCGATTTGCTCGAGCGCCTGAACCGCGAATTGAGCGCCCTGCTCAACGAATCCATCACTTTGCAACTGAACCAGAAGCAACTCCTCAGCACCGCCCAGAGCCTGCGCGCGACCCTGGACGAGCAGATGTTCTGGATCCCGAGCAACAAACCGCTGGACGCGGAATGGCTGCAGACCATTCCCAAGCGCTTGAGCCAGCAGGTCACCACCCTGCCGTGGTTTTCCAGCCTGAACGAGTTGACCGACGGCCTGCTGCAGCGGCCGCTGCTGTTCCTGCCGCTGCTGCTGTTGATCGGCGCGCTGCTGTGGAAGCGCAATTACCTGCATGAACGGCTGCGCAAAGTGCACCAGGACATCGGCCACTTCCGCCGCGACAGCCAGTGGCACACCCCGCAGGCGATTCTGGTCAATATCCTCCTGGCCATGCCGGTGGCGCTGGGCCTGGCCTTGTGTGGCTACGCCCTGCAAATCGACGCACGCGGGCAGAACGCCAACCTCGGCTCCGCGCTCTGGCAAATCGCACAGGCCTGGCTGGTGTTCTACACCGCCTACCGCGTGCTGGCGCCAGGCGGCGTGGCCGAGCTGCATTTCCGTTGGGAAAAACCGCAAGTCGAGTTCTTGCGCGGCTGGATACGCCGGCTGGGTACAGTGGTGTTGGCGTTGGTCGCCGTGGTGGCAGTGGCCGAACACCAGCCCTCGGCGCTGGCCGATGACGTCCTCGGCATTGGCGTGGTGCTGACCTGCTACGCGCTGATGGCGTGGCTGCTCAGCCGCCTGTTGGTCAGCAGCCCGACCCACGAAAACGCCTCGCTGTTCCGCAAGGCCGTAGGCGTGGCATTCACCGCCCTGCCCATCGCACTGTTTATCGCCGTGTGCTTCGGCTACTACTACACCGCGCTGAAGCTGACCGATCGCTTGATCGACACCCTCTACCTGCTGATGCTCTGGCTGGTCATCGAGGCCGCCTTCGTCCGCGGCCTGAGCGTCGCCGCTCGGCGCCTGGCTTATCAACGCGCCTTGAGCAAACGCCAGGCCGCGAAAGAAAGCGGCGACGGCGAAGGCGTGATCGAAGAGCCGACCCTGGACATCGAGCGAGTCAACCAGCAGTCTCTGCGCCTGATCCGCCTGGCCCTGCTCGGCGGCTTTATCGGTGCGCTGTACTGGGTCTGGGCGGACCTCATCAGCGTATTCGTCTACCTGGACAACATCACCCTTTACGAATACACCAGCGGCACCGGCGCCAGCATGAGCATGGTGCCGATCAGCCTGTTCGATTTCCTCGGCGCGCTGGTGATCATCGGCATTACCGTGGCCCTGGCGCGCAACCTGCCAGGTCTGCTGGAGGTGCTGGTGCTGTCGCGGCTGAACCTCGCCCAGGGCAGCGCCTATGCCACCACCACCTTACTGTCGTATGTGATCGCAGGCGTCGGCTTTGTCTCGACCCTGTCCACCCTCGGGGTGAGCTGGGACAAGCTGCAGTGGCTGGTCGCGGCGCTGTCGGTCGGCCTGGGCTTCGGCATGCAGGAGATCTTCGCGAACTTCATCTCCGGCATCATGATCCTGTTCGAGCGCCCGGTGCGGATCGGCGACACCATCACCATCGGCAACCTGTCGGGCACGGTCAGCAAGATCCGCATCCGCGCCACCACCATCACCGACTTCGACCGCAAGGACATCATTGTCCCGAACAAGACGTTCATTACCGGGCAACTGATCAACTGGTCGCTGACCGACACCATCACCCGCGTGACCCTGAAACTCGGCGTGGACTACGGTTCGGACCTGGACCTGGTGCGCACCCTGCTGCTCAAGGCCGCCCAGGACAATCCGCGCGTGCTCAAGGAACCGGCACCGATCGTTTACTTCCTGAACTTCGGCGAAAGCACCCTGGACCACGAACTGCGCATGCATGTGCGCGACCTCGGCGACCGCAACCCGGTACTCGACGAGATCAACCGCTACATCAACAAAGAGTTCAAGAAGCAGCGCATCAACATCTCCTTCCGGCAGATGGAGGTGTACCTCAAGAACATGCAGGGCCAGGAATACAAGATGGTGCCGATTGAAAGCATGGACAAGACGGTGTTGCCGCTGGAGCCGGTTGATGACAAACAGCCGCCGGCGCCCGCCGCCAAGCTGGACTGACTGGACTTAAAGCGCTCAGCCCCAGCAGAATACTCAAGTATTCTGCTGGAGCCGGCCATTGAAAGCCCTCGACGAACTGATCTTCGACAACCGCTTCGCCCGCCTGGGCGATGCGTTTTCCACCTCGGTGTTGCCCGACCCCATTGCCGAACCCCGACTGGTGGTGGCCAGTGAAGCGGCCATGAACCTGCTCGACCTCGACCCGGCCGAAACCTTCTCCCCGACCTTTGCCGAGCTGTTCAGCGGCCACAAGCTGTGGTCCGAAGCCGAGCCGCGGGCGATGGTGTATTCGGGGCATCAATTCGGTTCGTACACCCCGCGCCTGGGCGACGGGCGCGGGCTGTTGCTGGGCGAAGTGGTCAATTCCAGGGGCGAGCACTGGGACCTGCACCTCAAGGGGGCCGGGCAAACGCCGTACTCGCGCATGGGCGATGGCCGTGCCGTGCTGCGCTCTTCGATTCGCGAGTTTCTGGCCTCTGAAGCCTTGCATGCACTGGGCATCCCGACCACCCGCGCCCTGTGCGTTGTCGGCTCCGACAGCGTGGTCTGGCGCGAAACCCAGGAACGCGCGGCGATGCTCATGCGCCTGGCGCCCAGCCATGTACGTTACGGGCATTTCGAATATTTCTACTACACCCGCCAGCCGGAACAGCAGAAGATCCTCGCCGAACATGTGCTCAACGAGCACTTTCCCCATTGCCTGGGTGCAGCCGAACCTTACCTGGCGATGTTCCGCGACATCGTCGAACGCAACGCCGAACTGACCGCCAAATGGCAGGCCTATGGCTTTTGCCACGGGGTGATGAACACCGACAACATGTCGATCCTGGGTATCACTTTCGACTACGGCCCCTTCGCCTTTCTCGATGACTTCGACGCCAATTTCATCTGCAACCATTCCGACGATCAGGGCCGGTACTCCTTCAGCAATCAGGTGCCGATCGCGCACTGGAATTTGAGCGCGCTGGCCCAAGCGCTAACGCCGTTCATCAGTGTCGAGGCGCTGCGCGAGGCATTGGGGTTGTTCCTGCCGCTGTATGAAGCCCATTACCTGGACCTGATGCGCCGCCGCCTGGGCTTTACCCAAGCGGAGGAAGAAGACAAACCGCTGATTGAGCGATTGCTGCAACTGATGCAAAACAGCGGCGTGGACTACAGCCAGTTTTTCCGCCGCCTCGGCGATCAGGCGGCCGAGTTGGCCGTGCAGCGCTTGCGCGATGATTTCGTCGATATCAAAGGGTTTGATACCTGGGGCCAGGACTATTCGGCGCGCGTGGAGCGCGAAGGCAATACCGACGATGCCGCCCGCACCGCACGCATGCACGCGGTCAATCCGCTGTATGTGCTGCGCAACTACCTGGCCCAGAACGCCATCGACGCGGCGCAACGCGGCGACTACGAAGAAGTCCGCCGCCTGCACACCGTGCTCATCCGCCCCTTCGATGCCCAGCCAGGCATGGAAGCCTATGCCGAACGGCCACCGGAGTGGGGCAAGCATCTGGAGATCAGCTGCTCTTCCTGAACATCGGTGCCGCACCCATTCGCGGCATTAAGGACCGGAACACAGACGTCCATGTAGGAGCGGACCTGGCCGCGATGGGCTGCGCAGCAGCCCCCGAGGCCGGTGATATCTATGACAAGCCCTGGGAATGCGTACGGTTTCGGAATCGCCGGGGCCGCTTCGCAGCCCATCGCGGCCAGGTCCGCTCCTACAAGGGTTGCGTCGTTCTATTCGGGGCAAGCCCGGCTCCTACAAAAACCGCAAGGCATCGGCACGGGTAACGGGTGGCATCGGCCGGTGCTCGCGGTCGTAGGCCGCGACCAGATCGCCCATCTGCACCAGCAAACCGGCCAGTGGATGGAACTCATCCTCGCCTATCAGTACCAGCAGCTCGTCGATAGACTCCACCAGCGCATCGTATTCAGCCTCTGTTGCCGGCTTTCGTAACAAAGGCGCGATATAGCACCAGTGCTCCGCTGCCTCTTCGATTAGAGAACTCATCGTGCTTGCTCCTTCTTCTGTTGGCGAACCATACAAGCCCCGAGCTGCCAGCCACAAGCAACAAGGTGTAACCCTTGATAACCGACCTCCAAGCCGCCAAATAGGCAATCAATCGCCTTTTTGCCGGAGCCCCACACCATGACCGCCCCACTACTAATCCCCTGCCCCCACTGCAACGGCCTGAACCGTATCCCCGCCGAACGCCTGGGCGATCAACCCAAGTGCGGGCGGTGCAAGGCGGCGGTGCTGCAGGCCAAACCCTTCGAGCTCAAGCAAGGCGATTACGCCAGCCAGATCAAGGGCGATCTGCCGTTGTTGATTGATGTGTGGGCGGACTGGTGCGGGCCGTGCAAGTCATTTGCGCCGGTGTTCGAGCAGGCGGCGGCACAATTGGCGGGACGCTGCCGCCTGGCCAAGCTGGACAGCGAGGCCAACCAGCCGTTGTCGGCACAGCTGGGGATTCGCTCGATCCCGAGCCTGATCCTGTTCAAGGACGGCCGGGAAGTGGCGCGCCAGAGTGGCGCCTTCCCGTTGCCGCAATTGCTCGCCTGGCTGGGCAGCCAGGGCATTTGAATCAGGCGTTTTCCAGCAAGTTGTGCAGGTCGACGAATTGCTGGGTCAGCTTGTGTCGTGGGTCGAGGTGGATCAATGGCATGTTGGCCTGGTGCGATTCACGCATCTTGACCGAGCTGTTGAGGTAGATCGGTAGCACCGGCATACCTTCGGCGATCAACTCGTCGAGCATCTGCTGGGGCAGGCTGGCCCGTGGCTGGAACTGGTTGACGACAATGCCCTCGACGGCGAGGTCTTCGTTGTGGTCTTCCTTCAATTCTTCGATCTCGGCCAGCAAGCCGTACAGCGCCTGGCGGGAAAAGCTGTCGCAATCGAAGGGGATCAATACTCTATCAGCTGCAATCAGCGCCGAAACCGCATAGAAATTCAAGGCCGGAGGGGTGTCGAGGTATATCCGGTCATAATCCTCGGCCAGCTCATCCAGCAACTTTCGCAGCTTGTTGATCTTGTGCTTGGCTTCAAGCTTGGGCTGCAAATCCGCCAGCTCCGGCGTCGCGGTGACCACATGCAGGTTGTCGAACGGGGTTTCGTAGATATCGACCTTGTTCTTCTTGGCAAATGGCCCGGACGACAGGGTTTGCTTGAAAAAATCGGCGATCCCCATGGGGATGTCATCACCGGTCAGGCCCGTCAGGTACTGGGTCGAGTTGGCCTGGGCGTCCAGATCGATCAATAGCGTCCGATAGCCTTCACTGGCACTGACCGCCGCCAGGTTGCAGGCGATGCTCGACTTGCCTACGCCACCTTTCTGATTGAATACCACGCGCCGCATGAAAAGACCTCCGTGTTCCTGGGGAATGCCCGAGTGTAGTGGCCTCTACATCGAATAAGCCAGCACCGCCGGGCTTTTAGCCATTGAACTGTCGAACGGCCTACAGGTCTGTGTATTCAACCAATATTTGCTACCTGCAAGCCTCACCCGGATAATGCCCACACTCGGCGATTGCGCCATGCCACGGTAGGTGGTCGCACCGAGTCTCTCCCACGGCATGGACGTCTATACGGCGGGAAGTACACGTTGATCACATTCAATATCGCGCGATGGCGTGCCTGGGCCCCCGGGCTTGAGTCAGACGAAGACTGGCTGCGCTGGTTCCAGTCGCCGACCCCTGTCGATGACAGTCAATCCGCTCCCGATGTTTCGTTCTTGCCGGCCATGCAACGGCGCCGCTTGAGCCGCCTGGCCCGCATGGCGTTCAGCGTTGGCTGGCCGCTGGCTGAAGGCCATGAAGCCTTGCCGCTGGTGTTTGTCTCCCGGCATGGCGAAACCCCACGCACCTTCGAGATCCTCAGCGACGTAGCCTTGCGCCAACCCCTGTCACCCACCCAGTTCAGCCTGTCGGTGCATAACGCCGTGATTGGCCTGTGGTCGATCCTGCGCGCAGAAACCAGCGAGATGACCGCGCTGGCCGCGACCGGCGACGGTCTGGAACACGGCATGCTCGAGGCTGCCGGGCTGATCGCCGACGGCGCCAGGGCGGTGCTGTTGGTGATTGCTGAAGAGCAGCCGCCTCGCGCCTACCAACACTGGATCGACGACGTGCCCTTTGCCTACGCCGTTGGGCTGCTGATAACCCCGGGCGATGACTGGCAGCTGACGCTCGGCCATAACAGCGAACCTGCCGAACCCGCAGGCCTGCCCCACGGCCTTGACCTGCTGCGCTGCCTGCTGACCGCTTCCCCCACTTGCCGCCACCGTTGGGAGCGCCGCGAATGGACATGGCAGCGCAACCGTTGAATCGCCGCCGCGACGCTTATTACTGGCGTCTGCTGGCCACGGCCCTGAGCTTCAGCCTGTTCGGGCTAGGCGGGTTATGCCTGCGCGTGCTGGTGTTTCCCTTGCTGTCGTGCCTGCCGGGCGATACCCGCGCCCACCAGCGCCGCGCCCGCCACACCATCAGCTGGCTGTTCTGGCTGTTCGTGCGGTTCATGCACCGCAGCGGCGTCCTCACCTACGCCATCGAGCACCCTGAACGGCTCGGCCGTCCCGGCCAGATGGTGATCGCCAACCACCCGTCGCTGATTGACGTGGTGTTTCTGATCGGCCTGATCCGCCAGGCCAACTGCGTGGTCAAGCAAAGCCTGTGGCAGAACCCCTTCACCGGCGGCCCGATACGCGATGCCGGCTACATCAGCAACGACGGCAGCATGGACATGCTCGACACCGCCGTCGCTGCCCTGCAAGGCGGCCAGAGCCTGATCATTTTCCCCGAGGGCACACGCACCCAACCTGGCCGCGCGCCCGCCTTTCATCGCGGCGCTGCCGCAATTGCGCTGCGGGGTGCGAGAATCATCACCCCCGTGACCATCAAGGTCAGCCCGACCACGCTGACCAAGGCCGAACCCTGGTATCGCATCCCCTTGCGCCGTGTGCATTTCAGCCTGCATGTGGGCGCCGATATCGACCCGCAATCCTTCGCGGCAACAGGCCCGCCACCGCAGGCCTCGCGCAAGTTGAATGACTTTTTGCACCACTATTTTCTAAAGGAGCTCGCCGAAGATGAGCGATCTGCACCCGGACCTCACCCTTGAAATCAAGCTGCTGATCATCGACGCCCTGGGCCTGGAAGACATCAGCGCCGCCGACATCGACAGCGAACAAACCCTGTTCGGCGAAGGCCTGGGCCTGGATTCGGTGGACGCCCTGGAACTCGGCCTGGCGATCCAGAAGCGCTACGGCATCAAGATCGACGCCGATGCCAAGGACACCCGCTCGCACTTTACCAACGTGGCCAGCCTCGCGGCTTTTGTCACTGCAAAACAGGCTGCCTGAGACCGCACCATGCAAACCCGTGATGACATCTTCAATACCCTGCGCGCTGCCCTGGTTGAACTGTTCGAACTCGAACCCGACCGTATCGCCCTGGACTCGAACCTGTATGAGGATCTGGAAATCGACAGCATCGATGCCGTCGATTTGATCGACCATATCAAGCGCCAGACCGGCAAGAAGATCGCCGCCGAGGACTTCAAGTCCGTGCGTACGGTCAGCGACGTGGTCGAGGCGGTTTACCGCCTGGTGCAACCGGCTGCATGAAGCATCTGATTGGCCTGGGCCTGTTGCTGGCGGGCGTCTTGTACCCCTTTGCGGTGTATGCGGGCATGGCGCATTTTGCCCCCTGGCAGTTCGCCTTACTGTTGGGCGGGCTGTGGCTGGGCCGGGCGCTGACCAGCGGTGGAAAGCCCGGCAGCCTGTGGATGGCCCTGGCCGCACTGGCCTTTTGCGGGGTGTTGGCAGTGGCCAACAGCCCGCAGCTGCTGCGCTGGTACCCGGTACTGATCAACAGTTTCCTGCTCGGTCTGTTCGGCCTGAGCCTTCGCTACGGCCCGCCGCTGGTCGAGCGCCTGGCACGCCTGCGCGAACCGGAGCTGCCCACGGCGGCGATCCCCTACACCCGCCAGGTGACCAAGGTCTGGTGCCTGTTTTTCCTGGGCAACGGCCTGATTGCCAGTGGGCTGACCCTGTGGGCGCCGCTGGACTGGTGGACGCTCTACAACGGCGTGATCGCCTATGCCCTGATGGGCCTGCTGTTCGCTGCTGAATGGCTGATACGTCAACGTGTACGAGAACGCCCATGAAATGGATTGCCCTTGAGCAGCTGCTGATCGAGGCGCAGCCGGGTCGGGCGGTGACCTTCGCCCCGGCCCTGGACCACGCCCAGCTGCGCGACCAGGCCCTGCGCCTGGCCGGTGGCCTGAAAGCCCGCGGCATCAACCGGCTGGCCGTGCACCTGGAAGATGCCGGTGACTTGGCCATCGCCTTGCTTGGCGCCTGGCATGCCGGTGCCCAAGTGCTGCTGCCGGCCGACCTGCAGCCGCAGACCCGGCAACGCTGGAGCCCCGATGTTCAGCTGTGGCTCAGCGACCTGCCCGACGACAGCCGCTTGAACAGTCTCTATGGCGAACCATTGCCCGCCACCGCGCTCGACCTCGACCGCGCCCAGGTCAGCCTGTGCACTTCAGGCTCCAGCGGCGAGCCCAAGCGCATCGACAAATGCCTGCGGCAACTGGCCAATGAAGTGTCGGCGCTCGAGCAGCTGTGGGGCGACTCGCTGGGCAATGCCTGCATCATTGGCAGCGTCGCCACCCAACACATTTATGGACTGTTGTTCCGCGTGCTCTGGCCGCTATGCGCCGGGCGCGGTTTTGTCCGCCGCCAGCTGCCCTTCCCCGAAGAGCTGCAACGCGCCAGCCGAGAGCATCCGGCCTTTGCCTGGGTCGCAAGCCCGGCCTTGCTCAAGCGCATGGGTGACAACCTTGACTGGCCCGCGTTGCGCCAGGTGCGGCGGGTGTTCTCCTCCGGCGGCTCACTGCCCGCCGAGGCCGCGGCCCTGTTGGAACAACGCCTCGGTCAATGGCCCATCGAAATTCTCGGCAGTTCCGAAACCGGCGGTATCGCCTGGCGCCAGGCCGACGTCCTGTGGCAACCCTTTGCCGATGTGCGCCTGAGCCAGAACGAGGAAGGTGCCCTGCGGATCGAATCGCCCTACCTGCCCGCCGGGCATGTGGAACAAACGGCAGATGCCGCCGAAATTGCCGACGACGGTCGCTTTCGCCTGCTCGGCCGCCTGGACCGGATCGTCAAACTGGAAGAAAAACGTATCGCCCTGCCCATGCTTGAGCAGGCCCTGATGGATCACCCGTGGGTCGCCGAGGCGCGGCTAGGCGTGGTTCAGGAACGTCGCGCCAGCCTCGGTGCATTGCTGGTGCTCAGCAGCCAGGGGCTGAAAGCCTTGCGCGAGCAGGGGCGACGCGCCCTGACCGACGCCTTGCGCGAGCATCTGTCCCGGCACTGCGAAGCCATTGCCTTGCCACGCCGCTGGCGACTGGTGCGCCAGCTGCCGCTCAATACCCAGGGCAAGCTACCCCAGGCTGATGTCGAAGCACTCTTGCTGGCGCCACGCCCGCAAACCCCGGAGGTCCTCGAACACAGCACGGTTAACGATGAACAGCGCTGGACGCTCTACGTGCCTCAAGACCTCGCCGTGTTCAGCGGCCACTTCGCCCGCACGCCGGTCTTGCCGGGTGTCGTGCAGGTTGACTGGGCTATCCGGCTGGGTTGCGAGCACCTGGCGCCCGGCGCACGTTTTACCGGCATGGAAGTGTTGAAATTCCAGAATCTGGTCCGCCCCGGCGACACGCTGGAACTGAACCTGCGCTTCGACCCTGCGCGCGGCAAACTCTATTTCAGTTACCGCAATGATGCGGGCGCAGCCTGCTCCAGCGGCCGCATTTTGCTGGAGCTTGCCCATGACGCATAAGCCCTGCGCGGTGATCCCGGTGTACAACCACGAACGCGCCGTCCCGGCGGTGGTCGCCGAGCTTTTGAAGGCCGGCTTGCCCTGCGTGCTGGTCGATGATGCCAGCAGCCCGGCCTGCGCGCGGGTGCTGGAGCAACTGGCCGGGCAACCGCAGGTCTTTTTGACCCGCCTGACGGTCAATCAGGGCAAGGGTGGCGCGGTCATGGCGGGACTTCGCGAGGCCAGGCGATTGGGTTTCAGCCATGCGCTGCAGGTGGACGCCGACGGTCAGCACGACCTTCAGGACGTGGCCCGTTTCATCGAGACTTCGCGCCGTTATCCACAGGCGCTGATTTGCGGTTATCCACAGTACGATGCCAGCGTGCCCAAGGGCCGTCTGTATGCGCGCTACCTGACCCACGTGTGGGTCTGGATCAACAGCCTGTCGCTGCGCATCCCCGATTCGATGTGCGGTTTTCGCGTCTATCCGCTGCCGGTCACCCTGCAGCTGATCGACTCGGTCAAGCTTGGCAAGCGCATGGACTTCGACCCGGAAATCCTCGTCCGCCTGGCCTGGCGCAACCAGCCGATGCAGTGGCTGGCCACCCGCGTGCATTACCCCCAGGACGGGCTCTCGCACTTTCGCCTGGTCCACGACAACGTGCTGATTTCCAAGATGCACGCCAAGCTGTTCTTCGGCATGTTGCTGCGTTTCCCGCTGATCCTCTGGCGCAGGTTTCAGGGATGAGCACGCAAGAACACTGGGCCGACCAGCAGGAGCGCGGCAGCTTCTGGTTGATGAAGCTGACTGCATTGGGCGTGAAGCTACTCGGCCGACGGGTGCTTGGGCCGGTGCTGCACGGCATCGTCTTGTACTTTTTCCTGTTTGGCCGCCGCGCCCGGCGCAGCGCCTGGCAATACCAGCAACGCCTGGCGAGCTGGAGCGGGCAGCCGCAGCTGCGCCCGACTCATCGCCGGGTGTTCGGCCAGTTCATGGCCTTTGCCGATGCGCTGCTGGACAAGCTCGATGTCTGGAACGGCAAGCTGGGCATCGAGCAGATCGAAATCATTGACCCAGGCTTTCTGCGCCAACAGCTGCGCGGTGCCCGCGGGCAAATGCTGGTGGGCGCGCACCTGGGCAACCTCGAAGTTTGCCGTGCACTGGCCGAGCTGGGTGAACAGGTGACCATGAATGTGCTGGTGCATACCCGTCACGCCGAGCGCTTCAACCGCTTGCTCGGCGAGGCCGGTGCCACCCATTTGCGCCTGATTCAAGTCAGCGAGCTGGACCCGGCGATCATGCTGCAACTGAGCCAGCGCCTGGACGATGGCGAGTGGCTGGCGATTGCCGGCGACCGCATTCCGCTGCACGGCGGGCGCCAGGTCACGGTCGATTTTCTCGGCCACCCCGCGGCCTTCCCGCAGGGCCCATGGTTGCTGGCCGGGTTGCTGAAATGCCCACTCAATCTGATTTTTTGCCTCAAGCACCAGGGTCGCTACCGGGTCACCCTCGAGCCGTTCGCCGAGGCGATCAACTGGCGGCGCAGCGACCGCGACCAGGTGATCGCGCACTGGGCCGGCCGCTACGCTGAACGCCTGGGCCACTACTGCCGGCAAGCACCCCAACAATGGTTCAATTTCTACCCTTACTGGAAGACCGATGACGACGCATCCGCTTGAGCCGGTCACGTTCGGCCCGCTCCCCCTCAGCATCGAAGACGTCCAGGCCCTGGCCTGGCGTCAGGCCCCCGCACAGCTTGAAACCGACCCGGCGTACCGAGAGCGCATTGCCAAGGGCGCGCGCTTTCTCGATACCCTGCTCGACAAGGAAGGCGTGATCTACGGGGTCACCACCGGTTATGGCGACTCCTGCGTGGTCGCCGTGCCGCTGGAGCATGTCGAGGCCCTGCCCCGTCACCTCTACACCTTCCATGGCTGCGGGCTGGGCAAGCTGCTCGACGCCGGGGCCACCCGCGCCGTGCTCGCCGCCCGCTTGCAGTCGCTCTGCCATGGAGTGTCCGGGGTGCGCGTGGAGCTGCTCGAACGGCTGCAAGGCTTTCTCGAACACGATGTGCTGCCGCTGATTCCCGAAGAGGGCTCGGTGGGCGCCAGTGGCGACCTGACTCCACTTTCGTATGTGGCCGCGACCTTGTCGGGCGAGCGCGAAGTACTGTTTCGCGGTGAGCGCCGCAGCGCCCTGGAGGTGCACCGCGAACTGGGCTGGCAACCGCTGGTGTTGCGGCCCAAGGAAGCCCTGGCGCTGATGAATGGCACAGCGGTCATGACCGGCCTGGCCTGCCTGGCCTTCGCCCGGGCCGACTACCTGCTCAAGCTGGCCACCCGCATCACCGCCCTGAACGTGGTGGCGCTGCAGGGTAATCCGGAGCACTTCGACGAGCGCCTGTTTGCCGCCAAGCCGCATCCCGGCCAGCTGCAAGTGGCGGCCTGGCTGCGTCAGGACCTCGCCATCGACGCCCCAACCGCGCCCCTGCATCGCCTGCAAGACCGCTATTCGCTGCGCTGCGCCCCGCATGTGCTCGGCGTGCTGGCCGACAGCCTGGGCTGGCTGCGCGGCTTTATCGAGACCGAGCTGAACAGCGCCAACGACAACCCGATCATCGACGCCGAAGCCGAACGCGTGCTGCACGGCGGGCACTTCTACGGCGGTCATATCGCCTTCGCCATGGACAGCCTCAAAACCCTGGTGGCCAACGTCGCCGACCTGCTCGACCGGCAACTGGCGTTGCTGGTAGACGTGCGCTACAACCACGGCCTGCCGAGCAATCTGTCCGGCGCAGCCGAGGAGCGGGCGATGCTCAATCACGGCTTCAAGGCCGTGCAGATCGGCGCCAGCGCCTGGACCGCCGAGGCGCTGAAACTGACCATGCCCGCCAGCGTGTTCTCGCGCTCCACCGAATGCCACAACCAGGACAAGGTCAGCATGGGCACCATCGCTGCCCGCGATGCCTTGCGGGTGCTGGAGTTGACTGAACAGGTGGCCGCCGCAACCCTGCTGGCCGCCAACCAGGGCGTCTGGCTGCGCAACCGCGAAGCCGAGGCACGGCCGCTGCCGGCGCCGCTGGCCGTTATGCACGAGCAGTTGCTCAAAGAGTTTGCCCCAGTTATTGAAGACCGCGCCCTGGAAGGCGAGCTGCGCCTGTGCCTGCAACGGATCGCCGAACGGCACTGGGGGTTGCATGCGTAGCCAAGGCGTGTTGCACGTTGATACCGAAGTATTGGTGCCGTTTTTCGACGTCGACACCATGCAAGTGGTCTGGCACGGCCACTACGTCAAATACCTGGAAATCGCCCGCTGCGCGCTGCTCGACCGGCTTGCGCACAATTACCTGCAGATGCGCGATTCCGGCTATGAGTGGCCGGTGATCGACCTGCAGTTGCGCTATATCCGTGGCGCCACCTTCGGCCAGCGCCTGCGCGTTCGCGCAAGCCTGGTGGAGTGGGAAAACCGGCTGAAGATCCACTACCTGATCAGCGATGCGGTCAGTGGCGAGCGCATGACCCGCGCCAGCTCCGTGCAGGTCGCCGTCCATATCGAGAGCGGCGAAATGCAGCTGGCCTCGCCCGGCGTGTTTGTCGATGCCGTACAGCAGGCCCTGGCATGAGCCGCGGCGTGCGCCTGCTCTGCGCCTTGAGCCTGCTGGCCATGGCCAACCTGGCCCAGGCCTTCGACCTCAAGGACCTGCAAGCACAGCTGGCCAAGCCTGCTGTGATCCACGGCCCCTTCACCCAGGAAAAACACCTGCGTGCCCTGCCGCAACCGTTGGTGAGCAAGGGCGACTTTGTGCTCGCCAAGGAAAAGGGCCTGCTCTGGCTACTCAAGACCCCCGTGCAGCAGGACTACCGCATCGACGCCCAAGGCATCGCCCGCCGCGACCCCAGCGGCTGGCAGCGCTTGCCCGGCAAGACCGCTGCCGCCCAGCAGAACCAACTGTTTTTCGCCGTGCTCAAAGGCGACAGCAGTGGCCTTGAGCGTGACTTCGAATTGGCCCTGCAAGGTGATGCCAAGCGCTGGCAGCTGAACCTGACGCCACGCTCGCTGCTGCTCAAGCAGATCTTCACTGCCATCACCATCAACGGCGGCACCTTTGTCGAACGCATCGAACTGCTGGAAACCCAAGGCGACAGCACCGTGCTGCTGATGCCGGCCAGCACCAGCGCCGCCAGCCTCAGCCCTGCGGAGCAGCACGACTTTGCCGACTGAACGCCTGCTGCCGCACCTGTTCATGCTGCTGTTGCTGGCCGTCGCCGCGCTGGCCGGCTGGCAGTGGCACGCGGCCGCGCCGCTGTCGGCGGACTTGATGCAATTGGTGCCCGGGGCCACCCCCGATGCGCTCGAGCAGCGCGCCGAACAGCGCATGCAAGAGCCATTGAACCGGGAGATGCTGGTGCTGGTCGGTCACCCCGATCGGACCCGGGCCATCGCCCTGGCCCACCGTCTCGGTGAGCAGTGGCAAGCCAGCGGGCTGTTTGAAAAGGTCCAGTGGAACCTGCAGGCCGACTTGCCGGCATTGCGCGCGCAACTGCTGCAAGGACGCCTGGCATTGCTGCCTGCGCCCGATCGCAAGCTGCTGCTTGAACAGCCACAGGCTTTTATCGAACAGCGCGTGCAGACGCTCTACGACCCCTTCGCCTTCAGCCTGGTGGCGAGCCAGGACGACTGGCTCGGCCTCACCGGGCGCATCCAGAACAATCAGGCACAACCGGCCAGTGTGCAACTGGACCTGAGCAGCGGCGCGCTGGTCGCCGAGGCCGATGGCAAGCAATGGGTGCTGCTGCGGGCGCGCACCCAAGGCAACGCCTTCGACCTGCACCTGCCCCTCAAAGTCGCCGATCTGTTGAGCAACGCGCGTCAGCAGGCCGGTGACAGTGGCGCCCAACTACTCGCCGCCAGCGGCCTGCTGTATGCCGCCAATGGCCAGCGCCAGGCCAGCCGTGAAATTACCTGGGTCGGTGGCGGCGCCACGCTTGGGATTCTGCTGTTGCTGCTGTTGGCCTTTCGCCGCGCGGGCGTGTTGCTGGCGTTCGTACCGGTGCTGGTGGGGATGCTGTTCGGCGCCACCGCCTGTATCGCCCTGTTCGGCCGGATTCACGTGATGACCCTGGTGCTGGGTTCAAGCCTGATCGGCGTGGCCATCGATTACCCGCTGCACTACCTGTCCAAAAGCTGGAGCCTGAACCCCTGGCGCAGCTGGACAGCGTTGCGGATCACCTTGCCAGGCCTGACCCTGAGCCTGGTCACCAGCTGCATCGGCTACCTGGCACTGGCCTTCACGCCCTTTCCGGCCCTGACCCAGATCGCGGTGTTCTCGGCCGCCGGTTTGATCGGTGCCTACCTGTGTGCCGTGTGCTTGCTGCCAGCCTTGCTCACACGGGTACAACTGCGCCCCACCGACTGGCCGCTGCGGGTGGCCCAGGCGCTGGTTGATCTGCGCGAAGTGTTGCTGCAGCGGCTGGGCAATCCGCTGCTGTTGGCCGCAGTGCTGCTGTTCTGTGGCCTTGGCGTCTGGCAGCTGGAGACCCGCAACGACATCCGCCAATGGGTCGGCAGCCCGCCCCAACTGCTCGAAGAAGCCCAAGCCATTGCCCGCATCACCGGCTACCAGCCGACCAGCCAGTTCTTCCTGGTACGCGCGGCCAACCAACAGCAATTGCTGGAACGACTGGGCGGCTTGAGTGAACGACTGGAGCAACTGGTCAGCCTGAACAAGCTGCAAGGCTTCATGGCCCTCGATCAACTGGTCAGCAGCCCTGACGAACAGCAGCGCCTGCGCACCGCCCTGTCCGGAATGCCGCAGCACTGGCATCCGCTGCTGGCCGCGGGCCTGCCACTGCCGGCCCTGCAAGCTGAACTGGCACAACTGCAGGCCTTGCCGACCCTGGATATCGACCAGGCGCTGGCCGGCCCGCTCGGTGAGCCGTGGCGTACGCTCTGGCTGGGCGACAGTGGCGACGGCGTGGCGGCGATGGTCAGCCTGAGAGGCTTGAATAACCCCGCGTTGCTGAAGGTCCAGGCCGATGGGCTTGAAGGCGTCACCCTGGTGGACCGCCTGGGCGACCTGAACCAGGTGTTCGCCGATACCCAGATCAGCGCCGCAGAACTCAAATTGCTGTCCTGCGCATTGATCGTGCTGTTGCTGGTCATGCCCTTTGGTCTGGGCGGCGCCCTGCGGATCGTTGCCCTGCCGCTGCTGGCAGCCTTGTGCAGCCTGGCGAGCCTGGGCTGGCTCGGGCAGCCGCTGACCCTGTTCAGCCTGTTCGGCCTGTTGCTGGTGACCGCCATCAGCGTCGACTATGCCATCCTGATGCGCGAACAAGTCGGTGGCGCGGCCGTCAGCCTGCTCGGCACCCTGCTGGCCGCCACCACCACCTGGCTGTCGTTCGGCCTGCTGGCGGTGTCGAGCACACCGGCGGTCAGCAACTTCGGGCTGGCGGTCAGCCTGGGCCTGGCCTTCAGCTTTCTGCTCGCCCCGTGGGCGGCCAAGCGCCAAACCCTGGAGCGAGCAACATGATGATCCTGCTGTTCTGGCTGCTGGCCTTGTCGTTGTTTGCCGCCGTGACCTTTATCGGTCGCAGGCTGGGGCTGATCCCGATTGTCAGCCAGCTGCTGCTGGCGACCTTCGGCCTACCGTTGCTGATGTTCTTTTGGGTAGAGCCGCACTGGCAACTCAGTGGTGCAGCGCTGATTGCACCGACCTGGCTAAAAACCCTTTACGGCCTGAGCTTCGCGTTGTTGCTGGGGCAGATTCTGGGCGATGTGATTGACCTCAAGCCCGAGCGCCAGAGCCTGAAAATCGCCCTGCCCAGTTTCGCCGTGCCCTTCGCCTGCGGGCTGGCCTGCGCCGCCTGGCTGCTGCCACCCCAGCCGTGGCTGAACAGCCTGGCGCTGGGGCTGGTGTTCGCCATCACGGCCATTCCGGTGCTGTACCTGTACCTGCGGCATATCGATTACCCGCCAGCTGCCACCCGGCGGTTGGTGCAGGCGGCCATCCTGATCGACCTCGCCTGCTGGACCCTGTTTGGCCTGGGCCAGGGCAGCCTGAAGCCACTGAGCCTGCTGCTGCCACTGGCCTGCGCCGGGTTGCCGTGGCTGCTGCACGCGATAGGGCTGCGCACGCCCTGGGTCTATGGCCTGGTGTTTTTTGTCTTGCTGTTTATCGCCGAACATTACCGGCTCAACGCCCTGCTGGTGGGCATCGGCTACCTGCTGTGCCTGGGCTGGCTCAAGGTGCCGTTGCGGCTGCCGATCAAACCCGAGTGGCTGCTGCGGGTGCAAACCGCCGTGGCGATTCCGCTGGTGCTGACCTTCGGTATCGTCCAGATCGACCTTCACCAGGCGCTGCAACACCTTGAGGCTTGGCAGTTCGCCGCCCTGTTGCTGCTGCCGATCGTCAGCAAGCTGCTGGGCAACTGGCTGGGGCTGCGCTGGGCTGGCCCGTCGTTTGCCGGCGCGAGCCGCTGGCGGGAAAGCCTGCTGATGAATATTCGCGGCTTGAGCGAAATCATTTTCCTCAACCTGCTGCTGCAACAAGACTTGATCAGCCCTGCGCTGTATTTCGCCCTGATGATCATGGGCCTGTGCGCAACCTTGATGCCCGCGTTGGCCGGTTTCCACCGGCGCCCTTCCCCTTATTCAGAACCCGCCAGGAGGCCCCATGCCGAACAGTGAAATGGAACATCGCAGCATCGTCGTGATTGGTGCGGGGCCGGCGGGGGCAATTGCCGCAGCCTTGCTCAAGCGCCGCGGCCACGACGTGCTGGTGATCGAGCGTCAGCGCTTTCCGCGCTTCTCGATCGGTGAAAGCCTGCTCTGCCATTGCCTGGATTTCGTCGAAGAAGCGGGGATGCTCGAGGCTGTACAAGCGGCCGGCTTCCAACTCAAGAACGGTGCCGCCTTTGCCTGTGGCGAGCAGTACAGTGCCTTTGATTTTGGCGAGACATTCAGCCATGGCAAATCCACTACCTTCCAGGTGCAGCGTGCCGATTTCGACCAACTGCTGGCCGAGCAGGCCGCGCGGCAAGGCGTCGAAATCCGCTATGAACAAGAGATTGTCAGCGCCGATTTCAGCGGCCCTGAGCCGCAGCTGCAGGTGCGCCGCATCGACGGCAGCGGCTACCGCGTGCAAGCCGGCTTCGTGCTCGATGCCAGCGGTTACGGCCGGGTCCTGCCGCGTTTGCTCGACCTTGAAGCGCCGTCGAACTTCCCGGTGCGCCAGGCGGTGTTCACCCACATCGAAGACCGCATCGAACACCCGGCCTTCGACCGGGAAAAGATCCTTGTCACCGTACACCCCGATCATCGCGATATCTGGTTCTGGACCATCCCGTTCAGCAACGGCCGCTGCTCTCTGGGCGTGGTTGCCGGGCGCGAGCATTTTGCCGAGGCGGGCAGCGACCTGGATGCCTGCCTCAAACACTTCGTCGCGCAAACCCCAAGCCTGCAATCGGTGCTCAAGGACGCCGTGTGGGACACGCCGGCACGCACCATCGGCGGCTACGCGGCCAACGTCAAAAGCCTGCACGGGCCAGGCTTCGCGCTGCTGGGCAATGCGGCTGAATTTCTCGACCCGGTGTTCTCTTCGGGCGTGACGATCGCCATGCGCTCGGCGAGCATGGCCGCTGGCTTGCTCGACCGCCAGCTCAAGGGCGATGCCGTCGATTGGCAGAGTGAATTCGCCGCGCCGCTCAAACGCGGTGTCGACACCTTCCGCGCCTACGTGCAAGGCTGGTACGACGGCCGCTTCCAGGACGTGATTTTCCACCCGGGCAGTTCCGCCGACATCCGCGGCATGATCAGCTCGATCCTCGCCGGCTACGCCTGGGATGAGCGCAACCCCTTCGTTGCCGAACCCGAGCGACGCTTGCACATGCTGGCCCAGGTCTGTGCGAGGCCGCGGCCATGAGCGATACCTGGACGGGTGAAGCCGGATGATCCGCCTACTGTTGATCAGTTGCCTGCTGTTGCTCAGCGCTTGCGCCAGCCGCGCACCGCTGCCGGCACAGATGCCGACGCTGAACCTGCCGCAGCAGTTGCACATACAGCGTCTGCAGGCCGGCGAACGCCAGGACTGGATGCTGGTCATACAGCGTGAACAGGCGAACCTGCGCTGGTCGCTGCTGGACTTTCTCGGCATCCCCCAGGCCCGCCAACTGCTGAGCGACGGAACCTGGCAGGCCGATGGCTTGCTGCCGCCCAACCCCCAGGCCCGCGAGCTGTTCGCGGCCGTGCTGTTCGCCCTGACGCCTGAGGCAGAGCTGGCCGGCAACTACCCGGGCGCCCGCCAACAGGGCCAGCGCCGTACGCTGGGCGAGCGCTGGCAGGTGATCTATGAGCAACCGGAGACCTTTACCGTGAAACTTGCGCAGGGGCTGCGCTACAACGTCAGCCCATTGCCCACCGAGGCGACTCCATGACGGCCTTTCTCAATGCTCTCGGCGTGATCTGCGCCCTGGGTGCTGACCGCGCCCAGGTCAGCCGCAGCCTGTTTGCCGGCGACTGCAGCGGTGTGCGCGCCGAAGCCGGCTGGGTGCCGGAGCGGCAGCTGCCGGTGGCGGCCGTGCGCGTTGAACTGCCAGCGCTGCCCGACACCTGTGCAGCGCACGAAAGCCGCAACAACCGACTGCTGTTGGCTGCCGCCCACCAGATCGAAACCGAACTGCGCGAGGCCATTGGCCGTTACGGCGCCACACGCGTGGGCATCGTGCTCGGCACCAGCACCTCGGGCATCGACGAAGCCAGCCGCGGCATCAAAACCTACTTGCAAGACCAGCGCTTTCCCGACAGCTACGACTACCGTCAGCAAGAGCTTGGCTCCCCGGCCAATTGCCTTGCCGACTGGCTGCAGTCGAGCGGCCCGGCCTACGTCATTTCCACCGCCTGCACCTCCAGCGCCCGCGCCTTGATGAGCGCCCGCCGGCTGCTCGACATGGGCCTGTGCGATGCGGTGATCTGTGGCGGTGTAGACACCCTCTGCCAGCTGACACTGAACGGTTTCTCGGCGCTGGAAGCGATCAGCGAACAGCGCTGCAACCCGTTCTCGCGTCACCGCAATGGCATCAATATCGGTGAAGCAGCGGCCCTGTTCCTGATGAGTCGCGATGACCAGGGCCCAGGAATCGCCCTGCTCGGCGAGGGCGCCAGCAGCGACGCGCACCATATTTCCGCGCCCGACCCACAGGGCCTTGGCGCCATCGCCGCGATGCGCCAGGCGTTGCAACGGGCGCAGCTGGGCCCCGAGCAGATCGACTACCTGAACCTGCACGGCACCGCGACGGTACACAATGACGCCATGGAGAGCCTGGCGGTGCAGGCGGTGTTCCCCGCGGGCGTGCCCTGCTCGTCGACCAAACCCCTGAGCGGCCATACACTGGGCGCCGCCGGGGCGCTGGAGGCCGCGTTCTGCTGGCTGGCCCTCTGCGCCGACAACCGCGACAGCGTGTTGCCACCGCACGTCTGGGACGCGCAGCCCGACCCACAGCTGCCCAGTCTGAACCTGATAGATACCCACGCACGCCTGCCTCAGGGCAAGGCGCGCCGGCTGATGAGCAACTCCTTTGCCTTTGGTGGCAATAACGTCAGCCTGATTCTCGGAGATGCCCCATGATCGCTTGGCCAATCGCTGAGTTGGTGCCCCATTCGGGCGACATGATCCTGATCGACGCCGTCGAATCATTCGACCAGGATCAGGTCTGCACCCATGTCACCGTTCGCCCCGGCGGCCCCTTCAGCCGCCCAGACGGCAGCCTGCCCGCCTGGATCGGCGTCGAGCTGATGGCTCAAAGCGTCGCCGCCTTCGCCGGTTGCCGCGCCCGCAGCAAAGGCGAACCCGTGCAATTGGGCTTTTTGCTCGGCACGCGCAAATTCGAATGCAATGTGGAACACTTCCCGGTCGGCACCGAGCTGAGCATCCATGCCCAGCGCTCACTGGAAGACGACAACGGCATGGGCGTTTTTGAATGTCGCCTGAGCGGCCCCGGGATCGAAGCCCAGGCCCGCCTGAATGTGTTCAGCCCGCCCGCCTCCAGCCAGCCTCTGGCCCAACCCAACGCACAGGAATCCAGCCATGACTGACTCCATTCTGGTCACCGGCTCCAGCCGTGGCATCGGCCGCGCCATCGCCTTGCGCCTGGCCCGGGCAGGCTTCGACCTGGTGCTGCACTGCCGCAGTGGCCGCAGCGATGCCGAGGCGGTGCGCGAAGAAATCCTCACGCTGGGGCAACAGGCGCGGGTGCTGCAATTCGACGTCGCCGACCGCGCCGCCTGTGCAGCCATTCTGGTGGAGGATGTCGAGACCCACGGCGCCTACTATGGCGTGGTGTGCAATGCCGGCCTGACCCGCGACGGCGCCTTCCCGGCCCTCACCGAGGACGATTGGGACCAGGTGCTGCGCACTAACCTGGACGGTTTCTACAATGTCCTGCACCCGATCATCATGCCGATGATCCGCCGCCGCGCAGCCGGGCGCATCGTCTGCATTACCTCGGTGTCCGGGCTGATCGGCAACCGTGGCCAGGTCAACTACAGCGCTTCAAAGGCTGGGGTGATCGGTGCGGCCAAGGCCTTGGCGATCGAGCTGGGTAAGCGCAAGATCACGGTTAACTGCGTGGCACCGGGGCTGATCGATACCGCCATGCTCGATGAGCAGGTACCGGTCGAAGAACTGCTGAAGATGATTCCGGCCCAGCGCATGGGCACCCCTGAAGAAGTCGCCGGGGCCGTGAACTTCCTGATGTCGGCCGAGGCCGCCTATATCACCCGCCAGGTCCTGGCGGTCAACGGAGGGCTGTGTTGATGAAACGCGTCGTCGTCACCGGCATGGCCGGCATCACCTCGCTGGGCAATGACTGGGACAGTATCGTGGCGAATTTCGCGGCCAATCGCAGCGGCATCCGGCGCATGGACGAATGGGACCGTTTCGAGGAATTGAACACCCGCCTGGCCGGCCCTATCGATGACTTCAAGGTCCCGCCGTACTGGACCCGCAAGCAGTTGCGCAGCATGGGCCGGGTTTCGCGCCTGGCCGTGGCCGCCGCCGAAAACGCCCTGCGCGACGCCGGCCTGCTCGACGACCCGATCATCCGTGACGGTCGCATGGGCGTTGCCTGCGGCTCATCCACCGGGAGCACCGCCGAAATCAAGGCGTTCGGCAATATGCTGCTCAACTCGGTGGCAGACGGCCTGAACGCCAACTCCTACGTGCGCATGATGCCGCACACCACCGCCGCCAATATCAGCATCTTCTTTGGCCTGACCGGCCGCCTGATCCCCACCTCCAGCGCCTGCACCAGTGGCAGCCAGGGCATCGGCTATGCCTATGAGGCGATCAAGTTCGGCCGCCTGCCCTTGATGCTCGCCGGCGGCGCTGAAGAGCTGTGCCCGACCGAGGCCATGGTGTTCGATGCCCTGTACGCCACCAGCCTCAAGAACGACGCTCCGCAAAGCAGCCCGCGCCCCTACGACCGCGACCGCGATGGCCTGGTGATCGGCGAAGGCGGCGGCATGCTGGTCCTCGAAGAGCTCGAACATGCCTTGGCCCGTGGTGCGCATATTCACGCCGAAATCGTGGGTTTTGGCAGTAATGCCGATGGCCAGCACACCACCCGTCCGGAGCAGGTCACCATGCGCCGGGCCATGGAGCTGGCACTGGAAGACGCCGACCTGGCGACCGAGGCCATCGGCTATGTGAACGGCCACGGCACCGCCACCGAGCAAGGCGATATCGCCGAAACCCAGGCCACCAGCAGCCTGTTCGGCCCGCGCATGCCGATCAGCTCGCAGAAGAGTTTCCTCGGCCATACGCTGGGCGCCTGTGGTGCGCTGGAGTCCTGGTTCAGCATCGAAATGATGAACCGTGACCTGTACGTGCACACCCTTAACCTGGACCACATCGACCCGCGCTGCGGCGAACTCGATTACCTGTGTGGGGAATTTCGCAGCATGAGCCATGGCTTTGTGATGAATAACAACTTTGCCTTTGGCGGGGTCAACACCTCACTGATCTTCCGTCGCTGGACCTGAGCCTTTACCCCTGATGGGTGCAGGCGTTCACGCCTGCACCCCACGCGTCAACAAATCCACAAACGCCAGCCCCATCGCCGAGGCTGGCTCACTCCGCTGAGCCAGCCAGACGGCCGTCTCCGCGCCTGGGTCCAGCAGGGTGCGATACACCACACCGTCAATGCGCATGCGCTGATACGACGACGGCAATACCGATACCCCAAGCCCTGCCGCCACCAGCGCAATAATGGTCATCACCTCCAGCGCTTCCTGGGCAAAATGCGGCGTGAACCCGGCCTGCCGCGCCAGGCTCAGCAGTTGCGCATGCAGCCCGCTGCCAAAGGTGCGAGGGAAGAACACAAACGGCTCATCCGCCAGCGCGGCCAGCTGCAGGCCGCCGGCGCCTTGCGCCAAGGGATGCTGGGCGCTGAGTACGGCCATCAGCGGTTCACGGGCCAGCTCCGAAACCACAAGGCCCTCGGGCAGCGGCAGCGGGCGCATGAGGCCGACTTCGATGGTTTTATTGACCAGCGCTTCGGCGATCTCCCGGCTGCTCATTTCCTGCAGGTTCAGGTGCACCGCCGGGAATTGCTGGCGAAAATGATAGATGGCCTGCGGAATGCTCGAGTTGAACGGCGCCGAAGCGGTAAAGCCGATCTTCAGTTCGCCCAACTCACCCAGCTGCGCACGGCGCGCGACATCCGCAGCCTTGTCGACCTGCGCCAACACCTGACGGGCCTCCTCAAGAAACAACCGCCCGGCTTCGCTCAACGCCACCCGTCGGTTGGTCCGTTCGAACAACCGCGCGCCCACTTCCTGTTCCAGCGCCTGAATCTGCTGGCTCAACGGCGGCTGGGAAATGCCGAGTTGCTGCGCCGCCCGGCCAAAATGCAGCTCTTCGGCCACAGCGATGAAATACCGCAGATGACGCAATTCCATGGGCGCTCCATTGATTCGTCAAAGCTATCAAACAGGTCGAACAATATATTGGAGTTAGTCGATAGCCAGCTATATTCTTTTTTCACTGCCTCTTTGGCCGTACCCCGCCGAGGTCCCTGTGAAAACTGCTGTTGCTGTACCTGCTCAACCCCTCCCCATCGATTCGATTGCCCCCACGCTTGAACACCGCTGGATAGAAAAAGGCACGCCGCTGTTTTTGCGCACTGTGCTGGCGCTGTTCAGCGGCGGCTTTGCAACCTTTGCCCTGCTCTACTGCGTGCAGCCGATGATGCCGATGCTGTCCCACGAGTTCGCCATCAATGCGGCCCAGAGCAGCCTGATTCTGTCGGTCTCGACCGGGATGCTGGCGATCGGCCTGTTGATCACCGGGCCCATCTCCGACCGGGTCGGGCGCAAGCCGGTGATGGTTTGCGCGCTGTTCTGTGCGGCCTTGTGCACCCTGGCCAGCGCGTTGATGCCCAACTGGGAAAGCATCCTGCTGATGCGCGCCCTGGTGGGCCTGTCGCTGAGCGGGCTGGCGGCCGTGGCCATGACTTACCTGAGTGAAGAGATTCACCCGCAACACATCGGCCTGGCCATGGGGCTGTATATCGGCGGCAATGCCATTGGCGGCATGAGCGGGCGGCTGATCATTGGGGTGTTGATCGATTTCGTCAGCTGGCACACGGCGATGCTGATCATCGGTGGCCTGGCCCTGATCGCCGCCACGGTGTTCTGGAAAATCCTGCCTGAATCGCGCAACTTCCGCGCCCGCTCGCTCAAGCCGCGCAGCCTGCTCGATGGCTTCACCATGCACTTTCGCGATGCCGGGCTGCCGTGGCTGTTCCTCGAAGCCTTCGTGCTGATGGGCGCCTTCGTGACCCTGTTCAACTACATCGGCTACCGCTTGCTGGCCGAGCCGTATCACATGAGCCAGGCGCTGGTGGGGTTACTGTCGGTGGTGTACCTGTCGGGCATCTACAGCTCGGCCCAGATCGGCGCACTGGCTGACAAACTCGGCCGCCGCCGGGTGTTCTGGGCCACGATCGTGGTGATGTTCGCGGGCCTGGGCCTGACCATGCTGACACCGGTGCCGGTCATCATCGTCGGGATGCTGATCTTCACCTTCGGCTTCTTCGGCGCCCACTCGGTGGCCAGCAGCTGGATCGGCCGCCGCGCCACCAAGGCCAAGGGCCAGGCGTCGTCGCTGTACCTGTTCAGCTACTACGCCGGCTCCAGCGTCGCCGGTACGGCGGGCGGGATGTTCTGGCACTACGCGGGGTGGAACGGCATCGGCTTGTTTATTGGCGCGCTGCTGGTGGTGGCCTTGCTGGTGGCGGTGCGGTTGAGCAAGTTGCCGGCATTAACCGGCAACCAGAACGCTTAGTTCAAGATCTCGACCCGGTCGCCGGCGGCCAGAGCGGCGGTGCTGAACAGCGGGGCAAGCAGCAGAGCGAGGGTTTGGGCTTTCATGGTCGTGGTCCAATCCGGGTTTTGATGGGACCAGCTTAGGGCGGCAGGCTGAATTGAAGCTTAAAGGAGCAAGACTTGCCCCAATGCCAGTCAGTTAAGGAATGGAGCGCCGAAAACCTGTGGGAGCGGATTTATCCGCGAATCCAGACACCGCGGTTTTTCTGGCATTGCGCGGTGCCTTCATTCGCGGATAAATCCGCTCCCACCTGGATCTCGCCTTAACTGACTGGCATTGGGGCTTGCCCGCGAAGAAAGCAATGCGGTCTGTCTGGCTGATCGCGGCGCATTCATCGCGAGCAAGCTCTGCTCTACAGGTGTTTCGGCAGCGTTTACTGGTGGTATTGCGCCGACAGCTCGTGAACGGCGTTGATGAAGGCACCGGCGTGTTCCGGGTCGACTTCCGGGGTAATCCCGTGGCCCAGGTTGAACACATGCCCACTGCCCTTGCCGTAGCTGGCCAGGATGCGACCGACTTCGGCGCGGATCGCCTCTGGCTTGGCATAAAGCACGGTCGGGTCCATGTTGCCTTGCAGGGCGACCTTGTTGCCGACGCGCTGGCGGGCTTCGCCGATGTCGCAAGTCCAGTCCAGCCCCAGCGCATCAGCGCCGGCGTCAGCGATGCTTTCCAGCCAAAGACCACCGTTTTTGGTGAACAGGATCACCGGCACCTTGCGGCCTTCGTGCTCACGAATCAGGCCGCTGACGATTTTGCGCATGTAGGCCAGTGAGAATTCCTGGTACGCCGCCGCCGACAGATTGCCGCCCCAGGTGTCGAAGATCTGCACGGCCTGGGCACCGGCCAGGATCTGGCCGTTGAGGTACGAGATGACCGACTGGGCCAGCTTGTCCAGCAGCAGGTGCATGGCCTGCGGGTTGTCGTAGAGCATCGCCTTGGTCTTGCGGAAGTCTTTCGACGAGCCGCCTTCGACCATGTAGGTGGCCAGGGTCCAGGGGCTGCCGGAGAAACCGATCAGCGGCACGCGGCCATTGAGTTCACGGCGGATGGTGCTGACCGCATCCATCACATAGCCAAGGTCTTTTTGCGGGTCAGGAATGGGCAGGGCTTCAATGTCGGCCAACGTGCTGACGACTTTCTTGAAGCGCGGGCCTTCGCCGGTTTCGAAGTACAGGCCCTGGCCCATGGCATCGGGGATGGTGAGGATATCGGAGAAGAGGATCGCCGCATCCAGGCCCGGGTAGCGGTCCAGCGGTTGCAGCGTGACTTCGCAAGCGAACGCCGGGTTCATGCACAGGCTCATGAAGTCGCCGGCCTTGGCACGACTGGCGCGGTATTCCGGCAGGTAACGGCCAGCCTGACGCATCATCCACACCGGGGTGACGTCTACGGGCTGCTTGAGCAGGGCACGGAGGAAACGGTCGTTCTTCAGGGCAGTCATGTCGGCATCCGAGGAAAAAGTGCGGGCATTTTCTCAGAGCTCAACGCAAAAGGCACGGCAAGAGCCGTGCCTTTTGTCTTTCGGGACAACTTTTTTTTGCAGCTCTAAAAGCTTCGCGGATAAATCCGCTCCCACAAGGTTTGCATCAACCCTGTGGGAGCGGGTTTACCCGCGAATAGAAGCGACGCTATTTCAAGCCTTAAACGCCCAGGTAATCCAGGATCCCTTCGCCGGCGTTGCGGCCTTCGAAGATTGCCGTTACCACCAGGTCAGAGCCACGCACCATGTCGCCACCGGCAAAGATTTTCGGGTTGCTGGTCTGGTGCTTGAACTGCGACTGTTCAGGCGCAATGACACGGCCCTGGCTGTCGGTGCTGATGTCGAACTGCTCGAACCACGGCGCCGGGCTCGGGCGGAAACCGAAGGCGATGACCACGGCATCAGCCGAGATGATCTCTTCAGAACCCGGGATCGGCTCGGGGCTGCGACGGCCACGGGCATCCGGCTCGCCGAGACGGGTCTCGACCACCTTCACGCCTTCGACCTTGTCTTCACCAACAATAGCGATCGGCTGGCGGTTGTAGAGGAATTTCACGCCTTCTTCCTTGGCGTTCTTCACCTCTTTGCGCGAGCCCGGCATGTTCGCTTCGTCACGGCGATAGGCACAGGTCACGGCCTTGGCGCCCTGGCGAATGGAGGTGCGGTTGCAGTCCATCGCGGTGTCGCCGCCGCCCAGTACCACGACCTTCTTGCCTTTCATGTCGACGAAATCTTCCGGCGACTTTTCAAAGCCCAGGTTGCGGTTGACGTTGGCGATCAGGAAGTCCAGCGCGTCATGCACGCCCGGCAGGTCCTCGCCGGCAAAGCCGCCCTTCATGTAGGTGTAGGTGCCCATGCCCATGAACACTGCATCGAATTCCTCGAGCAGTTGTTCCATGGCGATGTCCTTGCCGATTTCGATGTTCAGGCGGAACTCGATGCCCATGCCGGTGAAGACTTCGCGACGATTGCTCAGCACGGTCTTTTCCAGCTTGAACTCGGGGATGCCGAAGGTCAGCAGACCACCGATTTCCGGGTTCTTGTCGAACACCACCGGGGTCACGCCAGCGCGCACCAGCACGTCGGCACAGCCCAGGCCCGCCGGGCCTGCACCGATGACCGCCACACGCTTGCCAGTCGGCTTGACCTTGGACATGTCCGGGCGCCAGCCCATGGCGAAGGCGGTGTCGGTGATGTACTTCTCCACCGAACCGATCGTGACCGCACCAAAGCCGTCGTTGAGGGTGCAGGCACCCTCGCACAGGCGGTCTTGCGGGCACACCCGGCCGCACACTTCCGGCAGGGTGTTGGTCTGGTGCGACAGCTCGGCAGCGGCCAGGATGTTGCCTTCCGACACCAGCTTGAGCCAGTTCGGAATGAAGTTGTGCACCGGGCACTTCCACTCGCAATACGGGTTGCCGCAACCCAGGCAGCGGTGAGCCTGGTCACAGGCCTGCTGGGGCTTGAGCGGTTCGTAGATTTCTACGAATTCCTTCTTGCGTTGACGCAACAGTTTCTTCTTCGGATCCTTGCGCCCGACCTCGATGAACTGGAAGTCATTACTCAGACGTTCAGCCATGTTTAAACCTCATCAAACTCTTCAGGCGCATATCACTGCGGGTTGGCACGGGTGCTGGACAGCAGGTTCTTCAGGCTGGCAGCCTTGGGCTTGACCAGCCAGAAACGACGCACGTAGTCATCCAGGTTTTCCCAGAGGTTGCGTCCCCATTCGCTGCCGGTTTCTTCGACGTACTCGGCAAGCACGCGCTGCAGGTGGCTGCGATACGCCTCCATTGCCTCGCCGCTGATGCGCTGGATCTCGACCAGTTCGTGATTGACCTTGTCCACGAAGCTGTTGTCCATGTCCAGTACGTAGGCGAAACCACCGGTCATGCCGGAACCGAAGTTGTAGCCGGTCTTGCCCAGAACACAGACGAAACCGCCCGTCATGTATTCGCAGCAGTGGTCACCGGTGCCTTCCACGATAGTGTGGGCGCCCGAGTTACGAACCGCAAAGCGCTCGCCCGCGGTACCGGCGGCGAACAGTTTGCCACCAGTGGCGCCGTACAGGCAGGTGTTACCGATAATGGCGCTGTCCTGAGTCGCAAACGGGCTGCCGACAGGCGGCACGATGACCAGTTTGCCGCCGGTCATGCCTTTGCCGACGTAGTCGTTGGCATCGCCTTCCAGGTACATGTTCAGGCCGCCGGCGTTCCAGACGCCGAAGCTTTGCCCTGCAGTGCCCTTGAAGCGGAAGGTGATCGGCGCCTTGGCCATGCCCTGGTTGCCGTGGGCACGGGCGATTTCACCCGAGATACGGGCACCGATGGAACGGTCGCAGTTGCAGATATCCAGCGCGAACTCGGCACCGCTCATGTCAGCGATGGCCGACTTGGCCATGTCCACCATCTTCTCGGCCAGCAGGCCTTTGTCGAACGGCGGGTTGCGGTCGACTTCGCAGAACTGCGGCTTGTCGGCCGGCACGTGGTCGCTGCCCAGCAACGGGGTCAGGTCCAGGTGGCCTTGCTTCTCGGTTTCGCCCGGCAGGATTTCCAGCAGGTCGGTACGCCCGATCAACTCGCCGAGGCTGCGCACGCCCAGCTTGGCCAGCCACTCACGGGTTTCCTCGGCGACGTAGGTGAAGAAGTTCACCACCATGTCGACGGTACCGATGTAGTGGTCCTTGCGCAGTTTTTCGTTCTGGGTCGCAACACCGGTGGCGCAGTTGTTCAGGTGGCAAATACGCAGGTATTTGCAGCCCAGGGCGATCATTGGCGCGGTGCCGAAGCCGAAGCTTTCAGCGCCGAGGATGGCTGCCTTGATCACGTCCAGGCCGGTTTTCAGGCCGCCGTCGGTCTGCACCCGGACCTTGCCACGCAGGTCGTTGCCGCGCAGGGTCTGGTGAGTTTCAGCCAGGCCCAGCTCCCACGGCGCGCCAGCGTACTTGATGGAGGTCAGCGGCGAAGCGCCGGTACCGCCGTCGTAGCCGGAGATGGTGATCAGGTCGGCATAGGCCTTGGCAACGCCGGCGGCGATGGTGCCTACGCCGGCTTCGGCTACCAGCTTCACCGACACCAGCGCCGCCGGGTTGACCTGCTTGAGGTCGAAAATCAGCTGCGACAAGTCTTCGATGGAATAGATGTCGTGGTGCGGCGGTGGCGAAATCAGCGTCACGCCCGGTACCGCATAGCGCAGTTTGGCGATCAGGCCGTTGACCTTGCCGCCTGGCAGCTGGCCGCCCTCGCCCGGCTTGGCACCCTGGGCCACCTTGATCTGCAGCACTTCGGCGTTGACCAGGTATTCAGGGGTGACACCGAAGCGACCGGTGGCGACCTGCTTGATTTTCGAGCTGCGGATGGTGCCGTAACGAGCAGGGTCTTCACCGCCCTCGCCGGAGTTGGAGCGCGCACCCAGGCGGTTCATCGCTTCGGCCAGGGCTTCGTGAGCTTCTGGCGACAGCGCGCCCAGCGAGATACCCGCCGAGTCGAAGCGCTGCAGGATGGCTTCCAGGGGTTCGACCTGGGTCAGGTCCAGTGGCTGCTCCAGGGTTTTCACCTTGAACAGGTCACGGATCATCGACACCGGGCGATTGTCGACCAGTGCGGTGTATTCCTTGAACTTGGCGTAGTCGCCTTGCTGCACGGCGGCTTGCAAGGTGTTGACCACATCCGGGTTGTAGGCGTGGTACTCGCCGCCGTAGACGAACTTCAGCAAACCGCCCTGCTGGATCGGCTTGCGGTGGTTCCAGGCTTCGGCCGAGAGCAGCTTCTGTTCGTTCTCGATATCGACGAAGCGCGCGCCTTTCAGGCGGCTGGCAACGCCACGGAAGCTCAAGCCAACCACTTCCTCGGACAGGCCGACGGCTTCGAACAGCTGCGCGCCACGGTACGAGGCGATGGTCGAGATCCCCATCTTCGAGAGAATCTTCAGCAGGCCCTTGGAGATGCCTTTGCGGTAATACTTGAAGACTTCGTCCAGATCACCCAGCACTTCGCCGGTGCGGATCAGGTCGGCCAGTACTTCGTAGGCCAGGTACGGGTAGACCGCCGAGGCGCCGAAGCCGATCAGCACCGCAAAGTGGTGCGGGTCACGGGCAGTGGCGGTTTCGACCAGGATGTTGCTGTCGCAACGCAGGCCTTTTTCGGTCAGGCGATGGTGCACGGCACCCACGGCCAGGGAGGCGTGAGCCGGCAGTTTGCCCGGGGCGATAAAGCGGTCGCTCAGCACCAGTTGGGTCTTGCCGGCACGTACGGCTTCTTCGGCCTGATCGGCGATGTTACGCACCGCAGCCTCAAGGCCGATGCTCTCGTCGTAGTTCAGGTCGATCAGGTGCCGTTCGAAGCCTGGACGCTCCAGGTTCATCAGCGAACGCCACTTGGCCGGGGAAATGACCGGCGAGCTGAGGATCACGCGCGAAGCGTGCTCAGGGGACTCCTGGAAGATGTTGCGCTCGGCGCCCAGGCAGATTTCCAGCGACATGACGATCGCTTCGCGCAGCGGGTCGATCGGCGGGTTGGTGACCTGCGCGAACTGCTGACGGAAATAATCGTAGGTCGAACGCACGCGCCTGGACAGCACCGCCATCGGCGTGTCGTCACCCATGGAGCCGACCGCTTCCTGGCCCTGCTCGCCCAGCGGGCGCAGCACCTGGTCACGCTCTTCGAAGGTGACCTGGAACATCTTCATGTATTGCTTGAGCTGGTCAGCGTCGTAGCTGGCCTGGCCCTGGTCATCCGCCAGGCTTGCCTGAATGCGCAGGGCATTCTGACGCAGCCACTGCTTGTACGGGTGGCGCGACTTCAGGCGGTTGTCGATGGCGTCGGTGTCGAGGATCTGACCGGTTTCGGTATCGACCGCAAAGATCTGGCCCGGGCCGACACGGCCCTTGGCGATGACGTCTTCAGGCTTGTAGTTCCACACGCCGATTTCCGACGCCAGGGTGATGTAGCCGTTCTTGGTGGTCACCCAGCGCGCCGGGCGCAGACCGTTACGGTCGAGCAGGCAGACCGCGTGGCGACCTTCGGTCATGACCACGCCAGCCGGACCGTCCCATGGCTCCATGTGCATGGAGTTGTATTCGTAGAAGGCGCGCAGGTCGGCGTCCATGGTTTCGACGTTCTGCCAGGCTGGCGGAATGATCATCCGCACGCCACGGAACAGGTCGATGCCACCGGTGACCATCAGCTCGAGCATGTTGTCCATGCTCGAAGAGTCAGAACCGACACGGTTGACCAGCGGGCCGAGCTCTTCCAGGTCCGGGATCAGTTCATTCTCGAACTTGGTCCGGCGTGCCTGGGCCCAGTTGCGGTTACCGGTGATGGTGTTGATCTCGCCGTTGTGGGCGAGGAAGCGGAATGGCTGAGCCAGCGGCCATTTCGGCAGGGTGTTGGTGGAGAAACGCTGGTGGAACACGCAGATCGCGGTTTGCAGGCGTTCGTCACCCAGGTCTGGATAGAAGGCCTGAAGGTCCGCCGGCATCATCAGACCTTTATAGATGATGGTCTTGTGCGAAAAGCTGCAGATGTAGTGATCGCTGTCGGCGGCGTTGGCCACGGACGAGCGACGACGGGCGCTGAACAGCTTGATGGCGAAATCCTGATCGCTCAGGCCTTCACCGCCGATGAACACTTGTTCGATCTGCGGCAGGCGCTCAAGGGCCAGGCGGCCGAGTACGCTGGTGTCGATCGGCACTTTGCGCCAGCCGATCAGCTGCAGGCCGGCGGCAGTGATTTCGCGGTCCATATTGGCGCGGGCAGCTTCGGCGCGGGCGTTGTCCTGATTGAAGAACACCATGCCCACGGCGTACTGCCTGGGCAGTTCGTTGCCGAACTGCTCTTTGGCGACGGCGCGCAGGAACTGGTCGGGCTTCTGCATCAGCAGGCCGCAACCGTCACCGGTCTTGCCGTCGGCGTTGATCCCACCACGGTGGGTCATGCAGGTCAGGGCCTCGATGGCCGTTGTCAGCAGGTGATGACTGGGCTCGCCCGTCATATGGGCGATCAGGCCAAAACCACAGTTATCCTTGAATTCTTCGGGATGGTACAGACCTGTTTTCATAGACACTTTCTCACCAGGCTTGCCTCTAATCGAGGCAAATTTCTTTTCAATTCAACCACTTACCATCCACGCCGAACGTACGCCAGCTTTGCGGGGGCAAAAGGGAGGTCATTGTACACAGCGACAGGGTAGCCCACAAATTTGGCGACGAAATCGCACAAACCCATGTCGCATTTTTGAACGTTTTTATACGGCTTGTTGTGATAGCAACGCAACCGGAGTCTGAAGCTTATCAGCCTGGACTGCAATGCTTGTGGCCTGCAGCCTAGAGACAGCAAAGCCTGCCGCGTTTTAACGCAGCAGGCTAGGGTTCGATTCAGGAGACGCTCAGCAGGTGGCGGGGGTAGTGCCACCGGGCTATTCAGCGAGCCGTCGACAGTTCCTGTTGGACACTGGCGACAGTACGAGGCCAAGGTTTACCAGCCTGGACCTTGGCTGGCAAGCCTTTGATCGCAGCCAGGGCGGCGGCGCGGTTGGCGAAGCTACCGTAAGTCACGACATACAGGGGTTTGCCCTGCAGGACTTTCTTGAAGTAGCGATAGTCGCCACCCCGCTCGCGGACATAGGCCTGGGCCGAGCTTTCGGAGCTGGTACCGAGAATCTGCAGTACATAATTGCCGGGGGCCTGACCGGCATACCAGCTACCGCCTGCCGCAGGTTTGGCGGCTGCAGCGGCCGGTTTTTCAACCGGTTTTGGCGCCGGTTTGGCGGTCGCGACCTGCACCGGGGCCGGAGCGGGCTTGGCGGCAGGTGCAGCGGGTTTGGTCGCAGCCGGGGCCGGAGCAGGTGCCGGGGTTGCAACCGGTGCCGTGGCGCGTGGTGCCGGGGTCGGCACCGTAGCCTGGGCTTGAGCCGGCGCCGGGCCCGCCGGCACACCTGGCGGTGGTGCAATGGTGGTCACGGTCGGCGGCTGCAAGGCGGTGTCACCGGCCGGGCCGGTTTCGTCGCCTTCGCCCATGCCCGCTGCTTCAGCCAGCGGGCTGCGCATCACCGGCTGGGATTGACCGACGAGCGGTAGCGGCGTCGGCTGTGAATGACCGGCGAACTCGATGGCGGGGTTATTGCCCTGCCCCTGGCCATCGGCCTGGTCGGCCGGCACCGACGCAGTACCTTCGGTATTGCCGGATTTGTTCGACGGGCTCAGCAAGGCGGCCGCAACCCCCACCACGACCACGCCAGCCAAGGCCAGCACCAGTTTTTTCGACATATTGTTGAACCCCATTGTCGGGCGTTTGACCGCGGAGCGGCTAGCAATCATGGCTTCGATCAGTGCATCTCGGGCGACCTGGTTGATTGCCCCGGGCCAGCCTTCGGAATTTTCGTGAATCGCCGCAATTTGCTGGTTATTGAACACTTCGATGCCGCGCCCGGCGCCTTCAAGGCGTTGTTCCAGGTACTCGCGGGTTTCATCTTCGGTATAGGGTTGCAGGTCGATGACGTGAATGCGCTCTTCTTCAACGCCCAGCTGTTCCAGACTGGTCAGCAACGCCGACTCGCCAAACAGAAACACATGCGGGCGCCCTTCCGGCGCACCGGCAGCCAAATCCAGCAAGGCTTGGATTGCGGATTCGTCGAGTTGTTCCGCATCGTCCACCAGCAGGTAGACCTCCTGGCCGGTCAGGGCCAGTTGCACGACCTGGGACAGCACCGCCTCGACGGTGGGCTGGGCCACGCTTAGGGCTTCGGCCACCTGGGCCAGCACATTGGCGGCACTGCTGGCGCCACGCGCCGATACGACAACGCTCTGGACCGACTGCTTGTTGGTGCTGGCGACCAGCGCCTGGCGCAGCAGGGTCTTGCCGCTGCCCTCGGGGCCGGTCACCACCAGCAACAGCTGGCTGTAACGGGCCAGGTGATGCAACTGGCCGAGTACAGGCTTGCGTTGCGCCGGGAAAAACTTGAAGCCGGGCACCCGCGCAGCAAAGGGGTCATGATTGAACTGATAGTGGCCGAGAAAGGCCTCGTCGGCATGCAAACTAGTCATCGGACTCTCATCAACCTCGAAGCTGGGCCACGATGGCGCGGTAATCCGCCGTCAGGGTGGCCTGAAGAACGTCTTTCGGATAGTCGTCGGTCACCACGGCTTCACCGAGACGACGCAACAACACCAGGCGCATACGACCATCGATTACTTTTTTGTCGACCGCCATGTGTTCAAGGAAATGCTCAGGCGTCATCTCCTGCGGCGGTACCACCGGCAAACCGGCGCGCTGGAACAGGCGGATGCTGCGATCACGTTCCTGCTGGGTGATCCAGCCCAGGCGCATGGACATTTCCAGCGCCATCACCGTGCCAGCCGCGACAGCCTCACCGTGCAACCACACACCATAGCCCATGTGGGTCTCGATTGCGTGGCCGAAGGTATGGCCCAGGTTCAGGGTGGCGCGCACCCCGGTCTCGCGCTCATCGGCACCGACGACTGCGGCCTTGGCCGCACAGGAGCGCCGGATGGCCTCGGTCAGGGCTGGCTGGTCGACAGCACGCAGCTTATCCATCTTCTCTTCCAGCCAGCCGATGAACGGCTCATCGCAAATCAGGCCGTACTTGATGACTTCCGCCAGGCCCGCCGACAGCTCACGCGCCGGCAGAGTCTTCAGGGTGGCGGTATCAATCAGCACCGCATTGGGCTGATAGAAGGCGCCAACCATGTTCTTGCCCAGCGGGTGGTTGATACCGGTTTTGCCACCGACCGAGGAATCGACCTGGGACAACAGGGTGGTCGGTACCTGGATAAAGTCGACGCCACGCTGGTAGCAGGCGGCTGCAAACCCGGCCATGTCACCGATCACACCGCCGCCGAGAGCGACAACCGTGGTGCGGCGATCATGCCGTGCGGTCAGCAGGCCATCGAAAATAAGCTGCAGGGTTTCCCAGTTCTTGTGGGCCTCACCGTCCGGCAGCACCACCGGCAGCACCGAGTAGGCGCCCAGCGTGCGGCTGAGGCGTTCAAGATAGAGTGGCGCGACAGTCTCGTTGGAAACGATGGCTACCTGCCGTCCGGCGATATACGGCGCCAGCAGCTCGGGTTGATCCAGCAGGCCTTCGCCAATGTGGATCGGGTAGCTGCGTTCGCCAAGTTCGACCTTAAGTGTCTGCATGTGTCCCCACAATCGAGTCGGGCGCTGACGCCCAGTCCGAGGAATAACGGTAGGACGCGGGATCAGGAAGGCGATCCGGCGCCACGGTGACGTGCCCTGTCATGCCATGACGGGTGGTCGAGAATAGCGCATTTGCGCGCAAAACGACCGCCCTGCTTGCCATGGCCTAGCGCGGCGGCAACTGTTGCAGGCGTTCGAGGATATCCAGAACGACCATGCGCGGTGGGCGCTCATCGGTTTCGACCACCAGGTCGGCGATTTCCCGATACAGCGGATCGCGCACTTCGAGCAGGGCCCGCAGGGTCGCGGCCGGGTCTGCGGTACGCAGCAGCGGGCGATTGCGGTCGCGAGCGGTCCGCCCGACCTGCTGCTCCACCGACGCGTGCAAATAGACCACGCGCCCGCCGGCATGCAGGGCCCGGCGGTTGGCATCGCGCATCACGGCCCCCCCCCCGGTAGCCAGCACTACGCCATCAAAGGCGCACAGTTCTTCGATCATCGCCTGTTCGCGATCACGAAAACCCGGTTCGCCTTCTTTGTCGAAGATCCACGGAATATTGGCGCCGCTGCGCAGTTCGATCTCCTTGTCGGAGTCTTTGAACGGCAGCCGCAGCTCTTTGGCAAGCAAGCGGCCGATGGTACTTTTGCCAGCACCCATCGGCCCAACAAGTATCAAATTTCGCACAGAATCAACGACTCACAGCAATCGCCTGGTTATTCATGATACGCGGAGTCAGGAATACCAACAGCTCGGATTTTTTCTCTTGGACGACGTCGCGCCGAAACAGTCGGCCAACATACGGCACATCGCCCAAAAATGGCACCTTATCCACAGTTTTACTTTGCGTGTTGGAGAATACACCGCCGATGACGATTGTTTCTCCGTCGTTGACCAGAACTTTCGCATTCACTTCGTTTTTCTTGATCGGTGGTACACCCAGCACCGCATTGAGGTAGTCCGGTTCGTCCTTGGTGACCTTGACCTCCATGATGATGCGGCTGTCCGGAGTGATCTGCGGGGTCACCTCCAGCGACAGCGAAGCTTCCTTGAAGGAAACCGAAGTGGCACCGCTGGAGCTGGCTTCCTGATAAGGGACTTCAGTGCCCTTGAGGATCTTGGCGGTTTCCTTGTCGGAGGTGACGACTTTGGGCTGGGAGACGATTTCACCGTTGCCGGTCTTCTCCATGGCACTCAGCTCCAGGTCCAGCAGCACGTTATTGGTCACGAAACCCAGGCCGATACCTGACGTGGCATTGGTCGCACCCATGTCGACGAATGGCACGTTCGCCCCGACGTCAGCACCGGTGTTGCCGGCCTCGTCGCCACCGTTGTCCAGCCCGTAGGCGGTCCAGTTGCTATTGCCCTGCAGGTTGGTGGAGCCGCCCCAACGCACACCCAGGGATTTGTCGTAGTCGACGTTGGCCTCGACGATACGGGCCTCGATCATGACCTGGCGAACCGGGATGTCGAGCTGCGAAACGATCCGGCGCAGCTCGTCCAGGCGTTCCTGGGTCTGGTAGGCGATGATGTTGTTGGTTCGTTCATCCACCGTGATCGAGCCCCGCTCCTCCTCTTTGGACTGGGCGCCGGTCACCGACCGGAACAGCTCGGCAATATCTTTGGCCTTTGCGTAATTGACCTGCATCAGCTCGCGGCGCAACGGCGCCAGTTCGGCAAGCTGCTTTTGCGACTCCAGTTCCTGACGCTCGCGGGCGGCGATTTCATCGGCCGGCGCCACCAACAACACGTTACCGATCTTGCGCTTGTCAAGGTTCTTGGTCTTGAGCACCAGGTCCAGCGCCTGATCCCATGGCACGTTCTGCAGACGCAGGGTGATGCCGCCTTCGATCGTGTCGCTGGCCACCAGGTTGAGGTTGGTGAAGTCGGCAATCAGTTGCAGGACCGAACGCACGTCGATGTCCTGAAAGTTCAACGACAGCTTCTCGCCGGTATAGGCGAAGCGGTCAGCGTTGCGCCGCTGCACGTCTTCGCTGGCGAGCGGGCGCACGCTGATGGTGAGTTTGTTGTCGGTCTGGTAGGCCGAATAGTCGAAGGCACCGTCCGGCTCGATACTGATACTGGCGTTTTCGCCGCTGGCACTGGCGCTGACGAACTGTACCGGGGTGGCGAAATCCTTCACATCCAGGCGCACGCGCAGAGGCTCTGGCAAGCGAGTGCGTGAGAAGTCCACGCGGATCCTGCCGCCCTGCTCCTTGATATCGGCGCTGATAGCGGGGTTGCTCAGGTCGATGACAACATTGCCCTCTCCGGCGCTGCCACGCTGAAAATCAATGCTGCGGATCGCCCTGCCAGCCTCGACTGCCGGGCGCGAAGGCACCGCGCTGGTGGTCGCCGCACGCGGTGGCGGTGCCAAGGGCAACGCTGAAGCCTGGGAGGACGAATCGCGGCCGACCACCACGAACACATCATGACCCTCAACCCGGGTGGTGTAAGGCGCCTGAGTGGTCAGGTTAACGATCACCCGGGTCCGGTCCTTGGCTTGGACGGCGACAACGCTGCGGGCATTGCCCATGCCCAGATCGCGCTGCTTGACCTGCAGAGCATTGCTGACGCCCGGGAAATCCAGGGCAATCCTGGCCGGTTGATCCGTGGTGTAACCGCGCGGCGCGGGGACCGGCGCGTCAAAACTCAGTTTCAGCTCCACCCGATCACCCGGTAATGCTGCAACATCCAGGTTTTTCAAAGTGACTGCTGATACCGCCGGCGAAAGACAGGCCATCCATAGCGCAACGCCGACGACAGAAAAAATCCGGTTCATGTTCAAATCCTACCCAGCTTGGTTCAGCGCGTTTTAAGAACGTTCCCTCAACAAAAGCGTGCGCGGCCGTTCCAGCCACCCGCCTTCACCATCTGGAACGATTTCGACGATGTCGACCTGCGAATCGCCTATCGCGACAATCCGACCATCACTACGCCCCAGAAAATCCCCCACTTTGACCCGATACACGCCGCCCGCGCCCTTCAACAGGGCGAAGCGCGATTTCGCATTGGCCAGGATCCCGACCATCTCGAATTGCTCGATATTGAAGCCTTCCAGAAACTGCTTGAGCCGGTTGGGGTCCGGCTGGACCTTGCGCAAGCCTTGCTGGCGCCTGGCCAGGTCGATTTTCACCGCTGGCTGGAACGGGCTGCGCAACCCTGAAGCTTCGTAGGTGAAGGCCTGATACGGGGTGAAACGCGGAATCGGTTCGATCACCCCGGTTGGCCGCGCGCGCGCCGCATCGGTAAAGGCCTTGAGGTCCGCGACATCATGTCCATCGCCACAACCGGCCAACGCCGCCAACAGCGTGGTCAGCCACATCCATGCAAACGGCCTCATGACTTTGGCCCCTGCTGCTTTGGCGCCTGCTCGTTGTAACGGTAGGTCTTGGCCAGGATGCTCATCCGCAGCCGGCCGGGGCTCTCGGGGCTGACCGGTTTGATCTCGAAGTCGTTGAGGGTGACGATGCGCGGCAAACCGGCCACGCCACTGACGAAGGTGCCCAGATCATGGTAGGAACCGGTGACGGTGATCTGGATCGGTAACTCGATGTAGAACGGCTGGGTCACTTCCGGCAGCAGCTTGATCTCCTCGAAATCCAGGCCGCTGCCCAGCCCCGTGCGGGTGATGTCTTCGAGCAGGCCTGGCACTTCGGTATCGCTGGGCAACTGGCGCAGCATGACCCCGAACGAGGCTTCCATTTCCTTCATCTGCTGGGTGTAGGCCTCAAGATTGGCCGCCTGGAACGCCTTGGTCGAGTACTGTTCCTTGAGCGTGGTTTCTTCGGCGCGCCCGGCTTGAAGCTGGTCTTCCATGTCCTTGAGGTAGATGTTGTAACCGAGCACCAGCACCAGCACCATCAGCAATACGCCAACCAGCCCACGTACCGCGGCTGGCCAGGCGCCAATATTGTTGACGTCCAGTTCGTTGAAATCGACCCGGCGCAAACTGTCGATCCATTGTTTGGGCTTCATGGGGCAGCTCCTTCAACCGGAGGCCGGCTCTGGCGAACCGTCAGCTGAAAGACGTTGGTCTGGCCGACCTGCGGTGTATCACCGCCAGTGGCGGCCTTGACCTCGTTCAGGCTCGGCGCTTCGAGCCAGGGTGAAGCGTCAAGGTTGCGCATCAGCTCGGAGACGCGGTTGTTGGTTTCGGCGGCACCGGCCACCGAGACTGTCTTGCCATCCATCTTGACGCTGGTGAAGTACACGCCGTCCGGCAAGGTCCGCGCCATCTGGTCGAATACACGGCCGATCACCGGCCGGTTGCCTTGCAGGTCCTGAATCACCCGCATGCGCTCGAATAACTGCTTGCGGCGCATTTTCAGCTCACTGATTTGCTTGATTCGCCCATCGAGCACGCCAATTTCCTTTTGCACATAATCGTTGCGCGCCGTCTGACGGTCGATCGCACTGCCAATGTACTGGCCGGCCAGCAGGATCGCACCAATACCTGTAACCAGCACCCCGGCCATCGCGACCAGAAAACGTTGCTTGCGCTCTTCACGCAGCTGCTCGCGCCACGGCAGCAGGTTGATCCTTGCCATCAGTCAAAGCTCCTCAACGCCAGACCACAGGCAATCATCAGCGCCGGCGCATCACTGGCCAGCGCACCGGCGTTGACCTTGCTGCTCAGGGCCATGCCGGCAAAGGGGTTGGCCACCTGCGTCGGAGTATTCAGGCGCTGCTGGATAAGACTGTCCAGGCCCGCGACCGAAGCGGTACCACCCGCGAGCACGATGTGGTCGACCGCATTAAACTGACCGGCGGCAAAAAAGAACTGCAGCGAGCGTGAGACCTGCTGCACAACGGCCTCCTTGAACGGCTGCAATACCTCGCCCTGGTAGTCATCCGGCAAACCGCCCTGCTTCTTGGCAAGGCTCGCCTCGTCGACCGGCAGCCCGTAGCGACGCTGGATTTCTTCGGTTAGCTGACGGCCGCCGAACAATTGTTCGCGGGTGTAAATGATCTTGCCGTTGTGCAGCACGCTCAGGGTGGTCATGGTCGCCCCGATGTCTACCACCGCGACTGTCAGCGGCCCGTGCCCATCGACCAGGTGCTCGGTCAGCAGCGAGAACGCGCGTTCCAGCGCGTAGGCCTCGACATCGACCACCTTGGCGGTGAGCCCGGCCAGCGCCAACGCCGCCTCGCGCACCTCGACGTTCTCTTTGCGGCAGGCCGCCAGCAGGACGTTGACCCGCTCTGGATTGCGCGGCGAAGGGCCCTGGACCTCGAAGTCGATGGCGACTTCTTCCAGCGGATAGGGGATGTATTGGTCCGCTTCGATCTTGAGCAGGGTTTCGAGCTCGTCGTCGGAAAGCCCGGCATCCATTTCGATGGTTTTGGTGATCACCGCGGAGCCGGCCACCGCTACAGCGGCGCTCTTGGCGCCAGAGCGGGCTTTTATCAGCACGCGACTGAGCGCTTGGCCGACCCCTTCGAGTTCGGCAATGTTCTTTTCGACCACCGCATTGACCGGCAACGGTTCGACCGCATAGGCCTCGACCCGGTAGCGGTTACCGGAACGGCTGAGCTCCAAGAGTTTCACTGAGGTGGAACTGATATCGATCCCTAGCAACGAATTGGCTTTCTTGCCGAAAAATCCGAGCACGCCAAGCTCCTTGATTATCCGTTCACACGGATCGTTTATAGTCCAGGGCAGTCATAGGCCGTCTTGACAGGGGCGCAAATACGCTTGGGGTCAAAAAATGCTTATAATGCCCAACGATTCTCCTTGTCGCCGGCCCTTGCGCTTTAACCCATTCTTTTTTCTGGAAATCCAAAAGCCTTGATACGCCTGCTGAAGTTTTTCTGGTGGTCTTTCCTCGCCGTTTTCTGCGGGCTGCTGCTCGGTTTGAGCGGTGCCTTTCTCTATCTTAGCCCCGGCTTGCCCTCTGTAGAGTCGCTAAAAAGCATTCAGTTGCAGATTCCCTTGAGGGTCTATAGCAATGACGGGAAGCTGATTGCAGAGTTTGGTGAAATGCGCCGCTCGCCAATCCGCTATGCCGACATCCCGCCGCACTTCATCCAGGCCTTGCTGGCCGCCGAGGACGACAACTTCCTCAACCACTACGGGGTAGACCCAAGCAGCCTGATGCGCGCCGCCACGCAGCTGCTCAAGAGCGGTCATATCCAGACCGGTGGCAGCACGATCACCATGCAGGTGGCGAAAAACTTCTTCCTGACCAGCGAACGCAGCTTCTCGCGCAAGACCAACGAAATCCTCCTGGCCCTGCAGATCGAGCGCGAACTGACCAAGGACGAGATCCTCGAACTTTATGTAAACAAGATTTACCTCGGCAACCGTGCCTACGGTATCGAAGCGGCTGCGCAGGTGTACTACGGCAAATCGATTCGTGATGTCAGCCTGGCGCAAATGGCCATGATTGCCGGCCTGCCCAAGGCCCCGTCGCGCTTCAACCCGCTGGCCAACCCGGTGCGCAGCAAAGAGCGCCGCGACTGGATCCTGGGCCGCATGTTCAAGCTGGGCAAGATCGACGAGGCCAGCTACCAGGCGGCCCTGGCCGAACCTATCAATGCCAGCTATCACGTGCCGACACCTGAAGTGAACGCGCCGTATATCGCCGAGATGGCGCGGGCCGAGATGGTCGGCCGCTACGGCAGCGATGCATATACCGAAGGCTTTCGCGTTACCACGACAGTGCCGAGCAACCTGCAGGACATCGCCAATGCAGCGGTACTCGAAGGGTTGCTCACATACGACCAGCGGCACGGCTATCGTGGCCCTGAAGCTCGCCTGCCGGGTAAAACCCGCGACGCCTGGAGCCTGGATCTGTCCAAGCAACGCTCATTGGGCGGTATTGCGCCTGCAATCGTTACCCAGGTCGACAAGAGCGGCTTGCGCGTCCTGACCCGCAGCGGCGAAGAACACGTGGCCTGGGAAACCATGAAATGGGCCCGCCCATTCCTCAATACCAACAGCCAGGGCCGCGCACCGGCGCAGCCGTCTGACGTGGCGCAGGTCGGTGATCTGATTCGCGTGCAGCGCCAGGCCGACGGCAGCTTGAAATTCAGCCAGGTCCCGACCGTGCAAAGCGCGCTGGTTTCGCTGGACCCGAATTCCGGCGCCATCAAGGCACTGGTCGGCGGCTTTGCCTTCGAGCAAAGCAATTACAACCGCGCCATGCAGGCCAAACGCCAGCCAGGTTCGAGCTTCAAGCCGTTCATCTACAGCGCCGCACTGGATCATGGCTTTACCGCCTCCAGCCTGGTCAACGATGCCCCGATCGTGTTCGTCGACGAGTACCTGGACAAGGTCTGGCGGCCGAAGAACGACACCAACACCTTCCTCGGCCCGATTCGTCTGCGCGAAGCGCTGTACAAGTCGCGCAACCTGGTCTCGATTCGCCTGCTGCAAAGCCTGGGCGTCGACAGCACCATCGACTACATCGCCAAATTCGGCTTCAACAAGCAGGACCTGCCGCGCAACCTGTCGCTGGCCTTGGGCACCGCCACCCTGACGCCGATGGAAATCGCCACGGGCTGGAGCACCTTTGCCAACGGCGGCTACAAGATCTCCCCCTACCTGATCGATCGCATCGAAAGCCGAAATGGCGACACCCTGTTTGTCGCCAACCCGGCGCGGGTACCGATGGCAGAATCAGCGCCAGGCATCGCAGCGCCTGCGCAAGCCGGTATCGTCACCGACAGCAACCCGGCCGCCTACCTGGCAGCCCCCCAGGCCTCGGCCGTGGCTGAGCGCATCATCGACGGGCGCACAACCTACATTCTCAACAGCATGCTGCAGGATGTGATCAAGCGCGGCACCGGGCGCCGGGCGCTGGCCTTGAATCGGCCGGACATCGCGGGCAAGACCGGTACCACCAACGAATCGAAGGACGCCTGGTTTTCCGGTTACAACGCTGACTACATGACTACCGTCTGGACCGGCTTCGACCAGCCGGAAACCCTGGGGCGCCGCGAGTTTGGCGGCACGGTCGCGCTGCCGATCTGGATGACTTACATGGGCGCTGCACTCAAGGACAAGCCACCGCACACCCAGCAAGAGCCTGAAGGCATGCTGAGCCTGCGGGTAGACCCGATCAGCGGCCGAGCGGCCACACCGGGCACTCCGAATGCGTACTTCGAGCTGTTCAAGGCCGAGGATTCGCCACCGTCGGTGAATGAGCTGGGTAACGGCAGCACGCCAGGCAGCCCGTTGCCAGCGGATGAATCGGCGCCGATTGATCTGTTCTAAACCGCAAATCCCCCACCCACAAAAAAGCCCCGGCTTCAGGCCGGGGCTTTTTTGTTTCTACTGCAAACTCAGGCCGCGATCGAGGCCTTGAGCTTGTTCATGGCATTCTTTTCCAACTGCCGGATACGCTCGGCCGATACGTTGTACTTCTCGGCCAGGTCATGCAGCGTGGCTTTCTCTTCTGCCAGCCAGCGCTGGTAGAGAATGTCACGACTACGGTCATCCAGCACTTCCAGCGCTTCGTGCAGGTTGCTGTTGGAGTTGTCGCTCCAGTCGGCTTCCTCCAGTTGGCGCGCCGGGTCGTACCGGTGGTCTTCCAGGTAGTTGGCCGGTGACTGGAAGGCGCTGTCGTCGTCGGCTTCGGCAGCCGGGTCGAAGGCCATGTCCTGGCCGGTCAGTCGACTTTCCATCTCCCGCACTTCACGAGGCTCTACGCCAAGGCTTTCGGCCACGCGATGGACTTCGTCATTGTTCAGCCAGGCCAGACGCTTCTTCTGGCTGCGCAGGTTGAAGAACAACTTGCGCTGGGCCTTGGTGGTCGCGACCTTGACGATGCGCCAGTTGCGCAGAATGAATTCGTGGATCTCAGCCTTGATCCAGTGCACGGCAAAGGACACCAGGCGCACACCCATTTCCGGGTTGAAGCGTTTTACCGCCTTCATCAGGCCCACGTTGCCTTCCTGGATCAGGTCAGACTGGGCCAGGCCGTAGCCGGAATAGCTACGGGCGATATGTACGACAAAGCGCAGATGGGCGAGGACCATTTGCCGAGCCGCCTCAAGATTCTGCTCATAGTAGAGACTCTCGGCCAGTTCACGCTCCTGCTCCGGGGTCAGCAACGGAATGCTGTTCACCGTGTGCACGTAGGCCTCCAGGTTCGCACCCGGGACCAAGGCATATGCAGGCTGCAACGAAGTGGTCATACGAAAAAACCTCCGACTCACAAGATGTGTGCCTAAAGACACAGCCACATTGACCGGAAACCGAAAAAGAAGTTCCTAACCCACAAGTCAATGATGGCAAAAAAACACTACCGCGGTGCGAGCTCACTTAAATGACGGGCCACCGCAATCCATGCACCGATATACCCTAACAACACCGCACCAAGCAAGAGCGATAGACCATCGGCTACTGGTACGCCGGCCAACGAGAAATTGCTGCCATAAAGCCCGGCCAGGTCGACAACCGCATCGTTGAGCCAGTCCAGGCCAAAAGCCAGGACACCCCAGGAAAGCACGCCTGCGCCCAGCCCATAGAGTGCGCCCATGTACAGAAACGGCCTGCGCACATAGCTGTCAGTACCGCCCACCAACTTGATCACTTCGATCTCGGTACGGCGGTTTTCGATGTGCAGGCGAATTGTGTTACCAATTACGAGCAAGAGCGCTGAAACGAGCAAAACGGTCAGGCCGAAGACGAAGCGATCACCCAGCTTCAGGATGGCTGCCAACCGCTCGACCCACACCAGGTCCAATTGTGCCTGTTGCACTTTGGGCAGCTCCGACAGGCGCTGGCGCAAGGCCTCCAGTGCAGCCTTGTCGACTTCCAGCGGGGTGACCACGATGACGCCCGGCAGCGGGTTGTCCGGCAACTCACGCAGGGCATCACCCAGCCCGGACTGCTTCTGGAATTCGCTCAGGGCTTGATCGCGGCTGATATATTCCGCCTCCCCCACACCGCCCAGTTCCTTGATCTTCTCCCGCAGGGCTTCGCCGTCTTGATTGCCGGCATCCATCTGCAGGTACAACGAAATCTGCGCGGCGCGCTGCCAGGAGCCGCCCAGGCGCTCGACATTGTTGAGCAGCAGCGACAAGCCCATCGGCAGGCTCAGCGCAATGGCCATCACCAGGCAGGTAAAGAAGCTGCCGATCGGCTGCTTGCCCAGTCGGCGCAAGCTGTCGAGCAGGCTGGAACGGTGGCTCTCCAGCCAGGCGTTCAGCAGCGTAGCGAAATCCGGGCCGTCTTCGTCGTCACGCGGCTTCTTTTTCGACGGCAAGGGGTCAGCGGCTTTTGGCGCAACTCGCTCGGACACCTTGGGACTACGTGTAGCACTCATTGACTGGCCTCCCCGTCGCCGATCAAACGGCCGCGCTGCAGCGTCAGCATGCGATGGCGCATCCGCGCGATCAGGGCCAGGTCGTGGCTGGCGATCAGTACGCTGGTGCCCAGGCGGTTGATATCTTCGAATACACCCATGATTTCCGCGGCCAGGCGCGGGTCGAGGTTACCGGTCGGTTCATCCGCCAGCAGCAAGGCCGGGCGGTGAACGATGGCGCGGGCAATGCCCACGCGCTGCTGCTGACCGGTGGACAGGTCGCCAGGGTAGAGATCGGCCTTCTCGGACAAGGCCACGCGCTCAAGGGCCGAATCCACCCGCTTGGCGACTTCGACCTTGGACAGCCCGAGGATCTGAAGGGGTAACGCGACGTTGTTGAAAACCGTGCGGTCAAACAACAGCTGATGGTTCTGGAACACAACGCCGATCTGGCGACGCAGGAACGGGATCTGCGCGGTACTGATCTGCCCCAGGTCCTGCCCGGCCAGCAGCAGCTTGCCGGAGGTCGGGCGTTCCATCGCCAGCAGAAGGCGCAACAGGGTGCTTTTACCGGCACCAGAATGGCCGGTGACGAACAGGAATTCGCCGCGTCGTACTCGAAAGCTCAGCTCATGCAGGCCGACGTGACCGTTCGGATAGCGTTTACCGACCTGTTCGAAACGAATCATGTACGCTCCCGTTCGGCAAACAATGCCTGGACAAAGGACTCGGCTTCAAAGGTACGAAGGTCGTCGATGCTTTCACCTACACCAATGTAGCGGATCGGCAGCCCGAACTGCTTGGCCAGCGCGAAAATCACCCCACCCTTGGCGGTACCGTCGAGCTTGGTCAGGGCCAGGCCGGTCAAAGCGACGGTCTGGTTGAACTGTTTGCACTGGTTGATCGCGTTCTGGCCGGTACCGGCGTCGAGCACCAGCAGCACTTCGTGCGGCGCGTCGGCGTCGAGCTTGCCGATGACGCGGCGAACCTTTTTCAGCTCTTCCATCAAGTTGTCTTTGGTGTGCAGGCGACCGGCGGTATCGGCGATCAACACGTCGATGCCACGGGCCTTGGCAGCCTGCACCGCATCAAAGATCACTGACGCCGAATCGGCACCGGTGTGTTGGGCAATCACCGGAATCTGGTTGCGCTCACCCCAGACCTGCAGCTGTTCGACCGCGGCGGCGCGGAAGGTGTCACCGGCAGCGAGCATGACTTTCTTGCCTTCAAGCTGCAGCTTTTTCGCCAGTTTGCCGATGGTAGTGGTCTTGCCGGCGCCATTGACGCCCACGACCAGAATCACGAACGGCTTGTTCTCGGACTTGATCTGCAACGGCTGCTCGACCGGGGCAAGCATCGCGGCCAGCTCGCCTTGCAACGACTTGTACAGCGCATCGGCGTCGGCCAGCTGCTTGCGCGCCACTTTCTGGGTCAGGCTCTGGACGATCACCGAGGTGGCCTCGACGCCGACGTCGGCGGTCAGCAGGCGGGTTTCGATCTCGTCGAGCAAGTCATCATCGATGACCTTCTTGCCCATGAACAGGCTGGCCATGCCTTCGCCGATGCTGGCACTGGTCTTCGACAAGCCTTGCTTGAGGCGGGCAAAGAAGCCGATCTTGGCTTCTTCGGTTCGAACCGGTTCCGCCACGGCCGGGGCTGGCGGCTCGACGGGAGCCGGTGCGGTGGCAACCACCGGGGCCACCGGTGCGGGTGCGGGTGCGGGTACCGCAGGCTCAACGGCCACGGCCGCTGGAGCTGGAGCTGGAGCTGGAGCTGGAGCTGGCGCCTCGATGATCGGCGCCGGGGCTACTGCCACTGGAATGACCGGAGGTTCATCGGGCTGCAGGTCAGGCACCAACGCCACCGGCTCTTCAGGGACCGGCAGTACCAACCCGGCCGGCTGCGCCGACGGCGTAGCGGCAATCGATGCGGGCTGCGGGGCGACCTCGACCGGCGCCTGCACAGGCGCCGGGGCAGGCCCGACCGCGTCTACAATGGGTGCCGGCGCCTCGACAGGCAGCTCTGCAGCCGGTGCAGGCGCTTGGGGCGCAGGGGTTGGCGGCTGTTCGGCAACCGGTTGCTGGGGCTTTTTACGAAACCAGCCGAACAGGCCTTTCTTTTCTTCGGCCGGGGCCGGGGTCTTTTTGTCGTCGTTGGAACCAAACATGGAAGACGGCTATCTCAAGGTAGCGATGCGCCAGGCGGCGCGTCGGAAAAAATTCTAATACGCAGGAACAGACTATTTTTAATCCGGCTCGTTCATGCGCAACATTTTGTCGAGAGACCTGAGGGGATCTCTACATCCAGGCATGGTCGCCAGTTCACCGGGCCAGTATCCTAGCACCTCCTCGCCCGCCGACGCTAAACCCGCGGGCAGTCCTGAAGGTTTGAAAACGAATGAATGCTCTAGCCCGCCGCGCCGCTGGCCTGCTGCTCAGCACATTTTGCCTGCCGCTTGCCGCTTTTGCCGCCGATCCGCAGCCAACCCACGAATTCATCCTCGATAACGGCCTCAAGGTCGTGGTGCGCGAAGACCACCGCGCCCCGGTGGTGGTTTCCCAGGTCTGGTACAAGGTCGGCTCCAGCTACGAATCGCCAGGCCAGACCGGCCTGTCCCACGCACTGGAACACATGATGTTCAAGGGCAGTGAAAAAATCGGACCAGGGGAAGCCTCGCGTATCCTGCGCGACCTGGGCGCCGAGGAAAACGCCTTCACCAGCGACGACTACACCGCTTACTACCAGGTACTGGCCCGCGACCGCCTGGCCGTGGCCATGGAGCTTGAAGCCGACCGCATGGCCAGCCTGCGCCTGCCGGCCGACGAGTTCAGCCGCGAAATCGAAGTCATCAAGGAAGAGCGCCGCCTGCGCACCGACGACAACCCGAACGCCAAGGCCTTCGAGCTGTTCAAGGCCATGGCCTACCCGGCCAGCGGCTACCACACCCCGACCATTGGCTGGATGGCCGACCTGGACCGCATGCAGGTCGAAGAGCTGCGCCATTGGTACCAGTCCTGGTATGTGCCGAACAATGCCACCCTCGTCGTGGTCGGTGATGTGAAACCCGATGAAGTGAAGGTCATGGCCCAGCGCTACTTCGGTGCCATTGCCAAGCGCCCGATCCCGCCCACCAAGTTGCCGCTGGAACTGGCCGAGCCTGGCCTGCGCCAGCTGACCCTGCACGTGCGCACCCAGTTGCCGAACGTGATCTACGGCTTCAACGTGCCCAGCCTTGCCACTGCGAAGGACCCGCGCACCGTTCACACCCTGCGCCTGATCGACGCCTTGCTCGACGGTGGCTACAGCGCGCGCATGTCCACCCGCCTGGAGCGCGGCCAGGAGCTGGTCTCCGGCGCCTCGTCGAGTTACAACCCGTTCACCCGTGGCGACAGTCTGTTCATGTTGTCGGCCACCCCGAACACGCAGAAGAACAAATCCCTGGATGACGTCGAGAAAGGCTTCTGGCAATTGCTCGATGAACTGAAGAAAACCCCGCCAACCGCTGAAGAACTGGAGCGCGTGCGCGCCCAGGTCATTGCCGGGCTGGTCTACGACCGCGACTCGATCAGCAGCCAGGCCACTACCATCGGCCAGCTGGAAACCGTCGGCCTGTCGTGGAAACTCATCGACAGCGAACTGGATGAACTGAAAAGCGTGACCCCGGCCGACATCCAGAAGGCCGCCCGCACCTATTTCAGCCGCGAACGCCTGAGCGTCGCCCACGTCTTGCCAGAGGAAACAGCGCATGAGTAAGCGCACACTGCCCCGCTACGCCCTGCCCGGGCTGGGCATCGTTCTGGCGCTGGTACTGGCCGGCGTGTTCATCACCCGCCCGGTCCAGTCCGACAATGCCGCGCAACCGGCTGCAGCGGCCGCCAAACCGGCCAACACCTTGCAGTCGCTGGCCGAGCTCGATGGCAAGGCGCCTAGCCGTCGCCACCTGGAAATCCAGACCTGGAATACCGCCGAAGGCGCCAAGGTGCTGTTCGTCGAAGCCCACGAGCTGCCGATGTTCGACCTGCGCCTGACCTTCGCCGCCGGCAGCAGCCAGGACCAGGGCGCCCCCGGCCTGGCCACGCTGACCAACGCCATGCTCAATGAAGGCGTGGCCGGCAAAGACGTCAGCGCCATCGCTGAAGGCTTCGAAGGCCTGGGTGCCGATTTTGGCAACGGCGCCTACCGCGATATGGCGGTTGCCTCGCTGCGCAGCCTGAGTGCGGCCGACAAGCGCGAACCCGCCCTGAACCTGTTTGCCGAGGTCGTCGGCAAGCCGACCTTCCCGGCCGATTCGCTGGACCGGATCAAAAACCAGCTGCTGGCCGGCTTCGAGTATCAGAAGCAGAACCCTGGCAAGCTGGCCGGTCTTGAGCTGTTCAAGCGGTTGTACGGCGAGCATCCGTACGCGCATTCCAGCGATGGCGATGCAACCAGCATTCCCGGCATCACCCTGGCCCAGCTCCAGGCCTTCCATCAGCGCGCTTATGCTGCGGGCAACGTGGTGATCGCCATGGTCGGTGACTTGTCTCGCGACGAGGCCCAGGCCATTGCCGCCAAGGTATCTGCCGCGCTACCCAAGGGCCCGGCGCTGGCGAAAATCGCCCAGCCGGAAGAACCCAAGCCTGGCCCGAGCCATATCGACTTCCCGTCCAAGCAGACGCACCTGATGCTTGCGCAGCTGGGCATCGACCGCCAGGATCCGGACTACGCGGCACTGTCGCTGGGTAACCAGATCCTGGGCGGTGGCAGTTTCGGCACTCGCCTGATGAGCGAAGTGCGGGAAAAACGCGGCCTGGCTTATGGCGTCTACTCGAATTTCAGCCCAATGCAGGCGCGTGGCCCGTTCATGATCAACCTGCAAACCCGCGCCGAACTCAGCGAAGGCACCCTGCAGCTGGTGCAGGACCTGCTACGCGACTACCTCAAAAGCGGCCCGACCCAGCAGGAGCTGAACGATGCCAAGCGTGAGCTGGCCGGCAGCTTCCCGCTCACCACCGCCAGCAACTCCAGCATCGTTGGCCAGCTGGGCTCCATCGGCTTCTACAACCTGCCACTCACCTTCCTGGAAGACTTCATGGAGCAATCCCAGGCGCTGACCACCGAGCAGGTTCGTACTGCTCTCAACAAACACCTGACGGCCGACAAGATGGTCGTCGTCACGGCGGGCCCGCAGGTGCCGCAAAAGCCACTGCCGCCACCGACTGAAAAACCCGCCGACCAACCACTCGGCGTACCGGAGCACTAATGGCAAGCCCCTCTGCAAAATCGAACAAGGCCCACGGCGGCCTGGGCCAGCTGCGTATCATCGGCGGCGAGTGGCGCAGCCGGCGCCTGAGCTTCCCCGATGGCCCGGGCTTGCGCCCAACGCCGGATCGGGTTCGGGAAACCCTGTTCAACTGGCTGGCCGCACACATCGAAGGCGCCAAGGTACTGGACGTTTTTGCCGGCAGTGGCGCGCTGTATCTGGAGGCTCTGTCCCGCGGTGCCGCCTCGGCGCTGGCACTGGACAACAACCCGGCCGCGGTCAGCAGCCTGCGGCAAAACCTCGAGATCCTGCGCTGCAGCAATGGCCAGGTCCAGCAAGCCGACGCCCTGCGCTACTTGCAGGCGCCGGCCAGCGTTGCCTATGACGTGGTGTTTCTCGACCCGCCCTTCCACCAGAACTTGCTGACCGACGCCTGCAACCTGCTCGAACAGCAGCAATGGCTGGCGGCGGACGCCTGGGTCTACACTGAGAGCGAGACTGTTCCTTCGACCTTGCCGATGCCCGCCAACTGGCGCCTGCACCGGGAGAAAAAAGCCGGCCAGGTGTATTACGCGCTATGGAAACGCGACTGAGATCGCACCACTGAATGTGCCAAGCCACAGGGCATATTGCACAGTAAAGGGGCATACAGGGACGCGACCTTGTGGCAACGTATCAACGCTGCCAGAGGATTCATCGTGTCCATGCCCCCGTCTCCCCACTCTTTCCGCCCGGCCCTGGGCCTCGCCAACCCCCATCTGCAAACCCTCTGGGGGCCACTGTGGCGCAAGATACCCAGCCTTGAGCGTCATCGCGAACGCCTGTGGCTGGCCGATGGCGATTTTCTTGACCTGGACTGGCATGGTCCGCACCAGATCGACGCGCCGTTGGTACTGGTGCTGCACGGCTTGACCGGCTCCTCCTCCTCACCTTATGTGCTCGGCTTGCAGCAGGCACTGGCTCATCGCGGCTGGGCCAGTGCGGCGGTGAACTGGCGCGGCTGTTCAGGTGAGCCAAACCTGTTGCCGCGCAGCTATCACTCCGGCGCCAGCGAAGACCTGGCAGCCACCATCGCCCACGTCCGTGCCCAGCGACCGCAGGCTCCCCTGTATGCGGTGGGTTACTCACTGGGTGGCAATATACTGCTCAAGCACCTGGGGGAAAGCGGCTCGAACAGCCAGTTGCAGGGCGCCGTCGCGGTGTCGGTGCCGTTCCGGCTGGATCAATGTGCCGACCGCATCGCAATGGGCTTCTCGCGGTTCTATCAGGCGCATTTCATCCGCGCCATGATGGCGTACCTCAAAGACAAGCAAAAACGCTTTGCGCATGAAGGGCATAAGGACGGCCTGGCAGCCATTGACCGTCTCGGCCCGTTGACCAATCTCAAGACGTTCTGGGATTTTGACGGGCGCGTCACCGCGCCGCTGAACGGCTTCCGTGATGCCCATGACTATTACAAACGCGCCTCCAGCCGTTATTTTCTCGGCGAAAACAAGACGCCAACCCTGATCATTCATGCCAAGGACGACCCGTTCGTGTTTCCCCACAGCTTGCCCACCGCCAACGAGCTTACGCCCAGCACCACACTGGAGGTGCACGCACGGGGCGGTCACGTCGGCTTTGTCGACGGCTCATTGAAAAACCCCGGCTATTACCTTGAACGGCGCATCCCCCAGTGGCTTGAGGCAGGTCACTGATGGCGACTGCTGAACGCGAGTCGGTCAGGTTCTGGCAGGCGCCGCCGCTCGACGGCGTCGAGTTGCTGGCTGCCCGCTATATTGACCAGCGTTTCGTGCCGCATATGCATGAGGGCTATGTGATTGGCATGATCATCGGCGGCGCCCAACGTTACCGCTATCGCGGTGCGGACCATCTGGCACCCACCGGCACCCTGGTGCTGATCAACCCTGAAGAAGTGCACACCGGCCACAAGGGCCACGAGGCAGGCTGGCTGTATCGGGCGTTTTATCCCGAGAACTGGCGTATCAACAGCCTGCTGGAAGAGCTTGAGTTACCGACGCACGAGCGCCCCGCCTTTGGCGCGACGCTGTACCGCGACCCGGACCTGGTCAACGGCTTTTACCAGCTCCACCGCCTGCTCGAAAGCCCGGCCACAGCCCTGGAACAGCAGACCCAATGGCGGGAGATGATGCTGGCCTTGTTGCATCGCCATGCCAAGGTGAGTGCACCGTCAGAACCTGGCCGCGAACCCCAGGCCGTGGCACGGGCCAAGGAGTTGATGCAGGCACAATTGGCCGAGCCGCCGTCGCTGGAGCAATTGGCGAGTGCCGTGAACCTGTCACCTTTTCATTTCGCCCGGGTATTTCGCCGCGCCACCGGCATGCCGCCACACGGTTGGCTGATGCAGCAGCGTATCGCCCATGCACGCGGGTTGTTGGGGCAAGGATGTTTGCCACTGGAAGTGGCGACGCGATTGGGGTTTGCCGACCAGAGTCATCTGAATCGGCAGTTCAAGAAGGTGTATGGGGTGAGCCCGGGGGTTTATCGGGAGGCCAATGTGCAACCGCGACCCTCACCCTAACCCTCAATCCCCCTTGGCCACCCCACGCGATGAATCGGTGATCCACTCGCTCCACGACCCCGCATACAGCGGCGCCAGCGGATACCCCGCCAGGCACAAGGCAAACAGGTTGTGACAGGCCGTCACCCCTGACCCGCAATACGCCACCAGATCCTCTGCCGAACGCTCGCCCAGGGCATCAGCAAACCGCTGCTTGAGCTCGGCGGCCGACAAGAACCGCCCATCCGCGCCCAGGTTGTCGGTAAACGCCGCGCATTGCGCGCCAGGAATATGCCCGGCCACCGGGTCGATCGGCTCGACCTCACCGCGAAAGCGTGGCTGGCCACGAGCATCGAGCAGGGTCAGTTCAGGCTGGCCCAGCCGCTTCTGCAATTGCTGGGCAGACACCACCAGCGCCGAGTCCGGCTTGCCACTGAAGTGTCCAACCTTGCTTGGTGGCGCATCCAGGCTCAAGGGCAGCCCGGCTGCGTGCCAGGCCTTGAGGCCGCCGTCGAGCAGGTAAACACCGTCGCGCTTGCCCAGCCAGGCCAACAACCACCAGGCACGAGCGGCAAAGGCGCCAGGGCCGTCGTCATACAGCACCACTTCACTGCTGTTGTCGATGCCCCAGGCCTGCAGGCGCTCGATCAGATGCCCCGGCACCGGCAGCGGATGCCGCCCGGTCACGCCCTTGACCACCGGGCCGCTGAGGTCGCGTTCAAGGTCGGCAAAATGCGCGTTGGCAATGTGGCCCTCCGCATAGCTGCGCTGGCCGTAATCGACATCTTCCAGGGCAAAACGACAATCGAGAATAACCAACCCCGGCTGCTCCAGACGAGCGGCCAGTTGTTGGGGACTGATCAGTTGCGCAATGGGCATGGCAGGCTCCAGTTCAAGTGACATTCGATGAACGCTGAATCTTCAGGACCGTCAGCCTTGCTGCTCCAGGGCCTGGTTCAGCGGGACGCAAAACTCTTCACATAAAGCGTTGACCGCGGCCCGGGCCTGCGGTGTGACGAAACCCAGTTCCAGCATCAACACCTGATAGACCCCACGCTTGAAGGCTTCTTCGCTCAGGAATGCGGAATTTTCCCGCGTGGTGCAGAGAAACCGCACCCATGAGGTGAGGATGATCCAGGCATTGAGGGTCAGCGACTCGATCTGCACGGCATCCATCTGGAGAATGCCGGCGTCGACAAAGCCGCGGTAGATGGCCTGCCCCTGAATCAGGCAGCGCTGGGAAAAGCGCCGGTAGCGCTCAGCCAGTTCCGGGTCGCTGTCGAGCAGGTGCTCGAGGTCGCGGTGCAGGAACCGATAGTTCCACATCGCCGCCAGCAACTCCTTGAGGTAGAAGCGCTTGTCATCGACCGTCGCGGCCCGCCCTTGAGGTGGGCGCAGAAAACCGTCCACCAACTGTTCATACTCGGTGAACAGCAGCGCGATAATCGCCTGCTTGTTGGCGAAGTGGTAATAGAGATTGCCGGGCGAAATCTCCATGTGCGCCGCGATGTGGTTGGTACTGATGCTGCGCTCGCCCTGCTGGTTAAACAGTTCGAGGCTGTGCTGCACAATGCGCTCGCGGGTCTTTATTCGCGGGGCCATGACCGATTCCAGAACATGAACTTGATTTTGTTTCTCCATCTTACGGTTTATCACCCGGCGGATGTAAACCGCTGTTTGCGCAAATTCATGCTGCGCGGCGATTGTTAGAGTATAGGCTCTATAAATTCCTCCTCCCCTGTCGTCGGTTCATTCGCTGAGCGGGCACGAGACCATGCCCCCCAACCGCTCGCCCAGCGGTGGCGAGGCCTTTGCCAAGCGCCCCGGATGCTGTCTATAGTGCGTTTTGCCTGCTCTGCCGACTTGGCCGACCGCCAAGGCTGCGATACCATCCGAATCCCCAACGGACTCCCGCCAGGACGACGCGATGAACCGAGTGTTGTACCCAGGTACCTTCGACCCTATTACCAGGGGCCATGGCGATCTGGTCGAGCGCGCCTCTCGGCTGTTCGACCATGTGATCATTGCCGTGGCTGCCAGCCCCAAGAAAAACCCGTTGTTCCCCCTGGAACAGCGTGTTGAGCTGGCCCGCGAAGTGACCAAGCACCTGCCCAATGTCGAAGTGGTCGGCTTTGCGTCGCTGCTCGCGAATTTCGCCAAGGAGCAGAATGCCAATATCTTTCTGCGCGGCCTGCGTGCTGTCTCCGACTTCGAATATGAATTCCAGCTGGCCAACATGAACCGGCAATTGGCGCCCGAAGTCGAAAGCCTGTTCCTGACGCCTTCGGAACGTTATTCCTACATTTCCTCGACGCTGGTCCGGGAAATCGCCGCGCTAGGCGGCGATATCGCCAAGTTCGTCCACCCGATCGTCGCCGAAGCGCTCTCCCAGCGATTCAAGAAGTGATGATGTGAAAACCGCGCCCGCGTGCACTGCGGGCGTTAATGCGGCACAATTACGCCCATTGGTTTTCATATGCCGGGGTCGACAGTCCCGGCCGGAGTCCCCATGTCCCTGATCATTACCGACGATTGCATCAACTGCGACGTCTGCGAACCTGAGTGCCCGAACGCCGCTATCTCCCAGGGCGAAGAGATCTACGTGATCGACCCCAACCTGTGCACCCAGTGCGTGGGCCACTATGACGAGCCGCAGTGCCAGCAGGTCTGCCCGGTCGACTGCATCCCGCTGGATGAAGCCCACCCGGAAACCCAAGAACAGCTGATGGAAAAATACCGCAAGATCACCGGTAAAGCCTGACCCCTGTAGGAGCAGAGCTCGCTCGCGAGGTAGGCGCTGCGATTCAACGGACAGACCGCAGCGCCCTCATCGCGAGCAAGCTCTGCTCCTACAGGAGGTTCATGCACCAGATGTCGCGTTTTCCCTCTCTGATACTCGGCGGCCTGTTGCTGCTGAGCATCACTCTCGCCCAGGCGCAAACACCGCCTGGCCAAGCCGCGATCGCCAGCCCGCACCCGCAGGCGACCGCCGCTGGTCGGGAAATTCTCGAACAGGGTGGCAATGCCTTCGATGCAGCCGTGACCGTCAGCGCCGCCCTGGCAGTGGTCGAGCCTTATGGCTCGGGCTTGGGCGGTGGCGGTTTTTTCCTGCTGCGTGAACACGGCGAGCCGGCCCGTTACCGCTTCCTCGATGCCCGCGAACGTGCGCCCATGGCCGCCAGCCCTGGCATGTACCTTCGTGATGGCAAGGTGGTGCCGGGGCTGTCGATCAATGGCCCGCTGGCTGCAGCCATTCCGGGGCTGCCCGCTGCACTGGTCGAGCTGGCCGAAGACTTCGGTAATTTGCCGCTGAAAAGCTCCCTGGCGCCAGCCATTCGCCTGGCCAACCAAGGCTTTGCCATTGACCGTGTGTACCGCGACCGGGCGACGATGCGCTTGTCAGCCCTGCGCGACGACGACGAGAGCGCCCGGCTGTTTCTGCGACAGGGTGAAGTGCCCGCGCTGAATGCAGTCATCCACCAACCGGAACTGGGCATCACGCTGCAGCGTTTGGCGGATCAAGGCTTCAAGGGCTTTTATGGCGGCGATACCGCTCGGGCGCTGGTCAAGGGCGTGCGCGATGCCGGAGGCCTGTGGACACTGGACGACCTGAGCCAGTACCGCATCGCCCAGCGTAAACCGTTGCGCTACGCCCTCGCGGACCGCCGCGAGCTGATCAGCGCCCCGCCACCCTCGGCCGGTGGTGTCGCGCTGGCGCAGAGCCTGGCCATGCTGCAACGCCTGCCCTGGCAACAGGCCGATAAGGTCCAGCGCAGCCACTATGTGCTGGAAGCGCTGCGCCGGGCCTACCATGACCGGAGCCTGCTCGGCGATCCCGATCATGTCAGCAACCCCCTCCCGCAGTTGCTCGACCGCCACTACCTGGCCCGCTTGGCCGATGGCATTGACGTCCACGAGGCCACACCCAGTGCCAAGCTGCCGCCTGCACCGGCGTGGCGAGAAGGCGACCACACCACCCACTTCGCCATTCTCGACAGCCAGGGCAACGCCGTGGCCGCGACCCTGTCGGTCAACCTGCCGTTTGGCGCGGCCTTCAGCGTGCCGGGCACGGGTGTGGTGTTGAACAATGAAATGGATGACTTTGCCGCCGACCCGAATGGCAGCAACAGTTACGGCCTGGCAGGTAGCCAGGCCAATGCGGTGGCGGCCGGCAAGCGGCCGCTGTCGAGCATGAGCCCGACCTTTATTGAAAGCCCCGGCCAGTTCACCGCGTTCGGCACGCCGGGCGGCAGCCGGATTCCAAGCATGGTGTTGTTGTCGGTGCTGGAATATTTCGATGGCCAGCCAGTGAGCACCTGGCCGGCGGTGCCGCGCTACCACCACCAATACCTGCCTGATGTGGTCGAGTACGAGCCCGGCGCGTTCACGGCTGAGCAGATGCGTGCGCTGGAGCAGCGTGGCTACCGCCTCAAGTCGACCGGGCGCCCCTACGGCAATCAACAGGTACTGTTCTGGGACAAGGCCGCCGGTACCGTCGAGGCAGCCAGCGACCCGCGCGGGCTGGGTGTTTCAGAGGTGTTTACACCCGCTCAATAAGCGCTTTGCCGGTAGCCGTTCTCGGTGCAGCCCAGGCAGCGCACGAACGCCGCGCGGGCCGGGTCCAGCACCAGCGCCTCGCCACTGGCGCCGACATTGCCGCCCGCCACCGTGAACGGCAGCGCCACCACAAACGCAGCCGTACCGATCACCGTGGCCGCTATCAGCAAGGGCCGCGCGATGATCAGGTCGCCGAACATGGCAAACGCAGGTGGGTTTTGAATCTTGTAGGCGGGATCGCCGCTGCCGGTGTGCTCGGCGACATCGGCCTGGGCGGACGCGACCAGTACGGTCAGGCTCAGGGCCACGGCGAGGGAGAGCAGGCGAAGCGGGTTCATGGCACGGTCCTTCTGCTGAACATGCCATGAACTATATCAGCGCTCGCCGGCTTGTCAGGTCAATGATTGACCACCGGCGCTACTGAATGTGTCTACAACGCGGCTCAGGACTGGCAGCGCGGGCAGAACACGCTGGCGCGCTGGCCCAGGCGAATCTCGCGCAAGGTGGTGCCGCACACCTTGCACAGCTCGCCGCCGCGCCCGTACACAAACAGCTCTTGCTGGAAATAACCCGGTTGGCCATCACCGCCGATAAAGTCGCGCAACGTCGTACCTCCGCATTCGATCGCCATGGCCAGGATGCGTTTGATCTCGATGGCCAGCTTCACATAACGGCCGCGCGAAATACTCCCCGCCTCCCGACGCGGGTCGATACCGGCGGCAAACAGGGCTTCGGTGGCGTAGATGTTGCCAACCCCGACCACCACCGCGTTGTCCATGATGAACGGCTTGATCGCCATGACCTTGCGCCGCGACAGCTGAAACAACCGCTCGCCGTCGAACAGGTCGGTCAACGGCTCTGGCCCCAGTCGCAGCAGCAGCTCGTGCTGCAACGGCGCAAGGCTCCAGAGCATCGCCCCGAAGCGGCGCGGGTCGGTGTAGCGCAGGGCCAGGCCGGACTCCAGTTCGATGTCCACATGTTCATGCTTGAGCGGCGCCAGCCCCACCTCGACCAGCCGCAAGTTGCCCGACATGCCCAAGTGGCTGATCAAGGTACCGACCTCGGCGTTGATCAACAGATACTTGGCCCGCCGCTCGACGCTGACGATCTTCTGCCCGGACAGGCGCACATCGAGGTCTTCCGGGATCGGCCAGCGCAGGCGCCGGTCACGGACGATCACGCGGGTGACGCGCTGCCCCTCAAGATACGGCGCAATGCCCCGGCGGGTGGTTTCGACTTCGGGTAATTCAGGCATGGTCAACGGATACCGAGTTCGCGAATATTGTCCTTGTGATTCTGAAAGTCGTACTCCGAGAGCCCGACATAGTCCAGCACCAGGTCGCTGATGCTGTGCCACTCGTGGTCCTGGTACTGGTTGCCGAGCACCCGGTACGAGGCACAGATATGTTCGGACATCTTCAAGATCGACAGCAGGTTCTTCACCGGCGCATTGCGGCTGGATTGCTCGCTGAACACCGCCAACGCGTTGTGGTGATTGGCAATCGCGTCGCACAAATGCTCCGGCAGGCGCCAAGACCTGGCCGTGTAATAGCCCACCACCGCGTGGTTGGTGTTGAACACCTGATTCTCGGTATCGACCACCCGCTGCCCGGGCCCGGCCGACGCGTAGGCGTCCTCCAGCACACTCATGTACTCGGGAAAGCGCTTGAGCATCAGCGGCACACCGCAGTCGTGGAACAGGCCCAGCGCGTAGGCCTCATCGACCGACGGCATGCCGAGCCGCTTGGCCAGGGTCAGGCAGGTGATGGCCACATCCTGGGCGGTGTCCCAGAAGCGGTTGAGGGTAACGATGGTCTCATCGCTCATCTGGCCCTTGATCGACTGGGCGTTGATCAGGTTGATCACCGAGCGACTGCCGAGCAGGTTCACCGCGCGCTGGATCGAGGTGATCTTGTTGCACAACCCGTAATGGGGCGAGTTGACGATCTTCAACAGCGCGCCGGACAGGCCCGGGTCCTGAGCGATCAGACGGGCAATCACCCCGAGATCCGGGTCCGGCAGATACTGCTCCATCTGCAGATCCACCATGATCTGCGGTTGGGGCGGCACACTGATGCCCTGCAAGGCCTGCTGGATCTGATCGGAGGAAAGCTCTTGGGACATAGGTACTCACTCGCGGCGAAGGGGAGATTCTAACCAAGCCGGGGCGTGGGGGACACTGGAATGCACAGGCCGGGCAATAAGTGTGGTACGCCACCAGCGAGCCCAGAAGCGACTCAACTCGTCGTTGAATAGATGTGTAGCGGTTGTTAACCTCTGGCTTGAGGTCTGCAATTGCGCATTCGTCGGGCTTGGGCACCAGTGTTTTGTCCCCCCGCATATTCGGCAGCAGAGAAAGCTGGTTTCTCTGAAGTAGTGACGGCAAGCATGATTGCCGGATTCTGAACCCACGACCGTAAGGCCAGGAGCTAAAGAATCGCTGCGACTACTCCTCATGAATGCCCTGAAAGGCGTCCTCTGGACTAATGCCGGTCAGTTAAGGCATAGACTCTGTGGGAGCGGATTTATCCGCGAATGAGCGCACCGCGTTTTTTCAGGCATTGCGCGTCATATTCATTCGCGGATAAATCCGCTCCCACATGTTCTGCGCCTTAACTGACCGGCATTGGTCCTCTGGACGCCTTTTTTTATTGCTGATTTGGCTCTCTGACGACTCTTTGCACCTGACCGACCAACGTTCCACTGGCTTTGCGCTTTGGGTAGAGCAACAGGATTGCAACCAGAAGTGTGGACTATTGGTCGTCGACACAAACCTGCCCTGCGCCGACGCGTTATACTCCCGCTCTTTTTTCCGGAGCGACGTCATGTCCCTGCCCAGCCTTCGCCTTAAAGCCAATGCCGACCGCCGCCTGCGCGCCGGTCACCTGTGGGTCTACAGCAACGAAATCGATGTAGCCGCGACCCCGCTGCATGGCTTCAAGGCCGGTGACCAGGCCGTGCTCGAAGCCGCGGGCGGCAAGGCCCTGGGCGTCGTCGCCATGAGCCCCAACAACCTGATCTGCGCCCGTTTGGTGTCGCGCGATGCCAAGCTGTCGCTGGACAAATCGCTGCTGGTACACCGCATTAATGTCGCCCTGTCGCTGCGCGAGCGGCTGTTCGACAAGCCGTTCTACCGTCTGGTGTACGGCGATTCGGACCTGCTGCCGGGCCTGGTCGTCGATCGCTTTGGCGACATCCTCGTGGTGCAACTGGCTTCGGCAACCATGGAACGTCATCGTGATGACGTGCTGGCTGCGCTGATCCAGGTCCTCAAGCCGAGCGGGATTCTGTTCAAGAATGACTCCGCTGCACGCGACGCCGAAGGCCTGGAGCGTTATGTCGAAACCGCCTTCGGCCTGGTGCCGGAATGGGTGGCGCTGGAAGAAAACGGCGTGAAATTCGAAGCGCCGGTGATGGAAGGCCAGAAAACCGGCTGGTTCTACGACCACCGCATGAACCGCGCCCGCCTGGCTCCGTATGTCAAGGGCAAGCGCGTGCTCGACCTGTTCAGCTACATCGGTGGCTGGGGCGTGCAAGCCGGTGCCTTTGGCGCCAGCGAAGTCTTCTGCGTCGACGCCTCGGGCTTTGCCCTCGATGGCGTGGAGCGCAACGCCGGCCTGAACGGCATCGCCGAGAAAATCACCTGCGTTGAAGGCGACGTGTTCGAAGCCCTGAAAGAGCTGAAAGCAGCCGAAGAGCGTTTCGACGTGATCGTCGCCGACCCGCCCGCCTTCATCAAGCGCAAGAAAGACCTGAAAAACGGCGAAGGCGCCTACCGCCGCCTGAACGAGCAAGCCATGCGCCTGCTGACCAAGGACGGCATCCTGGTGAGCGCTTCGTGCTCGATGCACCTGCCCGAAGACGACCTGCAAAACATCCTGCTCACCAGCGCCCGCCACCTGGACCGCAACATCCAGCTGCTCGAGCGCGGCGGCCAGGGCCCGGACCACCCGGTCCACCCGGCGATCCCGGAAACGCGCTACATCAAGAGCATTACCTGCCGCCTGTTGCCTAACAGCTGACAACACCGCGGTCGTGTAGGAGCGGACCCGGCCGCGATGGGCTGCGAAGCAGCCCCTTTCAAAATCGCCATCGCATTCCAACGCTTGCCCCCTCATTCAGGGCGACCAATGCTGGGGCCGCTGCGCGCCCCATCGCGGCCGGGTCCGCTCCTACACTCGCAAGCCCTGCTTGCATCCGCCAAAGTCACTCCCCTATAGTTCGCCCGCCGCTGCCAAATCAGCGGCCGGGCGTGCAAGCCCGAATCCAGAAGATTCACCTGATGACTCGGGAGGTCTGTTTATGCCTTCCGAGTGACGTATTCACTTCTGGAGCCCAACATGACTGACAAAACCCCTCCGATCGAGCCAACTTCCGTCACGCCGGTAATGCTCATCAACCCCGACGCCTCCCTGCAAGACCTGCTCGCCTACACCGACCTGCGTATCAAGACCACCAAAGAGCTGATGATCAGCCTCTCCTGCCTGAATACTTCAGCGATGGAATGCCGTGATGTATCGGCAGTGGCCGATGTGGCTTATCTGCTGCTGCAGGATGGAAGTGAAGTGCTGGATGCCGCTCGTTGGCGGCTGACCTGAATTAACCAGTAACCAGAGCTGGGGCTGCATTGCAGCCCTTCGCGACTGAAGTCGCATCTACGAGTTAGCGAGCGAGTCGAAAAGTCTGTACGAAAACTCACACAAAAAAGAAAGACGAGTCAACCTCAATTCATGCTGGCGATTTAGGAGCCAACCCCCCTACTCTGCGGGCATGGTTTGAGGTACAGGACTTTCACAGTGAGTGATCGCAGTTATCCGGATGCAATGCTGAGGTCGATGCCGGCCTTTATGCTGAGCAGGGCCATTCCATTTCTCGGAATCTTTCTGACATTTTCAACGGTCGCCCATCGCTCTCCCGGGGATCTAGCCGAGTTTTCCTACACCCTTGCCATTTTTGCCGTTATCACGGCGATCACCAGCATGTCGCTGGGGGCAACCGGCAATCTCGCTGCCGAACGTGGCGCATCGATGAACGCCTTGTTTTCCAGTGGGCTGGCCCTTTGTGCCGCCATGACTTTACTGGCGGTGCTGCTTTGCGTTGGCGTATTGGTCACAAGCCCTCACCTGCCCGGCCTGCAGAAACTGTCCGGCAGCAACTTCACCGCCCTCTCGCTGATTTACATCGCCTGCATTCCGTTTCTGATCCTCAACACCTTCCTCCACCTTTTTCATGAAAGCTCCGGCCGCCCGGCCATCTGCTCGAAAATCCGCACGATCTGCACACTGGCGGGCTGCGGTTACCTGGCCGCCACGGCCCACTTCGCCAGGCCTGAGCAGTTTGCGCTTCTGGCGATGGGCTATTTCCTGACCAGCGAAGGGCTGGCAACGCTGTGCCTGGTGCTGCTTTCCCGTTCTCGAAACCTGAGTTTCAAACCGGTGTTCTGCAAAAAAACCACCGCCCACATGCTCTCCCTCGGCGTACCCATCGCACTCGGGCTGGCCGGTCAGAAGGTCTATTTCTATCTTTTGAACGAAAGGCTCGCGGTGCTTGGCGAGGGGCTGGTCGCGCAGCTTGCCGTCTTTATGATTGTCATCGGGGTACTGATGAACCCGTTTCTATCACTCAGCCAGGTCCACAGCCTGTACGTGAGCAAACAGCCCGAGCAAAAAAACGCCGCCTACCTGAGCGGGCTGATCGGCGTGACTACCGTGTTGGGAGTGCTCGCAGGGTTGCTCTGGTGGTTTGACGAAGCCATCTTTCGGCTCGCCGGCGCAAGCGTCTTCGATTCGGACGACGGCCTCTATGCGGTGCTGATGTTCTTTATCGGGACATGCGCCCTGCAAGGTTTGACGCTGGCGCATCTAAGAGCGATGAAACAGACCTTGGTCCCGCAGGTGATGGTGAACCTCATCATGCTGCTGGGGCTGCTGCCCGTGATTTATCACTTCAGCCCGGAATCGCCGAGGCTGACGGACTTTCTGTACTTTCAAGGTTCGGCGACTTTGATGGGAGTCGTTGTGCTGCAGGTATGGGTTTTCGCTGGAAAGACTTGGCCTACCCCAAAACCGGTTTAAAAAACGCGAGTGCTGATCGAGCGGACCTCGCCCTGAAACCACCCAGGGAAGACGCTAACGCTCCTGATCATCAGGCTGCTCGCGCTCATTAAAAAAGTCTGGACTCGTATTTTCATTATCAAACCAACTGCCCCAAATCTCTCCTTCGTGACGCGCTGAATCTTCTTCAGCGCCGATTTCCCGGCTATTTCGACCCCATAAATCTAATGTATTTCTCCCCAACGCCCCCCCCAACCCATTAATTTCATTACACTTTCTAACGAAAAAATCTTCAGCTGAATACATCTGAGAGTCACCTTGCGCACTTATCTGTAAGAAACATCCCACAGACATAAACGAACAGTCTTACTTGCAAATTTATTGATATATTTTGCAGTCAAATCTACGCTTCAAGTGTCACAACTTCGTGACCAATCAAAAAAGGATTAACTCATGAAAACTATCCAACTGGAATCAAAAAAGCTTGCCAACCTCAACTGCCTGGCTAAAGCCAAGTAAGAAAACTGAAACATGACAGAGTGGAGTGCCGGCCTCCCTCTGTCGACTCAAGGGCAAGATCATGAAAGTAAATTCAAATTGCTTTTTCCTGGCTCGACCTCCGGCACTCATATACTGGTGCTACGAAACGCATGAGCAGATTGAGCTCACAGGCCCTTATCTTGAACGTCTAGTCGAACTCATATCAGGTACGGCAACCTACAGCGCGAAAAACGCCATAGATAGAGAATTCGCAGATCGTGGAATATTATGCCAGAGCGATGAACAGGCATGGGGCTGGGATGAACTCTCGAAAATATTTCATATTGGGACGAAGAATATCCCTTACTCTAACGTCCCAGAAACAGCTGAATCATGGGCCACAGCATATCTAGAACATTGCAATGAGGTACTGTCAAGCTCTCCACCTATTGAGAACTATGAGGTTCAGTCACAAAACCAAGAAAACATAGCCCTCCCTCCTATCTGCCCTCAGCCACTTTCGAAGGTGTTACTGAAAAGAAAAACATCGCGAAATTTTCAAAAGAAATGTGTTCCTCTTACCGAGATAAGCAACCTGCTGCACTACTCCCTAGGTTTTTTAGAGGAGAGGATGCTACAGGCGGATACAGGATTGCCGGAAAACCTCTGTCATCGTCGAAGCAGCCCCTCCGGAGGAGGGCTAAACGCCACCGAGGGGTACTTGTACGTTAAAAACGTTGATGGCCTCAATGCCGGATTTTATTATTACAACCCTCTCAACCATACGTTGACGGTAACTTCGGCCGAAAGCAAATCAACACTGGGCGAATTGTTATCTGGGCAGCATTTTTCCGACGACTTGGCATTCGGCATATTCCTAACCTCTCGACTCGACAAACTCTGGTGGAAATATGAACACTCACGAGCTTACCGAATGGCTTTTGTTGAAATAGGGCATATTTCACAGACCTTCCAATTACTGGCAACCGAAACAGGGCTATCCACATGGCTTACCGGCGCTTTGGATGAGAATAAAATTGAACCACTATTGAACATAAAAAACCCCGGCGAGCAGGTTTTATTTTTTATTGGCGCGGGAACAAGCACTGGAGGCCACATACCCGACGCACTGGACCAACTTATAAAAAGGCCATAGGGGGAAGTATCGACATGCGCATTAACCTTCCAAGTTCTTTTATAGTAGAAAACTGGGATACTCGCTCATCGGTGAGATCACGAAAGAATCAATATTACCTAACACAGGAGGTCCTTACTGCATCAGATACAAAAGATTGGTTCCCAACTTCAATGCTACCCTTTTTGCAAACCCCGATCATCCAATGCTCTTCTATACAAACCCAGAAAGCGCTGCAAGCCAGCTACCTTGTGCATTTCCTGGATTACACAACAGAGCTCGAACATAAGGTTGTCAATCGTGCGCTAGAGATACTCATTCACGACGAATTAGAAATCACCCTTCCAGAGAGCTGGAAGCAAGCAGGACTTCAGCTATACACGGATGAAGCATATCACGCGCTGTTCTCTCACCAACTATCAGAGCAAATTTCAAAATTATTCAACATCCAGAGAACAAAATCGATACGTCTGACGAAGCTGGCAGACACCATCAGTTCGACGTCGGAAGACAATCTTCCACTGCTAATGTTCATTGTGGGATTTATTTCCGAAACACTGATAGCAAAGGAGCTATTAAATATTTCACAACAACAAGTCATCAGGCCAGTCCTGAGCATGTTTATCGATCACCTTCAGGACGAGGCAAGGCATGCAAAATACTTTTCAGCCTGCTTCACCTATGTCTGGCAAAAACTTCAACCCGACAGGCAAGCGTACGCCGCCTCGATACTTCCAAAACTCATAAAAATATTCTGCCTGTTCGACGAAAACTGGCTACTAAAAAACTTAAAAAAATCTGGATTTCCAGATCAAACAGCAAAAGAAGTGCTATTTCAAATACCCAAATCCAATAACAACTTAAACAACATGAAGTCAATGCTCGAAACGCTTAGAAACAATGGGGTATTTAAAGCAGCACAGCATCGTGACTTCTTTGACAAAGAAGGAATTATCGTCGATGAGCCTTGATCAAGCAGAGCCATCAAATCGACGAGCACCACTTCTTTCGTTGATGGTATTAATGACCGCCCTTGGAGTCTTCCCTCTCGACGTCATACTCCCATCATTCCCAGCTCTCTCTGAACATTTTTCGGCGCCTGCTTCGAACATAGCTTATTCCGTCAGCCTCTTTGCTGTCGGGGTGGCATTATCGCAACTCGCACTGGGCCCTTTATCTGACAGATTCGGACGGAAAAACGTTCTACTGGCTGGCCTGTTCGTTGCATCGATAGGCTCAATTGGATGCATTTATTCAAACGACTTTCAGATCTATATGACCTTCAGGCTAGTGCAAGCCATAGGGTGCGGAAGTTTTGTTATCAGCCACGCTATCATTCAAGACACCTTCACCCCACAACATAGAAATAGCGCGAGAATTTTGTTAACCACCACCAGCGGTGTGTTTATTTCACTTTCACCCTTATTGGGCTCAATACTCCAGTCACATTGGAACTGGCCAGGCAGCTTTTTCACCTTCGCAATACTTTCCGCCTTAGCCATTTGCTTTTCGGCACTTCTTCTAAAAAATTCGCCAGACAGCGTTTCCACTACTGAAGCCGGCATAATTTCCACCTATCAAAAAATCCTGATGAACCCGCGCTTTTCGGTCTACTCATCCATTTCAGGAATCACATTCGCCTGTCATTTTTCATTCATTGTGGTTTCCCCCATCTTATTCATGGACACGTTAGGGCTGTCCGCGAACCAATTCGGACTGACATTTATGCTTTATGGATTCGCCTATATGTGCGGCGGCGCATTTGCAGGTTTAGTTCACCGCCACATGACTCCCCTGCAGCAAATGACTTTAGGCCTGATATTAATAGTCGGTTCGGGATCAATTCTTTGGATCCTGTCGCACCATCCGCTCACCCCTTACACATTGATTATTCCCATGATCATCTGCACTGCCGGCACAACGATCACCCGGCCCGCTGCGACCTCACTGGCCCTTGAATTGAATCCAGCTGCCGCAGGAGCTTCTGCGTCGCTTCTCAACACGTTCGTGTTTGCCATAGGCGGGGTCATCAGCAGCATCATTGCGCATTTCATCAACCATCTGTCAGTCACCTTGGCACTGTCTTTTGCAGGTCTGGGCATACTCGGGCTACTGTTGATCAGGGTTTTGCCAAAAGAACAAGACGACAAGCTTCACCCTTCGGAGGATAGGCTTTGATCAACATCGTTCTCCCTTAATAAATCCCCCTGCCATCCATTGCACCATTCCTTCACGCCGCCAGCGGTGTAGAATCGGCCTATTCATCGCCAGTCATCCCCGGCGGGTTTTATGAGCTCTGGCCGAGCGCGCGGCGATCCCGCGACGTCACCGGCTTCATCCGTACCAGCGGCCACCTGCCTTCGGTACAAAGGACAAGAGAAGCTCACTCCCCTTTTTGATACCTGATTAGCCGCCAGGAGTGCTTAATGCCTGATTACCGCTCGAAAACGTCCACCCACGGCCGCAATATGGCCGGCGCACGCGCCCTGTGGCGCGCCACCGGGATGAAAGACGCCGATTTCAAGAAACCGATCATTGCCATCGCCAACTCGTTCACTCAGTTCGTACCGGGCCATGTGCACCTCAAAGACCTGGGCCAGCTGGTTGCCCGCGAGATCGAACGCGCCGGTGGCGTGGCGAAGGAATTCAACACCATCGCGGTCGATGACGGCATCGCCATGGGCCATGACGGCATGCTCTATTCGCTGCCAAGCCGCGAAATCATCGCCGACTCGGTGGAGTACATGGTCAACGCGCACTGCGCCGACGCCATTGTCTGCATCTCCAACTGCGACAAGATCACCCCCGGTATGCTGATGGCCGCCCTGCGCCTGAACATCCCGGTGATCTTCGTTTCCGGCGGGCCGATGGAAGCCGGCAAGACCAAACTCGCCAGCCACGGCCTGGACCTGGTCGATGCCATGGTGATCGCCGCCGACTCCAGCGCTTCCGACGAGAAAGTCGCCGAGTACGAGCGCAGCGCCTGCCCGACCTGCGGTTCGTGCTCCGGCATGTTCACCGCCAACTCGATGAACTGCCTGACCGAAGCCCTGGGCCTGGCCCTGCCGGGCAACGGTTCGACCCTGGCGACCCACAGCGACCGTGAGCAGCTGTTCCTTCAGGCCGGCCGCACCATCGTCGAGCTGTGCCAGCGCTACTACATCGAAAACGATGAGTCGGTATTGCCGCGCAATATCGCCAACTTCAAGGCGTTCGAGAACGCCATGATGCTCGACATCGCCATGGGCGGTTCGACCAACACCATCCTGCACTTGCTGGCCGCAGCCCAGGAAGCCGAGATCGATTTCGACCTGCGCGACATCGACCGTCTGTCCCGTAGCGTGCCGCAACTGTGCAAGGTGGCGCCGAACATCCAGAAATACCACATGGAAGATGTGCACCGCGCCGGCGGCATCTTCAGCATCCTCGGCTCGCTGGCCCGTGGCGGCCTGCTGCACACCCAACTGCCGACCGTGCACAGCCGCAGCATGGAAGAAGCCATCGCCAAGTGGGACATCACCCAGACTGACGACGAAGCGGTGCACCACTTCTTCAAGGCCGGCCCTGCCGGTATTCCGACCCAGACCGCGTTCAGCCAGTCGACCCGTTGGGAAACCCTGGATGACGACCGTGAAAACGGCTGCATCCGCAGCTTCGAGCACGCCTACTCGAAAGAAGGCGGCCTGGCCGTGCTGTACGGCAACATCGCGCTGGACGGCTGCGTGGTGAAAACCGCCGGCGTCGACGAGTCGATCCATGTGTTCGAAGGCAACGCGAAGATCTTCGAAAGCCAGGACAGCGCCGTACGCGGCATCCTCGCTGACGAAGTGAAGGCCGGCGACATCGTGATCATCCGTTACGAAGGCCCGAAAGGCGGCCCGGGCATGCAGGAAATGCTGTACCCGACCTCGTACCTGAAGTCCAAAGGCCTGGGCAAGGCCTGCGCCCTGCTCACCGACGGCCGCTTCTCCGGCGGTACCTCGGGCCTGTCCATCGGCCATGCTTCACCAGAAGCGGCTGCTGGCGGCGCGATTGGTCTGGTGCAGGACGGCGACAAGGTGCTGATCGACATTCCGAACCGTTCGATCAACCTGTTGGTCAGCGATGAAGAACTGGCTGCGCGCCGCGTCGAGCAGGACAAGAAGGGCTGGAAACCGGTCGAGAATCGTCCACGCAAAGTGACCACGGCGCTGAAGGCTTATGCACTGTTGGCGACTAGTGCCGACAAGGGTGCTGTGCGTAACAAGGCGATGCTTGACGGGCTGTAAGTATTTGCGGCAGCAAAAAACCGGCGCTCAGACGCCGGTTTTTTGTTGCCTCAAGAAATGCTGAAGGCAGTCAATTCAAAGTGAGCGCTGTGGATTGAACTAAATCAAATGGTCGCAACCGGCTCAAAGCAATCGCGAGGGAATCGTCGTCGAACAGCTGATTTTTTCGCGCTGCTGAACCCTTCCCACCCGCCCATGAACGAAGTCCCGTTCGAACTGCTTCAACCGTTGGCTCCACTCCCTCACAGTTCACTAGCCAATCCACTGTAGCCAGAAGCTCCATGCCATATGGCGATTCAAACCCATCGATCAGCTCAGAAGTGAATTCCAGTGCAGGCAGATACGTCTTCGCTTCACTGTTCAGATAGGCCTGGATAAAAGCTTTACGCCCTTCATCGAACCAAATGACATCCAACGGGCCGGCGTCACTGATCCGCTTGGCACAATGCAAGTAGCTGCCGTCAAGATTATCGAGCAGATGATCAAGGCGGTTGGCATAAGGTCCGTACCTATGGGCTACGAACTTCAATTCCAGAGGGTTGTCATCGGGCGAGAAGCGCTCGATCGCACGCTCCAGAAACCATGCGAGTTTCTGAATCTCCAACAAACTGCATTCCATTCCAAGAACCCAATAGCGCCGAACCAATTCTGCGATCAGAGCCCGCGCGGGGGTGAGATTCTCGACTCCGCTACGCTTTGAGACATTTTGATACTGGTCAGTGGGCTCAAAGACGAGGACATCAGCATCAATATCGCTTAATACGGTCACTATCTGCTCACGAACCACAGACCAGGCTAAGCCGCCATTGCCCGCTCCAAGAGGAGGTATCGCTATCGACTTCACGTGCTGCTCGACCAGAAACTCGCGCAAGTCAATCAATCCATCGGTAATCCATGCTATCTGGGACGGAGATCGCCAGTGCCGCTTTGTAGGAAAGTTAACGATCCACCGAGGCCCATCCAGCTCACTCACTCTGGTGATGAACATTTTGCCGGTTTCAACCTGTTTGGCGTTACACGCAGCAGCGTACTGGCGGTAATTGTCAGCAAATCGCTCCTTGAACATCAAGGCGATACCTTTGCCCATCACACCGACGGTATTGACCGTGTTAACCAGCGCTTCGGCCTTGGCCTCAAGCAGGTTGCCTTGTGTAAACCTAATCATCAGAAATACCACCCAGGTCGAGCATGAACGGGAAGGTTCAGCTGACGCTGCTGAACCTCCTTTTCTACACGACGTTTCAACGCTTCGGTGTAGCAAACAATTCCCAAAAGACCAGCCGTCGGCACATGGCCATAAACCAACGCTTCAGCTTGGTAGCGCTCCATTTTGCGGGGATCGTCGGGGTCCCGCTTGAAATCACGGCGCTGGAGAATGCCCCAATCGATTTGGTCCAACTGCTCCAAATCGCTGTAGTAGCTCGCCCAGTGGGGATAGGCGTGTGCATTCGTGAACACAAAAGGCAGATCCAGGGACTGAACATGGTACAGGCTGGAGACAAGAATCACGATCTCTTCATTCTGACGCTGTTGTACTCCCCAGCCTGAATGAATGTTCTTCATCATCACCGAAAAAGGCGTGAAGTAGAACGGCACATAATCTGCGAGCGTACCGCCGGGGCTGATGGGTACCGCGCGATGATTTCGCTTACTGATCAAATCTGGATTGCCAATGTGGACGTATGCGGCAGAAAGCGACCCGGAGGCAACAGAATGCAGGCCGTTATCCAGCAACCAGGGAAGATTGTCTCGATGTACGATCCGCCAAATCAGCCCCTTGGCTGGGTTCAAATTGCTATAGATCATCGAGGAAACATGTTCTCGTTGGTGTCGACCCAAAGACGAAAAGGCAGTGGTGCGACCAGCTCATCAATTTGGCGTTGCACGTGAGCTGAAGGCGTGAAAATTTTGAAAAAATCTTGCGGTGCTACAGCTTCCGGCGAAAGGCACTCTGCCATGCACACGCTCTTGGAAACCGGGTCATGATAGTCTCGAAGCTCCATCCTGTCCCAGTCTATCGCCGCCACACCAACCGCATAATCAAGCAACTCTATGTCCCGCACTGCAAGGGGATGCCGTGGAATAACCCGCCAGTTTCTCGCCTCGGCCAAGGTTCTTGACACTGTAATCAGCACGAATCGCTCATCTCGTCGGTCGCGGTGAACCCTCCCATCGAATGGATTGCCTGCAAACCAATGGAAAGGAACAAAATTCTCGAGCTGTCGTTCACGCCGACCCGCTATGATTTCGGGATCAGCAACATCCCGGAATTCCTGCAGTTGCTCCCGAGGTAGCAGCCCTCTTCTCAAAATTGAGGGAATATTTGCAACGCTGGTCAAATGGTAGATGAGTGACTGGTCCCGAATAGGCATCGATGAGCTCCTTGCAAACAGTTGATAGCCATAAGCCATCAAGCCGTAGCAGCTCCTCTTCATGTCGCCTGAGTGTCTAGACCACAAAATTGCAATCAGGTATTTCACCGATCTCGTTAAGCCGTGCAGCCTCCTACTGAATCACCTATGCATCCACGCCAAGGCCTTATTCTAAAAACGACGGTCGCCATTCCATCTCGATATAAATTCATTAGTTTTCAAGCTGTTAGCATTTCCGGTTCGCTATCGCGCACAGACGCGACACGCATCGCTATTTCTCGCTTGGAGCTTCAATGAATCTGCCGCTGTTTCTTAACCTGCTGGTGTTCCTGGCGTTGCTGCTGGGCCTGGCGCAAACCCGCCGCACCTCGTGGAGCCTGGCCAGGAAAGTGCTGCTCGGCCTGGGCCTGGGCGTGCTGTTCGGGCTGGCCCTGCATGGCGTCTACGGCACTGGCAATCCGGTGCTCAAGGCCACCATCGGCTGGATGGACCTGGTCGGTAACGGCTATGTGCAACTGCTGCAAATGATCGTCATGCCGCTGATCTTCGCCTCGATCCTGAGTGCCGTGGCACGACTGCACAACGCGTCGTCGCTGGGCAAGATCAGCTTCATGACCATCGGCACCCTGCTGTTTACCACGATGATTGCCGCCCTGATCGGCATCGGCCTGACCAACCTGTTCGGCCTGAGCGCCGAAGGGCTGGTGGCCGGGACCCAGGAAATGGCGCGAATGCAGTCCATCCAGAGCGATTACGCCGGCAAGGTCGCGGACCTGAATATCCCGCAGTTGCTGCTGTCGTTCATTCCGCAAAACCCGGTGGCCGACCTGGCCCGGGCCAAGCCGACCTCGATCATCAGCGTGGTGATTTTCGCCGCCTTCCTGGGGATGGCTGCCTTGCAGCTGCTCAAGGATGATGTGGAAAAAGGCACCCGCGTGGTCGCCGCTATCGACACCCTGCAAGCCTGGGTGATGCGTCTGGTGCGCCTGGTCATGAAGCTCACGCCCTACGGCGTGCTGGCGCTGATGACCAAAGTGGTGGCCAGCTCCAACCTGCAGGATATCCTCAAGCTTGGCAGTTTCGTGGTGGTGTCCTACATCGGCCTGGGGCTGATGTTTGTCGTCCACGGCCTGTTGCTGGCCATGAGTGGCATCAGCCCGCTGCGGTTTTTCCGTAAAGTCTGGCCGGTGCTGACCTTCGCCTTCACCAGCCGCTCCAGTGCCGCGAGTATTCCGTTGAGCATCGAGGCGCAAACCCGTCGCCTGGGTGTACCGCAGTCGATTGCCAGCTTTGCCGCCTCGTTCGGCGCCACCATTGGCCAGAACGGCTGCGCCGGCCTGTACCCGGCGATGCTGGCGGTGATGGTCGCTCCGACGGTGGGCATCAACCCGCTGGACCCACTGTGGATCGCCACGCTGGTGGCCATCGTCACCTTGAGTTCGGCAGGTGTTGCCGGGGTCGGGGGTGGCGCGACCTTCGCCGCGCTGATCGTGCTGCCGGCGATGGGCTTGCCGGTTTCACTGGTGGCCTTGCTGATTTCAGTCGAGCCGCTGATCGACATGGGCCGCACGGCGCTGAATGTCAGCGGTTCAATGACCGCCGGCACCCTGACCAGCCAGTGGATGAAGCAGACCGATCAACGCCTGCTCAAGGCCGACGAGCACGCCGACCTGGCACAGGCTTGACCGCTTAGCGGCGGTTCCAGACCTCGAAGGTATAGGCCGGTTTATCGTCAACCGCCGGATTTTCAACAGACGACGTCAGCTGCCATTGGCTGGCGTCGTATTCCGGGAACCACGCATCACCCTCCGGCGACAACGCCACCCGGGTCAGGTACAGGCGATCGGCCTGATCCAGCCCTTGCCCATACAACTGCGCCCCGCCAATCAACATCACTTCGCTGGCGCCTTGCTCAAGCGCCCAGGCGTTGGCGCGGGTGATGGCGGCGTCCAGCGAGGCGAACACCTCGGCGCCCTCGAGTTGCAGCCCCGGCTGGCGGCTGACCACCAGGTTCAGCCGGCCTGGCAGTGGGCGACCGAGCGAATCCCAGGTCTTGCGACCCATGATGATCGGCTTGCCCAGGGTGGTGGCCTTGAAGTACTTGAAGTCCCCCGGCAGGTGCCAGGGCATGCTGTTATCGATGCCGATGACGCGGTTCTCGGCGAGAGCCGCGATCAGGCAGAGGGGGAGTGATTTAGTCATGGGCAGGAGAATACCAGAGGGGGTGCGGGTGTCACTAACGCCGCCATCCGCCACCTGAGTTATGCTTCGAAGCGAACTCGCTCAATGGACTCACGCGTGACTGTACCCACCCACCTGGACATGCTCTGGCTGACCGAAGCTGTGCGCCTGCGCGAAGAGCAGGCCGGCGCCCTGGAAGATCAGGAAGCCAACCGCCGTGCCCGCCACCTGGGCGGCGACCTCGCCACCCGCCTTCAACACCGCGCCCTCTGGCTCGCTGAGCGCGACGGCCTGAAGCTCGCGCTGCAGCGCTGGAAACAGGGCGCGCGCCTGGCGCTGGTCGCGCTCATGATCGTCGCTGTGATCAGCGGCGCCGGGCTGGCCTTCGCCGCCCTGGGCCAGCAACCGGTCAATGTGTTCTGGGCCCTGGGCAGCTTGCTCGGCCTGAACCTGCTATTGCTGGCGAGTTGGCTGCTGAGCCTGATGATCGCCGGCGAGCATGGCACGACGCTGGGCCGTGTCTGGTTATGGCTGAGTGAAAAACTCGCCCGCGATGCCCAGGCCGCTCAGTTGGCGCCCGCACTGGTATTGTTGTTGCAACGGCGCAAGCTCAATCGCTGGCTGCTCGGCTCACTGGTGCATGGGCTTTGGCTGCTGGCCCTGTGCAGCGCCCTGGTGGTGGTGGTGATGTTGCTGGCGACCCGGCGCTACGGCTTTGTCTGGGAAACCACCATTCTGAGCGCCGACACCTTCGTCGCCATGACCCAGGCGCTCGGCGCCCTGCCCGCCTGGCTGGGCTTCAGCCTGCCGGGCCCGGACATGATCCGCGCCAGCGGCGACGCGTTGCAGGGGCTCGACAGCGCCCGGCAAACCTGGGCCGGCTGGCTGGTGGGGGTGCTGCTGGTCTACGGGATCATCCCAAGGCTGCTGCTTGCGGCCTTTTGTCTATGCCGTTGGCGCAGCGGCCGTACCGGCCTTGCACTCGACCTCAAACTGCCCGGCTACAGCCATTTGCGCGAAGCTCTGATGCCCAGCAGCGAACGGCTCGGCGTCAACGATGCCGCACCCGAGCAACTGCACCAGATACCGCCTGCCATCGCCAATGGCGACAGCGACAGCGCCTTGCTGGTCGGTCTGGAGCTGGACGACAAGCGCCCCTGGCCACCGGCATTGCCTGCCTCGGTAAAAGACGCCGGGGTACTCGACAGCCGTGAGTCACGCCACCATTTGCTGGAGCAAATGACCCGCTTTCCGCCTGCTCGCCTGGCCATCGCCTGTGACCCGCGTCGCTCGCCAGACCGCGGCAGCCTCGCCCTGATCGCCGAACTCGCTCGCTGTGCCGGGGCGACGCGGATCTGGTTGATGCAACCGCCGCCGGGGCAGGTGTTGGACGCTGAACGCCTCGGCGATTGGCATGAAGCGTTGCAGACGCTGGCACTGGATACACGTGAGACGTCGCCCATGACCTGGCTGGAGACTGGCCATGATTAAACTCGCCGTGGTCGGCCACACCAATGTCGGCAAGACATCGCTGCTGCGCACGCTGATTCGTGACACCGGCTTTGGCGAAGTTTCCCACCGCCCCAGCACCACCCGCCATGTGGAAGGCGCGCGCCTCTCGGTCAACGGCGTTGCCCTGCTTGAGCTGTACGACACGCCCGGCCTTGAAGATGCCATCACCCTGCTCGATTACCTGGAAAACCTTGAGCACCCGGGCGAGCGGCTGGACGGGCCGGCCCGCCTCGAACGGTTTCTGCAAGGCAGCGAAGCCCGCCAGCGCTTCGAGCAGGAAGCCAAGGTCCTGCGCCAACTGCTGGCCAGCGATGCCGGTTTGTATGTGATCGACGCCCGCGAGCCGGTGCTGGCCAAGTACCGGGACGAGCTTGAGGTGCTGGCCGGTTGCGGCAAGCCGCTGTTGCCGGTGCTCAACTTCGTCGCCAGCAGCGACCATCGCGAAGCTGATTGGCGCGAAGCCCTGGCCCGTCTGGGCTTGCATGCGCTGGTGCGGTTCGACAGCGTGGCACCGCCGCAGGATGGCGAACAACGCCTGTATGAAAGCCTTGCGCTGCTGCTGGAAGGTTCGCGCGCAAGCCTGCAAACCCTTCTGGACGATCAGCAGGCCCAACGTCTGGCGCGCCGCCAAACCGCCGCCCACCTGATCGCTGAATTGCTGTTGGACTGCGCCGCCTGCCGACGCAGCGTGGTCAGCGAACCGGGGCCTACAGCTGCGGCCATCGCCGAGTTGCATCAGGCCGTGCGTCAGCGCGAACAGCGCTGCGTCGAGGCATTGCTCAAGCTCTATGCCTTCAGGCTTCAGGATGCGTCCGCCAGCGACCTGCCGTTGCTGGACGGGCGTTGGGGCGATGATTTGTTCAACCCCGAAACCCTCAAGCAACTGGGTGTGCGGGTTGGCGGCGGGATTGCCGCTGGAGCGGCGGCGGGCGCCGGGGTGGATCTACTGGTGGGCGGCCTGACACTGGGCGCCGCGGCATTGGCCGGCGCGCTGGCCGGGGGTGCGTTGCAAACCGCCCGCAGTTACGGCGGGCGGCTGCTGGGCAAGCTCAAGGGCCAGCGCGAACTGACGGTGGACGACCATGTGCTGCGCCTGCTGGCGCTGCGTCAGCGGCAACTGCTCGACGCGCTGGAGCGTCGCGGGCATGCCGCCCAGGACAGCATCAAAGTGGCTGCCCCGCAAGACAAAAGCTGGCGCGAAGGCAAACTGCCCGAGGCCTTGAGCAAGGCTCGGGCGCATCCGCAATGGTCGTCGCTCAACCCCCGTTCACGCCTGAGTCAGGCCGAGCGCCAGGAGCAATTGCAGGCACTGGCCGCCGAGCTTTAGCGGTCAGCCTCACAACTCGTCGTGGGTCATGCGCGAATACTCGATGATGTAGTTGCGCAGATCCTTGAAGACCTTGGCCGGGACCTGACTGCGGTAGTGCTCGGCCTCGGCGAGTGTTTGCGTAAAGGCTTCCACCAGCTCGTGCTTTTGCGGCGCGGTATAGGTGCTGTCGCTGAGCACCTGCTTGTAGGCCGCATAGCTGTAAGGCGTACCCTGTGTCGCCTCGCCGCTGCCATAGCGGCTGTGGGCTCGCAGCACCCCATCCTTCAATACCCCAAGCCCGCGCTCATAGAGAAAGATCTGCGAACCGCTCACGCTGTCCACCGCCGCTTCAAAGGCCCGCATGATCGCCAGCGAGTTATTGACGCTGAGCTGAATATCCTCGCGAGAAACAAAGCGCTCCAACTCGCCCTGTTGCAGGCTTCGCAGTGCCCGGTTGATGGTGGACAGGTGAGTGAACACCTTGGTGCAGGCCATCAGGTGCACTTCAAACTGATAACCGGAGGTGGCGGCATGCTGGGGAAAACCTGCGAAATCAAGCGAATCGAAGGCGCACTCCATGATGATGTTGTACTTGTGAGTAAAGGCGCGATTAAAGATCTTGCCGCAGACTTCCTTGACGAAGCGTTCGCTGTGCGCGTAGGCATACAGCACGCCCTTGGCGCGCATGGCGGCGTAATCCGGATGGCAGGTGCGGTAGTCAGGCAAGTAGAGGCGCACGTAGTTGGCGTAGCGCCCAGTGGGAAGCAACGTGTTTTCCAGCAAGGTAGATTTACCGGAGCCCTGCACGCCGGCGACCACAAGGATCTTCGGTACGTCTTCGACATGGATACCCTCGAAAAGGCCGGCAGCGATCTGCTCGAACGCAGCGTCCACATCCTGTGCTGTGTAGGGATGAAGGTCGGTATCTGGCATGGGTTGATGTCCTATCAAAGTCATGGCGTCCTGCCATGGATGCACGGGAATGTGCCCCCGCACTAAAAGCCCTTTGAAGTCATTGCTCAAGCCCGAATTCTTGACAAAAAAATACCCCGAAAGCCGTGACGCAACGGGGTACAGAGAGAGCAAACCGCACGCCATTCGCCAGGTGACCAAACCGTTCGAATGCTCGTTGGAGGCCAGTGTGCAGACTCCTTGAGCAGGCAAGTTTGCTCAAAACGACCTCTTTATAGCCATAACTGTCATTTGGGCATTTACTCCTTGCCGCCGTTGCCGAGCGCTCACAGAATCGAAACACGATCACATCGATGAACAAGGACAACAGCCATGATGCATGCGGATTTGATTGACCAGGACGACCTGCTTGGCCACCTGCGGGCACTGGGTTTCGAAATGCCCGCCGGCGCCACCGCCGAGCAGGCGTGCGAGTATGCGGTACGAGGATTGAGCGAAGCCCGGGTCAAGGCCTTGCGCGGGATGGTGGAGCAAATGCTGACCGGCAGCGCGACGATTTTGCCGGCGGTGCGTCAGGCGATCGATAAACAGTTGTTGCCGGCGCTGGCGCAGTTCAAGGCTGGCACCACAGCGTAATCAGAGGAAAACTGAACTGCAGGAGCGGCTTCAACCGCTCCTGCAGGATGTACCGCCAGCCTCAGAGCCGAACGCTGGCAAACGTCGATTCGTTGCGCGCCTGACTCAGCGCCGACATCGGCCCGGACAGCGGTGACAGCACCAGCGCCTGCGGGATCGGCATCATCGCCACTTGTTGCGCCGTGTTGGAGCCCACGCGCTCGTCGCGCGGTGGAATGCCGAAGTATTCGCGGTAGCACTTGGAGAAGTGCGGTGTGGAGACAAAGCCACAGACCGACGCCACTTCGATGATCGACATCGGCGTTTGCTTGAGCAACTGGCGCGCGCGGATCAAGCGCAGCTTCAGGTAATAGCGCGACGGTGAGCAGTGCAGGTATTTCTGGAACAGACGCTCGAGCTGGCGACGCGACACGGCGACATACACTGCCAGTTCGTCCAGGTCGATCGGCTCTTCCAGGTTGGCTTCCATCAACGCCACGATTTCCTGCAACTTCGGCTGGTTGGTGCCCAGCATGTGCTTGAGCGGAACGCGCTGGTGGTCCTGCTCGTTGCGGATGCGCTCGTAGACAAACATTTCCGAAATCGCCGCCGACAGTTCGCGACCGTGGTCGCGGCTGATCAGGTGCAGCATCATGTCCAGCGGAGCGGTGCCGCCGGAGCTGGTGAAGCGGTTACGGTCGAGGGTGAACAAACGGGTGCTCATGGCCACGCGCGGGAAGGCTTCCTGCATGGCCGCCAGGCATTCCCAATGCACACTGCAATCGAAACCGTCGAGCAAGCCGGCACAGGCCAGTGCCCAGCTGCCGGTGCACACCGCGCCCAGGCGCTTGGACTGGCGCGCCTGGCTTTGCAGCCAGGTGACGTGTTCGCGGGTAACCGTACGCTGAATGCCAATGCCGCCGCAGACGATCACGGTGTCCATCACCGGCGCCTTGTGAATCGAAGCATCCGGGGTGATCTGCAGGCCATCGCTGGCCCAGACCTGCCCGCCATCCACGCTCAAGGTGCTCCAACGATACAGCTCACGACCCGACAACTGGTTGGCCATGCGCAGTGGTTCGACTGCGGATGCCAGGGAAATCAGCGTGAAATTGTCCAGCAGCAGGAAGCCGATGGACTGGGGTGCGCGGGTCTGGGGTTGGGCGGCCCCGGAGTTGAACGACGTCATCGCGGTATCTCCTCACACAAAGCGGTGGGTGGCCTGAGGCACAGGCTCTTGTTATGGCCCGTTCAGACATGGCGGGCTGTTTGTATTTACATCGCAAAAGCCATGCCTAATTTGAATGCGCATTCAATAAATCCTGAAAACGACGTCGCGCAGCCTCTATACAGCCACTGGTGCGGGCAAAGGTAATAAGCGCAAAGAGTTGAGCTAGCGCCCTTGATCACCGGCGGTGAGCAATTCGGTAGCACTTGTGGGAAGGATGCTCAGAAGCGACAGGTTTTTGTGTCACCGACACGCACAGGTCGCAATTCGGACAGCGCATTGCGCGATGTCCTACTTAAAGAAGCGAAAATCTGTGCGCCAAAAGTGCGCGCCGTGAGCGATCACGGCGCAGTTGTCAGCATTCGATGGCGCTGACGGCCAGGCCACCGCGTGAGGTTTCCTTGTACTTGTCGTGCATGTCGGCCCCGGTGTCACGCATGGTGCGGATCACCCGGTCCAGCGAAATGAAGTGTTGGCCGTCACCGCGCAGGGCCATTTGCGCAGCATTGATTGCCTTCACCGCCGCAATCGCATTGCGCTCGATGCACGGCACCTGCACCAGCCCGCCGACCGGATCGCAGGTCAGCCCCAGGTTGTGTTCAAGGCCGATTTCGGCGGCGTTTTCCAGCTGCTCCGGGGTGGCCCCGAGCACTTCGGCAAGCCCGGCCGCCGCCATGGCGCAGGCCGAACCCACTTCGCCCTGGCAACCGACTTCGGCGCCCGAGATGGAGGCGTTTTTCTTGCACAAAATGCCGACCGCGGCGGCCGCCAGGAGGTAGTCAACGACGTTGGCCTCGCTGACCTCATCGCTGAACTTCATATAGTAGTGCAGCACCGCCGGGATGATCCCCGCCGCGCCATTGGTGGGCGCCGTGACCATGCGCCCGCCGGCGGCGTTTTCCTCGTTGACCGCCAGGGCAAACAGGTTGACCCACTCCATGGCGCTCAGGGTGGAACCAATCACGTTGGGCTTGTTCAGCTCCTGCAAACTGCGGTGCAGCTTGGCCGCACGCCGACGCACGTTCAGGCCACCGGGCAGGATGCCTTCGTGCTTGAGGCCATGCTCGACACAGTCCTGCATCGCACGCCAGAGTTTGAGCAAGCCGGTGCGAATCTCTTCCTCGCTGCGCCAGACCTTTTCGTTGGCCATCATCAGTTCCGACACGCGCAAGGAATGCCGCCCGCACAGCTCGAGCAACTCCGCGGCGCTGTTGAAATCATAAGGCAGCACCGTGTTGTCGGCATCCAGAACGCCACTGGCGGCCTGGGCGGCATCAACGACGAAGCCACCGCCAACCGAGTAATAGGTATCGCGATGAACCTCGCCGCCCTCGCCTTCTGCGATCAGGGTCATGGCGTTGGGGTGGTAGGGCAGGTTCTCGTCGAGCAGCAGCATGTCGCGCTGCCAGATGAACGGAATCGGCAGGCGACCGTCCAGCTGCAGGGTGTCGGTTTCACGCAGGGTGTGGATGTGCAGGCTGATCAACGACGGATCGATGGCATCCGGCCATTCGCCCATCAGCCCCATGATCACCGCGTTGTCGCTGCCATGCCCGACACCGGTCGCCGAGAGCGAGCCATACAGGCGCACCTCGATGCGTTTCACTTGCCAAAGCTCATCGCGTTCACGCAGCCCCTGAACGAACAAGGCCGCTGCCCGCATGGGCCCAACCGTGTGCGAACTGGACGGGCCGATACCGATCTTGAACAGGTCAAACACGCTGATGGCCATACCGCCAACCTCCTCGAAATGCAGACTTCGGGCACCCCCGGTGCCCGATGGCTGAGCTGCTACGCTGAAGCTGCAACCCGCCGGATGCGCGAATCATCAGCCTTTTGTGTCAGCGCCCGACGTCTGCAACCGACGCACTCTTGTCCAGCAACGCCGCAATCCGATCACGACGTTTCCTGGCCGTTTTCAGGCCTCGTCACCCTCTCGAAATTGCGTTCCCGGGGGCCGCCGACTCTGTAAACGACCTCACCGACACTGGATGCGACTCTAGCTGTACTGGATACGACCCACCCTGTAGGCGTTTGATTTTCGCTGTTACATGATCGTTATCGACTCGATTGCAAAGACGCTCGCCCCGAACCGTGGCCAAGCGTCCGGCTCTGCCAACTGCAACCCAATAAGCGCGGCAGCCCCAGAAGACCGCCGACACCGCACACCAGGAGTCTATTCATGAAAGCCACACCCTCGTTGTTGCTGGCCGCCGCACTGAGTTTGCCGCTGCTGGCACAGGCTGCAGAGCCGGCCCAGTGCTCCACCGTCAACTTCTCCGATGTTGGCTGGACCGACATCACCGTCACCACAGCGGTGACCAGTGTGGTCCTCGAATCCCTCGGTTACAAAACCCGCACCACCATGATCTCGGTGCCGGTGACCTACAAGTCGCTGGCCGACGGCAAGAACATGGACATCTTCCTCGGCAACTGGATGCCGACCATGGAAAACGACATCAAGCAGTACCGTGATGCCGGCACCGTGGAGACCGTTCGCGCCAACCTCGAAAACGCCAAGTACACCCTCGCCGTCCCCGAAGCGCTCTATAACAAGGGCCTGAAAGACTTCGCCGACATCGTGAAATTCAAGAAGGAACTGGACGGCAAGATCTACGGGATCGAGCCGGGCAACGACGGCAACCGCATGATCCAGAGCATGATCGACAAGAACGCCTTTGGCCTCAAGGACGCCGGCTTCAAGGTGGTCGAGTCCAGTGAGGCGGGCATGCTCTCGCAAGTCGATCGTGCAGCGCGCCGCGACACGGAAGTGGTGTTCCTGGGCTGGGAGCCGCACCCGATGAACACCCGTTTCAAGATGAACTACCTCACCGGTGGCGATGACTTCTTCGGCCCCAATTTCGGCCAGGCCACCGTCTACACCAACACCCGCAAAGGCTACACCGACGAATGCAAAAACGTCGGCCAGTTGCTCAAGAACCTCTCCTTCACGCTGGACATGGAAAGCTCGCTCATGGGCGACGTCCTGGACAAAAAGATGAAGCCTGAGGCCGCCGCCAGGGAATGGCTGAAGAGAAACCCGCAAGTGCTCGACACCTGGCTCGCCGGAGTCACCACCCTTGACGGCAAACCGGGCCTTGAGGCCGCCAAGGCCAAGCTCACGCAGTAATCATTGACGTCAGGCGGGGCCACCGGCCTGATGTCGTAATCAACGTTTGCATGGGGACGCTCGCTATCATGCTGATCGATCAAAAAATCCCTCTGGGCCAGTACATCGCTGCATTCGTGGAATGGTTGACGCAACACGGCGCCAACTACTTCGACGCATTCGCCGAAGGACTGGAGTTCATGATTCACGGCGTGACCGGCGCCCTGACCTGGTTCAATCCCTTCGTGCTGATCGGCCTGATAGCCGCCATTGCCCATTTGATCCAACGCAAGTGGGCGCTCACCGCCTTTTGCGCCCTGTCGTTTCTGCTGATCCTGAACCTGGGCTACTGGCAGGAAACCATGGAAACCCTGGCCCAGGTGCTATTCGCCACCATGGTCTGCGTGGCCATCGGCGTCCCCCTGGGGATCGTGGCCGCGCACAAGCCCATGTTCTACACCGTGTTGCGGCCCGTGCTGGACTTGATGCAGACCGTACCGACCTTCGTGTACCTGATCCCTACCCTGACCCTGTTTGGCCTGGGGGTGGTACCGGGGCTGATCTCGACGGTGGTGTTCGCCATCGCCGCGCCGATCCGCCTGACATACCTGGGCATCTGCGACGTGCCTCAAGAGCTGCTCGATGCCGGCAAGGCCTTCGGTTGCTCGCGTCGCCAACTGCTCTCGCGCATCGAACTTCCCCATGCCATGCCGAGCATCGCCGCCGGTGTGACCCAATGCATCATGCTGTCGCTGTCGATGGTGGTGATTGCGGCGCTGGTGGGTGCCGATGGCCTGGGCAAACCTGTGGTCAACGCACTGAACACTGCTGATATCGCTCTGGGCTTCGAAGCAGGCCTGGCGATCGTACTGCTGGCGATCATGCTCGACCGTATCTGCAAACAACCCGATCTGCCAGTAAGGGGTGACGCATGAGCATAATTCGCTTCGACAAGGTTGACGTTATCTTCTCCAAATCCCCGCGTGAGGCCCTCTCGCTGCTGGACCAAGGCCTTACGCGCGACCAGATCCTGAAGAAAACCGGCCTGGTGGTGGGTGTCGAAAAAGCCAGCCTGGACATCAACAAAGGCGAGATTTGCGTGCTGATGGGGCTGTCCGGCTCCGGCAAGTCCAGCCTGTTGCGTTGCATCAACGGCCTAAACACGGTCAGCCGCGGCAAGTTGTTCATCGAGCATGAAGGCTCGCAGATCGACATCGCTTCCTGCACGCCGGCAGAGCTGAAAATGATGCGCACCAAGCGCATCGCCATGGTGTTCCAGAAGTTCGCCCTGATGCCTTGGCTGACGGTGCGCGAAAACATCAGCTTCGGCCTCGAGATGCAAGGCCGCCCGGCCGAAGAGCGGCGCAAGCTGGTGGATGAAAAACTCGAGCTGGTGGGCCTGACCCAATGGCGCAACAAGAAGCCCGACGAGCTGTCTGGCGGCATGCAGCAACGGGTCGGTCTGGCCCGTGCGCTGGCGATGGACGCCGACATTCTGCTGATGGACGAACCCTTCTCCGCCCTCGACCCGCTGATCCGCCAGGGCCTGCAGGACGAGTTGCTGGAGCTGCAACGCAAGCTGGCCAAGACCATCGTGTTCGTCAGTCACGACTTGGATGAGGCGCTCAAGCTCGGCAGCCGCATCGCAATCATGAAAGACGGCAAGATCATTCAGTACAGCAAGCCTGAAGAGATCGTGCTCAACCCGGCCGATGACTACGTGCGGACCTTCGTGGCCCACACCAACCCGCTCAATGTGCTGTGCGGTCGCAGCCTGATGCGCACTCTGGACAACTGCAAGCGGATCAACGGTTCGGTGTGTCTGGACCCGGGCGGCGATTCCTGGCTGGATCTGGCCGAAGGCAACACCATCAAGGGCGCACGCCAGGGCGTCGCCAGCCTCGATCTGCAGAGCTGGGTGCCTGGGCAAGCGGTTGAAGCACTGGGCCGTCGCCCGACCGTGGTCGGTGCCAACATCGGCATGCGCGAAGCGCTGCAGATTCGTTACCAGACCGGTAACAAGCTGGTGCTGCAGGAAGACAATAAAGTGGTCGGGATTCTCGGCGACAGCGAGCTGTATCACGCGTTGCTGGGCAAGAACCTGGGCTGACACCCCTGCAGGAACCCCATGTGGGAGCGGATTTATCCGCGAATAAAGACGACGCGGTGTGTCTGATACATCGCAGCGCTTGCATTCGCGGATAAATCCGCTCCCACATTGTTTTAAACCCCCCAGCATTTGTGTGAGGGGGTTCCAGATCAAGGTTTAGAGCTTGGCGATCGACACCTCGGTCGACTTCACGAACGCGATCACTTCGCTACCCACCGCCAATTCCAGCTCTTTGACCGAACGGGTAGTGATGACCGACGTCACGATGCCGGAAGCGGTCTGCACGTCGATTTCCGACAGCACGTCGCCTTCGACGATCTCCTTCACGGTGCCTTTGAACTGGTTGCGAACGTTGATGGCTTTGATGGTCATGGTCTTCATTCCTTCGTTTGAGTAGAGATCAATGCGCCCAACGCAATTGCGTAGGCAGGGGTGCAACAGGTTCGGGATCGGGCGGCGTGCCCGGCAGGGCCAGGACGCGATGCAGCACTTCGCTTTCCAGCGCCGCCAGGCGATGCGAGCCACGGGCTCTCGGGCGTGGCAGGTCCACCAGCAAATCGAGGCCGACCTGGCCGTCTTCAATCAGGATCACCCGGTCAGCCACGGCGACCGCCTCGGCAACGTCATGGGTCACCAGCAACACGGTAAAGCCATGCTGCTGCCAGAGCCGTTCGATCAGTTGTTGCATTTCGATCCGGGTCAGCGCATCGAGAGCGCCCAATGGTTCATCGAGCAGCAGCAGACGCGGCTTGTGGATCAGGGCGCGAGCCAGGGCCACCCGCTGTTTCTGGCCACCGGACAAGGCCGCCGGCCACTCGTCGGCACGCTCGGCCAGGCCGACCGCTTCCAGGGCCTGCAAGGCTTGTGGGCGCCAGTTGCCGGTAAGGCCCAGGCCGACGTTGTCGATGATCTTTTTCCAGGGCAGCAAGCGCGCTTCCTGGAACATCAAGCGGGTGTCTTCACGGGCTTCGCTCAGCGCTGCAGAACCTGCCAGCAATTGACCGGAGCTGGGTTGATCCAGGTCCGCCAGCAAGCGCAACAAGGTGCTCTTGCCGCAGCCGCTGCGACCGACGATGGCGACGAACTGACCAGCCGGAATGTGCAGGTCGATGTTTCTCAGCACTTCACGTTCACCGAACGCCTTGTGCAGTTTGCGCACGGCCAACGGGATACCGCGCAGCAGGTGCGGCGGTTGTTCCTTGAGGACGGTCATGCCGCACCTCCCTTGACTTGATAAGCCGGGTGCCAGCGCAACCAGACACGCTCCAGGCCACGGGCCGCCAGGTCGGCCAGCTTGCCGAGCAGGGCGTACATCACGATTGCCAGCACCACCACGTCGGTCTGCAGGAATTCCCGGGCGTTCATCGCCAGGTAGCCGATGCCGGAACTGGCGGAAATGGTTTCCGCCACAATCAGCGTCAGCCACATGAAGCCCAGCGCAAAGCGCACGCCGACCAGAATCGAAGGCAGTGCGCCGGGCAGGATCACCTGGCGAAACAGCCCGTAGCCGGACAAGCCATAGCTGCGCGCCATTTCCACCAGCGCCGGGTCAACATTGCGGATGCCGTGGTAGGTGTTCAGGTAAATCGGGAACAGGGTGCCCAGGGCCACCAGGAAAATCTTCGCCGACTCGTCGATGCCGAACCACAGGATCACCAGCGGGATCAGCGCCAGGTGCGGCACGTTGCGGATCATCTGCACGGAGCTGTCGAGCAGGCGCTCGCCCCACTTCGACAGGCCGGTGATAAAGCCCAGTGCCAGGCCAATGCCGCCACCGATCAGAAAGCCGATGCCAGCGCGCCAGCCGCTGATTGCCAGGTGGGTCCAGATGTCGCCGCTGCGTACCAGCTCGACGCCCGCGGCGATGACCGCGCTGGGTGCCGGCAGGATGCGGGTGGACAGCCAACCGGCGCTCACCGCCAGTTGCCAGACCGCCAGCAACAGCACCGGCAGGGCCCAGGGCGCCAGCTTGTGCACGTACGTATTTGAAGTAGCACTCATGCGCCTGTCCTCAGCTCTGTGATGTGGCTTTGGGCAAAATGTCGTTGGCGACCATCTCGCCGAACGGGCTCACATAACCGGTCGATTTCGGCAGTTCCGGGCGCTGCACATCCAGGTGCGGGAACAGCAGCTCGGCCACCCGGTAGGACTCTTCCAGGTGCGGGTAGCCGGAGAAGATAAAGGTGTCGATGCCAAGGTCCGCGTATTCCTTGACCCGCGCGGCCACGGTCGGGCCATCGCCGACCAGCGCCGTACCGGCACCGCCACGCACCAGGCCTACGCCTGCCCACAGGTTCGGACTGACTTCCAGGTTGTCGCGGTTGCCGCCGTGCAGGGCTGCCATGCGTTGCTGGCCGACCGAATCAAAGCGCGCCAGGGATGCCTGGGCACGGGCAATGGTGTCGTCGTCCAGATTCGAGATCAGGCGTTCGGCGGCTTGCCAGGCCTCAGCATTGGTTTCGCGCACGATCACGTGCAAGCGGATGCCGAAACGTACGCTGCGGCCCTGGGCGGCGGCCTTGGCGCGCACGGATTCGATCTTTTCAGCCACTGCGGCCGGTGGCTCGCCCCAGGTCAGGTACAGCTCGACCTGCTCGGCGGCCAGGTCCTGAGCCGCATCGGACGAACCGCCGAAATACAGCGGCGGACGCGGTTGCTGGATCGGTGGGTAGAGCAGTTTCGCGCCTTTGACGGTGATGTGCTTGCCGTCGTAGTCGACGGTTTCGCCTTCGAGCACGCGGCGCCAGATCCGGGTGAATTCCACCGAGGCCTGGTAGCGCTCTTCATGGCTCAGGAACAGACCGTCACCAGAAAGCTCTTCCGGGTCGCCCCCGGTCACCAGGTTGAACAGTGCGCGGCCACCGGACAGCCGGTCCAGGGTCGCGGCCTGGCGCGCGGCCACGGTCGGCGAAATGATGCCAGGACGCAGTGCCACCAGGAATTTGAGCCTGGAGGTCACTTGAATCAGCGAGGCTGCCACCAGCCAGGAGTCTTCGCAGGAGCGCCCGGTGGGGATCAGCACACCGCCAAAGCCCAGCCGGTCGGCGGCCTGGGCGATCTGTTGGAGGTAACCGTGATCGACCGCACGAGCGCCATCGGCAGTGCCAAGGTAATGGCCGTCACCGTGGGTGGGAAGAAACCAGAAAATATTAAGGCTCATTGGAGTTGACTCCTAAGGGTGGCTCAGGCCGGGGCGGCGCCCCGGCGCAAAAAAAAAACGTCAGTTGGCGTTCGCGACCTTGGCCGGCGGCGTCCAGATCACATCCTTGATACTCAAGGGCTTGGGAATCAGCTTGAGCTGATAAAAACTGTCGGCGATTTTCTGCTGGGCGCTGACCACCTCTGGGGTGAGGAAGTGCGCACCGTAGCCCTGGCGCTTGACCGAGGTGAGGGTGATGTCGGCCGGCAGGCCGAGCAGCGGCGCCACTTGCTGGGTCACGTCTTCAGGGTGGGCCTTGGACCACTCGCCAACGGCGCGCACTTCTTCGACCAGCGCCTTGATCACCTCAGGGTGCTGCTGGGTGTAGGGCTTGGTCGCGAGGTAGAACTGATGGTTGTCGACCAGGTTTTTGCCGTCACGCAGGGTGCGCGCTTGCAGCTGCTGTTCGGCAGCGGCCTGGTACGGGTCCCAGATGACCCAGGCATCGACACTGCCGCGTTCGAATGCGGCACGGGCGTCGGCCGGTGGCAGGAACACGGTCTGGATGTCGCTGTACTCGAGACCGGCGTCTTCCAGCGCACGGACCAGCAGGTAGTGAACGTTGGAGCCTTTGTTAAGCACGACCTTCTTGCCCTTGAGGTCCTTGACCGACTGAATCGTCGAGCCCTTGGGCACCAGGATCGCTTCGCTGTGGGGAGCCGGCGGCTCATAGGCGACGTACAGCAGGTCGGCGCCAGCCGCCTGGGCAAAGACGGGTGGGGTTTCGCCGGTGACGCCGAAATCGATCGAGCCGACGTTCAGGCCTTCCAGCAGCTGCGGACCGCCGGGGAACTCGGTCCACTGGACTTGCACGCCTTGGGCAGCCAGGCGCTTTTCCAGCGAACCCTTGGCCTTGAGCAGCACCAGGGTGCCGTATTTCTGATAACCGATGCGCAGGCTTTGGGCCTGGGCTTGAGTAATGGCGCCAAAGGACACGGCCGCAGCAAACAGAGCGACCAGACCACGACGCAAAAAGACAGTGCGCATAGCGCTCTCCTTAAGCTGTAGGGGTTCAGGCTGCACCTGCTTGCCCGTTGGCGGGCGAGTAAGGCCAGTACTTCAGAGATGGGGTGTAGCGGCTCAGATGCTCCAGCGAGCAGTGAGCAGGCGTTCGTTCAACACACTAGGGTCCAGCGGTTTCGGCCTCCTGGCCAAGGCACTGTGAAACAGCTCCAGCGACTCGGTAAGACGTTGCTGCAGGGCCGGCGCCAGTTGCGCGGCGGCGCCGCCTTCGCCGTAGGCGATCTGGCTGTCGTCAGCAAAGATCCCCTGCAGCGTTTCCTGGGCCTTGAGTGCCGACAGGACGGGCTTGAGCGCGTAGTCCACGGCCAGCATGTGGGCGATGCTGCCGCCGGTTGCGATCGGCAAGACCACCTTGTGGCTCAACGCGCGCTCGGGCAGCAGATCAAGCAGGGTCTTCAGGGCACCGGCAAACGACGCCTTGTACACCGGGGTAGCGACCACCAGGCCATCGGCCTGCTCGACCAGTTCAAGAAAATGCAGTATTTGCGGGCTGTCGAAGCGTGCATGCAGCAAGTCTTCGGCCGGGAAGTCCCGTACCTGAAACGTCACCACCTCCACGCCCTGCCCTTGCAGCCAATGCTTGCACCGTTCCAGCAACACGCCGGAACGAGAACGAAGACTGGGGCTGCCACCGATGGATACGACCAGCATTCAAGCGTTTCCTTCAAAAGGTCAACGAATGTGCGAGCCTGATATCTCGCCGGGAATGGACAGACATTAACAGCAACCTTATATATCTATAAATCATATTTTTTTATTTGTTTATTCCTTAAATGACTATGTGTGCCCATTTTCTCCGGGCAAAAAAATGGGCCGTTTTAAGCGGCCCAAAACCCTGCATGGCTATAGCGGTGTTCTTTCGGGCCCCAATCGCGGGCAAGCCCTGCTCCTACATTCCCCCCTCCCGATGTGTAGGGCTTTTGTGGGAGCAGGGCTTGCCCGCGAAGCTTGTGGGCCCGCCTTCAACGAGTCGGCTGCGGCGTCAGGCGCAGGTACGGCTTCACGGCGCGATAGCCCTTGGGAAAGCGCTGCTGGATCTCGGCTTCATCCTTGAGCGACGGCACGATCACCACCTCATCGCCGTCCTGCCAGTTGGCCGGCGTCGCGACCTTGTGGTTGTCGGTCAGCTGCAGCGAGTCAACCACGCGCAGAATCTCGTGGAAGTTGCGACCGGTGCTGGCCGGGTAAGTGATGGTCAGGCGGACTTTCTTGTTCGGATCGATCACGAACAAGGAACGCACGGTGAGGGTGTCGTTGGCGTTGGGGTGGATCAGGTCGTAGAGGTCGGACACCTTGCGGTCGGCATCGGCCAGGATCGGGAAATTGACGGCGGTGCCCTGGGTTTCGTTGATGTCTTCGATCCAGCGGTGGTGCGAGTCGACCGGGTCTACGGAGAGGGCGATGGCCTTGACGCCGCGCTGGGCAAACTCATCCTTGAGCCTGGCGGTAAAGCCCAGTTCAGTGGTGCACACCGGGGTGAAATCCGCCGGGTGGGAAAACAGGATGCCCCAGCTGTCGCCCAGCCATTCGTGGAAGCGAATCTTGCCTTCGCTGGAATCCTGCTCGAAGTCGGGGGCGATGTCGCCAAGTCTCAGGCTCATGGTGGGGCTCCTTTCTAGGTATTGGTTGAGCTCACTGTGCCCGTTGCGCAAATAAATTAAAAAGAATAAATATCGATTTATTTAGATCGGAAAGAGATATGAAATTCAGGGTGTAAAAAAGCCCCGCACGACGGCGGGGCTTCTTGGACTACGCCTTACAGGAAGCTGTAGGTGTAGTTGAAGATCACGCGGGTTTGATCCTGATCGGCGCTGCCTTCGGTACCGCCACCGGCACGGAACGAGCCGTGACGCAGGGTGGCGCCGAAGCCTTTCAACACGCCTTCCTGGAAGACGTAGTCGATACGCGCATCGCGTTCCCACTCGGAGTAGCTGCCGTTACCGCTCTTGAAGCGAATGTCATCGCCACGCAGGTACGCAAGCGCAAACTTCAGGCCTGGCACACCCACACGAGAGAAGTCGTAGGAGTACTGACCGAAGGTGGTGTTTTCACCGGCACGGGCGAACTGGTTGACCATGGCGTCGGTGAACAGATAGAAGCTCGATCCGCCTGCGCCTTCCAGCGAGGAAGTCGAGCCGTCCTTGCGCACGCTGCCCTGGTTCACCCAGACAAAGCCGCCGTCGTCGCTGACGCGCTGATGGCCCAGCAGGAAGGCGTTTCCACCCAGGGTATAAGTGAAGATCGCACTCCAGGTCTTGTTATCGACCTCGCCTGCGTTCTTGGCATAGCCGCCGTTGTTGTTGAAGGCATAGCCGGTCTGGCCGTTCTTGCCATCGGAGCTGCTGTCGAAGTAACGGATGTCAGTCTTGAACGACTGGTCCTTGTCGATCGGGTATACGTGCACCAGGCCCAGGAAGTTCTGCTTGTAGTAGTCCTCGAGGTTCGAGTAGTAGTACTGCAGGGTCAGTTCTTTGGTGACTTTCCAATCAGCGCCGCCGAACTGGAACTTGTTGCTGTCGCGGAAGCCGCCAGCCACTGCCAGGCCGGTCCGGTTGCTCGAAGCACGGCCCATGGCGTGTTCCAGCTGGCCGGCAGTCAGGGTCAGGTTGTCGATTTCCTTGGAGGTGACGATGCCACCTTCGAAGGTTTGCGGCAGCAGACGACCGTCGTTGGCAACCAGGATCGGCAGGTTAGGCGCCAGCGCGCTACCTACGTGAGCTTCGGTCTTGGAGAAGCGAGCCTTGGCGTTACCGCCGATGCGAGCCCAGTCGCTGACAGCCGAACCGTCGCTGTCGCTTGGGAAGAAGGAGTTGTCAGCGTTCTGGCGATGACCACGGCCGCCATCCAGGTGAATACCCCAGACGGCCTGAGCATCAACGCCGAAACCGACGGGGCCTTCGGTGAAGCCCGAGATGTAGTCCAGTTTGAAGCCTTGAGCCGCTTCACGCTGATCAATCGCGCCAGCGCGCTGTTCGCGGGTGTCGTTGTTGAAATACATGGTGCGCGAGCTGACCGCAGCCTTGCTGTCTTCGATAAAACCAGCAGCGTTTGCTTGCTGGGTCAACACCCCAAAGGCCACGGCGAGTGCCAGGCTGGACTTGTACATGTTTTGCTCCTCTCGTTTCTAATTCTTGTGTTCTGGCTTCGGGATCTTTGTCCCCTGCGCGAGATGCGCGATTAGCGCCAAATTGTGACAATCAGGTCAATTGTTTCTGACCGTTTCGAGACTTTGGTCTAAGCCGAACGTTTCAAAGGGTTTGCAGAATAATGAATTCGATATAAACCTAAAAAGAATTGTTTCTTTATTTTTCAGACGATTATGGAATAACGCTTTGCACTACGCAAACGTTTCATCTTTTGAAGATCAGAGCCATGGGGCGGTAAATTCCTTTGTAGGAGCAAGGCTTGCCTGCGATGGGCCCTGGGGGGGCGCTGCGCGCCCCATCGCGAGCAAGCTCAGCTCCTACACCGTCCAGGCGTTGCTTCGATCACGCCTAAGCTCATGCTTAAAAGTTATTTATTTTGCAATTTTTAGATCATTTAGTCTTCTTGTCACCCGATCCCGGTCGCCTGACAAGGAGCTTCACGATGACCCCATTCGCCCCGCTTCGTCTGCTTGCCGCGCTGTCCCTGGCCGGCGCCAGCTTTCTGGTTCAGGCCGCCGACGTGACCGTCGCCTACCAGACCACCGTTGACCCGGCCAAGGTGGCCCAGGTCGATGGCGACTATGAAAAGGCCAGCAAGGCCGACATTGCCTGGCGCAAATTCGACAGTGGCGCCGATGTGATCACTGCCGTGGCCTCCGGCGACGTGCAGATCGGTTACCTGGGCTCCAGCCCTCTGGCGGCCGCCGCCACCCGCAAGTTGCCGGTCGAGACCTTTCTGATCGCCACGCAGATCGGCGCCGCTGAAGCGCTGGTGGCCCGTGAAGGCACCGGTATCAATTCACCGCAGGACCTGATCGGCAAGAAGATTGCCGTTCCCTTCGTTTCCACGGGCCATTACAGCCTGCTCGCCGCCCTCAAGCAGTGGAACATCGACCCGGCCAAAGTCACCATTCTCAACCTCGCGCCACCGGCCATCATCGCGGCCTGGAAGCGCGGCGACATCGACGCCACCTACGTCTGGGACCCAGCCCTGGGCGTGGCCAGGGAAAACGGCAAGGTGCTGATCACCTCGGGGGAACTGGCCAAGGTCGGCGCCCCGACCTTCGACGTCTGGATCGTGCGCAAGGACTTCGCCGCCAAGCACCCGGAGATCGTCAAATCGTTCGCCAAGGTCACCCTGGATGCCTACGCCGATTACCGCAAAGACCCAAAAGCCTGGCTGGCTGACAGCGCCAACGTCGACAAGCTGGTGAAGCTCTCCGGCGCCAAGGCCGCGGACATTCCGGCGCTGCTGCAGGGCAACGTGTTCCCGCTGGCGGCCGAGCAAATCAGCGAACTGGGCGCACCGACCACCAAGGCGATTACCGACACGGCCACCTTCCTCAAGCAGCAGGGCAAGGTCGACGCGGTACTGCCTGACTACGCGCCGTACGTCAGCGCCAAGTACATCACTCACTGATTCAGCGGAGTCTGCTCATGGCCCTGTTACAACTGGAGCGCATCAGCGCACAGTACCCTGGCGCAAGTGAGCCGGTGCTGTCGGACATTTCCCTGACCCTCGGGCCCCAGCAACTGCTGGTCGCCCTTGGCCCGTCGGGCAGCGGCAAGACCTCCTTGCTGAACCTGATCGCCGGTTTTGTCGAGCCGAGCGCCGGCCGGATCACCCTCGACGGCATCCCGGTCAAAGGACCAGGCGCCGAACGCGGCGTGGTGTTTCAGAACGACGCGCTGCTGCCCTGGCAGGACGTGCTCGCCAACGTCGGCTTCGGCCTGGAACTGGCCGGCATGGCGCGCGAACCGCGTGAACGCCGGGCGCAGGAGATGCTGAAGCTGGTGGACCTGGCCGACTTTGGCAGCCGCCGTATCTGGCAACTCTCCGGTGGGCAAAAACAGCGCGTGGGCCTGGCCCGGGCACTGGCCGCCGACCCTCGAGTGCTGCTGATGGATGAACCGTTCGGCGCGCTGGACGCCTTTACCCGCGAACAGATGCAGGAGCTGTTATTGCAAGTCTGGCAGCGCACCGCCAAGCCGGTCTTTCTCATCACCCATGACATTGAAGAAGCCGTGTTTTTGGCCACCGACCTGATTCTGTTGGCGCCCAATCCGGGCCAGGTCGTCGAGCGCCTGAGCCTGGACTTCGGCCAGCGCTACGCCGCCGGTGAGTCGGCCCGTGCGATCAAGTCCGACCCACGCTTTATCGAAACCCGCGAGCACGTTCTGGCCCGGGTCTTTTCCCAACGCAGCGCCGCCGTGCGGCAGGAATTCGCATGAGCAGCCTTGAGATCGGTGCAGCGGCCAGATCCGCTGCAACCCCACCCCCGCAAAAGCGCTTGCGACGCCCTATCAGCACCCGCGTGATCAGCGTCCTGACGCTGCTGACATTGCTCGCCGCCTGGTGGCTGGTCACCGCCGCCGAATGGATCGAGCCGCTGTTTTTGCCTTCGCCCGCCGACGTGCTGGCCAAGGCCTGGTTACTGCTGACCCAGGGCTATATGGAGTCGACCCTGTGGCAACACCTGGGCGCGAGCCTGTCACGCATTGGCCTGGCTTTGGGCTTCGCCATTCTGACGGCGATTCCGATCGGCATTGCCATCGGCACCCACCGCATCGCCCGGGGCATCTTCGACCCGCTGATCGAGTTCTACCGGCCCATCCCACCGCTGGCGTACCTGCCGCTGATCGTGATCTGGTGCGGCATCGGCGAGCTGTCGAAAGTGCTGCTGATTTTCCTCGCGATCTTCGCCCCGATCGCCATCGCCACGGCCACCGGTGTGCGCACTGTCGACCCGGCCAAACTGCGCGCCGCGCAATCGCTGGGCGCCAGCCGCGCACAGTTGATCCGCCACGTGATTCTGCCCAGTGCCCTGCCGGACATCCTCACCGGTGTGCGCATTGGCCTGGGCGTGGGCTGGTCGACACTGGTGGCCGCCGAGCTGATCGCCGCCACCAGCGGCCTGGGTTTCATGGTGCAGTCAGCGGCGCAATTTCTGGTCACCGATGTGGTGGTGCTCGGCATCCTCGTCATCGCGCTGATCGCCTTTGCCCTGGAGATGGGCCTGCGCGCCCTGCAACGCAAGCTGGTGCCCTGGCACGGGCAAAGTCATTGATTGCTGTGAAGAACCCGAACTGACCACGTCGACACTTCGACGCTGCCACGAACGAGATAAAGCATGAGCCTGACCATCACTCCCTTGAGCCCGGCCCTGGGTGCACAGATCAGCCGCAACAACCCGCCGCTGTCGCACCCGGTGATCCGCACGCACCCGGTCAGCGGGCGCAAGTCGCTGTTCGTCAACGAGGGCTTCACCACCCGCATCAATGAGCTGGAAGCGGCGGGAAGCGAGGCGATCCTGGCGTTGCTGTTCAAGCATTCGACCCGGCCGGAATTTACCCTGCGCTGGCGCTGGCAGGAGAACGACGTGGCGTTCTGGGATAACCGCGTGACCCAGCATTACGCAGTGGATGATTACCGACCGCAGCGACGGGTGATGCATCGGGCGACCATTCTGGGGGATGCGCCGTACTGACGGACCAATTCGCGGATAAATCCGCTCCCACAACAGCCCGTACACATGATTTGAGCGGGGAATGTGGGAGCGGATTTATCCGCGAAGCTTTTGCCGCTCGTCCCCTGCGGTTGAAATACCGCCGGCCACCCCCATATGGGTTTTCATCAGGGCATTTTCGCCCCGCTGCGTGGAGACTCTCCCTTGACCACCATCGTTTCAGTCCGCCGCCACGGCAAAGTCGTCATGGGCGGCGACGGCCAGGTTTCTCTGGGCAACACCGTGATGAAAGGCAACGCCAAAAAAGTCCGTCGCCTGTACCACGGGCAGGTTATCGCCGGTTTCGCCGGTGCCACCGCCGACGCCTTCACCCTCTTCGAACGCTTCGAAGGGCAACTGGAGAAACACCAGGGCCACCTGATCCGCGCTGCCGTGGAACTGGCCAAGGAATGGCGTACCGACCGCACCCTGAGCCGTCTGGAAGCCATGCTTGCAGTCGCCAACAAGGATGCGTCCTTGATCATCACCGGCAACGGTGACGTGGTCGAACCCGAAGACGGCCTGATCGCCATGGGCTCCGGTGGTGCCTACGCCCAGGCCGCGGCTCGCGCCCTGCTGGACAAGACCGACCTGTCGGCACGTGAAATCACCGAAACCGCCCTGGGCATCGCAGCCGACATCTGTGTGTTCACCAACCACAACATCACTATCGAGGAACAGGACCTCGCGCAATAACGAGCTGTTCTGGCGTCCGGCCGACCGCCGGGCTTTTCCACGCTTATATTGTCGCTAGAGGACCGCCTACACCATGCCCATGACTCCCCGCGAAATTGTTCACGAACTCAACCGTCACATCATTGGCCAGGACGACGCCAAGCGCGCTGTCGCCATTGCCCTGCGCAACCGCTGGCGCCGGATGCAACTGCCCGAAGAACTGCGCGTTGAAGTCACCCCCAAGAACATCCTGATGATCGGCCCGACCGGTGTCGGCAAGACCGAAATCGCCCGTCGCCTGGCCAAGCTGGCCAATGCTCCGTTCATCAAGGTCGAAGCGACCAAGTTCACTGAAGTCGGCTATGTCGGCCGTGACGTCGAGTCGATCATTCGCGACCTGGCCGATGCCGCCATCAAGCTGCTGCGCGAGCAGGAAATGGTCCGCGTGCGTCACCGCGCCGAAGACGCTGCCGAAGACCGCATCCTTGATGCCCTGCTGCCACCGGCGCGCGTCGGCTTCAACGAAGACCAGGCACCGAGCAACGACTCCAACACCCGTCAGCTGTTCCGCAAGCGCCTGCGCGAAGGCCAGCTCGATGACAAGGAAATCGAGATCGAAGTGGCCGAGTCCATGGGGGTCGATATCTCCGCGCCGCCAGGCATGGAAGAGATGACCAACCAGCTGCAGAACCTGTTCGCCAACATGGGCAAGGGCAAGCGCAAGAGCCGCAAGCTCAAGGTCAAGGAAGCGCTCAAGCTGGTCCGTGAAGAAGAAGCCGGGCGCCTGGTCAACGACGAAGAGCTCAAGGCCAAGGCCCTGGAAGCGGTCGAGCAGCACGGTATCGTGTTCATCGACGAAATCGACAAGGTCGCCAAGCGCGGCAACGTCGGCGGCGCTGATGTGTCCCGTGAAGGCGTGCAGCGCGACCTGCTGCCGCTGATCGAAGGCTGCACCGTCAACACCAAGCTGGGCATGGTCAAGACCGACCACATCCTGTTTATTGCCTCCGGTGCCTTCCACCTGAGCAAGCCAAGCGACCTGGTGCCCGAGCTGCAAGGCCGTCTGCCGATTCGCGTCGAACTCAAGGCCCTGAGCCCGGAAGACTTCGAGCGCATCCTCAGCGAGCCGCACGCCTCGTTGACCGAGCAATACCGCGAGTTGCTGAAAACCGAAGGCCTGAACATCGAATTCGCGCCAGATGGCATCAAGCGCCTGGCCGAGATCGCCTGGCAGGTGAACGAGAAGACCGAGAATATCGGTGCCCGTCGTCTGCACACCCTGCTCGAGCGCCTGCTCGAAGAGGTGTCGTTCAGCGCCGGTGACCTGGCCAGCGCCCACGACGAAACGCCGATCCGCATCGACGCCGAGTACGTCAACAGCCACTTGGGCGAATTGGCGCAGAACGAAGACCTGTCCCGTTATATCCTGTAAGCCACACCCTATTTACAGGCAGGGCCGTTCGCGGCCCTGAACACCATGACGACAAAACTGCCCACCGCCATCGAGCTGCACAAAGCCTCGAAAACCCTCACCCTCAAGTACGCGGACGGTGAAGTCCATCACCTCCCCGCCGAATTCCTGCGTGTGCATTCCCCCTCCGCTGAAGTCCAGGGCCATGGCAAGCCCATCCTGCAGTTTGGCAAGATCGGCGTCGGCCTGACCAGGATCGAACCGGCCGGCCAATACGCGCTGAAACTGACCTTCGACGACGGCCATGACAGCGGCCTGTTCACTTGGGAATACCTCTACCAGCTGGGCGTTCGCCAGGAACAGCTGTGGGCTGATTACCTTGACGAACTGCGGGTTGCCGGCAAGTCGCGAGACCCGTCCGAATCCATCGTCAAGCTGATGCTCTGACCCGGCGATTACACCGTTTAGAACGCATTTTCTAATTCAATCTGTTTGAATGCTTCAAGCAGCTGGAGCCGAGGGCCCGCTTGCGAATTCCGATAAAGTCGCGTAACAGATGAAGCTGGCAAGTTACCTGCATCGGGTTCATGCAGGGCGGGTCAGAATGTTGATGTCGCGAGTGATTGCAGGTTGCTTTGTTGCCCGGCACCCAAGGTAAGCTCGACGACGTTTTCATTCGACCAGGAACACGCGGTTCGTCATCAATGGTCACCCCCGAGCAGTGCCAGGCGTTCGTCTGTGTTACTCACAGCGGCGCAGGTATTGTCCGTGGACAACGGAGCGTCGTAGATGAGTAACAAGAACGAAGACCTGCCGCGCCAAGCCTCTGAACATACGCTGGGATTGAACCCGGTGGTGGGCTTGCGCCGTAAGGATTTGCTAACTTCTGCTCGACTGGTACTACGCCAGGCCATCAAACAACCTATTCACAGCGCCAAGCACGTTGCCCATTTCGGCCTTGAATTGAAGAACGTCCTGTTCGGCAAATCGAGCCTGAAGCCGGAGAGCGACGACCGCCGTTTCAACGACCCGGCCTGGGCCCAGAACCCGCTGTACAGACGCTACATGCAAACCTACCTGGCCTGGCGCAAGGAGTTGCATGACTGGATCGGCGAAAGCAACCTGTCGCCCCAGGACATCAGCCGCGGTCAGTTCGTGATCAACCTGTTGACCGAAGCCATGGCGCCAACCAACACCATGGCCAACCCGGCAGCGGTCAAACGCTTCTTCGAAACCGGTGGCAAGAGTTTGCTCGATGGTCTTTCGCACCTGGCCAAGGACCTGGTCAACAACGGCGGCATGCCAAGCCAGGTCAACATGGATGCCTTCGAAGTCGGCAAGAACCTGGGTACCACTGAAGGCTCGGTGGTGTATCGCAACGACGTGTTGGAGCTGATCCAGTACAGCCCTATGACCGAGCAGGTGCATGAGCGCCCCCTGCTGGTGGTGCCGCCGCAGATCAACAAGTTCTACGTGTTCGACCTGAGCCCGGACAAGAGCCTGGCGCGCTTCTGCCTGCGCAGCCAGGTACAGACCTTCATTGTCAGCTGGCGCAACCCGACCAAGGCCCAGCGCGAGTGGGGCCTGTCGACCTATATCGATGCGCTCAAGGAAGCGGTCGATGTGGTGCTGGCAATTACCGGCAGCAAGGATTTGAACATGCTCGGCGCCTGCTCGGGCGGCATCACCTGCACCGCACTCGTGGGCCACTATGCAGCACTGGGCGAGCAGAAGGTCAACGCCCTGACCCTGTTGGTAAGCGTGCTTGATACCACGGTCGATACCCAGGTCGCGCTGTTCGTCGATGAACAGACCCTGGAAGCGGCCAAGCGCCACTCCTATCAGGCCGGGGTGCTCGAAGGCCGCGACTTGGCCAAGGTATTCGCCTGGATGCGGCCCAACGACCTGATCTGGAACTACTGGGTGAACAACTACCTGCTCGGCAACGAGCCGCCGGTGTTTGACATCCTGTTCTGGAACAACGACACCACGCGCCTGCCAGCCGCCTTCCACGGCGATCTGATTGACATGTTCAAGAACAACCCTTTGATCCGGCCCGATGCACTGGAAGTGTGCGGCACGCCGATCGATCTGAAGCAAGTGACCACCGATATCTTCAGCCTGGCCGGCACCAACGACCACATCACGCCCTGGCCGTCCTGCTACAAGTCGGCCCAGCTGTTCGGTGGCAAGGTCGAGTTCGTACTGTCCAACAGCGGCCATATCCAGAGCATCCTGAACCCGCCGGGCAACCCCAAGGCGAGGTTCTTGACCAACCCGGAAATGTCCTCGAAACCGTCCGAATGGCAGGAAAACGCCAACAAGCACACCGACTCCTGGTGGCTGTACTGGCAAGCCTGGCAGGCCGAACGCTCGGGCAAGCTGAAAAAGGCTCCGGCCAGCCTCGGCAACAAGGCCTTCCCGGCTGCCGAAGCGTCGCCTGGCACGTACGTTCACGAACGTTGACAGAAGGCGCGCGGCCCCGCCGGGTCGCACGCCTTGCGTTTCACTCACAGGGCCCAGCGCATGCCGCAACCGTACATCTTCCGCACCGTGGACCTGGATGGCCAAACCATTCGTACTGCCGTGCGCCCGGGCAAGCCGCACCTGACGCCCTTGCTGATTTTCAACGGCATCGGCGCCAACCTGGAGCTGGTGTTTCCGTTTATCCAGGCCTTGGACCCGGACCTGGAAGTGATCGCCTTCGATGTTCCCGGTGTAGGTGGCTCATCCACCCCAAGTCGACCGTACCGCTTCCCTGGCCTTGCCAGGCTCACCGCGCGAATGCTCGATTATCTGGACTACGGCCAGGTCAATGTTATCGGCGTGTCGTGGGGCGGCGCACTGGCCCAGCAGTTTGCCCACGACTTTCCCGAGCGCTGCAAGAAGCTGGTGCTGGCAGCCACCGCTGCCGGCATGGTAATGGTGCCAGGCAAACCCAAGGTGCTGTGGTTGATGGCAAGCCCGCGTCGCTATGTCCAGCCGTCCCACGTGATCCGCATTGCCCCGCAGATCTATGGCGGCGCCTTCCGCCGCGACCCGGACCTGGCCATGGCGCATGCCTCCAAGGTGCGCTCCGGCGGCAAGCTGGGCTACTACTGGCAGCTGTTCGCAGGCCTGGGCTGGACCAGCGTGCACTGGCTGCACAAGCTCCAGCAGCCGACCCTGGTCCTGGCTGGCGACGATGACCCGCTGATTCCGTTGGTCAACATGCGTCTGTTGACCTGGCGAATTCCCAATGCACAACTGCACATCATCGACGACGGCCATCTGTTCCTGATTACCCGGGCCGAGGCCGTCGCGCCGATCATCATGAAATTCCTCGAGCAGGAACGCCTACGCGCGGTGATGCACCCACGGCCACCGCCCAGCGGCGGCGCCTGAGGTTTGGCATGGCATTGCCTCGGTTCCGGGCAATGCAGCGCAAGGCCGACTATGGTGTCTGTCTTGTATCGAATAGTTTGTTGATGGTTTGACGACGGAGTGTTGCCCCATGAAAGACAAACCCGCGAAGGGGTCACCGCCCTCGCCTGCGACCTTCATCAATGTACAAAGCGCAATCACGGGCCTGCGCGGGCGTGACCTGATCTCGACGTTACGTACCGTCACCCGCCATGGCCTGCGCCACCCGGTGCACACCGCTCGCCACGCCCTGGCCCTGGGCGGGCAGTTGGGTCGTGTGCTGATCGGCGACACGCTGCACAAGCCCCACGCCCATGACAATCGTTTCAACGACCCGGCCTGGTCGCTCAACCCGTTTTACCGGCGGGGCCTGCAGGCCTACCTGAGCTGGCAGAAACACACCCGGCAATGGATCGACGAAAGCAAGATGAGCGAGGATGACCGGGCCCGGGCGCACTTCGTGTTTACACTGATCAATGACGCCTTGTCGCCGACCAACTCCCTGCTCAACCCGATGGCGGTCAAGGAACTGTTCAACTCCGGCGGCCTGAGCCTGGTGAAAGGTCTCACCCACTTGCTCGACGACCTGCGTCACAACCACGGCTTGCCAAGCCAGGTCAACAAGCAAGCCTTCGAGGTTGGCAGGTCGCTGGCCACCACGCCGGGCTCGGTGGTATTTCGCAACGAACTGCTGGAGCTGATCCAGTACAAGCCCATGAGCGAAAAACAATACGCCCGGCCGCTGCTGGTGGTGCCGCCGCAAATCAACAAGTTTTATATCTTCGACCTGAGCCCGTCCAACAGCTTCGTTCAGTACGCCCTGAAGAACGGCCTGCAAACGTTTATGGTGAGTTGGCGCAACCCGGATCCGCGGCATCGCGAGTGGGGGCTGTCCACCTACGTCGAGGCACTGGAAGAAGCCATGAACGTCTGCCGGGCAATCACCGGCAGCCGCGAGGTCCACCTGATGGGGGCCTGCGCCGGTGGCCTGACCATCGCCGCACTGCAAGGTCATCTGCAGGCCAAGCGCCAACTGCGCCGCATCAGCAGTGCCACCTATCTGGTCAGCTTGCTCGACAGCCAGATCGACAGCCCGGCCACTCTGTTCGTCGACGAGCAAACCCTGGAAGCGGCCAAGCGCCGGTCCTACCAGCAAGGCGTGCTCAGCGGTCAGGACATGGCCAGGGTGTTCGCCTGGATGCGCCCCAACGACCTGATCTGGAACTACTGGGTCAATAACTACTTGCTCGGCAAGTCGCCACCGGCCTTCGATATCCTTTTCTGGAACAACGACAACACCCGCTTGCCGGCGGCACTGCACGGCGACCTGCTGGATTTCTTCAAGCACAACCCGCTCACCCATCCGGGTGGGCTGGAGGTCTGCGGCACGCCGATCGACTTGCAAAAGGTCACGGTGGACAGCTTCAGCGTTGGCGGCATCAACGACCACATCACCCCCTGGGATGCGGTGTACCGATCGACCCTGTTGCTGGGTGGTAACAAGCGCTTCGTATTGGCCAACAGCGGACATATCCAGAGCATCCTCAACCCGCCAGGCAATCCCAAGGCCAACTACATCGACAACCCCAAACTGAGCAGCGACCCACGCGCCTGGTATTTCGATGCGCAAAAGGTGGAGGGCAGTTGGTGGCCGCAGTGGCTGAGCTGGATTCAGGAGCGCTCAGGCGTCCAGCGTGAAACCGTGATGGCCGTCGGCAACCAGAACTACCCACCGATGGAAGCTGCACCGGGCACCTACGTACATATACGCTGAGCAGACCAAGAAGACCGGATGAAAACCCGCGATCGTATCCTCGAATGCGCCCTGCAGCTGTTCAACCAGCAGGGCGAACCGAACGTCTCGACACTGGAGATTGCCAATGAAATGGGCATCAGCCCAGGCAATCTCTACTACCACTTCCATGGCAAGGAGCCACTGATTCTCGGGCTGTTCGAGCGTTTCGAAGATGAACTGACACCTCTGCTCGACCCGCCGGCGAACGTGCGCCTGGAGGCCGAGGACTATTGGCTGTTCCTGCACCTGATCGTCGAGCGCATGGCGCAATACCGGTTCCTGTTCCAGGACCTTTCCAACCTGAGCGGCCGCCTGCCAAAGCTGGCGCGGGGTATCCGCAATCTGCTCAGTGCCCTCAAGCGCACGCTGGCAGCGTTGCTCTCTGCCCTGAAAGCCCAGGGCCAGGTGGTGAGCGACACGCGGACGCTGGGCCAGTTGGTGGAACAGATCACCATGACGCTTCTGTTCTCGCTGGATTACCAACGGATTGTGGCGCGCGAGGGTGAAGTGGGTGTGGTGGTGTATCAGGTCATGATGCTGGTGGCACCGCACTTGCAGAACGAGTCGCGGCATGCGGCGGAGCAGCTGGCGCTCAAGTATCTGGAGCAGTAACCCGTCGCGACACTGTGGGAGGAATGGAGATCGGTGTGGGAGGAATGGAGACCGGTGTGGGAGCAAGGCTTGCCCGCGATAGCATCGCCGCGGTCTAGTTAGATACACCGCAGCGCCTGCATCGCGACGGTTCGGCGCCCCGACAAGCTTTGCTCCCACAGAGGTCAGCGTTTACTTTGAATTCATTTCCCCCCACCGATAAATCCCTGAAACGAAAACGCCCGGCCTTTGGGGGCCGGGCGTTTCGTTTTGCCTGATGGAATCAGGACTGGCTTGCAGGCGAAGCCGGGGCTGCCGATGGGGTCGGTGCCGGGGAGGCAGCCGGTGCAGCGCTGGACGCCGGGGCTGCCGAAGCCGCTGGTGCCTCCGGTTTTACCGCTGGCTTGGCCGCGGCTGGTTTTCTCACCGCAGGCTTTCTCGCTGCGGCAGGCTTGGCTGCTGCCGGTTTGGCGGCCGCGGTTTTTGCTGCAGGCTTGGCCGCCTTGGCCAGCGGTTTGGCCGCAGCGGTCTTGGTCTTGGCAGCAGCAGGCTTGGCCCTGCTGATCGGAGTAACCGATTGACCGGTCAGTTTCTCGATCTGCTTGGTCAGCGTGTCAACCTGCTGGTGCAGTGCCTTGACCTCGTTGCGGCTCGGCACGCCCAGACGCGAAATGGCGCTGTTAAGACGCTTGTCGAAGGCCTCTTCCAACTCGCTCCACTTGCCCAGCGCACGGTCCTTGACCCCGCTGACACGCGACTTGGTCGACGACTTGACGGCATCAACGCTGTCTTCAACTTCGCTCTTGGCGGCTTTCTCGGCCTTTTCGCCATCCTTGACCAGCGCTTCGAACAGCTTGCTGCCGTCCTTGCTGACTTTCGAATAGGCGCCTAAACCGGCAAGCCAGATCTGGCGGGAGTATTTTTCAACTTCACCCACCCACGAGCTGCTTTCATTCTCTACATTCTTTTTGCCAGCCATCCCGCTCTCCTTACTGTTTGTCCGCGACACGTTCGAGCAATGCCGTCAGCTCATCGAGCTTAGCAGAGAGTGTCTCAACGTCATGCCTGGATGGAATTCCGATGCGATTCAAGGCACTGGCCACGCGGTTGTCGAAGGCGTTTTCGATCTTGTCGAGTTGAACTTCGACCTTGCCCTTGACGCTGGTCACGGTGCTTTTTACCGATTCGATTTCGTTGTTGGCCGCATCAAGCTCGTGGTCGATGCGCTGCTTGCCTTGCTGCTCGACCGCTTCTCCGGTCTTGATCAGCTCTCTGACGTATTCGGCGCCTTCGTGACCAACGCGGGCGTATGCGCCCAGACCTGCCAGCCAGATACGACGCGCGTATGAACGCACCTCACCGATGGCGCCGGTCGGCGCTTTGATAGTCTTTTTCAGAGAAACCTTGGCCATGCCTTGCACCTCACGCTAGGGAAGATATTGAGGAACGGCCTCTTGATATCCGAGGCTTGAAGCACAGGTTAATGACAAAAATTAGAATGGACACCCTAAGGTCGGCGTTAAACCAGGACCTTGTCCAGGGCCCGCTCGATCTCTGACTTGATCGTGCCGCCCATCATCGACAGCATCATCCCGAGCTTCAGCTCGACCTTGATACTGTCCTCGCCAATCTGAATGGTGCCGTTGGCACCGCTGCGCTTGACCTCGAGCGTATCGCCGTTCCAATGAGCCTTGAGGTCATATTGCTTCGACAGTTTTTCCACCAGCACCTCGGCTTTCTGGCGGGCGGCCTCGCGGCCGAGGCTGTGTTTGCGTTCGACGCTAATCTGGGTCATGCACGGTATCCTGATTAAAAGTGATGCTTTATGCGGCCTATAGTAGCCCGGAACGTTCGGCGAGCCATCCGCCAAGACAAAGACGGCCACCGGGATTAGAATGGCCGGTAATTTTTTCCGGTGAAGCGATATGAACGATCAGCGCAAAGGCAGCAATGCCGAACCCACCACTCACTTCGGCTACAAGAACGTGCCGGAAAGTCAGAAGGCCGAAAAGGTCGCCGAGGTGTTCCACTCGGTCGCCGCCAAGTACGACCTGATGAACGACGTGTTGTCCGGCGGCATGCATCGGCTCTGGAAGCGCTTTGCCATCGAGCTGTCGGGCGTACGCCCGGGCAATCGGGTCCTGGACATCGCCGGTGGCACGGGCGACCTGGCCCGCAAGTTCTCCCATCTGGTCGGCCCGACCGGTCAGGTGGTGCTGGCTGACATCAACGCCTCCATGCTCAAGGTCGGTCGTGACCGCCTGCTGGACGTCGGCGTGGCCGGCAATATCGAGTTCGTCCAGGCTGACGCCGAAAAGCTGCCGTTCCCGGACAACCATTTCGACTGCGTGACCATCGCCTTCGGCCTGCGCAACGTGACCCACAAGGAAGACGCGCTGCGCTCCATGCTGCGCGTACTCAAGCCGGGTGGCCGGCTGCTGGTGCTGGAATTCTCCAAGCCCACCAACAAGCTCATGTCCAAGGTCTACGACGCTTACTCGTTCGCCTTCATGCCGCTGGCCGGCAAGCTGATTACCAACGACTCGGAGAGCTACCGTTACCTCGCCGAATCGATTCGCATGCACCCCGACCAGGAGACCCTGAAGGCCATGATGGTCGACGCCGGTTTTGACCGTGTGACCTACCACAACATGACCTCTGGCATTGTCGCCCTGCACCGCGGTATCAAGCCCTGATGCTCTTGGGCGGCATCCTCGCCGGCGTCGAACACGGTCTGAACCGTGTTCTGCGGCTGGACAGCACCGCCATCCAGCGCCTGCAGGCGCTGGACGGCAAGGTGATTGCGATCGACTGCCGCAACCCGTCCTTGCAGGTGTTCATCCTGCCCGGCGACGACGGCCTGCTGTTGGCCGGCCACTGGGCCGCCGACTCCGACTGCACCCTGCGCGCACCGGCTGCCAGCCTGTTGCAACTGGCCCTGAGCCAGGACAAGAGCGCCGTGCTGCATAGCCCGCAGGTCGAGCTTGAAGGCGACAGCGCGGTGCTGCTGGGCCTGGTCGCGATACTCCAGGACCTGGAGCTGGACTGGGAATACGAGCTGTCACGCTGGATCGGCCCGATCGCCACGCAGCTGTTCAGCAGCCAGGTGCGCAGCCGCGCCAACTGGACCCGGCAAAGCCTGGCCAGCCTCAACCAGAACCTGTCCGAGTACCTCAGCGAAGAAGCCCGGACCCTGGTCGGCCAACGTGAAGCGGAAGTGCGCTTCAGCGAGCTCGATCAGCTCAAACTTGATGTAGAACGCCTTGAGGCGCGTATTGAGCGCCTTGCCCGATCCCTTGAATCCAGCGATAACGCATGAAGCTGCTTGCCGTCCGCCGTCTGTTGCGCATCCAGCGCGTCGTGATCCGCTACCGCCTTGATGACCTGCTGTTCGCCCTGCCCCTGCCCTGGTGGCTGATGGCGATACGCTTTACCATGCCTTGGCGCTGGCTGCCGCGCAAACCGCTGGAGCTCACCCGTGGCGCACGCCTGCGACTGGCCTTGCAGGACCTGGGGCCGATCTTCATCAAGTTCGGCCAACTGCTCTCGACCCGCCGCGACCTGCTGCCGGCCGACATCGCTGATGAGCTGATGCGCCTGCAGGACCGGGTGCCACCGTTCGACCCGAAACTCTCGGTCAAGCTGATCGAAGAACAACTGGGGGCGCCGGTCAACGAGGTATTCAGCCGCTTCGATGTCGAGCCGCTGGCCTCGGCGTCGGTGGCGCAAGTTCACGCCGCGCAGCTCAAGAGCGGTGAAGAAGTGGTGGTCAAGGTCGTCCGCCCGGGCCTCAAGCCGATCATCGCCCAGGACCTGGCCTGGCTGTTCCTGCTGGCGCGCATGGCCGAGCGGCTGTCGGCCGACGCCCGCCTGCTGCACCCGGTGGAAGTGGTCCTGGACTACGAAAAAACCATTTACGACGAACTCGACCTGTTGCGCGAGGCGGCCAACGCCAGCCAGCTCAAGCGCAACTTCGAGGGCTCGCCGCTGATGTACGTGCCACAGGTGTATTGGGACTGGTGCCGTCCCAAAGTGCTGGTCATGGAGCGTATCTACGGCATCCAGGTGACCGACCTCGCGACCTTGGCCGACCAGCGCACCGACATGAAACTGCTGGCCGAACGCGGCGTGGAAATCTTCTTCACCCAGGTCTTCCGGGACAGCTTCTTCCACGCCGACATGCACCCCGGCAACATCTTCGTCAGCACCGTGCAGCCCTGGAGCCCGCAGTACATTGCGATCGACTGCGGCATCGTCGGCAGCCTGACCCCGCAGGACCAGGACTACCTGGCACGCAACCTGTTTGCCTTCTTCAAGCGCGACTACCGGCGCGTGGCGCAGCTGCACATCGATTCAGGCTGGGTGCCGGCGGAAACCAGGCTCAACGAATTCGAAGCGGCGATCCGCACCGTGTGCGAGCCGATCTTCGAGAAGCCGCTCAAGGACATTTCCTTCGGCCAGGTGCTGATGCGCCTGTTCCAGACCGCCCGGCGCTTCAACATGGAAGTGCAGCCACAGCTGGTGCTGCTGCAGAAAACCCTGCTCAATATCGAAGGCCTGGGCCGTCAGCTGTACCCGGACCTGGACCTGTGGAGCACCGCCCAGCCGTTCCTGGAACGCTGGATGCGCGACCGGGTCAGCCCAAAATCGTTGTTTCAAAATGTACAGAGCCAGGTCGAGCAACTCCCTCGCCTGGCCAACATGACCCGCGATCTGCTCGAACGCCTGTCGCAACCCCATGCCGAAGATCAGCCCCCGCCCCGGAAGCAATCCGGTGACAGCCGTGCCCTGCGCCTGTTGGGCGGGGTGTTGATGGCAGCCGGCGCCACGGTCGCGGCGACCAGCGGCGCGGCCACCACAATGGCCGCATGGCCGGCCTGGGTGATGCTGGGCGCAGGCGTCTATCTGATCGCGCGTCGATAGCCAGTTGCCCCTGCGGCTGGCACACTAGGGCAAGAGTTCGGCACAGGATCGAACTCGGTTTCGGAGTCAAAGATGAGAGACTGGCTGGACGAGATCAAATGGGATGAAAATGGCCTGGTCCCGGCCATTGCCCAGGATCACAAGACCGGGCGCGTACTGATGATGGCCTGGATGAACCGCGAAGCGCTGGCGTTGACCGCCGCCGAGAACCGCGCCATTTATTGGTCACGCTCGCGTGGCAAACTGTGGCGCAAGGGCGAAGAGTCCGGACATGTGCAGCATTTGCATGAAATGCGCCTGGATTGCGATGCCGACGTGATCATTCTGATGGTAGAACAGGTTGGCCATATTGCCTGCCACACCGGCCGCGAAAGCTGCTTTTATCGCGTCCACGAGAACGGCGAATGGAAAACCGTCGACCCGGTCCTCAAGGACCCGCACGCCATCTACTGCGCAGGACACTGACATGAGTGACACCCTGACCCGTCTGGCCGAAGTGCTGGAAGCGCGCAAAGGCGCCGCCGCCGACAGCTCCTATGTGGCCAGCCTGTACCACAAGGGCTTGAACAAAATTCTGGAAAAGGTCGGCGAAGAGTCGGTCGAAACCATCATCGCTGCCAAGGACGCCGCCATCAGCGGTGACTGCAGCGACGTCATCTATGAAACCGCCGATCTGTGGTTCCACAGCCTGGTGATGCTATCGGCCCTGGGCCAGAATCCGCAGGCCGTGCTCGACGAGCTGGACCGCCGCTTCGGCCTCTCCGGGCACGCCGAGAAGGCAGCGCGTCAGCCCTGATCCGCGCCAGACCCAATAAACGTCACGAGGAGTTGCAGCATGGGTATTTTTGACTGGAAACACTGGGTCGTCATTCTGGTTGTCGTGGTACTGGTGTTCGGCACCAAAAAGCTGAAGAACCTCGGTACCGATATCGGTGAGTCGATCAAGGGCTTTCGCAAGGCCATGAACGATGACGAAAAGCCCGCCGAACCGCCCGTGCAACCGGTACAGCCGGTGCAGCCGGTCAACCCACAGGCCACTTCGCCGCTGAACCAGCCTCAGACCATTGAAGGTCAGGCGCACAAGGTCGAAGAGCCGATCAGGAAAGACTGATAAATGTTCGGGATCAGCTTCAGTGAACTGCTGCTCGTAGGTCTCGTGGCCCTGCTGGTACTCGGCCCGGAGCGTCTGCCCGGCGCCGCGCGTACGGCCGGCCTGTGGGTCGGCCGGCTCAAGCGCAGCTTCAATGCCATCAAGCAGGAAGTGGAACGCGAGATCGGCGCTGACGAGATCCGTCGCCAGCTGCACAACGAACACATCCTGTCGATGGAACAGGAGGCTCGCAAGATCTTCAACCCGCAGCAGGCCGAGGCGCAGCCCACCGTTATCAGCCAGGACAGCACGCCCGCCGTGCCGCCGCTGGTGGTCGCAACCCCAGCCCCGAACGTTTCCGAGCCGGCGCCCGTCACGCCTTCTCCCTCCGACACACCACTGCCACCGCGAGCCCCATGAGCGATATTCCGGAAAACGACCAGCAGATGCCGCTGGTTTCGCACCTCACCGAGCTGCGCACGCGCCTGTTGCGCTGCGTTGCGGTCATCTTCCTGATCTTCGCCGGGCTGTTCTCCTTCGCACAGCAGATCTACACCCTGGTGTCGGCGCCACTGCGCGAATACCTGCCAGCTGGCGCGACGATGATCGCCACCGACGTCGCCTCGCCGTTCCTGACCCCGTTCAAGCTGACGATGATGGTTGCGCTGTTCCTGGCGATTCCGTTGATCCTGCACCAGATCTGGGGCTTTATCGCACCGGGCTTGTACAAGCATGAAAAACGTATTGCCGTGCCGCTGCTGGTGTCGAGCATCGTTCTGTTTTATGCCGGGATGGCGTTTGCCTACTTCCTGGTGTTCCCACTGATCTTCCAGTTCTTCGCCCATGCCACCCCTGATGGCGTGGCGATGATGACGGATATCGCCAGTTACCTGGACTTCGTCATGACGCTGTTCTTCGCCTTCGGCGTGGCCTTCGAGATTCCGGTCGCGGTGGTGCTGTTGGTGTGGATCGGCGTGGTCGACGTCAAATACCTGAAGAAGATCCGCCCGTATGTGATCATCGGCTGCTTCGTGGTCGGCATGATCCTGACACCGCCGGACATTTTCTCCCAGACCCTGCTGGCCGTGCCCATGTGGCTGCTGTACGAGATCGGTGTGCTGTTTGGCGGTTTGATCCGCAAGCGCAGCGAACACGACAGCGACGAGCCCGCTGACTCTGACCACCCGCAGCCGCCAGCAACTCAACCGTGAACCTGCTGTTACTCGAGGAGGCCGACTTTGTAGCGGCCGACCGGGTGGTCCTGCGTGATCGCCGCTTTACGCATATGCAGGAAGTCCACCGCTGCGAAGTCGGGGACACGATGCGCGTCGGCCAGCTCAACGGTCTGATGGGCCAGGCCCTGGTGCTGCGCCTTGAAGGCCATGAAGCCGAGCTGCAGGTGAGTTTCGACCAACCGCCACCGGCCAAACTGCCGCTGACCCTGGTGCTGGCCCTGCCTCGGCCGAAGATGCTGCGCAGGGTGCTGCAAACCGTGGCGGCCATGGGCGTGCCGAAACTGGTGCTGGTCAACAGCTACCGGGTCGAAAAGAGCTTCTGGCAAACCCCGTTTCTGGAGCCTGCGGCCATTCGCGAGCAACTGGTGCTGGGGCTTGAACAGGCGCGCGACACACGCCTGCCTGAAGTGCTGATCGAAAAGCGCTTCAAGCCCTTCGTCGAAGACCGCCTGCCAGCCATGGTCGACGGCACCCTCGGGCTGGTCGGCCACCCCGGCAACTACCCGGCCTGCCCGCGCGGGCTCGATGAGCCGGTCACCCTGGCCATCGGCCCGGAAGGCGGCTGGATCCCCTACGAGATCGACTTGCTGGGCAAGGCTGGCTTGCAGCCCGTGCAGCTGGGCGAACGTATCTTGCGGGTCGAAACAGCGGTCACCGCCCTGCTCGCCCGACTCTTCTGAATTCACCTCGCCCGGCTACAGTTTTAGCCGCGCGAGCCGACATCCTTGGCATTAAAACAATCACTTGTGCCGGCTGCGCACAATGGAGCCCTGCCATGTACCGTTGGTTCGCCCAAAAGCTTGGAAACATTAGCGTCAACCTCAAACTCGGCCTTGGCTTCAGCCTGGTCCTGCTATTGACGCTGCTGATCACCGCCACCGGCTGGCTCGGGCTCGGCGGCGTGATCAACCGCGGCGACACCCTGGGCGCCATTTCGGGCTTGAGCGAGTTGACCCAGGCGCTGCGTATCAACCGCTTCACTTACACCCAGGACAGCACGGCCGAGGCCGCTAACGCGGTGGTCAAGGTGCTTGACGACCTCGACAAGCGCCTGCAAAGCCTGCGCCTGCGCCTTGAACAACCCCAGGACATTGCCCGCCTCGACAAACAGGCAACCGCCGTCGCTGAATACCGACGCGCCTTTTCTGACCTGACCCAGGCCGTTGCCCGCCGCGAAGCCAGCCGCGACAATCTGGGCAGCAGCGCCGAGCGCGCCGTTTCGTTGATCAGCCAAATCGAGAACACCCTGCTGCAGGGTGAAAGCCTGAGCCAGTTCAACAGCATCAGTGAACTGGGCAAGCTGGTGCAGCGAGCGCGTTACCAGGTCCGCGGCTACACCTACAGCGGCAACAGCGAGTACGAACAGGGCGCCCTGGCGGCCGTGGATCAAGCCATCGCGGCGCTGGATGCCTTGCCGGGCAAAGTACCGGGCGAGCACGCTGCCAACCTCGGCAGCGCCGCAGATGCGCTGACGGCCTATCGCCAGGCGGTCGTTCAATACAGCGAAGCCCAGCAATCGAGCACCCATGCCCTGAACCGCATGCAGCTGCAAGGCACTGTGCTGCTGCAGATGAGCAGCGAGCTGACCACATCACAAACCCAGGTGCGCGATGAGGATTCCGCCAGCGCCCGTTCCACGCTTGCCCTGGTGACCTTGCTGGCGCTGCTGTTCGGTATCGTCTCGGCCTGGGTCATCACTCGCCAGATCGTCATCCCCCTGCGCCAGACCCTCACCGCTGTGGAACGGGTAGCCGATGGCGACCTGAGCCACGACCTGAAGGTCGAGCGCCGTGACGAAATGGGCCAGTTGCAACACAGCATCCAGCGCATGACCCGCAACCTGCGGGAGTTGATTGGCGGTATCGGCGATGGCGTTACCCAGATCGCCAGCGCCGCCGAGGAGCTGTCGGCCGTGACCGAACAGACCAGCGCCGGGGTCAACAATCAGAAGGTCGAGACCGATCAAGTGGCCACGGCCATGAACGAGATGACCGCGACTGTGCAGGAAGTGGCGCGCAACGCCGAGGAAGCCTCCGAAGCCGCCGTCGCCGCCGACCAGCAGGCCCGCGAAGGCGACAAGGTGGTCAGCGAAGCCATCCGCCAGATCGAGCGCCTGGCCGCTGAAGTCGGGCATTCCACTGATGCCATGAACCAGCTCAAGCAGGAAAGCGGCAAGATCGGCAGCGTGCTCGATGTCATCAAGTCGGTCGCCGAACAGACCAACCTGCTGGCCCTGAACGCTGCCATCGAAGCCGCCCGCGCCGGTGAGGCCGGGCGTGGCTTTGCAGTGGTCGCCGATGAGGTGCGCAGCCTGGCCCAGCGCACGCAGAAATCCACCGAAGAGATCGAAGAGCTGATTGCCGGCCTGCAACACGGCACCCAACAAGTGGCCAGCGCGATGGACAGCAGCCGCGAACTGACCGACAGCAGCGTCGACCTGACCCGCCGTGCCGGCACCGCGCTGGAAACCATCACCCAGACAGTGTCCGCGATCCAGGCCATGAACCAACAGATTGCAGCAGCCGCCGAGCAGCAAAGCAGCGTCGCCGAGGAGGTCAACCGCAGCGTCATGAACGTGCGCGATATTTCCGATCAGACCGCCGCCGCCAGTGAAGAAACCGCTGCGTCCAGCGTCGAGCTGGCGCGGTTGGGGACTCACTTGCAAGGTCTGGTCGGGCGGTTCCGCATCTGACTTGTGGGAGATCCCATGTTTGGGGGCAACTGTGGGCAAAGCTTGTCGGGGCGCCGAACCGTCGCGATGCAGGCGATACGGTGTATCAGATACACCGCGGTGATGCCATCGCAGGCAAGCCTTGCTCCCACCATCACCTTTCGAGTGCTCAATGATGACAACAGCAAGGCCGCCATCGCCCAGGCCATCGTTGAGCTGGAAAGCCTGCTGGGTGACCTGCGCCGGCGGTTTCGCAACCCGGCGGACCTGGAGATGTTGTCGTCCAAGCTGAGCGTTGTGGAACGGTTCAAGCAAGACTTTCAGTCGCTGGACAAGAACGTCGCCGAGCGTGAGCAGACCCGCGCACTGCCCGATAGCCGCGAAGAGCAGCTCACCGAAGCGGTCGAGACCGTGGAACGGCGCATGCTGCTGACATCCTCCGAGAGCGGGCAAAATGCAGAACAGCGGCGCCTGCTGTCGTTGATCGAGACCCTGTTGCGGCAGATCGAAGTGGCCCAGCAGCAGATCCAGATGCCGGGGAGGAGTTGCAGCGATTGGGTGGGCAGTTGCAGATGATGGTGGGGCGGTTTCGGGTGTAGCAGCTGGCCTCACCCCTCACCCCTCACCCTAACCCTCTCCCCGAAGGGGAGAGGGGACTGATCGCGGTGTCGCAAACACCCTCTACAACACCTGCCGCAAAAACGCCTGGGCGCGCAGGTCTTTCGGCGATTCGAAGAAGGTTTCGGGCGGCGAGTCTTCCAGCAACTTGCCATGGTCGAAGAACAGCACCCGGTCTGCCACTTCACGGGCAAAGCCCATTTCGTGGGTGACGCAGACCATGGTCATGCCTTCTTCAGCCAACTTCTTCATGACATCCAGCACTTCGCCAACCATTTCCGGGTCGAGCGCCGAGGTTGGTTCGTCGAACAGCATGACTTTCGGGTCCATCGCCAGCGCCCGGGCGATGGCCACGCGCTGTTGCTGGCCACCGGACAAACGGGACGGAAACTCGTTGGCCTTCTGGCCGATACCGACCTTTTCCAGCAAGGCCCGGGCCTTGTCTTCGCGCTCTTTCTTGCCGCGCTTGCGCACGACCTTCTGAGCCAGGCAAAGGTTTTCCAGCACGGTCATGTGCGGGAACAGGTTGAAATGCTGGAACACCATGCCGACTTCACGCCGGTAGGCATTGATGTCGGTTTTCGGGTCGTCGAGCCGAAGCCCGTTGATACTGACCGACCCTTCGTCGAACGCCTCAAGGCCGTTCAGGCAGCGCAGGAAGGTCGACTTGCCCGAGCCCGAAGGCCCGAGTACGACCAGCACTTCGCCCTTGGACACGTGGGTGCTGACGTGGTCGACCGCGCGCACCACCTGGCCACGGGTATCGAAGACTTTAACCAGATCGCGAACTTCAATCACTTTGCGCGAGCCTCCGTTCAAGCCGGCTGGCGATATGCGACAGCGGCAGGTTGATAAGCAGGTACAGCCCGGCGACGCAGAACCAGATCTCGAAGGTCGAGAACGACGTGGTGATCGCCTCGCGCCCGCTCTTGGTCAGCTCGGTGATGGCAATGACCGACACCAGCGAGGTGTCCTTGACCAGGCTGATGAACTGCCCGGCCAGCGGCGGCAGCACGCGCTTGAACGCCTGCGGCAGGATCACGTGGCGCATCGACTGGCTGGCGTTCAGGCCCAGCGAGCGAGCCGCCTCGCTCTGGCCACGGGCAATCGACTGCACCCCGGCGCGGACGATCTCGGCCACGTAAGCGCCGGTGAACAGCGCCAGCGCCGCCACCCCGGCGAACTCACGGGACAGGTTCAGCACCGTGCCGATGAAGAAGTAGAAAATGAAAATCTGTACCAGCAGCGGCGTGCCGCGCACCAGTTCGACGTAGACCGTCGACAGGTCTCGCAGCGTCGGGTTATTGGAGAGCCGGCAAAGGCCGGCAAATAACCCGATCAGCAAGCCGATCACGCCGGAGGCGACGGAAATCCACACTGTGGTCCACAAGCCCCAGGCCAACGGGCCGGCAGCCCAGTGGTGGGTCACACCGATGACATCGCCTTCGGCCACGTCGTCGCCCTTGGCCAGCTGCAGGCTGGCGGTGTCGACGTCGAGCACCTGTTGGGCGCCGTCTTCGTCACGCAGCGTGACCGTGCTGGTAGCGCCCTTCTGAACGATGGCTTCGACCGTTCCGTAACCCACGGCCCGCTGGGCCTCCTCCGCCTGGTAGGCGAAGTACTGCGGGACACGGTTCCAGCGCCACTCATAGGAAATCGAGGTGGTCGCGATATACAGGCTGAAGGCCAGACCGATCAGGACCAGCGCGGTCAGCGCGTGCCAGGGCCACTGGGCTTTTTTGTGTTTGATCACTGGGAGCTTCCGTCAATGCATGGCGTCAGGCGTGAGCCTTATTCCATTTCCTTGAGCCAGGCGGTGTCTTTGAACCACTTGTCATGGATACGATCGTAGGTGCCGTCTTCACGGGCCTGGTGCAGGAAGTTGTTGATCCAGTTGAGGCTGTCGTAGTCGCCTTTCTTCAGGCCGAACGCCAGCGGCTCGTAGGTGAATGGCTTGTCGAGGAACAGCAGCTTGCCGTTGCCGACCTTGTTGACTGCCACGACGTTGTAAGGGGCGTCGTAGATAAAGGCATCAGCCTTGCCGTTGACCACGTCCATGACCGCTTCCTGCTCGTTGTCATAGCCGTGGTATTTGGCTTTTGCGATCAGCTTTTTGGCGACCATCTCGCCGGTGGTGCCCAGCTTGGAGGTGATGCGGTATTCTTCGCTGTTCAGGTCTTTATAGGATTTGACCTTGTCTGCCAGCTCCTTGCGGATCAGCAGGGTCTGGCCGACCACGATGAAGGGGTCGCTGAAGTTGACGCGCAGGTTGCGCTCCTGGGTCAGGGTCATGCCGCTGCCGATCATGTCGAACTTGTCGGTCAGCAGGGCCGGAATAATACCGTCGTAGCTGGTGGAGACCAGCTCCAGCTTGACGCCCATGGACTTGGCCATGGCCTTGAGCAGGTCGACTTCGAAGCCGATGATTTCACCGCGCTTGTTGGTCATTTCGAATGGCATGTAGGTTGGGTCCATGCCCACCCGCAGGGTACCGCGCTTGACTGCGTCATCAATGGCGCCCGCTTGTGCGGTGCTCACGGCGACCAGGGCGGACACGCCCATCAGCAGCATCGACAGATATTTTTTCATCATCACCAGATCCCCAGCAAAAACTGCGCTAATCGTGGACGCGCCTCCCCGCCACTCGGCGCCAGAGCCAAAGGCCCGGCGCAAAGACGCCAGGCGCATCGTTTCGGGGTGCGATGCTAACGTACTCGCCGAGCAGTACAAGGGCTGGAGGGGACTTTGTTACTTATTCGTAGCGGAATTTTTCCCAAACCCGAGTGGGAAAAATCACCTAAAAACCACAGCGCCCTTGGCCGAAGGCTCAAGGGCGCTGGTTTCAGGCGTTTACCAACTTGGGTGGCAATCTCATCGGCTCAGGGTGCAGCGGCAACAGAGGCGAATGCGGGTCCTCCTCGATCGACTGCCGCCAGACACTCAGCCAGGCCTCGTGCCCTTCGCTCCAGACCAACGCGTGCAAACGCGCCAGTGCCACCGGGTCGCTGAGCAGGGCCAGGCGAATCGGCCCTTCCAGCTGTTGCGGGCCGACTGTCAGAGCATGACGGATGCGCTCGGCGCGCAGCCATTCCACCGGTTCCGCCTGACCGTGACGGGCGGTGGCCAGGGCGCACGCCAGGGCGTTCTGCTGTGGATCGACCACGGCCCGGACGAACCCGTCATTAAGCGCATGCCAACGGTTTTCGTGGGTGTATTGGTCGGTCGCCAGCAGCTCGTGAGGCGTTGCGTACTCCTCAGGGATCAGGAACAGCTTCTCGTCCTTGGCTCGCAGGCCGAGGTTGACGCGACTGGAGATCACCGAGACCGGGATCGACAGCATCAGCGAGCCGACGATCGGCGCCAGCCACCACAGGAAGCTTGGGTTCAGCGCCGCGACCAGAATCGCCCAGGCCGCACCCAGCAGGGTTTGCGGGCCATGGCGACGCACTGCTTCACCCCAGGAGGTGGAGTCATCGTCACGCTGCGGCGAGTTCCAGGTCGCAGCCCAACCCAGGAACGCGGCCAGCACGAATCGGGTGTGGAACAGCATGCGCACCGGCGCCAGCAGCACGGAGAAGAGCATCTCCAGCAGCATCGACACGGCCACCTTGATCCGCCCGCCAAACTCGGTCGCGCCCTTGACCCAGATCAGAATCACACTGAGCAGCTTGGGCAGGAACAGCAGCACGATGGTGGTGGAGAACAACGCAATCGCTTTGTCCGGGTGCCATTGTGGCCACAGCGGATACAGCTGGCGCGGCTCCAGGAAGTACTGCGGCTCCATCAGCGTGTTGACCGCCAGCAGCGCCGTCGACAGCACCAGGAAGAAGAACCACAACGGCGCCGACAGGTAAGACATCACCCCGGTCAGGAACACCGCACGGTGCACCGGGTGCATGCCCTTGACCAGGAACAGGCGGAAGTTCATCAGGTTGCCGTGGCACCAGCGCCGGTCGCGCTTGAGCTCGTCAAGCAGGTTGGGTGGCAACTCTTCGTAGCTGCCCGGCAGGTCGTAGGCAATCCACACACCCCAGCCGGCCCGGCGCATCAGCGCCGCTTCAACGAAGTCGTGGGACAGGATCGCACCGGCAAAAGCACCTTTACCCGGCAGCGGCGCCAGGGCGCAGTGCTCGATGAACGGCTTCATGCGGATGATCGCGTTGTGGCCCCAGTAGTGGGATTCACCCAGCTGCCAGAAGTGCAGGCCAGCGGTGAACAGCGGGCCGTAGACGCGGGTGGCGAACTGCTGCATGCGTGCATACAGGGTATCCATGCCCGAAGCTTTGGGCGCGGTCTGGATGATCCCGGCGTCCGGGGTCGCTTCCATCAGGCGGACCAGGCTGGTCAGGCATTCGCCGCTCATGACGCTGTCGGCGTCGAGCACCACCATGTAGCGGTATTCACTGCCCCAACGGCGGCAGAAGTCGTCCAGGTTACCGCTCTTGCGTTTCACCCGGCGACGACGGCGGCGATAGAAGATACGCCCGAAGCCCTTGCTCTCGCGGCAGACCTCCAGCCAGGCCTGTTGTTCGGCCACGGCGATATCGGAGTCGTTGGTGTCGCTGAGCACGAAGAAGTCGAAGCGGTCCAGATCGCCGGTGGCGGCTACCGACTCGAAGGTTGCGCGCAAACCGGCGAATACCCGCGGCACGTCTTCGTTGCAGATTGGCATGACGATGGCCGTGCGCGCATTCGGCGCGATCGGCTCGTCACCCGCGCTGGCGCCGGAGATACGGTATTTGTCTCGCCCGGTCAGCAGTTCGAGAAAGCCCATCAGGGCCGTCCAGAAACCTGCGGAGACCCAGCAGAACAGGATACCGAACATGATCAGGATGCTGGTTTGCAGTGCATACGGCAGCACTTGCTGGGCCGTTTGCAGCAGCGGCTGATGCAGCACTTCGTCGAGGTCGACGAACGACCAGCCCTGGTACGGCATGATGCCTTTCATGTACCAGCCGGCGACGATGGTCTGGCCGATCATCAGGGCCAGCAGGATATAACGGCGCACCGAACCGACCCAGCGCCAGCGTGCTGGCGGCAGCTCGCGGTCGCGCTCGGGTACCGGGGCGTTGGTGCGGCCGGTCAGGCGGCGCCAGATGCGGACCAGGACGTTGGTACGCCATGGCTCCGGGATGACCCGGGTGCGGTGAATCGGTGGCGCGGCCTTCAGGCGCACGCGGCCGCTGGCGTCGAGGTCGAGCATCTCGGCCTCTTCCAGTTCGGCAGCGCTGTTAAGCGTCAGACGGGTGCCCACCGACGCTTGGGCGGCGTCGGCTTCGTCACTGAACGGCTGTGAAGACAGCCGTGCGTGCAGCTCGCTGAACGACTTGCAGCTGGCGAGTTCCGCCCGCTGCTCTTCGCTCAGTGGCAGGTGTGCCAGGTACTCGTTGAGAGACACTGGCTGTGCTTGAGAATTACTCATCGGCAGACAACTGATAGCTCCAGGTCTCGGTTAGAACCTGTTCGGTCTTCGTCGGTTCCCCAGAAGTTGGCGCAGCCTCGGCGGCAGGCTGCTGGGTTGGCTTCTCGGCCTTGTCGGCCTTGGCCGCCACCTGCTTGGCCGCGGCCTTGTCCTGCTTGGACGGAGCTGCCTTGGCAGGCTCTGCCGGTGGCAAGTCCTTGACCAGTGCAGCGCGCATTTCCACCGATTTGCTCGGGTCCTTGACCTTCAAACGCAAGGTCAGGCGCCAGCCCTGGGTCTCAGGGTTGTAGCGCAGGTTGTTTTCAACCAGCTCGGCGTTGTCGCCAACACTGACCTGGCTACGCACCGCGGTGTCTTCCGGCAAGGCCTTGAGCACCGGGCCTTCGAAGTCGACCAGGAACGCCACGCTGCCGTCCGGCTGACGGATCAGGTTGGACTGCTTGACGTCACCGGTCGAGCGCAGGGTCTGCTTGACCCAGCCCAGATCAGGCGCGTGCAGGGCTGCCTCGTCGATGGTCCAGTGCAAGCGGTAGCTGAATTCCACTTCCTGGCCGGGCTCGGGCAGCTTTTCAGGGCTCCAGAAGGCCACGATGTTGTCGTTGGTTTCGTCAGCAGTCGGAATCTCGACCAGATCGACGGTGCCACGGCCCCAGTCGCCACGCGGTTCGATCCAGGCGCTTGGGCGCTTGTCGTAGCGGTCGTCGAGGTCTTCGAAGCGGCCAAAGTCGCGGTTACGCTGCAGCAGGCCGAAACCACGCGGGTTCTCGACGCTGAAGTGGCTCACGGCCAGGTGTTTGGGGTTGTTCAGCGGGCGCCAGATCCACTCGCCATTGCCGGCGTGGATCGACAGGCCTTCGGAGTCGTGCAGCTCGTGACGGTAGTTCAGCACCTTGGACGGCTGGTTGGTGCCGAACAGGAACATGCTGGTCAGCGGCGCGATGCCCAGGCGGCTGACGTGGTCACGCAGGTAGACCTTGGATTTGACGTCGACGATGGCGTCGCTACCAGGGCGCAGGGTCAGGCGGTAGGCGCCGGTGGAGCGCGGCGAATCCAGCAGTGCGTAGATCACCAGGTGCTTGTCGGCAGGCTTGGGCTTCTCGATCCAGAATTCGGTGAAGCGCGGGAACTCTTCACCCGACGGCAGCGCGGTGTCGATGGCCAGGCCACGGGCGGACAGGCCATACACATGGCCCTTGCCGATCACGCGGAAGTAGCTGGCGCCGAGCAAGGTCAGGATTTCGTCTTGCTTGTCTGCCTTGTTGATCGGGTACAGCACGCGAAAACCCGCGTAGCCGAGCTTTTCGGTGGCCTTGGCGTCGAACTTGACGTCGCCGAAGTCAAAGCGGCTCGGGTCGTACTTGATTTCCTCGACCTTGCTGGCGGTGATTTCGTTGATTTTCACCGGCGTGTCGAAGTGCATGCCCTGATGGTAGAACGACAGTTTGAACGGCGTCTTGTCGTTGGCCCACTCGGCCTTTTCCTGCAGGAAGCGGATTTTCTGGTAGTCGGCGAATTTCATGTCACGAAATTCGCTCGGCAGATTGCTTTTGGGCGCTTCGTACTTCTGCCCGGCGAGGTCTTTGGCCTTGGCCGCGACGTCATCGAGGTTGAATGCCCAGAGCTGGCCAGCGCCGAACAGGCAAAACAGTGCGGACCCCGCCAGCAAGGCGTTACGCAGGCGATTACCGGGGGTTCTTGGTGCATTACAGGGACTTACAATCACGAGCAACCCTCGCCGAAAACAGATCAAAGAACCAACGGCCAGCTATCGTTTGCCGGGTTGGCGAGCATTGTTCGGACTCCGAAAGGGCACAATGATTCCCCATACGGATCCAGACAAGGCTCGAGTGTCAACAAAACGGATCAACGAACGCCGATCCCCATGGCGCGCGATTATCTAGTAGGTCGCGTTACAACGCATCAGGGGCAACCAAGTATTTGTACGAAAAAACCCCGATTTCTGGGGTTTTAGGGGTTTTTCCGACACTTATGTTTGTAACAAAAATGTTACCGGACCATCGTTGACCAAATGCACCTGCATGTCAGCGCCAAATTCGCCACTGGCGACGGGGTCATGCAGTAATCGAGCCTGACTCAGCAGGTAATCGAACAGCTCGGCACCGAGTGCCGGCGGTGCAGCCGTTGAAAAGCTCGGGCGCAAACCGTTCTGGGTATCGGCAGCCAGGGTGAACTGGGACACCAGCAGCAAACCGCCGCCGATGTCCTTGAGCGAGCGATTCATCTTGCCCTGCTCATCGGAGAACACCCGGTAGTTAAGCAGCTTATTCAGAAGTTTGTCGGCGCTGGCATGCGTATCGTCGGGTTCGACGGCGACCAGCACCAGCAACCCCTGGTCCACGGCGCCGACGATCTTGCCGGCGACTTCGACTCGCGCGCCCCGCACGCGCTGCAACAAACCCTTCATGCTTCTTCGAGCGGCAGGTCGAGCAGGCGGCGTGCCATCTGGTCGGCGGCGCGTACCAGGGCATCGGTGATGCCAGGCTCGGACGCGGCGTGACCGGCGTCACGGATCACTTTCAACTCGCTGTTCGGCCAGGCCTGGTGCAGTTCCCAGGCGTTGTCCAGTGGGCAGATCACGTCGTAGCGGCCGTGCACGATCACCGCCGGCAAATGGGCGATCTTCGGCATATCGCGAATCAGCTGGTCCGCCTCAAGGAAGGCATTGTTGACGAAGTAGTGGCACTCGATACGGGCAATCGACAGCGCCCGTTGCGGTTCGGAGAAGCGGTCGACCACCAGCGGGTTGGGCCGCAGGGTGGCGGTACGGCCTTCCCAGGTCGACCAGGCCTTGGCGGCGTGCATCTGGGCGATCTGGTCGTTGCCGGTCAGGCGCTTGTGGAAGGCCTGGACCAGGTCATGGCGCTCGTCCTGCGGGATCGGCGCGATATAGTCCTGCCAGTAATCGGGGAACATGCGGCTGGCGCCAGCCTGGTAGAACCATTCGATTTCCTGCGGGCGGCACAGGAAGATGCCCCGCAGGATCAAACCATGGACGCGCTCAGGGTGGGTTTGTGCGTAGGCCAGCGCCAGGGTCGAACCCCAGGAGCCGCCGAACAGCACCCATTTCTCGATCCCCAGGTGCTTGCGGATCCGCTCCAGGTCGTCGACCAGGCGCCAGGTGGTGTTGTTCTCGAGGTTGGCGTGGGGGGTGGAACGACCACAGCCGCGCTGATCGAAGGTGATGATGCGGTAAAGGTTCGGATCGAAATAGCAGCGGCTTTGCGCATCACAGCCGGCACCCGGGCCACCGTGAATGAACACCACTGGCAGACCTTCGGGCGAACCGCTCTCGTCGACGTACAGCACATGCGGCTCTTCCACGGCCAGATCGTGCCGGGCGTAGGGTTTGATCTGCGGGTACAAAGTCTGCATTACGCGCTCCGTAGGGGGATTATTTCTGCCGTTGGGCATGATAAACCCGAATACGCGGTGAATGCATCGACACAAGGCAAAACTGCCCCCCTTGTGGGCAGGGGCAATAGTGGAACAGCTTTTGTGGGGTGAGATTTTTTGTGGAGTGGGATTTTTTGTGGAGTGGGATTTTTTGTGGGAGTGGGATTTTTTGTGGGAGCGGATTTATCCGCGAATGGAGACACCGCGGTTTGCCTGATGCACCGCGGTGCCTTCATTCGCGGATAAATCCGCTCCCACAGGGCTCTCTGCCACAGGGTTCTCTGCTCAGCCTGATGTTTTTTTGTTCAGCCGGGGTAGCGTTGTTGGCCCCACTCAAGCACCGCCTTGAGGAGCGTCTTGAGCACTTCCTGCGTCGGCTTCGCCAGGTCTTCGCGATAGCAGAACGGCTCGACTTCTTCCATGTAGGTGCTCTGCGCCAGCTCCAGCTGCACAGCATGGATGTGCTGGGCCGGGTCGCCATAGTGGCGGGTGATGTGGCCGCCCTTGAAGCGACCGTTGAGCACGCTGGTATAGCCCTGTGCCTGGGCGCAGATGGCTTCCAGTTGCTCAGCCAGTAGCCCGTCGCAGCTGGCACCGTTGAAGGTGCCCAGATTGAAGTCCGGCAAGGTGCCGTCGAACAGGTGCGGGATGTTGGCCCGGATCGAGTGGGCATCCCACAGCAGCGCGTAGCCGAACTGGTTGCGCAGGCGGTCCAGCTCATCGCGCAGGGTTTGGTGGTACGGGCCCCAGATGTATTTCAGGTAGTTGGCACGCTCTTCAGCGGATGGCGCCTGCCCTTCGCGGAACAGCGGCACGCCGTCAAACAGCGTGGCCGGGAACAGGCCAGTCGTTGCGCCTGCGTACATCGGCTTGTCGTCATCAGGGCGGTTGAGATCGATCACGAAGCGCGAATAGTCCGCCGAGAGAATGCTCGCGCCCAGGTCCCTGGCGAAATCGTACAGCTCTGGAATATGCCAGTCGGTGTCCGGCAGGCTCTGGGCCTCATCGATCAGCCCGGCCTTGACTGCCGGCGTCAGGCGCAGGCCGGCGTGGGGCATGCTGATCAGCAGCGGCAGCCGGCCTTGATGAAAGTTGAATACCTTATCCACGCATTACCTCCTGATTCAGTACTGTGACGCCATGTTGGACCACGCGTTTTTGCACGTCGCCGCCCAGCCAGTAGGCCAGGTCGGCCGGCCGCTCGATGTCCCAGGCGACGAAGTCCGCCACCTTGCCGACTTCCAGCGAGCCGTGGCTGTTGCCCAGCCCCAAAGCGGTGGCGGCGTGCAGTGTAACCCCGGCCAGGGCTTCTTCCGGGGTCATGCGGAACAGGGTACAGGCCATGTTGAGCATCAGGCGTAGCGAAAGCACCGGCGAGGTGCCGGGGTTCAGGTCACTGGCGATGGCGATTTTAACGCCGTGCCTGCGCAAGGCATCCATCGGCGGCAGCTGGGTTTCACGCAGGAAATAGAACGCCCCCGGCAACAGCACCGCCACGGTGCCCGCCGCGCCCATGGCGATGGCGTCGTCTTCGGTCATGAATTCAAGGTGATCGGCCGACAGCGCGTGGTAACGCGCCGCCAGGCTGGAACCGGCCAGCGACGACAGTTGCTCGGCGTGCAGCTTGACCGGCAAGCCCAGCTCGCGGGCCGCGACGAACACGCGCTCGACCTGCTCCGGCGAAAACGCCAGGTACTCGCAGAAGGCATCGACCGCATCCACCAGCCCTTCTTCGGCCAGTGCCGGCAGCATCTCGCTGCAGATGTGGCTTATATAGTCGTCGGCACGATTGGCGAACTCCGGCGGCATGGCATGCGCCGCCAGGCAGGTGCTGCGCACGGTCACCGGCAGTTCGGCACCCAGGCGACGGATGACCTTGAGCATCTTGCGCTCGTTGGCCAGGTCCAGCCCGTACCCGGACTTGATCTCGACCGTGGTCACGCCATCATTGAGCAAGCTGCGCAAACGCCGTGAGGCGCTGCTGAACAGTTCATCCTCACTGGCCGCCCGGGTTGCACGCACGGTGCTGGCAATACCGCCACCGGCGGCGGCGATCTCGGCGTAACTGACGCCCTGCAGGCGCTGTTCGAATTCACCGCTGCGATTGCCACCGAACACCGTGTGGGTGTGGCAATCGATGAGGCCCGGCGTGACCCAGGCGCCACCCAGGTCGATGCTTTCGTCGGTTTCAAGAGCCGGCAGGCCACCACGCGGGCCGATCCACTCGATGAAGATGCCACTGGTCACGATGACCGCATCCTCGATGATCGAGTAGCTGCCGTTGGCCATGGTCGCGACGTGGCAGTTTTGCCAGAGCGTTTTCATTCGGGGCTCCATGGTTTCTCGCTGTTAAAAGGGTGTCGGTCACAGGCTCGGCAGAACCTGTGCCGGCACCAACGTGTTCAATACGCCAGCGGCCAGCAATTGGCTCGCGGCTTCAATATCCGGTGCGAAAAAGCGGTCTTTCTCATAGTAAGGCACCTTGGCACGCAAGGCCTGACGGGCCTGCTCAAGCTTGGGCGAGGTTTTCAGGCCCTCGCGCAGGTCCAGCCCCTGGCAGGCTGCCAGCCACTCGACGGCAAGGATGCCGCGCACGTTCTCAGCCATCTCCCACAGCCGCTTACCGGCTGCCGGTGCCATGGAAACGTGATCTTCCTGGTTGGCCGAAGTCGGCAGGCTGTCGACGCTGTGAGGGTGGGCCAGGGCCTTGTTCTCGCTGGCCAGGGCCGCAGCGGTGACCTGGGCGATCATGAAGCCCGAGTTGACCCCGCCGTTGGCGACCAGAAACGGCGGCAACTGGGACATATGCTTGTCCATCATCAAAGAGATACGGCGCTCGCTCAGCGAGCCGATCTCGGCGATGGCCAGGGCCAGGTTATCGGCGGCCATGGCCACCGGTTCCGCGTGGAAGTTGCCGCCGGAAATCACGTCGCCTTCGGCGGCGAAGACCAACGGGTTATCGGACACCGCGTTGGCCTCGATCGCCAGCACCTCGGCGGCCTGGCGGAACTGGGTCAGGCAGGCGCCCATGACTTGCGGCTGGCAGCGCAGCGAGTACGGGTCCTGGACCTTGTCGCAGTTGCGGTGCGACTCGGACACTTCGCTGCGCTCACCCAGCAGGTCTCGGTAGCAGGCAGCAGCGTCGATCTGGCCACGCTGGCCGCGGGCGGCATGGATGCGCGCATCGAAGGGCGAGCGCGAACCCAGTACGGCTTCAACCGTCAGCGCACCGCAGGCCAGCGCGCCGGCAAACAGGTCTTCGCCTTCGAACAGGCCGCGCAAGGTATAGGCGGTGGACACCTGAGTGCCGTTGAGCAGCGCCAGGCCTTCCTTCGCCGCCAGGGTCAGGGGCTTGAGGCCCGCCACCGCCAGCGCTTCGGTGGCCGGCAACCATTGGCCCTGATAGCGCGCCTTGCCCTCCCCCAGCAGCACCAGCGACATGTGCGCCAGCGGCGCCAGATCACCCGAGGCCCCCACCGAGCCCTTGAGCGGGATGTGCGGGTACACCTGTGCATTGATCAGCGCGATCAAGGCATCGATGACCTGGCGGCGGATGCCGGAGAAGCCACGGCTCAGGCTGTTGACCTTGAGCACCATGATCAAGCGCACCAGCGCGTCATCAATCGGAACACCCACGCCCGCGGCGTGAGACAGCACCAGCGAGCGCTGAAGGTTTTCCAGGTCGCTGCTGGCAATGCGGGTCGAAGCCAGCAGGCCGAACCCGGTGTTGATGCCGTAGGCCGTGCGGTTTTCGGCGAGGATCTGCTCAACGCAGGCGACGCTGTCATCGATCGGCTGATCGGCGCTGGCATCGAGCTTGAGCTGTACCGGCTGACGGTAGATGGCGCGCAGTTGGGCCAGGGTCAGGGTGCCGGGCTTGAGAGTCAAATCAATCACGTTCGTGCTCCGTCGAGAATGGTGTGATGGCTACTGCAGGCTTGCGAAAGTCGCGTGCAGCAGCGATTCGTCCTTGAGAATATTCACGCTGCTGGCGATGTCCGGCGCCAGCCAGCGGTCCTGGTCGTAAGCCGGCACGCGCTCGCGCAGCAGTCGCCACGCGCGGGCGGTGCCCTGGCCGAAGCGTCGGTCCTTGAGGAACTCGAAGGCCTGGGCGGCCAGCAGGTATTCGATGGCCAGGATCTGGGTGCAGTTTTCCAGCACGCGGTGGAGTTTGAGCGCGGCGTTGGTGCCCATGCTCAGATGATCCTCCTGCAAGCCCGAGGTGACGTAGTTGTCGATGACCGCCGGTTGTGCCAGTTGGCGGTTTTCGGCGCACAGGGAGGCGGCCACGTACTGGACGATCATCATCCCCGAGTTGACGCCCGGGGCGCTGACCAGAAAGGCCGGCAAACCGCTGACCAACGGGTTGATCAAGCGGTCGAGGCGCCGTTCGGCAATCGAACCCAGCTCCGCCACCGCAATCGCCAAAAGGTCGGCTGCCATGGCCACCGACTGACCGTGCGGGTTGGCCTGGGACACCACCCGCCAGGCATCCGGGGTGCCGAGCAGCAAGGGGTTGTCGGTGGCCGAGTTGAGCTCGGTCTCGATCTGCCGGGCGGCATGCTCCAGTTGGTCGCGCGCGGCGCCGTGCACCTGCGGGATCGAGCGGATGCTCAAGGCGTCCTGGGTGCGGATGCCGCGGCTGCTGGCGATCACCTCACTACCGTCGAGCAGGCTGCGCAGGTTATGGCCGACCCGTTGCATGCCCGGATGCGGCTTGAGCGCGATGATCTCGGCATCAAAGGCATCGAGCTGGCCGCGCAGGGCCTCGAAGCTCATGGCACCGGTGATGTCGGCCCATTGGGTCAGGCGTGTAGCGTCGGCCAGGGCCAGGCAGCTGAGGCCGGTCATGCACGGTGTGCCATTGACCAGGCAGAGCCCGTCCTTGGCGCCCAGTTGCACCGGCGCAAGGCCGGCTTCGGCCAAGGCCTGCTGGGCCGAAACGATCTGACCGCGATAACTGACCTGGCCCACGCCGAGCAGGCAGATGCTGATGTGGGCCATATGGGTGAGGTAGCCGACCGAGCCCTGGGACGGCACTTGCGGTGTAATCCCGTGGGTCAGCAAGGCCAGCAGCGCCTCGACCACTCGACGGTGCACGCCGGAGCGGCCGTGGCTGAAGTTGACGATGGCTGCACAGATAATCGCCCGGGTCTGCTCGACCGCAAGCGCAGGGCCAACGCCGCAAGCGTGACTGAGCAGCGTGTTGCGCGACAGCTGGCTCAGCTGTTCATCTTCCAGCGACACGTTGCACAGCGCACCCAGCCCGGTGTTGACGCCATAAGCACGCTCACCGCTGGCGACAATGCGCTGCACGATCGCCTGGGCATTCTCGATCCGCGCCCAGGTCGAGGCGGACAACTCAAGCAGGGCCCCGTGCCGGGCCACCGCTACCACATCCTGCCAACGCACCGATGCATCGGCGATCACGACTTTCTTGGCAAACGACATCCGCGCGTTTCCTTATAGAGTGGCTACCCGACGCTGCACGAAACGATCGACATAGTCGTCGGCAGGCTGGTGAAGAATTTCCTTCGGCGTCCCGACCTGGATCAGGCGGCCGTCCTTGAGAATGGCGATGCGATTGCCGATACGGACCGCCTCGTCCAGGTCATGGGTGATAAAGACGATGGTCTTGTGCAGCGTCTTTTGCAGTTCCAGCAACTGGTCCTGCATTTCGGCGCGGATCAGCGGGTCGAGGGCGCTGAAGGCTTCGTCCATCAGGATGATGTCGGTGTCGGCGGCCAGCGCACGGGCCAGGCCCACACGCTGGCGCATGCCACCGGACAACTGATGCGGGTAGGACTTCTCGTAGCCCTTCAAGCCCACCGTGTTGATCCAGTGCAGGGCGCGCTCGGTGCACAGGGCCTTGTCTTCGCCACGCACCTTGAGGCCGTAGGCGACGTTATCCAGTACGTTTTTGTGCGGCAGCAGGCCGAAGCTCTGGAACACCATGCTGATCTTGCGCCGGCGGAATTCGCGCAGGGCCTGCATGTCGTAGCGCAGGATGTCTTCACCATCGACCAGGATCTCGCCGCTGGTGGGATCGATCAGGCGGTTGAAGTGACGCACCAGGGTGGACTTGCCCGAGCCGGACAAGCCCATGATCACAAAGATTTCACCGCTGCCGATCGACAGCGACAAGTCATTGACCCCGACCACGCAACCGGTCTCGGCCAATACCTGCTCTTTGCTCTTGCTCTGGCGAATCATCGCCAGAGCGTCGTCGGCGCGGGCACCGAAGATCTTGAAGACGTTCTTGACGACGATCTTGTTCATGGTTGCGCTGCTCATTTGCTCACCTCATGGCGTGGCCGGCCATACGCCTGGGTAATGCGGTCGATCACGACGGCGAGAATCACAATGGCCAGGCCCGCTTCCAGGCCGCGGCCGACGTTCAGGGTCTGGATGCCCACCAGCACGTCTTCACCCAAGCCACGGGCACCGATCATCGAGGCGATCACCACCATCGACAGGGCCATCATGGTGGTCTGGTTGATGCCGGCCATGATGCTCGGCAGGGCCAGCGGCAGTTGCACGCCGAACAGCTGCTGCATGCGGTTGGCACCAAAGGCGTTAATGGCCTCCATCACTTCGCCGTCCACCTGGCGGATGCCCAGGTCAGTCAGGCGGATCAGCGGCGGCGCCGCGTAGATCACGGTGGCGAAAATCGCCGGGACCTTGCCCAAACCGAACAGCATCAGCACCGGGATCAGGTACACGAAGCTGGGCATGGTTTGCATGATGTCGAGCAACGGCATCAACACCGAACGCAGGCGATTGCTTCGCGCCGACAGAATGCCCAGCGGAATGCCCACCAGCACCGAAATGATGGTCGCCACCAGCATCAGCGCCAGGGTTTGCATGAGCTTGTCCCACAGCCCCACCGCACCGACCAGGAACAGCAAACCGACGATGATGACGGTAGGCAGCACGCGCCGGGTGGCGTGCCAGGCGATGCCGCCGATGATTGCCAGCATCAGCCACCAGGGCGTCATGCGCAGCAGGCCTTCCAGGTTGACGATGGCCCACAGCAACGTGTCGGATATCTGCCGGAACACATCGCCGTAGTTGGTCACCAGCGCATCGACCCAGCTGTTGACCCAGTCAGCGATGGAGAACGTGAAGTTTTCGGGAAACATAGGAAACTCTCGATCAAGTGAGATACCGGTGTGGCCCCTGCTCACTGTCTGGGGCCACCTCGTGAATCAAAGTGCTGCTTCGATCTTTTTGGCGGCCTCTTCGCTGACCCAGGCATGCCAGACTTCAGGGTGCTCCTTGAGGAACAGCTTGGCCAGCTTGGGCGATTCGATCCGCTCTTTGGTCATGCGCGCCAGGTTCTGGTTAAGCAGGTCGATGGGCAGGCTGACCTTTTCCAGCACGGCGACCAGTTCTGGCGCCTGCTCGTGAAAGGTCTTGGACAAGCCCACCTTGATGGTCACCGACTTATCCACGCCAGGCTTCTCGTCCAGCTTGACCAGATCGACCTGGCCCATCAGCGGCGTCGGCGACCAGTAGTAGAACAGGATGGGTTCGCCACGCTTGTAGCTCGACAGCACGGCGGCATCCAGCGCAGGTCCCGTGCCTGGGCGGAAGTTGGTGTAGGTGCTGTCCAGGCCGTAGCTCTTGAGCATTTCGCTGTTGTCCAGCTCGCAGGTCCAGCCGGCCGGGCAGTTATAGAAGCGGCCTTTGCTCGGCTCTTCCTGGTCCTTGAACACCTGGGCGTATTGGCCAAGGTCAGCAATCGCCTTGAGGTTCGGTGCCTTGGCTTCGAGCTTGCGCTTGGCATCGCCTTCGATCACGTAACGGGGCACGTACCAGCCTTCGACAGCGCCCACCACCGGTGAGCCGACACCGACCACCTTGCCGGCGGCCTCGGCCTTTTTCCAGACCTCGCTGCGGCCGACCCACTCCTCGGCGAACACTTGGATATCGTTGGTGCCCAAGGCGTTTTCCATGGTGATGGAGTTACCGGGCAGGCTGTCGGTTTCGCAGCCGTAGCCGTTTTTCAGCACAAACTGCATCACGTCGGTGAGCAGCATGCCGCTTTCCCAATTCAGCCCGGCAAACTTCACCGGTTTGCCAGACTCGCACCAGCCTGCCGCCTGACTGGCGCCAGCACTTGCCAACAGCCCGAAGGAAACCATCAAGGTCAGCAGGGTCTTTGTCATTTTCATTGTGACGCTCCTAAACATGAACGTGGATTAGCCTCGGGGATGCATTCGATCGAACGCTTGCAACACGGTCAGTTGTATCCGCCATGAAACTACCCTCGAGCACCGCCACCTGGGGTGGCGGCGGTCACCGTTATCAGCAGAGATTCAAAGGGTTCAGCCTTTGATCATCGGTAAGTTAAGACCCTGTTCCTTGGCGCAGTCGATGGCGATCTGGTAACCGGCATCGGCATGGCGCATGACACCGGTGGCCGGATCGTTGGTCAGTACGCGAGCGATCCGCGCCGCGGCTTCGTCGGTACCGTCGCAGACGATGACCATGCCCGAGTGCTGGGAGAAGCCCATGCCCACGCCGCCGCCGTGGTGCAGCGAGACCCAGGTCGCGCCGCTGGCGGTGTTCAGCAGGGCGTTGAGCAGTGGCCAGTCGGACACGGCGTCGGAGCCGTCCTGCATGGCTTCGGTTTCGCGGTTCGGGCTCGACACCGAGCCGGAATCGAGGTGGTCGCGGCCGATCACGATCGGGGCCGACAGCTCGCCGCTACGCACCATTTCGTTGAAGGCCAGCCCCAGCTTGGCGCGCTGGCCCAGGCCAACCCAGCAGATCCGCGCTGGCAGGCCCTGGAAGCTGATGCGCTCGCGGGCCATGTCCAGCCATTTGTGCAGGTGGGCGTCGTCCGCAATCAGCTCCTTGACCTTGGCGTCGGTCTTGTAGATGTCTTCAGCGTTGCCCGACAGCGCCGCCCAGCGGAACGGGCCGATGCCACGGCAGAACAGCGGACGGATATAGGCCGGTACGAAACCCGGGAAGTCGAAGGCGTTGGTGACGCCTTCTTCCTTGGCCATCTGACGGATGTTGTTGCCGTAGTCGAAGGTCGGGATACCTTGTTTCTGGAAGTCGAGCATGGCTTTCACGTGGACGGCCATGGATTGCTTGGCGGCCTTGACCACGGCGGCAGGTTCGGTCTGGGCGCGGTCGCGGTATTGCTCCCAGGTCCAGCCGGCGGGCAGGTAGCCGTTCAGCGGGTCGTGGGCGCTGGTCTGGTCGGTCACCATGTCCGGGCGCACACCGCGCTTGACCAGTTCCGGCAGGATCTCGGCGGCGTTGCCCAGCAAGGCGATGGAGATGGCCTTGCCTTCCTGGGTGTACTGGGCGATGCGCGCCAGGGCGTCGTCGAGGTCCTTGGCTTGCTCGTCGACGTAACGGCTGCTCAGGCGGAAGTCGATGCGGCTCTGCTGGCATTCGATGTTCAGCGAGCAGGCGCCGGCCAGGGTCGCGGCCAGTGGCTGGGCGCCGCCCATGCCGCCGAGGCCCGCGGTCAGCACCCACTTGCCTTGCAGGTTGCCGTTGTAGTGCTGGCGACCGGCTTCGACGAAGGTTTCATAGGTGCCCTGGACGATGCCCTGGCTGCCAATGTAGATCCAGCTGCCGGCAGTCATCTGGCCGTACATGGCCAGGCCCTTGGCATCCAGTTCGTTGAAGTGTTCCCAGGTGGCCCAGTGCGGCACCAGGTTGGAGTTGGCGATCAGCACCCGCGGGGCGTTGCTGTGGGTCTTGAACACGCCGACCGGCTTGCCCGACTGTACCAGCAGGGTTTCGTCATCATTCAGGTTGGTCAGGCTCTCGACGATCTTGTCGTAGCATTCCCAGTTGCGCGCCGCGCGGCCAATGCCACCGTAGACCACCAGCTCTTTCGGGTTTTCAGCCACTTCCGGATCGAGGTTGTTCATCAGCATGCGCAGCGGCGCTTCAGTCAGCCAGCTTTTGGCGGTCAGCGTGTTACCGCGAGCGGCACGGATTTCGACATCACGGAATTTGTTCAGGTGTTGGGCATTGTCAGTCACGAATAAGACTCCTCAGCGATCAATCCAAACCAACCCAGGCAGTGGGCAAGTGGTGCCTGCCAACGCAGGCGAATTCGGGGGTAACAGCGGGCTGTCCTGGCCACTCATACGAACACATCTTTACTTGTACATACAAGCATATGCAATCGGGCGGCCAACTTTGAAACGCTTGAGGGTTTTGGCAGGGGGAAAAGGGCTCGGGGCTTTTGTTTCAGGGCTTTGCGGGGGAGGAGAAAAATCGGTGGAGTTGAATCGGCAGAGAGACAGCGGGGGGTATTGCGCTGAATTGGGGCGTTCGGTAACAGTGTGCGTGGGGTTGGTGCGAAAAACGGGTACATCTTTCGAAGATTGTATGGACCCCATCGCGAGCAAGCTTTGCTCCCACATCTCCACACAAATATTGTGGGGGTTCACCCTGTGGGAGCAAAGCCTGCTCGCGATAGCGATTACAGCGGCGACAACTCAATCAGGCAGCAACGCCCATCCAGCACCAGCTCGATCAACTGCTCATTACCGCTGACCTGCACACAATCATGCTTACCCAGCTGCGCTTCAAAAGTACCGCCGACGGTGACCTGATCCCCTGCAGCAAACACCAGCACCGTCTGCGCCGAGCTGAACAGCCGCGCCGGACCGTCCAACCACTGCAACCGCGCACGGTAACGCTCAGGCGAATAAATCAGATTGAAATCCCGAATCGGCCCACCCAGCAACGTACTGGACACAACGCTTTCACCCCTGAAGGCAAAGGCATCAAAGGGTAACAACGGCCGAGAATCCTGGCCGTCGACAGTCAAGGTCATGCCGTCGCCCTGAAGCACGGTGATCAACCGCTGGTAACCGGCAAAACTTGAAAACCCACCCGACTCGGCAATGTCGGCAATCGACAGGCGCCAGCCGAAGCCGTCCAGCCCCTGCCCCGCATCGCGGGTGATTTCCTCGGTACTGCCACCGCCGTTTTTCCACGGCATGCGCGGGTAATCGGCCGCGCGCAACACGTTCAATTTGCTCATTTACTGAATCGTCCTTCCAAACGATGACGGGAACCAGGGTGGATCAAACGGGCGACCATCACCGGCTGACGGCCCGACCAGGTGCGCCGCTTGATCAGCAGGCACGGCTCGCCGCGCTCGATCTGCAGCAGCTTGCACTCCTCGGGATCGGCCAGGATCGCCTCGACCACGTGCTCGCCTTCGGTCAATGGCGCGACCTGGGACAGGTAGGCGTACGGCGTTTGCAGGGTGAAGTCCTGCTTGAGGTAGTCCGGCGCGACTTGAGCGTTGACGTAGCGGTCTTCGATTTGCACGGCGATGTCGTTTTCGTAATGCACGATCAAGGAGTGATAAACCTTCTGGCCTTCGCGCATGTCCAGCGCCACGGCGCGCTCGGAGCCGGCCGGCTCTTCACCCAGGTGCACCACCTTGCAAGTATGCCGGTGGCCGCGCGAGGCGATCTCGTCGGCGATGTTGTGCACCTCGAACAATGCCGACTGGGTCTTGGGCTCGGCCACGAAGGTGCCGACGCCTTGCATCCGCACCAGCAAGCCTTCGGCGGTGAGTTCGCGCAGGGCACGGTTGATGGTCATGCGACTGAAACCCAGCTGGCTGACCAGTTCGCTCTCTGACGGCACACGGTGGTGCGGCGGCCAGGTGCCGTTCTGGATCTGCAGGGCAATCATCTGTTTCACGCGCGCATACAGGGGCGCCGGACTATCGCCCATTTGGGCAACCAGCGCTGAAACGACAGGCGGAGTCGGCACGGTAATTCCTTGTTCGAAAAGTTTGATCGATAGCTTGCCGGAGTTTACCCAGCAGGCAAACGTCTGTATATGTATATACAAATAAACACGATGAGGTGCCGACCGATGCCCGCTTTCTTTGCCGAACGCGCGTTGTTGCCTAGTGGATGGGCGAATGATGTAAGACTTGAGGTCAGCGCCGATGGACGCTTGACCGCCATCCAGGCCAACGCCAGCGCCGACGGCGCCGAACGTGTGAGCGGCCCGCTGCTGCCGGGCATGCCCAACCTACACTCCCACGCTTTCCAGCGGGCCATGGCAGGGCTGGCGGAAGTGGCTGGCAACCCCAACGACAGCTTCTGGACCTGGCGCGATTTGATGTACCGCCTGGTCGGCAAGATCAGCCCGGAGCAGATGGGCGTCATCGCCCGCCAGCTGTACATCGAAATGCTCAAGGCCGGCTACACCTCGGTCGCAGAATTCCACTACGTGCACCATGACACCCACGGCAAGGCCTACGCCGACCCGGCCGAGCTATCACACCGAGTCAGCCAGGCGGCCGTTGACGCGGGCATCGGCCTGACGCTTTTGCCGGTGCTTTACAGTCACTCGGGCTTTGGCGGCCAGACCCCGAATGAGGGGCAGCGGCGCTTTATCAACAGCACTGAAAGCTACCTGGCGTTGCAGGCCCGACTGGCCCCGCTGATCGCCGCACAACCGGCCCAGCAACTGGGGCTGTGCTTCCACTCGCTGCGCGCCGTTACACCTGAACAAATCAGTCAGGTATTAGCTGACAGTGATCGCCACTGCCCGGTTCATATCCACATCGCCGAACAGCAGAAGGAAGTCGATGACTGCCTGAGCTGGAGTGGTCGCCGGCCGCTGCAGTGGCTGTACGAGCATGTCGAGGTGAATGAGCGCTGGTGCCTGGTCCATGCCACTCACGCCAACCCCGAAGAAGTCAGCCTGATGGCCCGCAGCCGGGCCGTGGCCGGGCTGTGCCTGACCACCGAGGCCAACCTGGGCGACGGGATTTTCCCGGCCGTGGATTTCATCGCCCAGGGTGGTCGCCTTGGCATCGGCTCGGACAGCCATGTGTCGTTGAGCGTGGTGGAAGAACTGCGCTGGCTGGAATACGGCCAGCGCCTGCGCGACCAGCGCCGTAACCGGCTCTATCGCCAGGACCAGCCGATGGTTGGCCGCACCTTGTTCGACGCTGCGCTGGCCGGTGGCGCACAGGCGATGGGGCAGCCGGTCGGTGCGCTGGAAGTGGGCAAGCGGGCGGACTGGCTGGTGCTCGATGGCAACGACCCCTATCTCGCCACCGCCAGCGACGATGCGATCCTGAACCGCTGGTTGTTTGCCGGTGGGGATCGTCAGGTGCGGGATGTGATGGTCAATGGTGTGTGGGTGGTGCGCGAGGGGCGGCATGCCGGTGAGCAGGAAAGCGCCCAAGCCTTTACCCAAGTACTACGCCAACTACTCGGCTGACACCCACCCATCCTGTAGGAGCCGGCTTTAGCCGCGAAGGCCTGCGCAAGCAGGCCCATCGATTGGGGCCGCTACGCGCCCCATCGCGGCTAAAGCCGGCTCCTACGGTCATGCCAGTCGTGCCAACCGAGCCAGTCGGGCGGGAAAAATCACGGCTTCTTGCCAATATCCCGATCCGACACCCGCCAGATCAGCCGCGTGGTGTCATACCCCTGCTGCCGCGCCTTGGCCAGCAGCTCTTCGCGCACCAGCGCCGGCACCTGCGGCTTGCGCGACAGCAGCCAGAGGTATTTGCGATTCGGGTTGCCGACCAGCGCCGTCTGGTATTCGTCGCCCAGGTAGATCACCCAGTATTCGCCCTTGGCGACACCCGGAAGCACCCAGGAAAACCAGTTATCGAACACCACCCAGAGCTTGTCGGTCTTGCCCGGCACTTGCGGGGTGGCCGTGCCAGTGGCTTGTTCCCACTCGCCCTGCAAGGTCTGGCAGCGATTCAGCACACCCACCGAGCCGTCAAGCTTGAGGCTGTAGTGGGCTTCGGATTGCGCACAGTTGCGCTGAAATAACATCGGCATGCGCGCCAGCTCGTACCAGGTACCCTGGTAGCGTTTGAGGTCAACACTGTCGACGGTTTTGGGCGGTATCAGCTCGCCGTCCGAATGGGCACACCCCACCAGTACAACGCTTGCGAACGCCACCGCCAGCCAACGCACCATGCTCGCGCCTGTTTTCATTTCAGGCCCTGCCCCGAATACATCAACACTTTGTCACCGGCGTACTGCACGCTGATAAAGCTGTTCTTGTCGCCCCAGGTGCAACTGGATATGCCCAAGGCACCGGAGCAATCACTCGGGGCGCCCAGCATCTGCTCGACTTCAGCCTTGGTCTGGCCGGTCTTGAGCTTGGCATAGTTTTCCTGATTGATTTTGTTGCAGGCGGTCAGCAATACACACAACGACAACAGGGCGAGGGAACGCAACGACATTGAAAGTCACTCCAGGACAGGAACAAGGCACGGACGCCTACTGGGAGCTTAGAAGTAAAAATGTCCGCCCGGTTCCCGCCCTGCCGTGCTTTATCTTGCTGGCAGTCGCTCAACTCACTGCAACGACTACCGCCAGCGCTAGACCCTGCGCAGCAACACCGAGTCTTCAATGCAGGAACTGGGTTCCCTGACCACCAGTAACATCCAGACCTGGCTCGACAGCCGCATCCAGTTGCTCCACTCGCTGGCCCAGCAAATCGCCCAGGAAGGGGTGGAAAACCTGCAGGCAACGTTGCGCGCCTGTCGTGACCTGGAGAGCCAGGTGAATCGGTTGAAGCACCTGGTGGGTACTTTCAGGATCTAGCCGCTGTAGGAGCAAGGCTTGCCTGCGATGGCTTCACTGCGGCCTAACAGGAACACCGCGGTGAGGCCATCGCAGCGGTGCGGCGATCCGACAAGCCTTGCTCCTACTAGAACCGGGAGCCGGGCTCCAGCAGGAAATCCATCTCTTCGTCGGTACTGAGCCGACCGAGGATCAGGTTGCGATGCGGAAAGCGACCAAACCGTGCAATCACCCGCCGGTGCTGCTCGGCGTAGTCCAGAAAGCCTTCGAACAGACGCTTGTCGGCTTCGCGTACCTCATCGAGCAGCAGCTTGTAGTGCCGCACCGAGTCGTCCTGGAATTCCGGCACTTCGGCATGCTCCAGCGCCAGCAGGATAAACACCTGCTCCAGCGGCAACAGCCGATGCTGCCAACCCTTTTCCAGCCCTTTCAGGGCCAGCACCTGCGCCCGACGGTCGCCGTCGAACGCACGCGGGGTGTCGCGGTAGATCATGCGTGGCAGCTGGTCGAGCAGCAGGACCAGGCCCAGCCAGCCTTGCGGGCTGACCAGCCATTCATCCAGGCCACCGGCCAGCGCGTGCTCCACCAGATCGCCGAAGCGCTCGCGCGCTTCGTCGTCATGGTACTTGCCGAACCACAAGGTGCTCTTCTCGTCAGCGACGTCCTGTGGGCTGGTGCCCGATCCGAACCACCACTCCAACAACGGCTGCCAAGGCGCGAGCATGATTTACTCCTTGTGGTAAGCAGTCGCGCGTTCAACTTCCTGCTTGGAACCCAGGAATACAGCAACGCGCTGGTGCAGCCCTTCAGGCTGGATATCGAGGATACGCTGGGTGCCGTCGGTGGATGCACCGCCCGCCTGCTCGACGATGAACGACATCGGGTTGGCTTCGTACATCAGGCGCAGCTTGCCCGGCTTGGATGGCTCACGGCTGTCACGTGGGTACATGAACAGGCCGCCACGGGTCAGGATGCGATGCACGTCGGCCACCATCGAGGCGATCCAGCGCATGTTGTAGTTCTTTTTCAGAGGACCGGTCTCACCGGCCAGCAGCTCGTCCACATAGCGCTTTACCGGGGCTTCCCAGTGACGCTGGTTGGACATGTTGATGGCGAATTCAGCGGTGGTTTCCGGCACCTTGATGTTTTCGTGGGTGAGCACGAAGCTGCCCAGTTCGCGGTCCAGGGTGAAGCCCTTGACGCCGTCGCCCAGGGTCAGGATCAGCATGGTCTGCGGGCCATAGATGGCATAGCCGGCGGCGACTTGCTGGGTACCCGGCTGCAGGAAAGCCTTCTCGTTCAGGCTTTCGTTCTGGCTCAGGTATTCGTTAGGGCAGCGCAGTACCGAGAAGATTGTACCGACCGAGACGTTGACGTCGATGTTCGACGAGCCGTCCAGTGGGTCGAATACCAACAGGTAGGCGCCCTTGGGGTATTTGCCCGGGATCTGGTAGGCGTTGTCCATTTCTTCGGAGGCCATGCCGGCCAGGTGACCGCCCCACTCGTTGGCTTCGAGCAGGATGTCGTTGGAAATAACGTCCAGCTTCTTCTGCACTTCGCCCTGCACGTTTTCGGTGCCCATGCTGCCCAGAACGCCACCCAGGGCGCCCTTGGAAACGTGATGGCTGATTTCCTTGCACGCACGCGCCACCACTTCGATCAGGAAGCGCAGATCGGCAGGAGTGCTGTTGCTACGGGTCTGCTCAATCAAATAGCGACTCAAGGTAACGCGGGACATGTAAGGCTCCGAGGAAGGGAAGAATAAACCCGCGCAGTTTACACCGCAGAGGCAAAACCTAGCGAGCGTCAGGAGGAGGATACCGGGATATGACGGTACTTTGGCCCCAGAGTTCAACCCCCGGGGCCGAGCACCGTCGACTCAGTTCAGGGCGTGCCAGATTTCAGTGGCGTATTCGCGGATGGTCCGGTCCGAGGAGAACCAGCCCATGCGCGCGGTATTGAGCACCGCGGCGCGCCACCAGTCCTTGGGCTCGTGCCAGAGCGCATCGACGCGCAACTGGGCTTCCCAATAGGCGTCGAAATCGGCGCAGACCAGGAAGCGGTCATGATTGATCAGCGAATCGATCAGCCCGGTGTAGCGTGCCGGGTCATCGGGCGAGAAGGTCCCGCCGCGAATGGCCTGGAGCACATCGTTGAGTCGATGCGAGGCGGCAATCGCAGCTTCCGCGCCGAAGTCGCCGGTGCGTTTGCGGGCCTCTACCTGCTGGGCAGTCAGGCCGAAAATAAACATGTTCTCGGCCCCGACCCGCTCGCACATCTCGACGTTGGCCCCGTCCAGGGTGCCGATGGTCAGTGCGCCATTGAGGCCGAACTTCATGTTGCTGGTGCCGGACGCTTCGTAGCCTGCGGTGGAAATCTGCTCGGACAGGTCCGCCGCCGGGATGATGCTCTCGGCCAGGCTGACGTTGTAGTTGGGCAGAAACACTACCTTGAGCAGGCCGCGCACGGTCGGGTCGTTATTGACCGTGCGGGCGATGTCGTTGGACAGCTTGATGATCAGCTTGGCCTGCTGATAACTGGCCGCCGCCTTGCCGGCGAAAATCTTCACACGGGGCACCCATTGAGTACCCGGCTCGGCGCGAATCGCCTGATACAGGGCGACGGTGTGCAACAGGTTGAGCAGCTGACGCTTGTACTCGTGGATCCGCTTGACCTGCACATCGAACATCGCCGTGGGGTCGATGCCAATACCCAGCCGCTCATGAATAATCCGCGCCAGGGCCTTCTTGCTGTGCAGCCGCTGTTCGGCAAAGCGTTTGCGAAACTCCGGCTTGTCAGCAAAGGCTTCGAGCCCTTCCAGGTACGTTTCCGGGCTGTCGAGCACCTCGGTGCCCAACGCTTCGACGATCATCCCGGTCAGCGCCGGATTAGCCTGGAACAGCCAGCGACGGAAGGTGATGCCGTTGGTCTTGTTGTTGATCCGGTTCGGGTAAAGCTTGTGCATTTCGGAAAACACCGTGCTGCGCATCAGCTTGGTGTGCAGCCCGGACACGCCGTTGACACTGTGCGAGCCCAGGAAGGCCAGGTTGCCCATGCGCACGCGGCGGCCATTGTCTTCCTCGATCAACGACACCGAACGCAGCACGTCGAAGTCATGGATGCCTTTGGCCCGCAAGGCATCGATATGGTAGGCGTTGATCAGGTAAATGATCTGCATGTGCCGCGGCAGCATGCGCTCCATCAAGCCGACCGGCCAGGTTTCCAGGGCTTCGGGCAGCAGGGTGTGGTTGGTGTAGGCCAGGGTATCGACGGTGATCTGCCAGGCGGTTTCCCAGGCGATGCCGTGCTGGTCGACCAGCAGGCGCATCAGTTCGGCCACGGCGATCGACGGGTGGGTGTCGTTGAGCTGAATGGCCGCCTGGTCGGACAGATTCAGCAGCGAGTCGTGCATGTTCAAATGACGGCGCAGCAAATCCTGCAGTGACGCCGACACAAAGAAGTATTCCTGGCGCAGGCGCAGCTCCTGCCCTGCTTCGGTGCTGTCGGCCGGGTAGAGAACCCGGGAAATGCTCTCGGCCCGGGCGACCTCGGCCACCGCACCCAGGTGGTCACCGGCATTGAAGCGCTCCAGGTGCAGCTCTTCCAGCGCCCGCGCACGCCACAGGCGCAGGGTGTTGACGCTGGCGCCACGCCAGCCGACCACGGGCGTGTCATAGGCCACCGCCCGTACGGTTTCGGCCGGCCACCAGACCTGCTTGGGGTGCCCTTCGCCGTCGTGCACGGTTTCGACATGGCCGCCGAAGCTGATGGGGTAAATCACTTCCGGGCGCTCAAACTCCCAGGGGTTGCCGAAATCCAGCCAGTTCTCGGTCTGCTCCTGTTGCCAGCCATCGACGACCGCCTGGCGAAACAGCCCGTGCTCATAACGAATACCGTAGCCATGCGCGGCAATGCCCAGGGTCGACATGCTTTCCATGAAACAGGCCGCCAGTCGCCCAAGGCCGCCATTGCCCAGCGCCGCATCCGGCTCCAGGTGACGAATGCGCTCAAGGTCCACATTCAGGTCGCTCAGCGCTTCGCGGGCGATGTCCAGCAGGCCCAGGTTGCTCAGGCTGTCATAGAGCAGTCGGCCGATCAGGAACTCCAGCGAGAGGTAATAGACCCGCTTCTGGTTCTTGCGATAAATCTGCCGGGTGTGGTCCATCCAGTGGTTGACCATACGATCCCGCGCCGCCAGGGCAATGGCCTCGAACCAGTCATGATCGAAAGCATGATCGGGATCCTTACCCACCGCGTATGTGAGTTTAGCGAGTACAGCGGCACGGAAGTCGGCCACCTCTGCGTCACGGACAAGCGGTTCCTGAGACATAACGACGTCCTCGGGGAGATTGAGGGATTAAGGATGGATATAGTTGAGCCTAGACGGTTGGACAGGAGCCGGCGGCGCTGGTTCGGGCGTTTCTGTGCACAATCCAGAGTTGTTCATGCGCGTAACCGGCAAATGGTTGTTCAAAAATTCACCAACTCCGGTATCATCGCGCGCCCGATTACCCTGATGTCTGATCCCGATGAAACCTACCCTGATCGCCGCCGCCGAAATCGACCGCCTGGACACTTGGCAAAAATATGCCAGCCATATGTGCGGAGGTTGCATGTCGACGTGCTGCACGATGCCTGTGGAGGTAAAGATCAAAGATCTCATCCGTATGGGTGTAGTCGATGAGTTCGAAAAAGGCGAGCCGCCCAAAAACGTTGCCAAGCGCCTACAGAAGGAAGGCATCGTCGAACGCTTCAACCAGAAGTCCGGAATCTTCACGTTGCAGCGCATGAGCAACAATGATTGCCTGTACCTGGACAAGAAGACGAGACTCTGCACGATTTATGACCTGCGGCCGGATACCTGCCGTAATCATCCAAAAATTGGGCCAAGGCCGGGGTATTGCGCTTATAAACCGAAACCTGTGGCGCGCTGATTCGCGGATAAATCCGCTCCCACATGGATCATGCGCAATCCATGTGGGAGCGGATTTATCCGCGAATTTTTACCGACACCGCGCACAAAAAAACGCCCCCGGCCTTTCGACCGGGGGCGTTTTCATTCAGCCTGAGCTAACAATCAGTTCTTGGCTTTCTTGGCAGCGCGGGTACGCTCGCCTTCGTCCAGGATCTTCTTGCGCAGGCGGATCGACTTTGGAGTCACTTCGCACAGCTCGTCGTCCTGGATGAATTCCAGAGCCTGTTCCAGAGTGAAACGAACCGGCGGAACCAGGGCGATGGTTTCGTCCTTGCCCGAAGCACGCATGTTGTCGAGCTTCTTGCCTTTGGTTGGGTTGACGCCCAGGTCGTTGTCACGGCTGTTCAGACCAACGATCTGACCGTTGTAGATTTCCTGACCGTGTTCAACGAACAGCTTGCCACGCGCCTGCAGGGTTTCCAGGGAGTAGGTCAGCGCCTTGCCGGTCTCGACCGAAACCAATACACCGTTCTGACGGCCGGACATGTGGCCGGACTTCATGGTGTCGTAGCGATCGAAGATCGAGGTCAGGATGCCTGCACCGTTGGTCAGGGTCAGGAACTGGTTACGGAAACCGATCAGACCACGTGCCGGGATGTTGTATTCCAGGCGTACACGGCCCTTGCCATCCGGAACCATGTTGGTCAGGTCGCCTTTACGCAGACCCATTTCTTCCATGACCTTGCCCTGGGATTCTTCAGGGATGTCGATGGTGACGTTCTCGAACGGTTCCTGCTTGGTGCCGTTCACTTCGCGGATGATGACTTCAGGACGGCCAACGCCCATCTCGAAGCCTTCGCGACGCATGGTTTCGATCAGTACCGACAGGTGCAGCTCACCACGGCCGGAAACCTTGAACTTGTCAGCCGAGTCGCCTTCTTCAACGCGCAGAGCTACGTTGAACAGCAGCTCTTTGTCCAGGCGCTCCTTGATGTTACGGCTGGTGACGAACTTGCCTTCTTTACCGCAGAACGGCGAGTCGTTGACCTGGAAGGTCATCGAAACGGTTGGCTCGTCGACGGTCAGCGGCTTCATCGCTTCAACAGCGGTCGGGTCGCACAGGGTGTCGGAGATGAACAGCTCGTCGAAGCCGCTGATGCAGACGATGTCGCCAGCCAGTGCTTCTTCAACGTCGATGCGGTGCAGACCGTGGTGACCCATCAGCTTCAGGATACGACCGTTGCGGCGCTTGCCGTCGACGTCGATGGCCACCACTGGAGTGTTCGGCTTGACGCGACCACGAGCGATACGGCCAACACCGATGACACCCAGGAAGCTGTTGTAGTCCAGAGCGGAGATCTGCATCTGGAACGCGCCATCACGGTCAACGGCGGGTGCTGGTACGTTGTCGACGATCGACTGGTACAGCGGGGTCATGTCTTCGGCCATTTCGGCGTGGTCCAGACCGGCAATGCCGTTCAGGGCCGAGGCGTAGACGACTTTGAAGTCCAGCTGTTCTTCGGTGGCACCGAGGTTGTCGAACAGGTCGAAGATCTGGTCCAGAACCCAGTCAGGACGCGCGCCCGGACGGTCAACCTTGTTGATGACCACGATCGGACGCAGGCCGGCTTCGAAGGCCTTCTTGGTCACGAAACGGGTTTGCGGCATAGGGCCGTCCTGGGCATCGACCAGCAGCAGCACGGAGTCGACCATCGACATTACGCGCTCTACTTCGCCGCCGAAGTCGGCGTGGCCCGGGGTGTCCACGATGTTGATGTGGTAGCCGTTCCAGTTGATGGCGGTGTTCTTCGCCAGAATGGTAATACCGCGCTCTTTCTCCTGGTCGTTGGAGTCCATCACGCGTTCGTCGTTGAGCTCGTTGCGCTCCAGGGTGCCGGATTGGCGCAGCAGCTTGTCGACCAGAGTGGTTTTACCATGGTCAACGTGGGCGATGATGGCGATGTTGCGTAGATTTTCGATCACTTGTGTATCTCGATCAGAGGATTCGGTTTGCCGACAATTCTATCCGGCGGATGTTAATTAACGATGATTCAGCCAGCCCGTCGGTCGGGGGGGCGATGGCGGATACTTCCGCCATTCAGCCCTGGGACTTTATGTCGGACGATAAACGCGCACATTGGCGTGTCCCTCGCTGAGCAGGTGATGAGCGTGCAGACGGCTCATGACACCCCGGTCGCAATACAGCAGGTACTGGCGCGTGTTATCCAGTTCCTTGAAGCGACTGTTCAGGGCATAGAAAGGCATCGCTTTGACTTCGATGCCATCGAGCTCCAGCGGCTGGTCTTCCTGGGCGTCGGGGTGGCGAATGTCGATCACCACTTGCCCAGCCAGCGCTTCGCTGACTTCTTCGATTTGAATATCCTGGCCCAGCTCGTCGATCACTTCGTCGATGGACACCAGGCGGGCACGTTCGATGGCGCGTTCCAGCACTGCCATGTCGAACTGCTTTTCTTCATGCTCCATGCGGTGACGCTTGGCATGGGTGGTCGGGTTTACCGAGATCACGCCGCAATATTCGGGCATGTGCTTGGCAAACTCGGCGGTACCGATCTGGTAAGCCTGGTCAATGATGTCCTGCTTGTGGCTCGCCAGCAATGGGCGCAGCACCAGTTTCTCGGTGGCCGAATCGATGATGGAAAGGTTCGGAAGCGTCTGGCTCGATACTTGCGAGATGGCTTCGCCGGTTACCAGTGCATCGATTTGCAGACGATCGGCCATATGGGTGGCCGCGCGCAGCATCATGCGCTTGAGCGTAACGCCCATATAACTGTTGTCGACCTTGCCGAGAATCTCGCCCACGACTTCTTCGAACGGCACGCTGATAAACAGTACGCGGTGTGAACTGCCGTATTTCTTCCACAAGAAGTGCGCGACTTCCATCACGCCCAATTCGTGGGCACGGCCGCCCAGATTGAAGAAGCAGAAATGGGTCATCAGGCCGCGGCGCATCATTTGATAGGCGGCGACGGTGGAGTCGAAACCGCCGGACATCAGCACCAGCGTCTGCTCCAGCGCCCCCAGCGGGTAACCGCCGATGCCCTGGTGCTGGTTGTGGATTACGAACAACCGCTGATCGCGAATCTCGATGCGCACTTCAACTTCGGGATTGCGCAGGTCGATGCCGGCGGCGCCGCACTGCTGGCGCAGCTGGCTGCCGACATAGCGGTCGACGTCCATCGAACTGAAGCTATGCTTGCCACCACGCTTGCACTTGACGGCAAACATCTTGCCGGCCAGCTGCGGGCCGAAATGCGCCTTGCACTTGGCGACGATGTCGTCGAAATCGCCCAGCGGGTATTCATCCACTTGCAGGAAGTGGGTGATACCTGGCGTGCAGCTCAGGCGATCGGTCATCTCGCGCAGGACCTTGGGGTCTTCGATGCGGGTTACCAGTTCGAGGTTGTCCCACACACCATCGACCACCACCTTAGGGTCCAGGTCTTTGAGAACGACGCGGATATTTTTGGCGAGCTGACGGATGAAGCGCTTGCGCACCGGCCGGCTCTTGATGGTGATCTCTGGAAAAACTTTGACGATTAGTTTCATGAAACCGCGCGCGAGGTGCCAGTCAAAAAAGAGGGGGCGGGATTATAGCGGAAATTGCTCAAGGTTTAACCAATTATCGTACAGCCACCTTGAGACGCACCAAAACAGAACATTGAGCGTACGAGGCGCATCATTAAGGTGCGATTTTTTGCCGTTTTTTACGGCTTGACCCCTGAAACGCTTGCGTTTGGGGCGAAAAACCCAACTCGGGGCACTGGCATGCAAATTGCTCCCTTGTGAGGCAGGTTGCCTTGGCGGACTATTCGCGCCCGGCATCACCCAAATTCAAGGGCTGCAAAGGCAAGCTCTACCCCACCCGGAGGACACTATGTCGAAGTCGGTTCAACTCATCAAAGATCATGACGTTAAATGGATTGATCTGCGCTTCACTGACACTAAAGGCACCCAGCACCACGTCACCATGCCGGCCCGTGACGCGCTGGATGACGACTTCTTCGAAGTCGGCAAAATGTTCGACGGTTCCTCCATTGCTGGCTGGAAAGGCATCGAAGCTTCCGACATGATCCTGATGCCGGTTGACGATACCGCCGTTCTCGATCCGTTCACCGAAGAGCCGACCCTGATCCTGGTCTGCGACATCATCGAACCTTCGAGCATGCAAGGCTACGACCGCGACCCACGTGCGATCGCCAAGCGTGCCGAGGAACACCTCAAAGGCACCGGCATCGGCGACACCGTGTTCGCGGGCCCGGAGCCAGAATTCTTCATCTTCGATGAAGTGAAGTTCAAGTCCGACATTTCCGGCTCCATGTTCAAAATCTTCTCCGAGCAAGGCTCGTGGATGTCCGACCAGGACGTGGAAGGCGGCAACAAAGGCCACCGTCCAGGCATCAAAGGCGGCTATTTCCCGGTTCCACCGTTCGACCACGACCACGAAATCCGTACTGCCATGTGCAACGCACTGGAAGAAATGGGCCAGACCGTCGAAGTTCACCACCACGAAGTGGCGACTGCCGGCCAGAACGAAATCGGCGTCAAGTTCAACACCCTGGTGAAAAAAGCCGACGAAGTTCAAACCCTGAAGTACGTCGTGCACAACGTTGCCGATGCCTACGGTCGTACCGCTACCTTCATGCCTAAGCCTCTGTACGGCGACAACGGCTCGGGCATGCACGTTCACATGTCCATCTGGAAAGATGGCAAGAACACCTTCGCTGGCGAAGGCTATGCCGGCCTGTCCGACACCGCTCTGTACTTCATCGGCGGTATCATCAAGCACGGTAAGGCTCTGAACGGTTTCACCAACCCTTCGACCAACTCCTACAAGCGTCTGGTTCCAGGCTTCGAAGCTCCAGTGATGCTGGCCTACTCGGCTCGCAACCGCTCCGCTTCGATCCGTATCCCTTACGTTTCCAGCCCTAAAGCTCGCCGTATCGAAGCGCGCTTCCCGGATCCGGCTGCCAACCCGTACCTGGCTTTCGCAGCTCTGCTGATGGCCGGCCTGGACGGTATCCAGAACAAGATCCACCCAGGCGACGCTGCTGACAAAAACCTGTACGACCTGCCGCCTGAAGAGGCGAAAGAAATCCCACAAGTTTGCGGCAGCCTGAAAGAAGCCCTGGAAGAGCTGGACAAGGGCCGTGCGTTCCTGACCAAAGGTGGCGTGTTCTCCGACGACTTCATCGATGCTTACATCGCGCTGAAAAGCGAAGAAGAAATCAAGGTCCGCACCTTCGTACACCCACTGGAATACGAGCTGTACTACAGCTGCTGATCCAGTAGCGCCCGCGCAAGCGGCGTGACAAAAAGGCCTCCTTCTGGAGGTCTTTTTTTTGCCCAAGAAAAGCCTGGCTTGCTGACTCCTCCCCCGTGGGAGCGGATTTATCCGCGAATTGCTTCACCAAGGTGCCTCAAGGCGAATCGCAGTGGAGCTATTCGCGGATAAATCCGCTCCCACAGACGGCCCCAACGGGCAACAAATGTGTTCTATGCTGCCAACACGCCAAGCTTTTACCGCTCAAGGAACCTGCATGCGCTTGCTCTTGATCGGCCTGCTGCTGTTGGTCGCCCTGCCCGCCAGCGCACAGATCTACAAATACATCGATGCCAACGGCAACATCACCTACAGCAATGTGCCGCCGCCCGATGGCCGCCCGAGCGAGATCGTGGTGCTGCCGCCATTCAACAGTGTCGAGCCGCAACCGCGCACCCAACCGCCGCTGACCACACCAGGCACTCCCCGCGCACCGGTACACAGCACCTACGATGTGCTGGAACTGACCGACCTGCCCACCGACGAAGCGCTGCGTGCCAACAACGGCACCTTCACCGTGACCGTGCGCATGGAGCCACGACTGGTGCCCGGCCAGTTGTTGCGGCTGGTGCTCGATGGCAAGCCTTACGGCCAGCCGAGCAACGTCCCGCGCCTGCAACTGGTGAACATCGACCGTGGCGATCATTACCTGGCCGTGCAGGTGCTCAACAATGGTGAGGTGATCCAGCAAAGCCAGCCGACCAAATTCACCTTGCAACGGGTACACCTGGGCCGATGAAAGTGTACCTATTGCTGATCGCCCTGTTGGCGACCCAAGCCGAGGCGGCCGATATCTATTCCTACCAGGATGCCAACGGCAGCACGGTGTTTACCGACCACCCGCGCACCTTCGACTCCAGGCCCGTTGAAGTGCCGCCCAGTAACAGCATCGCCGCCCCACTCCCCGCTCGTGGCCCGAGCAAGCCCCTGACCAAACCGCCGGTGCCCTATCAACGGTCTTCCACCTGCAACGCATCAGCCTGGCGCAGAAGCGCAAGGCGCGTCCGTGCGAGCTGGCCGACTACGGCGTGCGTCCCGAATGCCCGCTCAAGGACAAGCCAGCCGAGAAGAAAAGCAGCCTTTTGCCTTTCTTGTGACCACAACCTGCCACTTCGCTCTATATTGGTGCAATCGCTACGAATGCCGGCCAGGTGAATCCCATTTTGGGTCAACTTTCGGGACAGATCCCCGGAGTGAGTGCCGAAGCGGCCCGTAAAAGCGCGGTTTTTGTTTAAAGACGCTTCTTTTCGGAGCCTTGGTTTGGTTTTTGCATTTTCTTCGTATCAGCAGATTACCAGCGCGCCAGCCCCTGGACCTTACCGGGGCCGCCATGTGCCAAAAGAGGTCAACGACAGCTAATGACCATCAGTGATCCACTGCACCGACTGTTACTCGACAACCTCACCACGGCCACCATTTTGCTCAATGCCGACCTGCGCCTTGAGTACATGAACCCGGCGGCGGAGATGCTGCTGGCCATCAGTGGCCAACGCAGCCATGGCCAGTTCATCAGCGAGCTGTTCACCGAATCGGCCGAGGCCTTGAACTCGTTGCGCCAGGCCGTCGAACAGGCGCACCCGTTCACCAAGCGCGAAGCCATGCTGACCGCCCTCACCGGCCAGACCCTGACCGTGGATTACGCCGTCACGCCAATCCTGAGCAGCGGCAAGACCCTGCTGCTGCTGGAAGTCCACCCCCGTGACCGGCTGCTGCGCATCACCAAGGAAGAAGCCCAGCTGTCCAAGCAGGAAACCACCAAGATGCTGGTGCGCGGCCTGGCCCACGAAATCAAGAACCCGCTGGGCGGGATTCGTGGCGCGGCGCAATTGCTGGCCCGCGAGCTGCCCGAAGAAAGCCTGAAGGACTACACCAACGTCATCATCGAGGAAGCCGACCGCCTGCGTAACCTGGTCGATCGCATGCTCGGTTCGAACAAATTGCCATCGCTGGCCATGACCAACGCCCACGAAGTGCTGGAGCGGGTCTGCAGCCTGGTCGAGGCCGAGACTCAAGGCGGCATCACTCTGGTACGCGATTACGACCCGAGCATCCCGGACGTGTTGATCGATCGCGAACAGATGATCCAGGCCGTGCTCAATATCGTGCGCAACGCCATGCAGGCCATCAGCGGCCAGAATGAATTGCGCCTGGGGCGCATCAGCCTGCGCACCCGCGCCATGCGCCAGTTCACCATCGGCCACATTCGCCACCGACTGGTGGCCAAGATCGAAATCATCGACAACGGCCCCGGCATCCCGGCGGAACTGCAGGAAACCATCTTCTACCCCATGGTCAGTGGCCGCCCGGACGGCACAGGGCTCGGCCTGGCCATCACCCAGAACATCATCAGCCAGCACCAGGGCCTGATCGAGTGTGAGAGCCATCCCGGCCACACAGTCTTCTCGATCTTCCTGCCGCTGGAACAAGGAGCCGCTTCGTCATGAGCCGTAGTGAAACTGTCTGGATCGTCGATGACGACCGTTCCATCCGTTGGGTTCTGGAAAAGGCCCTGCAGCAGGAAGGCATGACCACCCAGAGCTTCGACAGTGCCGATGGCGTCATGAGCCGGCTCGCGCGCCAGCAGCCGGACGTGATCATTTCCGATATCCGCATGCCCGGCACCAGCGGCCTGGACCTGCTGGCGCGGATTCGCGAGCAGCACCCACGCCTGCCGGTCATCATCATGACCGCCCACTCGGACCTGGACAGCGCCGTGGCGTCATATCAGGGCGGGGCCTTTGAATACCTGCCCAAGCCATTCGATGTGGACGAGGCGGTGGCACTGGTCAAGCGCGCCAATCAGCACGCCCAGGAACAGCAAGGCATCGACGTGCCGCAGGCACTGACCCGCACACCGGAGATCATCGGCGAAGCCCCGGCCATGCAGGAGGTGTTTCGCGCCATCGGCCGCCTGAGCCACTCCAACATTACGGTGCTGATCAACGGTGAGTCGGGTACCGGTAAAGAGCTGGTGGCCCACGCACTGCACCGTCACAGCCCGCGCGCGGCTTCACCGTTCATCGCCTTGAACATGGCGGCGATTCCGAAGGACTTGATGGAATCGGAACTGTTCGGACATGAAAAAGGCGCCTTCACCGGCGCGGCCAACTTGCGCCGTGGGCGCTTTGAGCAGGCTGACGGTGGCACCCTGTTTCTCGATGAAATCGGCGACATGCCAGCCGACACCCAAACCCGTTTGCTGCGGGTACTGGCTGACGGTGAGTTCTACCGGGTGGGCGGGCATGTGCCGGTCAAGGTCGATGTACGCATCATCGCCGCGACCCACCAGAACCTGGAAACCCTGGTGCATGCCGGCAAGTTCCGTGAAGACTTGTTCCATCGCTTGAACGTCATCCGCATTCATATCCCGCGCCTGTCGGACCGCCGCGAAGACATCCCGACCCTGGCCAAGCACTTCCTCGCCCGCGCCGCGCAGGAACTGGCGGTCGAGCCGAAGCTGCTCAAGGCCGAGACCGAGCAATACCTGAAAAACCTGCCGTGGAACGGCAACGTGCGGCAGCTGGAGAACACCTGCCGCTGGATCACCGTGATGGCTTCCGGGCGCGAAGTGCACATTGGTGACTTGCCGCCGGAGCTGCTGAACCTGCCGCAAGACGCAGCGCCCGTCACCAACTGGGAACAGGCCCTGCGCCAGTGGGCCGACCAGGCCTTGTCGCGTGGTCAATCCAGCCTGCTCGACAGCGCCGTGCCGAGCTTCGAGCGGATCATGATCGAAACCGCCCTCAAACACACCGCCGGCCGCCGCCGCGACGCCGCCGTGCTGCTCGGCTGGGGCCGCAACACCCTGACCCGCAAGATCAAGGAGCTGGGGATGAAGGTGGATGGTGGGGATGACGAGGACAGTGAAGAGGGTTGAGGTTTAGTCCCTTAAATAGCGGCGCCTTCATCGCGGGCAAGCCCAGCTCCTACCATAGGAGCAGGGCTTGCCCGCGATGCTTTTCAGGCTTCAAAAACAGCAAAACTCCCCGCCTTTGTGCACGAAGCCCCTTCGGTGCACCGCGACAAAGCGAAATGCCCCACAAACAGCCCATTGCGCCATTGTTGGCACGCTCCATGCGCCACCATCGACAAAACCTGTAACGCTGAAAGCCCCGTAAACCGGGGCCTCCAACAAAAAACAAAAGAAATTAAGTGAAAAATTCAAAAACTGGCACATACCCTGCAATAGGTATTACATCCACCAGTTTTGGGGGCCTTGGTACAGGCAGGCCGGGGATTCCCCTCTTTTATTCCTCCCGGAGGCTGATGTTCAGCCTCCAGCGCCCGTCCACCGCCCCGCCGCTCCACTGGCCATGCAACGGACGGGCCGCCACCAGATTCACCAGCAACCCCTCCTCGCTCCGTTGAACCCGCCAGATCACATCCTTTCCTTGCACCTGCAAACGCCCACGTTGCGCCTTGCCTTCGGCCTGGAACAGCAGCGCCACCGCGCCGTCCACATGCTCACCGTGCAATTGCGGCTCTTCGTTGAACCACAGCACCAGGCCGGCCGGGACCACCTCGATCTGCTCCAGCACGCGCGGTTCAGGTGTGGTCAGGCGGCCAATCATCAGGCCGACCATCAGGCCGACAATCGCCAGAGAAAGCATTACCCGTGGCCAGAGTTGCGAACGCGGGTCCGTATCAGGGGTAGAATGCTGCCCGTCCTTTTGTTCGGAGCCGTGCATGTTTCACGTCATCCTTTTTCAACCAGAAATTCCGCCGAATACCGGCAACATTATCAGGCTGTGCGCCAACAGCGGCTGCCACCTGCATTTGATCGAGCCGATCGGTTTTGAACTGGACGACAAGCGCTTGCGTCGGGCCGGGCTCGATTACCACGAGTATGCCACTCTGGTGCGCCACAGCGACCTTGCCAGCTGCCTGGAGAGCCTGGGCCAGCCGAGGGTGTTCGCCTTCACCACCAAGGGCTCGAAGCCTTTCCACGATGTGGCGTTCAAGCCAGGCGATGCCTTTGTATTCGGTCCGGAGAGCCGCGGCTTGCCGCCGGAGGTGCTGGATGCGCTGCCGGCCGACCAGCGCCTGCGCCTGCCGATGCGCGAGGGGTGCCGCAGCTTGAACCTGTCCAATACCGTGGCGGTGGCCGTGTACGAGGCCTGGCGTCAGAACGGGTTTGCCTGAACCTCAAAAGCATCGCGGCGGTGCGGCGATCCGACAAGCCTTGCTCCCACATTCCCCGCTCCACTGTGTGGGGGGGGGTAGGAGCAGGGCTTGCCCGCGATAGGGGTATTGCGTAGCGCGATTACTGCAGCGAAGGCGCTTCGCCCGCCTCTTGCAGACGCGCCAGTTCCTGGGCGTACAGGGCGTCGAAGTTGACCGGAGCCAGCATCAGGGCCGGGAACGAACCACGGGTCACCAGGCTGTCCAGCGCTTCACGCGCGTACGGGAACAGGATGTTCGGGCAGAACGCGCCCAGAGTGTGGCTCATCGACTGCGGATCAAGGTTCTTGATCAGGAAGATACCGGCCTGCTGAACTTCAGCGATAAAGGCAACTTCTTCGCCGTTCTTGACGGTGACCGACAAGGTCAGCACGACTTCATAGAAACCATCTTCCAGCACCTTCTGGCGAGTGTTCAGGTCCAGGCCAACTTGCGGCTCCCAGCTCTGACGGAAGATCGCCGGGCTTTTCGGCGCTTCGAAGGACAGGTCACGCACGTAAATGCGCTGCAGGGAGAATTGCGGTGCGCTTTCGTCGGCGGCGCCGTTGTTCTGTTGATCAGTCATGACAGATCCTTCTTGATTGGAGGTCTAGTAGGGTTTTGTATTCAAGCCTTGAGCAAGGCGTCGAGCTTGCCGGCACGCTCCAGGGCAAACAGGTCGTCGCAGCCACCCACGTGGGTAGCGCCAATCCAGATTTGCGGCACGGACGTGCGACCCGCCTTCTGACTCATTTCAGCGCGAACTTGAGGCTTGCCGTCGACCTTGATCTCTTCGAAGGCAACGCCTTTGGCGTCCAGCAACTGCTTGGCGCGGATGCAATACGAGCAATAATCGCTGGAATAGACAACAACGTTGACCATGTCACTTCACCAACGGCAGGTTGTCGGCGCGCCAGCTGGAAACGCCACCGGACAGCTTGGCGGCGTTGTAGCCGGCCTTGAGCAGTTCACGGCAGCTGGTGCCGGCGTGCTGGCCCATGTTGTCGACCACGATCAGGGTCTTGGCCTTGTGTTTTTCCAGCTCGCCCATGCGCGCAACCAGTTTGTCCTGAGGAATGTTCAGCGCGCCGACGATGTGGCCTGCGCTGTATTCCTTGGAAGCACGAATGTCGATCACCAGGCCTTGATCGCTGTTGACCAGTGCGGTCAGTTCGCGAGTGCTGAGGCTTTTTCCACCGCGGCTGATCTCGGACAGGATCAGCAGCACCAGCAGTACGACGAAAATGCCGACGAGCAGATAGTGATTTGTGGCGAATTCAATCAGATGAGCGACCATCAGGAAGTTCCAGGGCATTAAAATGTCGGCCAGTATACACAGCCCCCAAGGTCGACCAAAGCCCGGCCGGCTGTCGCGTCGCCGGAACCGCATTGCCGGGTTCCGGCCAGTGGGCGCTGCAGCGGTGAATAAACCTTATTCGTCATTCAGGGCGAGAATGCCCTAAAATGCGCTTCTTTTTCCTCATGCACGCACGAGTGGGATCTATGACTGTCACGCCAAAACCCTTGGTCCTGATCATCCTGGATGGTTTCGGGCACAGCGAAAGCCACGAATACAACGCCATCTACTCGGCCAACACGCCGGTTTACGATCATTTGCGCCAAACCCGTGCGCATGGCCTGATCTCGGGTTCGGGCATGGACGTGGGCCTGCCGGACGGCCAGATGGGCAACTCGGAAGTCGGTCACATGAACCTGGGCGCAGGCCGGGTGGTCTACCAGGACTTCACCCGGGTCACCAAGGCCATCCGCGATGGCGAGTTCTTCGACAACCCGACCCTGTGCTGCGCCGTGGATAAAGCCGTGGCCGGCGACAAGGCCGTGCACATCCTCGGCCTGCTGTCCGAGGGTGGCGTGCACAGCCATCAGGACCACCTGGTTGCCATGGCCGAACTGGCCGCCAAGCGTGGCGCCAACAAGATCTACCTGCACGCCTTCCTCGATGGCCGCGACACGCCGCCAAAAAGCGCGCAATCCTCGATCGAGCTGCTCGACGCCACCTTCGCCCGTCTGGGCAAGGGCCGCATCGCCAGCCTCATCGGCCGTTACTTCGCCATGGACCGCGACAACCGCTGGGACCGCGTTTCCACCGCCTACAACCTGATCGTCGACAGCGAGGCGCAGTTCAGCGCCGCCACCGCCGTTGAGGGCCTGGAAGCGGCCTACGCCCGCGACGAGAGCGACGAATTCGTCAAGGCCACCCGCATCGGCGCGCCGGTGAAGGTCGAAGACGGCGATGCCGTGATCTTCATGAACTTCCGTGCCGACCGTGCCCGTGAACTGACCCGCGTGTTCGTCGAAGACAACTTCAGCGACTTCGAACGTGCCCGCCAGCCAAAAACCCAGTTCATCGGCCTGACCCAGTACTCGGCCAAGATTCCGGCCCCTGCCGCATTCGCACCGGGCAGCCTGAACAACGTGCTGGGCGAATACCTGGCGAAAAACGGCAAGACTCAGCTGCGCATCGCCGAAACCGAAAAATACGCCCACGTCACCTTCTTCTTCTCGGGCGGCCGTGAAGAACCGTTCGAAGGCGAAGAACGCATCCTGATCCCGTCGCCTAAGGTCGCCACCTATGACCTGCAGCCGGAAATGAGCGCCCCGGAAGTCACCGACCGGATTGTCGACGCCATCGAAAACCAGCGTTACGACGTAATCGTGGTCAACTACGCCAACGGCGACATGGTCGGCCACAGCGGTGTATTCGAGGCGGCGGTCAAGGCCGTTGAATGCCTGGACAACTGTGTAGGCCGTATTGTCGAAGCGCTCGGCAAGGTCGGTGGCGAAGCCCTGATCACCGCCGACCACGGCAACGTCGAGCAGATGGAAGACGAGTGCACCGGCCAGGCGCATACCGCGCACACCACCGAGCCGGTACCTTTTATCTATGTCGGCGAGCGTGCCCTGAAGGTTCGCGAAGGCGGCGTGCTGGCGGATGTGGCACCAACCATGCTCAAGCTGCTGGGCCTGGAAAAGCCTGCGGAAATGACCGGCACCTCGATTCTCGTCGACGCCTGATACCTGCGAAACGGGCCCATCGGGCCGTTTTCCAGACAAACGCCTCACAGCAGAGTGGTGTGAGGCGTTTTTTTTGCATCGCGCGGCGGGCATACTAGGGTGATGATACGCCTACCCTTTATTACCCTGGTGTCGCCCGCCCCCATGCTCCGCGCCCTGATCGCTCTTGCCCTGACCTGCCTGCTCATTCCGGCGTTCGCCGACGAGCGCGCACAAACCCAGCAACAACTGGACGCTACGCGCCAGGACATTGCCGAGCTGAAAAAACTGCTCGGCAAATTGCAGGAAGAAAAATCCGGTGTGCAGAAAGACCTGCGCGGTACCGAAACCGAGATGGGCCAGCTGGAAAAGCAGGTGGAGGCCCTGCAAAAAGAACTAAAAAAGACTGAAGGCGAGCTGGAGCGCCTCGATGAGGAGAAAAAAAAACTCCAGAGCGCGCGCATTGAACAGCAGCGACTGATCGCCATCCAGGCCCGTGCCGCCTATCAGGGCGGAAACCAGGAATACCTGAAACTGCTGCTCAACCAGCAGCACCCGGAAAAATTCGCCCGCACCCTCACCTATTACGATTACCTGAGCCAGGCCCGCCTGGAGCAACTGCGCAGCTTCAACGAAACCCTGCGCCAACTGGCCAACGTCGAAAGCGCGAGCGCCCTGCAGCAGGCCAATCTGCTGGCCCAGCAAGGCACCCTCGACAGCCAGCACCAGGAGCTTGAGAAGGTCCGTGCCGAGCGCCAGCAGGTGCTTGCCAAACTCAACGCCGACGTCAAGGAGCGCGACCAGAAGCTGGCCGCCCGCGAGCAGGACCAGGCGGACCTGACCAACGTCCTCAAGACCATCGAGGAAACCCTCGCCCGCCAGGCCCGCGAAGCCGAAGAAGCGCGGCAGAAGGCGCTACTGGCCCAGCAGGAAGCCGAGAAGCGCCAGCGTGAAGCCGAAGCGGCAGCCAAAGCCAGGGCCGAGTCTTTGGCCCAGGGCGACGAAAGCCCACGTCAACCTAAACCTTCACCCGGTGCGCTTGTCTCAAGTGGCGGTGCATCCTTCGGTGGCGCCTTCGCCTCAGCCCGTGGAAAACTGCCGTGGCCGGTCGATGGTCGGCTACTGGCGCGCTTCGGCGAAACCCGAGGGGGCGATTCGCGGACCAAATGGGATGGCGTGATGATCAGCGCCAGCGCCGGCAGCCAGGTGCACGCCGTGCACGGTGGGCGGGTGGTGTTTGCTGACTGGTTGCGCGGCGCCGGACTTCTGGTCATTCTCGATCATGGCAACGGTTTTCTGAGCCTCTACGGCCACAACCAGACCCTGCTCAAGGACGCCGGCGACATCGTCAAGGCCGGTGAAGCGATCTCGACAGTCGGTTCCAGCGGTGGGCAGGACACGCCAGCGTTGTATTTCGCGATTCGCCAGCAAGGCCGCCCAAGCGACCCTGCACAATGGTGCCGCGCCCAGGGATAGGGGCGCGCCCGATAATATCTACGACGCGGTAGCCCCGCCTTGCGAGGCGCGTCGATGCACCGAAAGGCGCAGAATCAGGATTAGGAGTTCGTTCGACATGCTGCATTTGTCCCGCCTCACCTCGCTGGCCCTGGCGATTGCCGTGGCCGTTGGCGCCTCGCAGGCGTTGGCTGCAGAGCCTGCCCCGGCCACGGTTGCTGCCACGCCCGCCAATGCCAAGGCACCGCTGCCGCTCGACGAGCTGCGTACCTTTGCCGAGGTCATGGACCGGATCAAGGCCGCCTATGTCGAACCTGTGGATGACAAAACCCTGCTCGAAAACGCCATCAAGGGCATGCTCAGCAACCTCGACCCGCACTCCGCCTACCTTGGCCCGGAAGATTTCCAGGAGCTGCAGGAAAGCACCAGCGGTGAGTTCGGCGGGCTGGGCATCGAAGTCGGCATGGAAGACGGCTTCATCAAGGTCGTCTCGCCTATCGATGACACCCCGGCATCCAAGGCCGGCATCGAGGCCGGCGATCTGATCGTCAAGATCAATGGCCAACCGACCCGTGGCCAGTCCATGACCGAAGCGGTCGACAAGATGCGCGGCAAGGTCGGCCAGAAAATCACCCTGACACTGGTTCGCGACGGCGGCACGCCGTTCGATGTGACCCTTGCGCGGGCAGTGATTCAGGTCAAGAGCGTCAAGGCGCAAATGGTCGAGCCGGGTTACGGCTATATCCGTATCACCCAGTTCCAGGTCAAGTCCGGTGAAGAAGTCGGCAAGGCCCTGGCCAAGCTGCGCAAGGATAACGGCAAGAAACTGAGCGGGGTGATTCTGGACCTGCGCAACAACCCGGGCGGCGTGCTGCAATCGGCGGTGGAAGTGGCTGACCACTTCCTCACCAAAGGCCTGATCGTCTACACCAAGGGCCGCATTGCCAACTCGGAACTGCGCTTCTCCGCGGACTCCGCCGACGCCAGTGAAGGCGTACCGCTGGTGGTGCTGATCAACGGCGGCAGCGCCTCGGCATCGGAAATCGTCGCTGGCGCCCTGCAAGACCAGAAACGCGGCGTGCTGATGGGCACCGACAGCTTCGGCAAGGGCTCGGTGCAAACCGTGCTGCCGCTGAACAACGAGCGCGCACTCAAGCTCACCACGGCGCTGTACTACACGCCCAACGGTCGCTCGATCCAGGCCCAGGGCATCATCCCGGACATCGAAGTGCGCCGTGGCAAGGTTACCAGCGAGCAAGACGGCGAGAACTTCAAGGAAGCCGACCTGCTCGGCCACTTGGGCAACGGCAACGGCGGCGCCGATCGCCCGTCCCCTTCAGGCAAGGCACCGACGGGCAAGAAGGAGCGCCCGCAGGATGACGACTTCCAGCTGAGCCAGGCACTGAGCCTGCTCAAGGGCCTGAGCATCACCCGCGGTCATTGACCGATGCGTCTGCGCGCCCTGCCGGGCGCCTGAAGGCCCAGGGTATCGAATGGATCGAGATTCATCAGATGATCGCTGAACGCGGCAACCGCGCCATGGCCGGGCACAGCAAGAACGGGGTCTACCGCTAGCGGTTACAGATAACGCGCCATGGCCTCTTCGACGAAGCCTTCGCGGCGCAGGGCGTCGAGTGCCGACTGCAGCTTGCCGACCACCTCGTCGGGGACTTGCCTGTTCAAGGCCAGGTACAGCTCGGCGCCATGAAAGCGCAGCACGGTCTTGAGCCCGGTAATGCCCTCCTGACGCGCCAGGTAGCGCCCCGCCGGATCACCGGTGGCCCACAGGTCTATGTCCTTGTCGATCAGCTTGCGAGCGTTTTCCTGGTCACGCAGCGCAACCACCGGATTCAACTTCTGCTTGCCCAGAAACAGGGCAATGGCATCGCCTTTATAGGCGCCGATCTTGTAACCGCGCGCCTGCTCAAGACTGGTGATATCGAAATGGCTGTCGGCGCGACCAAGCAGAATCCAGTCATCTGGCCCGATTGGCCCAACCCATTTGAACAGCTGCTCACGTTCCGCCAGGCGGGCGATGACGAACACGCCGTAGCCGGGGGTTTTCAGGGCGGACTGGTAGATGCGTTCCCAAGGGAAGCGCAAGGTCATGCTGTAGGGCACGTCGGCACGCTTGAACATCTCGCGCACCACATCGGCGGCGATACCCTGGATGTTTTCGTCCTGAGCGAAGTTCTTGCCGTTGCTGGCCATGTTGTAAGGCGGAAAGTTTTCCGTCAGCAGCACGATGGGCTCGGCGGCCTGGGAGAGGCTGGAAAATGCAAGGGAATGAGCAGTGAGAATGGCGAACAGCAGTCGCTTGAGCATGTGGGGCCCCGCAGTCCATGGCTTGTGGCCAACAGTACCGCATTTTGATCTTGAGGGCCCTATCGCGGGCAAGCCCCAATGCCGGTCAGTTAAGGCATAGATTCTGTGGGAGCGGATTTATCCGCGAATCCATTCACCGCGGTTTTTCTGGCATTGCGCGGTGCCTTCATTCGCGGATAAATCCGCTCCCACATGGATCTCGCCTTAACTGACTGGCATTGGGGCAAGCCCGGCGGCCTCAACCGATCAGCGCACCACAATCCCGCGATGCGCCATATAGGCCTTGGCCTCAGGCACGGTGTATTCACCAAAGTGGAAAATACTCGCTGCCAGCACCGCGCTGGCATGGCCTTCCAGAATGCCGTCAGCCAAGTGCTGCAAGTTGCCGACACCGCCGGAGGCAATCACCGGAATGCCCAGCGCATCGCTGATGGCACGGGTCACGCCTAGGTCGAAGCCGTTCTTCATGCCGTCCTGGTCCATGCTGGTCAGCAGGATCTCGCCGGCGCCCAGACCTTCCATCTTCTTCGCCCATTCCACCGCGTCCAGCCCGGTAGGCTTGCGGCCGCCGTGGGTGAAGATCTCCCAACGCGGTGTTTCGCCCGGTTGCGAGACTTTCTTGGCGTCGATGGCGACGACGATGCACTGGGAGCCGAAATGCGCCGAAGCTTCGCCGACGAACTCCGGATTGAACACCGCGGCGGTGTTGATCGAGACTTTGTCAGCACCGGCATTGAGCAGGTTGCGGATGTCTTGCACGGTGCGCACGCCACCGCCCACGGTCAGCGGGATAAACACCTGGCTGGCCATGCGCTCGACGGTGTGCAGGGTGGTATCGCGGCCGTCGACGCTGGCGGTGATGTCGAGAAAGGTAATCTCGTCGGCACCTTGTTCGTCGTAACGGCGCGCGATCTCGACCGGATCGCCCGCGTCACGGATGTTCTCGAACTTGACGCCCTTGACCACCCGGCCGTTGTCCACGTCCAGGCAGGGGATGATGCGTTTGGCCAGCGCCATGACGTGCTCCTCAGCCTTTGTAGGTATCGCAGAAGGCTTGCGCCTCGGCGACGTCCAGAGTGCCTTCGTAGATGGCCCGGCCGGTGATCGCGCCGATGATGCCCGGCGCCTTGGCGTCGAGCAGGGCCTTGATGTCGCCCAGGTTGTGGATGCCGCCGGAGGCGATGACCGGGATTTTCGTGGCCGCGGCCAGGGCTGCGGTGAACGGCACGTTGCAGCCCTGCATCATGCCGTCTTTGGCGATGTCGGTGTAGACGATGGCGCAAACGCCATCGGCTTCGAAACGCTTGGCCAGATCGATCACTTGAACGGTGCTGACTTCAGCCCAGCCGTCAGTGGCAACGAAACCGTCCTTGGCGTCCAGGCCAACGATGACCTTGCCTGGGAAGGCGCGGCAGGCTTCGGCAACGAACTCAGGCTCTTTGACGGCCTTGGTGCCGATGATCACGTAGCTCACGCCCGCCTTGACGTAGTGTTCGATGGTTTCCAGCGAGCGAATGCCGCCGCCGATCTGGATCGGCAGGTTCGGGTAGCGCTTGGCGATGGCAGTCACTACTTCGCCATTGACTGGCTGGCCTTCGAAGGCGCCGTTCAGGTCGACCAGATGCAGGCGACGGCAGCCCCCTTCCACCCATTTGGCGGCCATGCTCACCGGGTCATCGGAGAACACGGTGGAATCTTCCATGCGGCCCTGGCGCAGACGTACGCAGGCACCGTCTTTAAGATCGATAGCGGGAATAATCAGCATCTGGAAAACCTGTCAATTCGGTAAACAGCGATGCCCGGAAGATCAGTTCTTCTCGAGCGCCCACAAGTCGCTTTCGATGCTTTCGAACCTCTCCTTGAGGTGCGCCTGCACGTCGAAAATCGCCCTGTTGTAATAGTGTGGAGCAATCTCGCGGGTAAACAGCTCCAGAACCTCGGCCACTTCGAACGAACCCAGTTGCAGCTCGAAGCGATCCTCGAGGAAACGCTTGAGCACATCGAGTGCCTCGCGTTCCTGCTCTGGAGCCAGTGTCATGATCGGGGCCTTGCTCCTGGAGCGGCTCATTACCAGCGACCATCCCAGGCGGCGAAGTTCTGCAGCAACTGCAGGCCATGAGTATGGCTCTTCTCCGGGTGGAACTGCACGGCAAAGCGCGAACCCTCGGCCAGCGCGGCAGCGAAGTCGACGCCATAGTGGCCGCGACCGACCACTTGCCCGGCCTTGCCGGCCTCGATGTAGTAGCTGTGCACGAAGTAGAAGCGCGCCAGGTCCGGAATGTTGTGCCACAGCGGGTGATCCACCGCCTGGGTCACTTCGTTCCAGCCCATGTGCGGCACCTTCAGGTGCTCGCCGTCTTCGTGCAGGCCCTTGCCGAAGAACTTCACGTTGCCCGGGAACAGGCCGATGCAGTCAACGCCATCGTTCTCTTCACTGTGATCGAGCAGCGCTTGCATGCCCACGCAGATGCCGAGGAACGGACGGTCCTGGCTGACTTCACGGACCAGCGAATCAAAGCCCAGGCGGCGGATTTCAGCCATGCAGTCGCGAATCGCGCCCACACCCGGAAATACCACCCGGTCCGCTTCGCGAATCACACTGGCGTCGCTGGTGATCCGCACCCGGCCGGCGCCGACGTGCTCGAGGGCCTTGGCCACCGAGTGCAGGTTGCCCATGCCGTAATCGATAACCGCTACAGTCTGCATTACAGGCAACCTTTGGTAGAAGGCATCTGCCCGGCCATGCGCTCGTCCCGCTCGATCGCCATGCGCAGGGCACGGCCAAAGGCCTTGAACACGGTCTCGATCTGGTGGTGGGTGTTGTGCCCACGCAGATTGTCGATGTGCAGGGTGACGTTGGCGTGGTTGACGAAGCCCTGGAAGAATTCCTGGAACAGGTCGACATCGAAGCCGCCAACGCTGGCGCGGGTGTACGGTACATGCATCTGCAGGCCAGGGCGGCCCGAGAAGTCGATGACCACGCGCGACAGCGCTTCGTCGAGCGGCACATAGGCATGGCCGTAACGGTAGATGCCTTTCTTGTCACCGATCGCCTGGGAGAAAGCCTGACCCAGGGTGATACCGACGTCTTCCACCGTGTGGTGGTCGTCGATATGCAGGTCGCCCTTGCACTCGATGTCCAGGTCGATCAGCCCATGGCGGGCGATCTGGTCCAGCATATGCTCAAGGAAAGGAACCCCGATATCGAATCGGGCCCTTCCGGTGCCATCCAGGTTGATCGAGGCCTTGATCTGGGTTTCCAGAGTGTTGCGCTCGACGGACGCCTTACGTTCGGCCATCACCAGCTCCGCAAAATCATTGGGCGAAAAAGGCAAACATTATAGGGCCAGATGGCGTTGGCATGAAGCAAACATGACGAATGCAAGGTAATTTCACTGGCTGGACCGTTTTACCAGCCTGCAAAACACCTGTACAGACTGTGTGAAAACCTAGCCATTCTGACTCAAGTTTAAGAAAATGCCCCGCATCAAGAGATGCGGGCATTTTCTTATGGCGTATATCCAGGGCGAACCACGAAACCAGACCAGTCTGTTCC
>NZ_JAAAMT010000030.1 GCF_009905435.1 Pseudomonas sp. R5(2019)
GCGGATTTATCCGCGAATGAATGCACCGCGGTTTTTCAGGCATTGCGCGGCGCCTTCATTCGCGGATAAATCCGCTCCCACAGGGTTTGTGTCGTTCAATGCCTTAACTGACTGGCATCGCAGGCAAGCCTTGCTCCTACGTCGGGTCAGTCAGCATCGCGTGCAGCATGCGCGCGATCAACTTGGGCGTGTCCTCGTCAGTGAGGTAGCACGGTCTTTCCAGCAGCATGGCTCGAGGCAGCGCCGACCATGTCTGGTAGACCAGAAACTCGGCCTTTTCCCGGTCCTTCACCCGGATTTCGCTGGCGAAGCGCTGCATCAAGGCCGAACTCGCCGTGGCGGTCCAGAGCTGCTTGGCCTTGACCACATCCAATCGCACCAGCTCGTCATAATGAGTGGAGCGCACGCTGAACACCGGATCGAACAGGGTTTTCTTGACGTGGGCGGCCAGAACGGCCCGCAAGGCCAGTAAAATCCCGTCCAGCAGGGTGGCCTCAGGCGGCAGCGCCATGATGTCGGCGTACAGTTCGATGCGGGCTTCAGTCCGGTAATCATCAAAGATTGCAGCGATCAGCGCCTCCATCGTCGGGAAGTACTCGTAGATCGAACTGATCGCCACGCCTGAGTCTTCGGCCAGGCGCATGGCGTTCAAGGCTTCCCGCCCCTCGCTTTCGAGAATCTGCCGACCGGTTTGCTTCACGGCCGTCACCAGCGCGATCGAGCGTGCCTGCCGCGGCTCCTTGCGGGGCTGGGCAGGTATTTCGACCTGCACGCCGGTCTTGTCAGGGGTTGGTTTGACCATAGTGTCCTCTCCAGAATGCTGCCCATTGCCAGGGCGGCAGACCCGCCAAGCAGCAAACTGGAGTATGACCGAGCCGGCTCGCTTAGTCAGCGAGTCTTGCCAGTACAGTACGCACCGATTCCGGGATGGGCACCGAGGTGTTGCTGGCCCGGTCGACATACACATAGACGATATGGGCCGCTGCGGCCGCTTCGTGCTCATCGTTGCAAAACAGTGCCAGCTCGTATCGCGCGCTGCTGTTGCCCAGGTGGGATATTTTCATCCCGACACTGATCTGGTCGGGGAAAACGATGGGCGAAAAGTAGGTGCAACTGGAATTGACGATCAACCCGATCACCGGGCTGCTGGCTATGTCCAGGGTCCCCTGTTCAACCAGGAACGCAGTGATCGCCGACTCACAGTACGAGTAATAGACCACATTGTTCACATGCCCGTAGGAGTCATGGTCACCCCAGCGCGTCGGCATTTGAGTGAAGCGGCGAAACTCATCCCGGCGTGGCCGCGCGATCTTGCCGCTCATAGGATCTCCCTATAGATCGCGCGCACGTCGGCCTCGCCGACTGGCCGAGGATTGTTGCCCAAAAGACGTGTCTGCCTCATGGCATCGACGACCAGCGGCTCGATGTCGGACTCGGCAATGCCCAGATCGCGCAAGCGGGTGGGCAGACTCAGTTCACCCGCCAAGGCGCCGAGGTAGTCGGCCAAGGCACCAGCTTTATCCTTGTCGGTACCGCTGAGGCCGGGCAGGACGATGTCTGCCAACTGCGCATACAAAGGCGCCACCGTCTCGAGGTTGAAGCGCATCACCGGTCCCAGCACCAGGGCATTGGACAGCCCATGTGGCACGTGGAAACGTGCGCCGAGGGGATAAGCCAGGGCATGCACTGCTGCCACCGGGGCGTTGGCGAACGCCATGCCTGCCAGGCAAGCACCGAGCAACATGTTCTCCCGCGCTTCCAGGTTGCTGCCATCCTGGCAGGCCTGGAACAGGCTGCCGGACAACAGACGTAGCGCTTCGCGCGCCAGGCAATCGGAAATCGGGTTCTTCAGATTTTTGCTGGTATAGGCCTCGATGGCATGGACCATGGCATCGATACCGGTCGCCGCCGTGACGTGGGACGGCAGCCCAAGGGTCAGCTCCGCGTCCAGTACGGCCAGGTCGGGCAACAGCATTGGCGAGTAAACCACGTTCTTCTCACCGGCGCCCGTGGTCACGACCGAGACCGAAGTCACCTCCGAACCGGTCCCTGCCGTGGTAGGCACCAGAATCAGCGGCAGGCGCGGGCCCTTGGTCTGGTTGATGCCATAGACTTGACTCAAGGACTCGCCACTGCGCGCCAACAGCGCGGCCAGCTTGGCGGCATCCAGCGAACTGCCGCCGCCCAATCCCAGCACGCAATCGGCGCCACAGGCTTTTGCGGCATCCACCGCAGCCAGTATCACCGACTCCGGCGGGTCGGCCTGAACCTGGGAAAATACGCTAACGGCAATCTCTTCGCCTTCGAAGCCGGCGAGCACCGCATCCAGTAGGCGAGCAGCAATAACCCCCGCATCGGTCACCAACAGAACCGATGTGCAGCCCATGGCTCGAACATTAGCGGCGAGCCGGGTCGAAGCACCGCGTTCGATGATCATTGATGGGGTGGTTTGAAATACCATTTTCAGCATAAAAGCCTCACGAATAGATGTGTTGCGCTGAGTTTTTTGGCGATTGCAAAGCACAGGTGCCAACCGCAAACCCCTCACAACAGTGGCCTGACTGGAACCGCTTCCTCCCCTCCTTATTGAGTGAGGGAAACCGATTATATTCCAGCCAACTCACTGCACCAGCCTCTAATCCGGCCTCCCACCTCGAATCCGGAACGGCGTCCGCAGGCACTCCGATTCTTCTTGTTTTTTTCTTATTTTTCAGTGACTTGAACAAGAAACACGATCACCTTAATCCGGAACAAAATCCAAGACTGCCGCCCCATACTTGACCACACCCACCTCCGGCCCTAGCCGGTTTTCACTAGTCGAGTAGCGAGCCAGAAAATGCCCACTGCACAACTGTCGATAGAACAAAAAACCCAGCAGCTGCTGAACAACCCGGCAGTATTGGTCAACTATTCCCAGCAGGCCTGGAACACTCTGCCCCGCGCCGAAATCGACGCGCTACAGATCAACGCCCTGAAGCAGCGCTTCGAAGCACTTCGCGACCGTATCCCGGTACTCAAGAAGCTCGCCGACGCCCAAGGCGTGGAACACATCGAGCAACTCGACGACGTGGTGCCGCTGCTGTTCGAACACACCGTGTACAAGTCCTACCCGCCCTCGTTGCTGGAGAAACGCAGCTTCGGCCAGATCAACAAATGGCTGGGCAAACTGGTGACGCCAGAGATCGCCGAAGCCATTGCTGCGGTCAACGTCAGCGATTGCCAGGGCCTGGACGACTGGTTCGAGACCATGGACGAGGGCGTGCCGCAACTGCGCATCAGTCACACCTCGGGCACTTCCGGCACCCTGTCGTTCCTGCCCCAAGGCGTACATGAGTGGGACAAATTCGCTCAACTGCGCAAGATGATGGTGTGGAACATGGAGGGGCCGGATACCCCAGAGCCCAACTTGCACACGATTTACCCGTACTACCGCAAGGGCTACCTGAGTCATGTGCGTGTCCACGCCGCCATGATTCCAGCGCTGTTGCCGGATGAGTCGCATTTCCATGCGGCCTACCCGACCACGCTCAGCACCGACGTGCTTCACCTGGGGGCCAAGCTGCGCGCGGCACAGTCCAAGGGCACCCTCGATCGCCTGGTGATCAGCCCGGAACTGCTGGAAAAGAAAAAGGCTTTCGACCAGTTGCAGGCCGAAATGCCGCAGCACCTGGCGACCTTCTTCGATCATATGTCCACCCAGCTCAAGGGCCAGCGCGTATACATCGGCGCGACCTGGAACCTGCTGCACAGCATGGCCAAGGCCGGCCTTGCGCGCGGTCTGGAAGGTGTCTTCCACCCTGACTCGTTCATCCACACCGCCGGCGGCGGCAAGGGTGTCGTACAACCGGAGGGCTGGCGCGAAGACGTGCTGCGCTTCACCGGCGCCAAGACCCTCAACGAATCCTACGCCATGTCGGAAATCGTCGGCGGTGCCCATGCGCGCTGCGAAGAGGGCCATTTCCACTTCGCCCCCACCGTCATCCCCTACTTGCTCGATCCAGAGACCAGCAAGCCACTGCCGCGCAAAGGCCGCGTGACCGGTCGCGCAGCGTTCTTCGACCTCGGCGCGGAATTCCGTTGGGGCGGCTTTATCACCGGCGATGAAATCACCGTCGAATGGGACAAGCCCTGCGCCTGCGGCCGGCCGAGTAGCTACGTGGTCGGGCCGATCCAGCGCTACAGCGAACTCAATGGCGGCGACGACAAGATCACCTGTGCGGCGACAGAAGAGTCCCATCGCCAAGCGATGGATTTCCTGAACACATTAGAGGGCTAACCCCATGAGCAAACCTATTGCGCCAATGATCATCCGCGGCAAAGTCATCACCGACAACCTGATCGACGTAGGCGGCCGTGGCGGCGACCTGGTCTTCCAAACCCCGGATGCGCACAAATACATCGACCAACTGCCGCTGGGTAACCCGGCGAAGCTGGCCGACCTCTACACGCTCACCTTCAAAGACATCCTCGACTACGCCGAAGCCCTCGGTGAACGCCTGGAATTCGACAAAAACCCCTACTTGCAGGAAGCCTGCGAGCTGTCCTACCTGACTGCGCCGGTCACCCCGAGCATGGTCAAGGGCAGCTACATGGGACTGCGCCACATGCTCACTCGTGAATCCGTCACCGAACAGGTGGAGAACTCAGTGGGCGTCAAATACCTGGAAGGCTGGGTCAAGCAGCGCTTGATCGACGGCACCGAACTGGATGTGCGCTGCTTCGGCGCCCGCACACTGCATATCGTCGCTGGTAACGCGACCGGGCTTTCCCTGCTGACCATCCTGCGCAACATGGTGCTGCGCAGTGATGCGATCATCAAGGCGCCGTCCAACGACCCGTTCACGGCCCTGGCCATCGCCCGCACCATGGTCGAGATGGCGCCGGACCATCCTCTGACCAAACACCTCAGCGTCGCCTACTGGAAAGGCGGCGACCAGGCCTTCGAAGAACGCCTGTACCAGCCGCAGAATCTGGAGAAGATCGTGGCCTGGGGCGGCTTCAACTCGATGAAGCATGTCACCCGCTACATCCAGCCGGGTCTGGAGCTGATCTCCCTCGACCCGAAACGCAGCGCCAGCATCATCGGCAAGGGCACCTTCGACAGTGAAGAGACCATGCGCGAGGCCGCCCTGCGCTTGGCCAGCGACATCGGCGCACTGAACCAGAAGGCCTGCGTGTGCGCCCGTGTGGTCTACGTACAGAGCGGCACCGACGAGGCGGGCCTGGCGAATCTGAACACCTTCGGCGGTTATGTCTACGACGCCATGCAGACCCTGCCCAACACCCTCAGCACCGTGCCCAAACGCTACGACCAGGGCCTCAAGGCCGAAGTCGACGCGCTGCGCCTGGATGATGAATGGTACAAGGTGATGGGTGGCAAGGACGGCGAAGGCGCAGTCATCTGCTCGCAGATTCCGGAGTCGGTGTCCTTTGCCACCAGGCTCGACGACCGTACCGCCAACCTGGTGCCGGTCGATGACCTGCACGAGATGATGGATGCAGTCGATGCCTACACCCAGACCGTCGGCGTCTATCCGGAAAGCATCAAGGAAGATCTCAAGGACATCCTGCCCCTGTATGGCGCTCAGCGCATCGTCTCGCTGGGCTACGCGGCGGGGCTGAAATGGGCAGGCCCACAGGATTCCATCGAGCCGCTGCGGCGCATGGGCAAATGGATCGTCAACCAGATCGCCTCGCCGGAAATGACCCCGGCGCCTTGGTTACGCCCGTCGATCTAACCCCTCTGTACCCCCCGGTTATTGCCGGGGGTACGCGTTGATTTTTACAGGACTTGCCCATGACCACTTGCCTGGGATTTGCCGCACACGAGGCCCACTCCGCCCTCACGCCCTTTCGTTTCGAGCGCCGGGCTCTGCGCGCCGATGACGTCGCCATCGATATCGCCTATTGCGGCGTCTGCCATTCCGATGCCCATCAGGTGCACAACGACTGGAACAACACTGTCTATCCCATCGTGCCAGGCCACGAGATCGTCGGCCATGTCACTGCCGTCGGCAGCAACGTCAGCCGCTTCAAGGTCGGCGACCGGGTCGCCGTCGGTTGCCAGGTCGATAGCTGCCTGCACTGCGCGCCCTGCGAGGAGCATCAGGAACAACTGTGCAGCCATGGTCCGACGCCCACCTACAACGGCAAGGATCGCCTTACCGGCGAGATCACCTATGGTGGTTATTCCGAGCATATTGTAGTTCGTGAGCAGTTCGTTCTACGCATGCCCGAAAACCTCGATCCGCGCTACGCAGCCCCTTTGCTGTGCGCCGGCATCACCGTGTGGAACCCGATGCGCCGCTACGGCGTAGGCAAGGGTTCGAAAGTCGCGGTGGTCGGCCTCGGCGGGCTCGGGCATATGGCCGTGAAGCTGGCCGCTGCCCTTGGCGCCGAAGTCACAGTGATTACGACCTCACCAGGCAAAGCCGACGACGCCCGCACCCTCGGCGCCCATCACGTGCTGCTGTCCAACGATGCAGCGGCGATGTCGGCTGCAGCCAATGCGTTCGAATTTATTATCGACACCATTCCCCGCCGGCACGACGTCAACCCCTACTTGATGCTGCTGGGTCGCGAGGGCGTACTGGTGCTGGTCGGTGCCATCGAACCGCTGGAGCCCATTCATGGTGGCTTGCTGATCCGCAATAACCGCACCTTGGCCGGTTCGCTCATCGGTGGCATCCAGGCGATCCAGGAACTGTTGGTTTTCTGCGCCGAACACCTGGTACTGCCCAGCTGCGAAATGATTGATATCAAGGACATCAACACCGCCTTTGACCGCCTGCAAAACAACGACGTGAAGTACCGCTTCGTGATCGACATGACCAGCATGCGTGACGTGACGCTGTAATGAAGCCCCACGCTGCGGTGCCCCGTCACCGCAGCGCCCTCTTATTGATTGAATTTCTGGAGCAGAGCTTGCTCGCGATGGCGATTTCAAGGCCGCCATCGCAGGCAGGCCGCAATGCCGGTCAGCTAAGGCATAAACCCTGTGGGAGCGGATTTATCCGCGAATGAACGATGACGCGCAATGCCTAAAAACCGCGGTGTTTTCATTCGCGGATAAATCCGCTCCCACAGGGATCTCGCCTTGACTGACTGGCATTGCGGCAAGCCGTGCTCCTACAAAGGACACCCCATGAAAGCCATTCAACTCCAGCATCCCGCTGGCCTGGAGCACCTGCGCCTTATCGATATGGCCGCCCCCGGCGCGCCCAAAGCGGGCGAGGTCCAGGTGCGCATCCATGCCAGCTCGCTCAACTACCACGACCTTGGCGTAGTCACCGGTCACGCCCGTGCCGAGGATGGTCGCATCCCCATGACCGACGGCGCCGGAGTCGTCACCGCCGTGGGCGAAGGCGTGACGGAGTTCGCCGTGGGTGATTTCGTTGTGTCGTGCTTCTTCCCCCACTGGCAATCGGGTCGGGTCGGGCCCAGCACCTTCCAGACCGTCCCTGGCGACGGCGTGGATGGCTTTGCCCGTGAATGGGTCAACATGCCCGCCCAGGGGTTCACCCTGGCGCCCAAGGGCTACACCTTTGAAGAGGCCGCCACGCTGACCACGGCCGGCCTTACCGCCTGGCGTGCGCTGGTGGTAGATGCTCGCATCCAGGCGGGCGACAGCGTGCTGGTGCTGGGTACCGGCGGCGTCTCCATCTTCGCGCTGCAAATGGCCAAGTCCATGGGCGCGCGGGTCATTGCCACGACCTCGTCCGATGCCAAGAAAGAGCGTCTGCTGGCACTGGGGGCCGATCAGGTCATCAACTACAAAGACCAGCCCGAATCCGAATGGGGCGACGTGGTACTGGCCGCCACTGGCGGGCGCGGTGTAGACATCGTGGTCGAAGTGGGTGGCCCGGGCACGCTGCCCCAGTCCATCCGCGCCTGCACTCCCGGCGGCCACATTGCGCTGATCGGCGTACTCACGGGCGTTTCCGGCAGCCTGCCCACCGTGGAAATGATGCGCAAGCAGCAAACCCTGCGTGGCCTGATCGTCGGTAGCCGCGAGCAGCAGCAAGACATGGTGCGTGCCCTGGAAAACTTCAGCTGGCGCCCGGTCATCGACAGCCGCTATCCGCTGGAGCAGATTGCCGAGGCCTTTGCCTACCAGAAATCCGCCAAGCACTTTGGCAAGATATGCCTGCACTATTGAGCTGAAGCCCCAAGACGAAATACAAAGCGCCCGATGCGGTGCATCAGGCGCTTTGAATCGTCAATCCTGCTTTGAAACGTGTAAACCTATTTCAGGACTAGACAGTTTTTCTTCAGCACACAAGACGCAATGCTTCAGCGTGAGATATGGGTCGGACTGCGTTCATCGAGGATGTCCCCCATACGCATCTCAATCAGATTCTTGATCTTTTGATGCGGCAGAATGTAGAAGCGGTTTTCCCTCACTGCGTCGAGCGTGATGCGCGCGATGTCGGCCGCACTGAGCTTCCCGGCCTGCGTTGCCTTGCGCGTCTGTTCTTCGTATTTTCCCTTCAGCGGATTGGCATCAGCCAATTCGGCCGGGCGGTTTCGCCCGGCATCGGCGATGCCCGTCGGTACAAAGGCCGGGCACAGTACCGACACGCCGATCGACGCGTTTTCCTCCTGCAATTCAAGCTGCAGGCATTCAGAGATCGTCACCACCGCATGCTTGGTCGCACAGTAGATCCCGTTGCCTGGCACCGACAGCAGGCCGGCGACCGACGCGGTATTGACAATGTGGCATTCATCCTTTTGCGCCAGCATACGCGGCACAAAACTGCGGATGCCATGCGCGACGCCCATCACGTTGATGCCGACCATCCACTCCCAATCCTGCACAGTCGTGGTCCACAGCGGGCCGCCTACGAGTACGCCGGCATTGTTGAACAGCAGGTGCGCGGCGCCGAAGCGCGCGTAGGTCGCAACCGCCAGCTGCTCGATCTGTTCGGCCTGGGCGACATCACATTTCATCGTTAGCACTTGCGTGCCAGACGGCAGCCGTTCAACCGTGACCTGCAGGTTCTTCTCATCGATGTCGGTCAACGCAAGGCACATGCCTTCGTTGGCGCAGGCTATCGCCAGTTCGCGGCCGAAGCCGCTGGCAGCACCGGTAATAACGGCGACTTTGTTACGCAGTGGGTTCATGTTTGTTTTCCAGTCCTATCCGATCAGATAAAGGCTCGCGGTACTTGTTAAAAATCAAGCTATAAAGTGCTGCACAAGTGCCCTGCATCCACAACGATCTCACTGCCCGTCATGGCGCGACTGGCGTCGCAGGCGAGCAGAAGCAAGGCACCGTCCAGATCGGCCGGTGTGCAGAATCGTCGGGTAGGAATACGGGCGCGCAACTTGTCGCCCGCCTCACTGGCCAGGAAATCGCGATTGAGCTCAGTCATCACATAGCCGGGTGCGATGGCATTGACCCTGATCTGGTGACGCGCCAGTTCCAGGGCCAGGGAGCGGGTCAACTGGCTCAGGCCGGCCTTCGCCGCGACATAGGGGGTCACGGCGCCTGCAACGCGGCTGGCCAGAATGGACGTCACATTGATCAAGCTACCGCCGCGCTGCGCCTCGACCATGCGCCGCGCCACTTCTTGCGCGACGATCCAGGCGCCCTTGAGATTGGTGTCGAGGATACGATCCCAATCATCATCGGCGTATTCCAGCACGTTACGACTGTCGCTGATGCCCGCGTTGTTGACCAGAATGTCCAGTGGGCCAAGCGCCTGAGCAATCCGCGCAAGGCATGCGTTGACCGATGCCCGGTCGGTCACGTCCAGGGCGAAGGCACGGGCGCGCCCGCCCTCGCCTTCGATCTCTTCGACCAAGGTCTGCAACTGCTCGACACGTCGCGCCGCAACCGCCACCTCGGCGCCCGCCGCTGCCAGGGTTCGGGCGAAATGGCGGCCGAGCCCGCTGGAGGCGCCAGTGACCAGGGCACGGCGGCCAGAAAGATCAAAAAGCTCAATGATCGCAGGCTTCATCAGGAAAAATCCTTGTGTCCGTCGAGGATCTTTTTCGCCAGGCTCATGCGATGCACCTCGCTTGGGCCGTCGTAGATGCGGAAGGGACGGATGTCGCGGAAAATGCGCTCGACCACCGTTTCCCCCGTCACACCGCGTCCGCCCAGGATCTGTACGCAGCGATCGACCACATGCCACAAGGCTTCGGCACTCAGCACCTTGGTCATACTCGACTCGACATTTCCCCGCCCGCCTTCGTCCAGTACCCAGGCGCAATGCCAGATGGCCAAGCGGGTGCTGTGCAGCGCCATCTGGTTGTCTGCCAGCATGAAGCCGATGCCCTGGTGCTCTCCCAGTGGCTTGCCGAACGAATCCCGGGTTCGCGCGTAGTCGCAGGCGATATCGTGGGCACGGCGGGCAGCGCCCAGCCAACGCATGCAGTGGGTCAGGCGCGCGGGGGCCAGGCGCACTTGCGCGTAGCGGAAGCCCTTGCCGATCTCGCCCAGCACATCGGTGGCCGGAACCCGCAGGTTTTTGAAACGCAAGACTGAATGGCCTCCTGTAAAGCAGCTATCCAGGGTGTTGAGTTGCCGCTCGTGGATAATCCCGGGCGTGTTCATGTCCGCCAGGAACATGGTCGCGGAGCCGTCCTCCATGCGCGCCATGATGATCGCGAACCCGGCACCGTCGGCCCCGGTAATCAGCCATTTACGGCCGTTGATGACATAATGGTCGCCGTCACGCACGGCGACGGTCTTCATCATCGACGGATCGGAGCCTGCGCCAGGCGCAGGTTCGGTCATGGCAAAGCAGGAGCGGATCTGGCCATTGACCAAGGGCCGCAGCCAGCGATCTTTCTGGGCCTCAGTGGCCACCTCGTCCATCAGGTGAATGTTGCCTTCGTCCGGCGCATGGATGTTCAGCGCTATAGGGCCCAGGGGTGAATAGCCGGCCTCCTCGAAGACGATGGCTTTGGCGAAGTGGCTCAGGCCCGCGCCACCCATTTCGCGACTGGCATGCGGGCACAACAGACCGGCCCGACGGGCCTTGTCCAGCAGCTCCTGACGCAAGTCTTCGCTGGGGCCGTGGGAGGTGAGCCGCCCATCGGTTTCCATGGGTATGACCTGGTCGGCGATAAACGCGCGAGTCTTGTCGCGCAGGTCCAGCAATTCTTGGGGGATCGTGAAGTTCATGGCGGCCCTTGGTTCTGTTCGACTAGGTTGTTTGCTGGGAAAGCTGTGCGTGTATGCGTTCCATCACAGTGTGTCGCTGGCAGGTCTTGGGAAGGTCGTAAGGCGTCAGGTTCACGACACGAACGAAGCAACGCTGGATGCGACCTGCCTGCATGTCGATATCGATAATGTTCAGGCAGGCGTTGTCCTGCTCCAGGCCAGCGGCACAACCGCGCGCGCCGCCCAGCGCCCAGCCCAGCAACAGACGATTGACCGCGTCATGACTGACCAGCAGCAAGCTCTGCCAGCTCGGCTCGGCAAGAAGTTCCTCGAAGCGAGCCATGATCCGGCTGTCGAAATCACTCCAGCGCTCCCCGCCCATAAAACTGCCGTCGTGATCGGCGAAGCTGTCATAGGCGTAGCAGACCCGCTGTTCCAATTCGGCAGGCGGGATCTCGCGCAGGCGACCGGCACGGACTTCGCGTAGCTGCGCACAGGCCTGGAGCTCAACGCTGTGATCACCCAGCAACAACTCAGCGGTCTGCCGGGCGCGCGGGTAATCGGAGCACAGCGCACGGTCGAAACTGACTGACGCCAGTACCTCGGCCAGCTGGCGAACCTGATCTTCGCCCTGGACGGAAAGCGGCACATTGCGCGGATCCAGCGGCTGGCCGTCGGGCGAGAAATAATCGACGTGGCCATGTCGCACCAGGTAGCAACGGCGGCGATAGACGGGTTGCTGGGCCGGTTGCGTGCTCATTGGGCCAACACCTTCGGGTTGCTGATAGACAGCCGCGCCTGGGTGATCGCCGAGAGCGCCGAGAACAGACGCTCCTGGTCGCTCCCGGCAACATCGAAACGCCCCTGGCGAATGGCGCAGCACAGTGCCTGACGGGCATCAGGCAGTGGCGACTTTGCATCTCCCAGCAACGACTCAAGCAACTGAGCCTCGACTGCATCCGCACGCTCGCCGTCACGGCACTCGCGCCCGGCAATGGCCATGGCATTGGCGACCATCAGCGCCTGGTAGCGCAGCCTGCCCGGTAGCTGCGCCAGCAATTCGTCGAGCAGGGTCTGACGGGCGATCTCCAGCAGTTCACTCGCATCGGGACGGATGTTCATCGGCGCAGCCCTCCAGTCAAACGCAATATGTCCAGCTCCAATTCGGGGATCAGTCTTCCCGTCAGGGCCAGTTCCAGCGAAGGTTCCTCACCGGACAAGTGCCGCTGGGCTTGCTGCAGGGCGATGACCGCCCAACGCAAAGTGGCCATGACCTGCCAGAAGACCAGCTCATCGCGCTCGATACTTAAAGGGGAAACTTCTGTGTAGCCGCCCATGAAGTGTTCGAAAGTACCGACGCCGCCGGCCTCCAGGTCAGGGCGGGCGAAACGCCAGCAACGGGCGGTGAACCAGCCGATGTCTTCACGCGGATCACCCCAGCCGGTGAACTCCCAGTCCAGTACCGCCTGCAGCTGGCTGAACTCGGCCAGGTAGTTACCGGTGCGGAAATCACCATGGAGCAAACACCGGGTGGCACTTTCCGGCGCGTTTGATTCACACCAGCGCAGCCCCCACTCCAGCACTGGCTGAGCCACCCCAAGGCGGTCGATCACAGTGCGGTGGGCGTCAATCGACGCTTGCACCGATGCCTGCTGCGGGTCGCCAAGGAAATCCAGCCGAGCCTGGGCAGGCAAGATGCGATGGATTCGCGCCAGGTTGGCGCCCAGATCGGCCACCAACTGCGGATCGCCTTCAGCCCCCAGTTGGCTGGTGAGCCTGTGGCCGGCCGTGATGCCGCAAACCCACTCCATGATGAAAAACGCTCGCCCGTGAACCGAGGCGTCTTCGCACAGCCAGAGTGGCCGCGGCACCTTGACCCCGGCACGATGGACCGTGCCCAGTACCGCGAATTCCTGGGCCCGGCTCAGGCTCCCCTGCACCGCCGATTGAGCGTCGCTGCGCAGGACCCAGCGCTGATGGCCCGCATGCGGGCCGTCTTCCACGCGCACATCCAACAACCAGTTCTCCTGGATGGCACCGCCGGATAGACGCTGCTGATGTTCGATAGTGACTCGTTGCGCGCCAGCCTGGGCGCAGAGGAAGGCTTCCAGCCTGGAGTTTTTCAGCTGTTCTTCGGGCTGCGGCACTGTCACCGCTGCTACGTTCGGACCACTCATGAGTCACTGCACCTGACTTGTTGGATTTATCGTAGGAATCAAAGATGGCAGCTACGTTGAGCAATTGCCGAGCCAGTTTTTTATTGCGTGGCGATAAAGTGCTCGACACCCGGCAGCACGGGCTCTCCAGCCATTCAGCCCAGTGCTGGCAGCTCATCGTGTGAACCATTAGCGTTGCAATCTGGAAACAACTCCATTCATATATGAGACCCACTTGAAACGCCAAAAAGAGCTTGCTTGCCATGCAGCCCCGCCAACCCCAGATCATCGTTCTCATCAGCCACCTGGAGCGCCCACTGCAACCAAGCCGTCTGGCTCGGGTGGTGAACAGTGTGATGCCCGAGTACTCGGCCGAAACCAACATCCGAGTGCTGGACACCACCGTCGAGGAGGCATTGCAACTGGCCCGCGAGCTGGAGAAAAACAACGAGGTTGACGTCTTCGTCTGCGCAGGCGCTACCGCTGCCTACCTGCGTAGACACCTGACTCGCCCCGTGCTGTCGATGCGGGTGGGGGGCGCCGATCTTCTTCGAGCCCTGGAACAAGCGCGACTGCGCTCACCGCAAATCGCCGTCCTCAGCTATGCGCGGATCAACGCCGACCTCGACTCGATGGCGGCGCTGTTCACGGTGCAGATCCACCAAGCGTGTTACATCACGCTCGAAGAAGCTCGGCAGGCGGTGGAGCGCGCTCGCAACCTTGGTTGCCAGACAGTGATCGGCTCATCCACTGTGGTTGAACTGGCGGAACGGGCTGGCTTGCACGGGGTGCTTTCATTGAGTCAGGACACCGTGCGCAAAGCGCTGGAAGAGGCACTGGGGATCCTTCACAGCCAGCGCATCGAGATTGCCAAACGCCGGCATCTGAACGGTGTTTTGCAGCACATTCCGACAGGCGTTGCAGCCGTGGACAACCTGGGAATCGTGCAATCGCTGAACCCTGCGCTGGAACAGCTATTGGGCATGCCGGCAAGCCGAATGTTGGGCCGCCCCCTGCAGGAGCTCTGCCCAGAACTGGCGTTGGACGAAGTGCTGCGCAGCGGCGCCTGCGAAGAGAACAAAGTCATCCGCCTGGGCCAGAACATGGTAGTCAGCAATATCCTCCCAATCCTGGAAGACGGCCAACGCACCGGACTGGTACTGACTTGCCAGGATACATCCGCGGTACAACGCGCCGACCAGCGTATTCGTTCGATATACCGTCCTGGCGGATTCTCGGCCAAATACCGCCTTGAGCAAATCAGTGGCAATAGCCAGGCCACCCGACAGTTGCTGAAACTGGCTGAACGCTACGCGGCAACCTCCTCTACCGTGCTGATCACTGGCGAAAGTGGCACCGGCAAGGAGTTGCTGGCGCAAGGCATCCACAATGTCAGCAGCCGCCAGCACGGCCCATTCGTCGCGATCAATTGCGCGGCCTTTCCCGAATCTCTGCTGGAAAGCGAACTGTTCGGTTACCAGGAAGGCGCCTTCAGCGGCTCGCGCAAAGGCGGTAAACCCGGCTTACTCGAGGCCGCCCACCGCGGCACTCTCTTCCTCGACGAAATCGGCGACATGCCGGTTTCGCTGCAGACCCGCCTGTTACGCGTTTTGCAAGAGCGCGAAGTACTGCGCCTCGGCGCAACAGAGCCGATCAGCATCGACATCCGTATCATCGCCGCCACCCATCAGGATCTCTCTGAAGCCATCGAAGCCGGGGGATTTCGCAGCGACCTCTACTATCGCCTGAACATCCTGCGCCTGCAGACGGTGCCTTTACGTGAACGCAGTGAAGACATCGCACAAATTGCCCGCGCCATTTTGCATCGCTTGAATGGAGACAATCGTCCGCTGCAATTACAAGAACGACTGCTGGACGCACTGCTGCCCAACCTCATGACGTATCACTGGCCCGGCAATATCCGCGAACTGGAAAACATCATCGAACGCGCCGCGCTCTCGGCACAAGATCTGTTGCAAGACACAGCGATCGATGACCTGAGCCTCGCCTTGGTGATCCCTGAACTGCTGAAAAGCCAGACCTTGCCCGAAGCTTCAGACCAGGCAGCACCGGCAGTCACTGACTTGAAAAGCGTCGCCAAGGAAAAAGAAAAGCAATACGTACGCCAAATGCTCAAAGCCTGTGACGGCAATTTAGCGCAAACGGCGATCCGACTGGGCATCAGTCGATCCACGCTTTGGAGGCGACTCCAATAGAAACCACATCGCGCCCCCTGTACAGCCGTCATGAACGGTTGTACAGGGGCATACACTGATCCCCTGTTGCACCTGACCCCCCGCTGCGGGGCCTCTGATCAGTCGACGTTGACCAGCAGCGGTACAAGCGCGGCACGCAGCGCATCGCCGATCGCTACCGGGCGACGGGATTCGTGGCCCACGTAGACATGCACGAAGTGCCCCTGCGCCGCCGCCTGGGCCTCACCTTCGCGGAACAGGCCAACCTCATAACGCACACTGGAGCTACCAAGCCGGGTCACCCGCACCCCGGCTTCGATGGCGTCTGGAAAGGCGATAGGTGCGAAATAGTTGCACTGGGTTTCGACCACCAGGCCAATAGTCTCACCGCGCTCGAAATCGAGTACCCCCAGGCTCAGCAAGTAACCGTTCACCACGGTATCGAAGTAGCTGTAGTAGTTGACGTTGTTGACGTGGCCATAGACGTCGTTATCCATCCAGCGAGTCTGGATCGGCCGAAAGTGTGGGTAGGCATCGCGTGAATTGGCGCCGGATCTGGACATGGAGGGATGCACCTGTTGAGGTCAGTAAAAGAAAGGCAGGTCAGCATTGGCCCAGGTGCTCACTGGAACACCTCGAAGAGTCCGGCCGCGCCCATGCCGCCGCCCACGCACATGGTCACCACCACGTACTTCACGCCGCGCCGCCGGCCTTCCAGCAGGGCATGCCCGACCATCCGCGCGCCACTCATGCCGTAAGGGTGGCCGATGGCGATGGCACCGCCATTGACGTTCAGGCGGGCGTCGTCGATGCCCAAGGTGTCACGGCAGTAGAGCACCTGGCAGGCGAACGCCTCGTTGAGCTCCCACAGGCCGATGTCGTCGACCTTCAGGCCGTGTTGTTTGAGCAGCCTGGGGACTGCCAGCACCGGGCCGATACCCATTTCTTCCGGGGCCAGGCCGGCCACGGCGATACCGCGATACAGGCCCAACGGCTTAAGGTTGCGCTGCTCGGCGAGGCGCGCATCCATCAGTACGCAGGCGCTGGCGCCGTCGGACAGTTGGCTGGCGTTGCCGGCGGTGATGCAGCCACCTTCGATCACCGGCTTGAGGTTGCTCAGGTCTTCCAGGCGGGTCTGCGGACGGTTGCCTTCATCGACTTTGAGCGTGACCTTTTCCAGACGCGACTCGCCAGTGGCTTTGTCGATCACCTGCCGGATGGTGGTGACCGGTACGATTTCGCTATCGAACAACCCGGCCTGCTGTGCCGCTGCGGTGCGTAGCTGCGATTGCAGGGCGTAGGCGTCCTGCGCCTCGCGACTGATACCGTAACGCTTGGCCACCCATTCGGCCGTTTTCAGCATGGGCATGTAGGCGTGGATGGCGTTGCGCTCCACCTGCGGATCGCGCTCGGCGAATGCCCATTCCATGTTGCGATGCTGCACCGCGCTGATGTTTTCCTGGCCGGCACCGATGGCGGCCGGCATGCCGTCGACCATGATCTGCTTGGCGGCGGTGGCGATGGCCATCAGGCCCGAGGCGCACTGGCGATCCAGGGTCTGCCCGCTAACCGATAACGGCAGGCCCGAGGCCAGGGCGGCCATGCGCGCCAGGTTCAAACCGGCGGTGCCGCTGGTCAGTGCGGTGCCCATCACCAGGTCTTCGATTTCCCCGGCCTCGATGCCGGCGCGTTCGACCGCCGCACGCACGGCATGATTGGCCATGGTGGGCGACTTGATGGTGTTGAACGCGCCACGGAACGCCTTGGCGATAGGGGTGCGGGCTGTGGAGAGAATGACGGCTTCTTTCATGGATTAAGTCCTTGCGTGATCGGTCGGGGCGGCCACCCTGCAGTGGCCGCCAAAGGTCAGATTCGTTCGATGCGGGCCTTGCCGCAGGCCACCAGGCGCTCCAACAGCGCTGCCGGCTGGAACCACATCGCGCCGTAGTCGCCGAGTGCTTCGCGGTAATGGCCGATACGCTCCAGCACCTGCGCCAGCCCCAGTCCTTCGGCGTAGTGCAGCGGGCCGCCGCGCCAAGCCGGGAAGCCGTAGCCGTTGATCCAGACCAGGTCGATGTCGCTGCTGCGCTGGGCGATGCCTTCGTCGAGCAACTGGATGCCTTCGTTGACCAGCATCAATACGCAGCGGTCGTGGATTTCCTGATCACTGATGGCGCGGCGCGGGATGCCCAATTCGCCAGCGATCTGCTCGGCCAGCGCGACCACTTGCGGGTCATCCTTGCGCTCGCGGCCTTCGTAGAGGTAATAGCCGCGGCTGGTCTTCTGGCCATAACGGCCGAGGGCATAGAGCGCGTCGGCGAGCTTGCAGTAGCCGAGGTCGTGGGCGATGACCTCGCGGCGCGACTCGCGCACCAGGAAGCTGACATCGATGCCGGCCAGGTCGTGCATGGCGATCACCCCCATGGCCAGGCCAAGGCCGGTGAGCACCTTGTCGACCTGCGCAGGCGTAGCGCCTTCCAACAGCAGGCGGTGGGCCTCGCGGGAATAGGGTTCAAGCATGCGGTTGCCGATGAAGCCGAAGCACACCCCGGAGACCACCGGGATCTTGCCGATGCGCTTGGCGATCTTCAGGGTCGTGGCCAGGACATCGGGGGCCGTGGCCGTGCCACGCACCACCTCAAGCAGGCGCATGACGTTGGCCGGGCTGAAGAAGTGCAGGCCGACCACGTCCTGTGGCCGGCGGGTGACGGCGGCAATGGCGTCGACATCCAGGGTGGAGGTATTACTGGCGAGAATCGCCCCGGCCTTGCACACCTCATCAAGGGTGCGGAACACCTGCTGCTTGATCGGCAGGCTCTCGAACACCGCTTCGATCACCAGGTCCGCCTGGGCGATATCGGCGTAGTCGAGGGTGCCGTGGAGCAGCGCCATGCGTTCCTCCAACTGCTCGGCGGTAAGCTTGCCGCGCTGGACACTGGTTTCGTAGTTTTTGCGGATCTGCGCCAGACCGCGCTCCAGGGCCTCGGCCTTGAGCTCCAGCAGCATCACCGCAATGCCCGCATTGGCAAAGTTCATGGCAATCCCGCCGCCCATGGTACCGGCGCCGATCACCGCGACCTGGGTAATCGGACGGATCGGCGTGCCCGTGTCCAGCCCCGGCAGCTTGCCGACTTCACGCTCAGCGAAGAACACATGGCGCAGGGCCTGGGACTCGCTGGACGCTTCGGCCTCTTTGAACAGCTCGCTCTCCCTGGCCAGGCCTTCGGCCAACGGCAGGCTGCAAGCCGCCTCGATCGCCGTCACCACCCGCTGCGGCGCGCTCTGGCCTTTCCAGCGCCCCTGGTTAGCGGCACGGTAGTCGGCAAAATAATTCGCCGGCAGGGCGGCGCCTGGGTTCGCTTGAGGGCAGGCAGGACGCGCCGGCGCCTGCCGGGCAATCAGTTCTTCGGCAAGGCTGCGAGCGGTATCGAGCAGGTTGTCGGCGTCTTGCACCACACGGTCGAGCAGACCCAGCGCCAGTGCGCGAGTCGCGTTGATCGGTTGGCCCGAAGCGATCATTTCCAGTGCCGCCTGGGCACCGATAAGGCGCGGCAGCCGCTGGGTGCCACCCGCGCCGGGCAGCAAGCCAAGCTTGATTTCTGGCAGGCCCAGGCGGGCCCCGGCTTGCGCCACGCGGTAGCCACAGGCCAGGGCCAGTTCCAGCCCGCCGCCCAACGCCAGGCCGCCGATGGCGGCGATCAAGGGTTTGTCCAGTTCGGTCAGGCGAGCCAGCAGGCTCGGCAGGTCCGGCTTGGCGAACGCAGCCGCGCCGCCGAACTCGCAGATGTCCGCGCCAGCGCTGAAAACCAGGCCCTCGCCGTGGAGGACAATCACTTTCACGCTGGCGTCTGCGGCGGCGAGTTCACAGGCCGCCAGCAGTTGCTCGCGCAGTGCCTGGCCGAGGGCGTTGACGGGGGCGCAGGTGAGACCAACCAGGGCCACGGAACCTTCGCAACGGTAATGGATCAGGTTATTCATAAATGATTTCTCGGTCAGATAAAGGGGTAGAAGCCGCGGAATAGGTCTGTCCCCTTCAGCTCAACTCGCTTTCCCGGATTAACTTCTTGTTGATCTTGCCGACACTGGTTTTAGGGATCTCAGCGACGAACTTGAACTGCTTGGGGATCGCCCATTTATTAATCCGGCCAAGCTCCACGAACTGTTGCAGGTGGGCTTCGAGCATCTGTTTATCGACGTACTTTCCAGGCGCGCACACCACCAGGGCCATGGGCCGTTCGCCCCATTGCTCGTCCGCAATGCCAACCACCGCGACAGAAGTGACCGACGCGTGCTCGCTGATCAGGTTCTCCAGGTCCAGCGAGCTGATCCACTCCCCGCCCGTCTTGATCACATCCTTGATTCGATCCTTGATTTCCACCCTGCCCTGGGGGTCGATGGAAGCCAGGTCGCCTGTGTGCAGCCAACCGTTGTGCCACAGCTCGGCGCCCTTTTCAGGCTCCTTCAAATAGCCTTGCGTCAGCCAGGGGGCGCGCACAACGATCTCGCCCAAGGACTCACCATCGTGGGGAACGCTATGGCCACTGGCATCGATGATGTTCAAATCGACCATCGACACGGGCATCCCCGTCTTGATTCGATTGACCAGCTGCGCTTGCATGGGTTGTTCAAGCTCCTCCCCACGCAGGTAACTCAAGCACAGCATCGGGCAGGTCTCGGACATGCCGTACCCGCTGTGCACGCGAATACCTCTGGCACTTGCCTGGCTGGCGATACCCAAGGTCAGGGCACTGCCCCCCAGGAGCATTTTCCAGCCATCGAAGCGAGTCTTCGCCGCTTCGTCGCAACCCAGGATCATTTGCAGAATAGTGGGCACGCAATGGGAAAACGTGACCTTCTCTTCACGGAACAGCCTCACCAGGCTATTGGGCTCGTAACGACCGGGGTACACCTGCTTGATGCCCATCAAGGTCGCGATATAGGGAACGCCCCAGGCATGCACGTGGAACATCGGGGTAATCGGCATGTATACGTCGTCGGAACGTAACAGCGGCAAGCTTTGGTACGCGCCCATAGTGCCGACGCCATTCAAGGTATGCAGCACCAACTGACGATGAGTGAAATACACCCCTTTAGGGTTCCCGGTGGTTCCGGTGGTGTAAAAAATCGTCGCCACCGAGTTTTCATCAAAATCAGGGAAGTCGTAATGGGAAGCCGCCTGGGCCAGCAGGCTTTCATACTCCCCCAGCACCGGCAGTTCGGTGCCGGGCGCGGCGCCGTCAGTGAGCTGGATGTAGCCCTTGACGGTGCTCAGCCCATCATGAATCTGCTCGATCAAGGGCAGGAAATCATCATGCACCAGCACCAGGTCGTCCTCGGCGTGGTTCATGGTGTAGAGCACCTGATCCGGAGACAGTCGAATATTCACCGTATGCAGCACCGCGCCGATCATGGGCACGGCAAAGAAACACTCCAGGTAGCGGTGGCTGTCCCAATCGAGCATTGCCACCGTATCCCCGGCCTTGACGCCGGCCGCGGTCAGCGCATTGGCCAACCTGTGGATCCGCTCGTTGAGCGTGCGATAGTCATAGCGCAGCTTGTCGGCATAGACGATCTCCCGGCCGGGTTCGTAGCGCACTCCCGACAGCAGCAGGCTCTTGATCAACAGTGGGTAGCTGTATGCGCCTTGTGCTGGCGGAATTATTTTTGTCTTCAGCATGGTTGTACTTCCTTGGTCAGAACTGCGCCGCATCCAGCAAGTAGAGGCTTTCGCTGCCGGCCTTGACCGACGCGCTCAGTGAGTGGATACGCGGCAGCAGGCGGGCGAAGTAGAAACGTGCCGTGCCCAGTTTGCTGGCGTAGAAGTCATCCTCGGTCTGTTTGCCCAAGGCCGCTCTGGCCATCAGTGCCCACATGTAGGCGTAGGCGGTGTAGCCGAATACCTGCAGGTACTCGACCGAGGCGGCGCCGATTTCGTTCGGGTTGTTGCTAGCCCGATCCAGTAGCCAGGCGGTCAGTTCGTCGAGTGTCTCCACGGCCGCGTTCAAAGGCATGCAGAACTCGCTCAGGTCAGCGCTGGCGGTCGCGGTGAACTGGCGAATCTCGTCGGCGAACAGCCGGTAGAGTGCCCCGCCGCTGCCCACGATCTTGCGTCCGGCCAGGTCCAGCGCCTGGATGCCATTGGTGCCTTCGTAGATCTGGGTGATCCGCACGTCGCGCACCAGCTGCTCCTGGCCCCACTCACGGATATAGCCATGGCCGCCGAAAATCATCTGCCCGTGCAGAGTGGTTTCCAGCGCCATGTCAGTGAGAAACGCCTTGGCGATCGGGGTCAGCAGGGACACCAACTCTTGCGCGCGCTGGCGGGCCGGCGCGTCTTCGCTGTATTTCGCGGTGTCCAGTTGCAGGGCCACGTAGCTGGAAAAGGCTCGCCCGCCCTCGTTCAACGCTTTCATGGTCAACAGCATGCGGCGCACGTCCGGGTGCACGATGATCGGATCGGCGGCCTTGTCCCGGTTCTGCGCGCCGGTCGGCGCGCGGCTCTGCAGGCGATCACGGGCATACAGGGCGGCGCTCTGGTAGGAGCGTTCGCCCTGCGCCAGACCCTGGATGCCCACGCCCAGGCGCTCGTAGTTCATCATGGTGAACATCGCGGCCAGGCCCTTGCCCGGCGCATCGACGATCCAGCCGGTAGCTTGATCGAAGTTCATCACGCAGGTGGCGGATGCCTTGATGCCCATCTTGTGCTCGATGGAACCGCACGACAGCGAGTTGTGCTCGCCCAACGAGCCGTTGTCATTGACCATCACCTTGGGCACCAGAAACAGCGAAATGCCTTTTGGCCCGGCGGGTGCATCCGGCAGTCTGGCCAATACCAGATGGATGATGTTCTCGGTCAGGTCGTGCTCGCCGCCGGTGATGAAAATCTTGCTGCCGCTGATCTTGTAGCTGCCGTCGGGCTGGGGCTCGGCCTTGGTGCGGATGAGGCCCAGGTCGGTGCCTGAATGGGCCTCGGTCAGGCACATGGAACCGCTCCAGACGCCGGCATACATATTCGGCAGGTAGGCAGCCTTGAGCTCGTCACTGGCGTGGGCACTGAGCGACAGGCAGGCACCGGCGGTCAGCATCGGGTACGTGCCGAACGACAGGTTGGCCGAGGTCACCATTTCCTCGACCTGGGCGGAGATTGCCTTGGGCATGCCCATGCCACCGAACTGCGGGTCGCCACCGACACCGACCCAACCGCCTTCGGCAAAGGCCTGGTAGGCCGCGAGAAAACCATCCGGAACTTTCACCGCACCGTTGTCCCAGGTGCAGCCTTGCTCGTCGCCACTGCGGCGCAGCGGCGCGATGATGCCTGCGCTGATCTTGCCGGCCTCTTCCAGAATCGCGGCAGCCGTCTCTTCGTCGACCACGTCGGCCAGGCCCGGCAGTTGAGCCCAAAGCCTGGACACCTCGAAGACTTCATTGAGAACGAAGCGCATATCGCGCAGGGGGGCTTTGTAATCAGTCATGATGGGCTTACTCGGAGATTGTGAGGGCATGACGACTGCCCGGTTGTTTGGAGTTGACGGTCTCACTGACGTGCACCACCGGCTCATCCGGGGCAGCACCACGGACCCGCGAGGGCCCGCGCAACAGGAAGTACGACAGAGCAGGAATCAGGATCAGCGCCCCCAGCATGTTCCACAGGAACATGAAGGTCAGCAGGATGCCCATGTCCGCCTGGAACTTGATCGGCGACCAGATCCAGCACACCACACCCGCCGCCAGGGTAATGCCCACCAGGCCCACCACCCGACCGGTGAAGGACACCGCTTTGCGGTAGGCATCCGCCAGCGACAGGCCCTGGCGCTGGTGATGCAGTTGCACGCTGAGCAAGTACAGCGCGTAGTCCACGCCGATACCGACGCCCAGGGCGATCACCGGCAGGGTCGCGACCTTCACGCCGATGCCCATGGCCACCATCAACGCCTCGCAGAGGATCGAGGTCAGCACCAGCGGCAGCAAGGCCACCAGCGTGGCGCGCCAACTGCGGAAGGTGATCAGGCAGAACAGCGTCACTGCGGCATAGACGTAAAACAGCATGGTGCGGTTGGCCTCGCGCACCACGATGTTGGTCGCCGCCTCGATGCCGGCACTACCGGCTGCCAACAGGAACTGGCGATCCGCGGTGCTGTTGTCCTTGGCGAACTGGTCGGCAATGGCCACCACGGCGTCCAGGGTCTCGGCCTTGTGGTCCTTGAGGAAGGCGATCACCGGCATCAGCGAGCAGTCGTTGTTGAACAACTCCGGGGAGTTGACCGAGGCCTGCTGTGCTGCGTAGTTCAGCACGTCCTGGTTGCGCTGGATGCTGTTGAGCTTGGGATTACCCTCGTAGGTGCCCGCGGTAATCTGACGCACCGCGTTAACCAGCGAAGACGTCGCCTGAACCCCGGGGGACTGTTGCAGCTCCCAGGCCAGACGGTCAGCGAGGACCAGCGTCTGGTAGCTCAGGCAACCTTCTGGCGCGGTCTTGATCATCACCGCGAACATATCGCTGGACAGCGCGTAGTGGCTGGTGATGTAAGCGTTGTCGCGGTTATAGCGCGAGTCGGCACGCAGCTCCGGAGCCCCGCTGTCGAGGTCGCCGATTTTCAGTTGCAGGCTGACCATAAACCCGCCAATCCCCATCAGCGCCGCCACCAGTACTGCAGCCGTGGCCCACTTGCGGGCAGTGAAGCGATCGAGCAGGTCCCACAGTTTGCCGAAGCCGTTATGCCCGGCTGCCCGCGTGTCTATCTTCAGGGCCCGCTCGGCCGCCTTGCGCCCGACGCCAATGTAGGACAGCGCCACCGGCATCAGCAGCAAAGAGGTAAAGATCAACACCGCGACGCCGATGCTGGCGGTGATGGCCAGGTCCTGGATCACCGGGATATCGATCAGCATCAGCACGGCGAAGCCCACCGCGTCGGCCAGCAGCGCGGTGACGCCGGCGATGAACAGGCGGCGGAAGGTGTAGCGCGCGGCGATCAGCTTGTGGGTGCCACGGGCGATGTCCTGCATGATGCCGTTCATCTTTTGCGCCGCATGGGACACACCAATGGCGAAGATCAGGAAAGGCACCAGGACCGAATAGGGATCGATGGCGTAGCCCAGCCAGGCGACGATGCCCAGTTGCCAGATCACCGCGATCAGCGAGCAGCCAACCACCAGCAGGGTGCTGCGCACACAGCGGGTGTAGCCATAAATGATGACCAGTGAGGTGACCACGGCCAGGCCGAAGAACATCATCACCTCGATCAAACCATCGATCAGGTCGCCCATCAGTTTGGCGAAACCGATCACCCGCACCTTGTACGGGCCCTTGCCCTCTTCCCCGGCCTTGCGCGCGGCGCTGTCACCGGCGAACTCGATCTTGTCGCGCAGCTGCTCTTCGAGCAACCGCGAGAACTGGTGGTAGTTGATGCTTTGGCCTGTGGCCGTGGCCTTGTCCAGCAGTGGCACGATCAGCATGGTGGATTTGAAGTCGCTGGCCACCAGGCTGCCGACAATGCCGGCACGGCTGATGTTCTGGCGCAAACGCTCGATGTCCTCGGGCGAGCCCCGGTAGGTATCAGGCATCACCGGGCCGCCCTGGAAGCCTTCCTCGGTGATTTCAGTCCAGCGCACCCCAGGGCTCCACAGCGACTTCATCCAGGCCCGGTCGACGCCTTCGGTGAGGAACAGCTGGTCGTTGACCTGCTTGAGTACCTCCAGGTAGCCAGGGTCGAAAATATCGCCCTGGGTGTTCTCGACCACCACCCGCACCGAGTTCCCCAGGCCACGCAGCGACTGGCGATTCTCCAGGAAATTCTGGATGTACGGCTGGCTCTGGGGAATCATCTTCTCGAAGCTGGGGCGCAGTTCCAGACGGGACACCGCCATATAGCCCAGCACCAGGGTGACCAGCGTCATGAGTACCATGAACAGCGGGCGGTAGTTGAATACCAGCCGCTCCAGCCGGTTACCGGAGCACCGATCGAAGTCACGCAGGTCGCGGATCACCGGCATGCTGTCTTGCTTGATATTGCCCATGTCTGGGTACTCGCTCTAAATTTTCGAGGTCTTATTCGACGGACAGTGCCTGTGCACCGCGGCTACCCACCACCACCAGCGAACCATCGGCGGCCAGGGTGGCACCGGCCACGGGGGGCAGATCCTGGCGCGGCAGCAACTGCAGCCGCGTGCCGTCCGCCTGGCTAACCAGCGTGTGACCGGCCTGGGTGAACAGCTCGTACTGACCCTGGGCATTGACGAGGGAGGCCGTGATGCTGACCTGCACGCCGCTGGTCACTGGACTCCAGTGCTCGCCGCCATCGACGCTGCGCAACACATTGCCGCCCAAGCCGTAGGCGAGCACTTCACCGGGCTTGCCGACGACGCCGAAGTAGCTGCCCTGCCAGGGCGTCTGCAAGGCGTTGAAACGCTGCCGCCCGGCATCCCACTTGAGCAGCAGGCCCTGTTCGCCGGCGATGAACAGTGCATCACCGGTCGAGGCGATGGCGTTGAGGTGAAAGCCTTGCGGGTTGTCGGTGCGATCCTGAAATGGCGTCCAGCTCTGACCACCATCCTCGGTACGCAGGATCAGGTTGAACACGCCGACGACATAACCCAGCTTGTCGTTGGCGAACCACACATCGAGGAACGGCTTGTCGGCGCCCTGCTCGACCAGCCGCTGACCTTCAGCGACCAGCAGCGGCCATTGCTCGTTGGCGGGTTCCGCATTGGCCAGCGCCCCATAATGCTTGACCAGCAAGGCGCCGATCTGGCGACCGTCGAGCTGCTTGCGCCAGGTGGCGCCGGCATCGCTGCTGTGCAGCACCACGCCATCGTTGCCGACAGCCCAACCCTGCCTGGCAGAAGGAAAATGCACCGCAGTCAGATCGCTGCTGAGCGGGACGCTGGCCTGCAGCCAGTGCTTGCCAGCATCATCGGAATAAAGAATATGGCCACGCTGGCCAACGGTGACCAGGCGCTCACCGGCGCGCGCGATGCCGACCAAGGGGCTATGCACGGCCAAAGGACTCGGCTTGGCCGGCAGCTCCAGCACATCCACATAACTGGTCGCCTGAGCGACACCCTGCAACAGCGCCAGCATCGAGCACAGCAGCGCCAGCACGAACTTTTTCAAGGAATCCATACCGCACCTTCTAGGAAAACGACGCCGCAAAGCACACGAGGTACAGCCCGGCGTCGGAGTCGGTAACCCAAGACGAACGACGCTCAGGCCGTCCCTCTTCCAGTCACTCTGCCGGGGGACGACAAGCGCTCGCCCCGGACTTTTATCGCCTGCCGCTTAGCGGATACCGGACCCTGCCAGGGCGTCCGGCGCCCACTGCGCCTTCGACAGTGGCTCGATGTACTTGATGCCGCCGTACGCGCCCGTGATGCCGTTGATGTTGTAGGAGCCACCCATCAGGTCGTAGATCATGAAAGGTGTGGCATCGGGGATTTTTTTGTCGTAACTCTGGCTGAGGAAAGCGAAGGAGCCACGGTAGAGCTTGCCGCTCGAGTCATACTGGTCAGAGGCCAAGGCGATCCAGCTGTCTTCATCCAGGTAGATGCGGCGCTTCTGGTAGATGTGCCGCGCACCGGATTTCAGAGTGCCCTCCACCACCCAGACACGGTGCTTCTCCCAGCGCACATAGTCGGAAGCGATGTGGTTGGGGGTCGTCAGCTGCCTGGCGTCCACAGCGTAGGTCAGCTTGTAGGTGTTGTAGGGCACTACCATGTCCTGCTTGCCCACCAGTTTCCAGTCGAAGCGGTCCAGCGCGCCATTGAAGACGAATACATCGTCGTAGGTACCGGCACCGCCCGTACCGGGGTTAGGCGTGTCATAGGCCAGGTCCGGCGCCAGTTTCACTCGACGCTGGCCAGGCAGGTACTGCCAGCTGCGGCGTGGCTGCTCCAATGGGTTGGCAGTGTCCTTGAGCATGATCGCCTCTCCCGCACGGCGTGCGGGACCGGTGTAATACAGCTTCATCTGAAAGAACACGTCAGTGCTCTTGAACGGCTTTGACATGTCGTCGTAGATCGGATAGTTCGAGAACGACAGAGCCGTGGTGGACAGTGTCGGCACACCCGCCGCATCGACGTTCCAGGAGTCATACTTGGCGTTGCGATTGCCCCCTACGCGCAGCAGGTGGTTCCACATGGCCTCAGCGCCCGAGGTCGGGATCGGGAACGGTACGCCGGGCAGCAAGTTATCAATGGCCAGGCCGCCATTGAGGGACTGGGTACCGCTGGCATTTTTCACGCTGTTATCCAGCACCGCCTGAGGCAGGGCTACTGTGCGGTGGGTCGGATACACATTGATCTGGTAACTGGGGTAGCGCTTGGCCAGCTCTGCCGTGGTGGCCGTCAACAGGCCCTTGTACTTGTCGACGTTCTTGCCATCGATGACCAACAGCGGCTTCTCGTCGGCAAAGGGGTCCGGACGCATGCTGTCGCCCACCTTGAAGCTGGCTGGCGGGGTGGTCAGCCCGCCTGTGTAGGCTGGAATCGAACCATCGGCGTTAGCCGCCATCTCGGCGCCCACATGGGTAAGATTGACGCCCAACTTGGCTGCTTCCTGAGCCGATACGGCCGCCTGGGCCTGACCGGCAATGACGGCCGTCAGGGAGGCTGCGAGCACGCTATTTAGGAATCTCATCTGAATTCTCTCCACTTGTTGTTGTAATCCGAGCGTCAATCAGAAGGTGGTTTTGAACGAGGCCGTGACCATCCCGCGATCCTTCAGCAGAGCCGACAGGCCTGCCTGCGAACTGATCTGGCCGGGGATGCAGCGGTACTGCCCACTACTGCCGGGGGTGTTGTTATCAAACCCGGTTTCACAGGTATCGAATGGACCAAAGCTATCTACGTACTTCAGGTCGATTTTGTATTTCGAATAGATGTCCGCGGCGACGCCTACGGAGTAGCTACCGGCGTTCTCGCTGCCACCCAACTGGACAGCCGAGTTGCCTTTGAGGCCGACGTTGTAGGACATCGGCATGGACATATCGACACCCGGGAATACCTGGAACCAGGTCGGGGTGAAGTTGGTCGCGAGGGTGTAGGCATTGGTGTCGACCTTGTCGACCCCCCGGTAGCTGGAGTCGCCCTTGAAGGACTGCTGGCTCTTGTCGACGCTGACCAGATGGGTCATGGCAGCTTCCACGGCCAGGGAGGAGGAATCCCACAACGGGGTGTTGCCAAAGTTCACCAGACCATTGAGCACCACGTGGAAAGTCTTGCCACGGGCCGTTCCGGTTTCACCTTTGCCCGGCACGTCACTGATCAGGTTGGCGCCGTCGATCAACCCCTGGTCAGCCCGCGCCCGCAATATCGGGTTGATGGTGGTGAAATTGCTCAGCAGCGGCATGTTCTCGCGATAGTTCACATCGAGACCAACGCTGACCGGCCCCACACTCTTGGACAGACTGATGCCATAGATGTCGATGTCATCGGCGTAAGCGGCGAAGTATTCAGTGCCCGGCAGGCCCGCCAGACCTGGCTGGTGCAAGTTGGGCGCATTGATCAGCACGGTAGGCATGGGATCGGAGGTGTTGCGGTAGTAGAAGCCCAGGGTGCCGTCCAGCCATTGCGGGCTCCACTTGACCATCAGCCCGAAGTCGCCGGAGTTGTGCGGTTTGACATCATGCCCGCGCGGCGCGCCGTAAAAAGCCCCGGCCCCGCCCAGCGCCGTCGGCACCGGCAGCCAGAATATGTCCCCACCCTCGCCGAACATGTCATAGCCGCCCATATAGGTCCCACCCTCGGGCAGACGGGAATTACGGAACTCCAGGAAGTACTGCGCGCCCAGGGTCAGTTGCGGGTTGACCGTGTACGACAGGGAAAGCTGGTTGCGCGGCAGGAACAGCTCTTTGGTTTCGGTGCCCGGCACGTTGTACAGCTTGGCCAGGTCCAGGGCCGACTGGCCGTAGTTGATGCCGTTGGCTGCGTTGAACAGGGTCTCGCCCCAGAACATGTTGTGCCTGCCGAGCTTGGCGCTGAACATCGACTCCTCTCCGACCTCGGTGCTGTAGAACACAAAGGCATCAAGGAGCTCACCGGAGGGGCCATTGTAATAACGATCGCTGTAACGGCTCAGCCCGTGCTTGTGTGCAACCTGGCCGTTCAGCGAGTCACCAGGCTGAATCAAACCGGACTGACGAGCCGCCACCAGGTTACCCGCATTGCCCGCCTGCCCTGGAAAAGGGTTGGAGTTGGAACCGACATCGTCATAGGCATGGTCGTACCAACTCGCGGCACTGACTCGAAAGCCCATTTTCCGTTGGTAGACCACATCAAACTCGGTCAGCAGATCGATCCGCTGGGTCACTGCACTGCCGACACTGAAGTTTTTGTCGCCGTCGTTGAAGTTGGAGGTGTTGGCGATCTTCGAGTTCTGACCTTCCACCCGTTGGCCATAACTGGCCTTGAGGGTGTTATCGAAGCGCACGGCCCAGTCTTCACTGCCAGTGCGCAGTTCAAAGGCATGGGCAGCCGGCATGGAGGCGAGCACAATCGCGGTGGCCAGCAGACTGCGACGCAGGGGGCTGTGTCCTGTCGTGGGATGCATTACGTTGTCTCCGTTTTTTGTTGTTTTTGTTTTAGGTACAAACAACGACTCACATCCGGTCCTGGCGATGATGCGAGTTTTTTCAGGCCGTTTTATTCAGGTGTTACGCCTGGCGATCCAGGGTGCGGATAAAAGCTTGGGCCTGCGGCCATTCGCCGTAACCGGCGGCCGGGTTGAGATGGCCTACAGCACCGAGATTGACCAATGCACTGCCCCAGTCGCTGGCCATTTGGCTCACGGCCTCCAGGCTCGCAAGGTGGTCGTTGGTACTGGCCGCGACGATCGCCGGGAACGGCAGAGCCCCTTTGGGCAGCGGATCCCAGCCATTGGCCCGCAGGCTCTCCGGGGTCGGGTAACCTGCTGGCCAACTGGCCTCAAGGTCCGGCGGTGCGGCCAGCAAGGCGCCCTTGATCGGGCGGTCATAACGGGCGGCCCAATGCACCACCATCAGCACACCGGCACTGTGCGCCACCAGGATCACCGGACCGGAAATCTTCCCCAGCTCGCGCTGGATCGCTTCCACACGTGCCGCCAGGCTGAGCTTGTTCTCTTCCAGTGGGGGCACTGAGCGGACATTGTCCAACTTGGCCTCCAGCAGCGTTTGCCAATGCTCTGGCACGTGATCACGCAAGCCTGGAACAATCAGAATCGTGGTTTCACTCATCGCCCTATTCACCCTTGAACAGCCCATCGAGCGGTCCGCCAACACGTCGAACCCCGTGAACAGCACAGTAGAATTCGCCTTGTCGAAGCGCTTTACATTTAGCGTCAGTTACTTCTCTTTTGATGACAGCGCTTCGGGATCGTCCTGTGGATTTACCGCCAGGCGCTTTTCATTTCACGACCAAGCCTCTATAAATGGCAGGCAGCTGCGACAGCGAGACCTCATTTGTCACCGAATGGAAGAGATGCACGCCATGACCGCTCAAGCCCGATCCGCCGTACTGACCAATTACCTGGTAGTGGCTCGCCATCTGCGGCTGAACGCGAACACTCTGTTGGCCGAGGCGGGTTTGAGCCCTGCGATCCTGAGCGATCCCAATCACCGCATCCCGGCCAGCGCCGGCATCAACCTGCTGGAGAAGTCAGCGCTGCTCAGTGGTTGTGAAACCTTCGGCCTGCGCATGGCCGAACTGCGGCACATATCAGATTTTGGTGAAGTGAGTCTGCTGCTCAGCCACCAGAACAATCTGCGCGACGCCCTGCAAGTGATCGTGCAGTACCGTCACCTGATCAACGATTCACTGGCGATTTTCATTGAGGAAACCGGCAATACGGTGATCATTCGCGAGGAGCTGGTCACCGAGATGGCCACGAACAATCGCCAATCCATCGAACTGGCCATCGCCGTGATGCACCGCTTTTGCGCAGCCCTGCTCGGCGCGCACTGGCACCCGATCAATGTCTGTTTCACCCATGAAGCGCCGGCGGACCTCTCCGTGCATCGACGGATCTTCGGCTGCAAGGTGGAATTCGGCTGCGAGTTCAACGGCATCGTTTGTCCCGCCGCCAACCTCGACACCGCCAACCCTCTGGCCAATGCGGCCATGGCCCGACACGCGCGGCGCTACATGGATTCACTGCTGGGCAAAAACAACCGCTCCCTGGCGCTCGACGTGCGCAAATCCATTTACCTGCTGCTGCCCATGGGCCGTGCCACCATTGAGCAGATTGCCCAGAGCCAGGGCGTGAACGTGCGCACCCTGCAACGCCGCCTGGGAGAGGACGGGGCCAGTTTCAGTGACCTGATCAATAGCGTGCGCCGCGACCTGGCGATTCGCTACCTGGAGAACCCCGGTTACTCGCTGGGACGGATCACCGACATGCTCGGCTACTCCATGCCCAGCTCATTCACCCGCTGGTTCATTTCCCAGTTCGGCATGCCGCCCGCCGCCTGGCGCAGTGAACACAACATCGTGCCGCGCAAGGACAGCTAAAGGCCCCGCAGCCACCTTGGCGTGGCTCGACAACCTCCTCTGTTTCGCCAGAAGACAACTGAGCACTGCAGGTTGGAATGCTGCGTGTTCAGGACGCTCCTTTGCGCAAAAAAACGGCCGCCTGCTGTAACAGACGACCGCAAAAGGAGCACGTTCGAGGTACGACGCGTGACTCAGGATCGAGCTGCCCGCAACGTCGTGCAGCCCTCAATCAATCGCCGGCTTACAACCCCCAGTGCATCAGCAATAGCACCAGAACGACGAGGAAGACCGTCTCCCCCACCATCAGCAGGATGGGCTTGATGCCCACCGCGGCAAGCTCCTTGAGCTGGGTCTTCATGCCCAGGGCGCTGATGGCGACCACCAGACACCAGCGCGACAGTTCGTTGGTGAACCCCTGCACGGCCGGGACGACCCAGCCGGTACTGTTGACGCACGCGAGAATCAGGAAGCCCACGGCAAACCAGGGCAGCAACGGCGGTCGTTTACCCGTCGGGTCGGCGCCCTGCATGCGGGTAATCATCGCCGCGCAAACGATCACCGGCAGGAGCATGGCCACACGCATTAATTTGACCACGGTGGCGGTATCGCCAGTCTCGGTAGACATGCTGTAGCCAGCCCCCACCACCTGGGCGACGTCATGGATGGTGGCGCCAAGGAACACCCCGGCTTGCTGGGGATTGAGCTCGAGCCAGTTGGCGATCATCGGGTAGACGATCATGGCCATGGTCGACAGTGCCGAGACGCCAATCACCGTGAACAAAGTGGCCCGTTCCTTCTGCGGATGGCTGGGCAAAGCCGCCGCCAGCGCCAAGGCTGCCGAGGCACCGCAGATCGCCGTAGCGCCACCGGTGAGCATGCCGAACACACGCTGGAACCCCATGGCCCTGGCCGCTACCATCGAGACGATGACAGTCACCACGACCAGGCTCACCACCAGCGCTACCGGTTTCCAGCCCAGCGCGGCGATCTGCTCCAGGGTGATGCGCATCCCCAGCAGCGCCACACCGATGCGCAACACAGTGCGCGCGGTGAACTCGATACCGACCTTGCACTTGCTGTCGCCAGCAAGAAAATTCAGCGCCATGCCGAGCAGCAGCGCGAACAGCATCACCGGCGCACCATAGTGCTCGGAAAGGAAACTCGCCGCCGCCGCGACAATCAGGCTGACGATAAAACCGGGGGCCAAATCACGCGCACGGCTGTGAACATAGGCCAGAGCAATGGCACTCATACTGCGGATTCCTTGGCAGCGATGACAATGAACACCTGGCCGTTGACCACCTCGACCGGGTAGTTGGCAACCTTCACACTGTTCGAATTGAGCAGGTAGCCGCTGGCCAGGTCGAAGCGCAGGCCGTGGGCACAGCACTGAATCACCTTGCCCTCAAGGCGGCCACCACAGAGTGAGGCCCCCTGATGCGGACAGCTGTCGTCAATGGCGTAGAGCTGCCCGGCGACATTGAACAGCGCCAGGCTGCTGCCCGCCGGCTCGAACAGCGTGCGCTTGCCGAGTGCCGGAACTTTCTCGGCCGGCACCGCAATGCGCCGGCTCATGCCGATTGACTCCCGGCCGCATCCTGCGCAAGGGCTTGGTGCATGGCCTGCAACAGCACCTCTGCCGGCTGCGCACCGGACACCGCCTGGCGACGGTTGATGATGAAACAGGGCACGCCTCTGGCCCCCATCCCGCCATCGTCGTAGGGGCTGCGGGCTCCCTCCAGGCAGTCGGCCAAGGCCTCGCGCGAGTAGCCACAGGACTCGGCAATCGCCAACAGAATGGCACTGTCTCCCAGGTCCTTGCCCTCATGAAAATAGGCGGCGAACAGCCGTTCCAGCAAAGCGTCGCGCTGCGCCACGCTCCCCAGCGCAGTGGCGTTCTCCAACAGGCGATGGGCATCGGCGGTATTGGGCATCGTGCTGATGCCTCTGAAGTCGATGCTCAGGCCGACGCTGGCCGCGGCCTGCCGGACTTGCGCCTGGCGCAGGCGCACCGCCTCGGCACTGCCCAGGCGCTTTTGGTAGAACTCGGTAAAAGGCACGCCCTGCGCCGGCAGGTGCGGCAACAACTGCACTCCATGCCAGCCCAACTCCAACTCCACCTCCGGGTGGCTGGCGCGCAACTCGGCGAGCGCGCGCTCCAGCTGACGCTTGCCAATCAGGCACCAGGGGCAAATGAAATCGAAGAACACATCAATCCGCAACGGCCCCATCACGGCGACACCTCCATCGCGGCTTTAGGGTGCGTTTGATCGACCTCCCTGCCCTTCGGACGGGCGAGATCGTTGAGATAGTGCCGCCTGATGTAGAAGTACACCGCCGCCGCCGCGATGCTCATCAGCGGCACCAGCTGCAAGGCCCCGTGCAGGCCGACAAGATCAGACACCTTGCCTGTGACAAAGGGCCCCGGGGCCAGGCCGAGCAGGTTATTGACCAGGGTCAGGGTGGCGAAAGCGGTGCCATGCACCTTGTAGTGGCTCAGGTTCGCCACCATGGCAACGGTAGTACCGTTGACGCCAGTCGTCATCAGCATGGCCAGGCCGAACAGCACCAACTGGACAGGGCCGACCGGCTGAACCAAGGCCAGCGACATCAGCAGGCAACTGCCCAGGCAGAAACCAATGGAAGCGTCAATCTTGCGCACCAGAGACTGACGGCACAGGCGATCGCTGAGCATACCGCAGAGAACCGCCCCGACGCCGCAGCACAGCACCATGACGCCCGCCATAACGCCCGCCTTGCCCTCGCCCACCCCGTAATAGCGATTGAAATAGCTCGGCATCCACACGATCATGCTACCGACAACGAATGTCTGCAGGCCGCTGCCAATATAAGCGCCGATGATCGAACGAGTGCTGTACAAGGTGCGCAGCGGACGCGTGACCGCCTCTTCAGCCTTGCTCCTGACCGTGGCGAGGCGCTGCGGGGCAATACGGGCTTCCCTGACGATGATCGGGTAAAGCGCCGCCAGCAGCAGACCAAACAGCGCCATACTGGCGAACGACCAACGCCAGCCCAGCTTGATGGCAATCGCCCCGCCCAGGGAGATGCCCAACACCGAGCCAAGCATGGCGCCCGCCATGAAGGCACTGGCGAGGGTCGCACGCATGCTCCTGGGAAACACCGACACCACCACGGCGACGCCGACGCTACCGTAGGCAGCCTCGCCGACGCCCACCATGAAGCGCGCAATCAACATTTCCTGGTAGTTATTTGCCAGGGCGCAGGCCAAGGTGGCCAGGCTCCACAGCAAGGCCATCAGCGCCAGACTCTTGACCCGGCCAAAGCGGTCGGCCAGCATCGACAGAGGGATCGTCAGGAGGCCAACCATCATGGCGACGATGCCGCTAAGCAGGCCAAGCTGGCCGTCGCTCAGTACCCACTCGCTCTTGAGAATCGGGAACACGGCATTGAGTACCTGCCGTGACATGTAATCGGAAATCAATAAGCCAAAGGTCAGCGCAAACACAATCCACGCGTACCGACGCGGAATTCCAACCGAAGTATCCTCTTCATCAGCCACTGTACTGTGGTGATAGGCCATGCTGCCTCCTCGGTGTCTTGCACCCGTTTTGTTATTGTTTTTGGTCTTGCTCAACGCGTTTCAGGTTGACCGGGGCAGGACACCATTGGCTTCCAGCCCCGCTAACCGGGTGGCCTGTCAGGCCACTGGATCACCCACGCTGTGGTACGCCCTTCTGACCCGGCTTGCGGTTCGGGGCCATGCCGTTGGCCAACAGGGTTTCTTCAATCGTTTCGTACTGCACACCGATGCGGTAGATTTCCCGCGCCTCTTTGCCGGTAGCGATTTCGCGCCCCAGTTCGTGGGCAATGCGCACGGTCTGCTTGATCTGTTCCACGGAAGAGAAGCGCTTGCCGTGTTGATCGATAATGGTGTCTTCATTACCCAGGCGTGGGTGCAAGCCCATGGCCAGGGCGATGGTGTTCAGTGGCAGCACGTTCTTGAGCAACGACTCGGAGGTCAAGGTGCAACGATCCGGTACGCGATTGATGAAGTTCATCAAGTTCATCGGGTTCGGGCCGTCGAAACCGCCACCAATGCCGATCCAGGTCAGGTTCAACGGACCCTTGTAGACGCCCTTGCGCACCAGCCGCTCGAGGGTTTCGTAGGCATGGATGCCGGTCAGCTGGAAGTGCGGCTGGATATTGCTGGCCTGCAGGCGCTTGAGGTGCTCGGCAACCCAGGCTGGACCTGCCGGTACGGTCATTTCGCTATAGGCGGCATGGGTGACCGGGTCAAGCAGGGAGGTGCCTTCAATGCCTTCCGGAAACAGGAGTTCGGTGATGCTCATTTGAATGGTGTTGATGGCGATGGTGACCTGATCCGGCTTGGGCGACAACTCCGCGAGCATGTGCCGGGTATCATCGGAGAGCCACAGGGCTTCCGCGCCATCGCCTTCAGGAGCAAACGAAATCGAGCCGCCGACCTGGATGATCATGTCCGGTACGGCTTCACGCACACCGGCGATCAGCTCGTTGAACTTGGACAGACGCTTGGACCCTTTACCGTCCAGTTCACGCACATGCAAGTGCAGCACGGTGGCGCCTGCTTCATAGCAGTCGACAGCCGCCTGCACGTGCTCGTCCATGGTCAGCGGAATGTCTTGCGGGAAGTCATCCGGCATCCACTGTGGCGCGTAAGGGGCGACGGTAATCACCACCTTTTCCATGGTATCCGGGTGCAGGGAATCGTCGAAAAACTGCATGTTCATCTCCTATTTTTGTTGTTGCCCGCCCGACGAGCTCGCAGCGGACGCTTGCACGGGTGCAGGTGAGGTTGCTCAGTAGGTCTTGTCGCCAATGATCCCGGCACGTTCCATCTTGCGATGGCAGGCTGGGTAATCCATCACGGCGTAGTGCTGTGTGCTGCGGTTGTCCCAGATGGCGATGCTGTTGGGCTTCCAGCGCCAGCGCACCTGATACTCCGGAATGCTGGCCTGGCTGATCAGGTAGCGCAGCAACTCGGACGAGCCGACCGTGAAATCCTGGCCGACACGCACCCGCTCGGCGGTGTGGTAGTTGGTGAAGTGCGTCGTGAAAGAGTTGACGAACAGCACCTTCTCGCCAGTCTCTGGGTGGGTGCGCACCACCGGGTGCTCAGGGTCCGGATACTGAGCCTTGAGCGCCAGGCGCTTTTCGATCGGCATTGCCGCACCGAAGGTCGCCTCGATGCTATGGCGGGCCCGAAGGCCTTCGATGTTGGCTTTCACGTCATCCGGCAAGCGCTCGTAGGCCACCACCATATTGGCCCACATGGTGTCGCCACCCACTGGCGGGCACTCCACGCAACGCAGCACTCCCCCCAGCGGCGGCGCCTCGCGCCAGGTAGCATCGGTGTGCCAGGCATTCTCGTAATAGTCGACCGGGCTGTCCGGGTTCTTATAGACCTGCACCAGGCCGGGGTAATCCGGGTGACTGCCGACGACCGGGTGGTCCTCCAGCTCGCCGAAGCGTCGGGCAAAGGCCACGTGATCCTCGCGGCTGATCTGCTGGTCACGCAGGAACAGCACGCGATGCTTGAGCAATTGGGCGCGGATCTCGGCGAACAGGCCGGCGTCATGGACGGCATCGGCAAGCTTGACGCCAATCAGCTCTGCGCCAATGTTGCAGGTAAGTTGTTCGACTTGCATGACGGCAGACCTCCTTAGATGACGAAGATCGACGAGCCGGTGGTCTTGCGCGACTCCAGGTCACGGTGAGCCTGCACGGCGTCCTGCAAGCTGTAATGCTGGTTGATCTCGATCTTGATCCGGCCGCTCCCGACCAGGTCGAACAGCTCACCGGCCAGGTCGGCCTTCTCTGCCGGGTCGGCGATGTAATCGGCCAGTGCCGGGCGGGTCACGAACAGCGAGCCTTTCATCGCCAGTTGCGCCGGGTTGAAATCCGGGATCGGGCCGGAGGCGGTACCGACGCAGACCAACAGGCCACGACGCTTGAGTGAGTCCAGCGAGCCCGCGAAGGTGCTCTTGCCAACACTGTCGAACACCACGTTGACGCCGACGCCGTCGGTCAACTCACGCACGCGCTTGGGAAAGTCTTCGTGGCTGTAATTGATCACATGGTCGCAACCATGAGCGCGGGCAACCTCGGCCTTGGCATCGCTGGACACGGTGCCGATCACGTTCAGGCCCAACAGTTTGGCCCACTGCGAGACAATCAGGCCGACACCACCGGCGGCAGCGTGCAGCAGGATGGTGTCACCGGCCTTGAAGTCATAGATTCGCCGCATCAGGTACGAAGAAGTCAGCCCGCGCATGGTCATGGCCGCCGCGGTCTCGAAGGACATGCTTTCCGGCAACTTGATCAAGGGCGCCGCCTGGATCAGACGTTCGGTGCTGTAGGCACCCAAGGTATTGAGAAAGCCGGTGTAGGTGACACGATCCCCGACCGCCACATGAGTCACGCCCTCGCCCACCGCCTCCACTACACCGGCGGCTTCCACGCCCATGCCATTGGGCATCGGGACTGGGTAAGTGCCGTTGCGAAAATAGGTGTCGGCATAGTTCAGGCCGACAGCCACATGACGCAGCCGAACCTCGCCCGGGCCGGGATCGCCGACTTCTACCTCTTCATAGCGAAGAACCTCGGGACCACCGGTTTCATAAAAACGTACGACTTGGGCCATGCTTTTTCTCCAATCAGCGTTCTGGGCGCACTACGGCGATTACGTTGAGTGGAATGTAAGCTGCAGGCTGCCTGAGCGCTTCTCATCAGACGACAAGGCCTTTTCATTTCATGACAAGCGGCTGCTGATCTCGATAGGCCCCAAACCTTATGAATTGGACAGGCGTTCGCCACTTCCAGTAGGCGTAGCCACTGGGCTTGCTCCAGAGCACCTCGCCACTCGGACAGAAACAGGCCCCGACAGATCAGGGCCTGTTCACACACGTATAAAAGGCCACTGATGCTGACGTGGCCCCAGGTCGGCCTTACTTGTCGGCAGTGAGTTTGGTGTAGCTGGTGATCAGGTTGCGATAGTCCGGAATGTGGTTGGAGAACAGCGTTCCCAGCCCTTCGATGTCGTTGCGCCAGTCGCGGTGCAGCTCGCAGGCCAGGCCGAACCAGGTCATCAATTGTGCGCCGGCAGACGACATGCGGTTCCATGCTGACAGGTCTCTGGTTGTTAAAGTTCGCAGGGGTACTCATGACGTGCTCCTATAAGAAAGACGGCTTTGCCGCCGCAGATTGATGACAACCCCCTGTAGGAGCAAGGCTTGCCTGCGATGAAGACACCGCGTTGTATCAGGAACACAGCGGCGCCTTCATCGCGGGCAAGCCCGGCTCCTACAGTCAAATCCAGCAGGTAGACTTGGGTTTGTCAGCAGTCTGAGACGGCTTTGCCGCCGACAGGTTTCGCAATGTCAGCCAATGACACTTCGAAAATGATCACGGAGTAATCTGTCCAAAGTGGCCGCTGTTGAAGTCTGTGATGGCCGGATCTTGGGGTTCGGTAGTCATTGGAATGGACTTCACTGTCTCGAATTTGGAACGACAACAGATAATCCCGCGGGATCTGAATGGAGTGCCGCCCGCTGGATTAGACTTCAACGTATTGATATTGGAACAGCGAAGCAGAGCGTGATTAATCTCAATGAACTCTTTCTGTTCGCCAAAGTGGTCGAACACGGTGGCTTCGCACCGGCTGGCCGCGCTTTGGACATGCCCAAGTCGACGTTGAGTCGTCGGGTGAATCAATTGGAAACCCGGCTGGGTGTCCGACTGATCCAGCGCTCGACGCGCCAGTTTCAGGTCACGGAGATTGGCTACGCCTATTACCGGCATTGCGTCGCAATGATGGTGCAAGCAGAGTCGGCGCAAGACGTGATAGACCAAAATCGCTCGGAGCCACGAGGTGTGGTCCGCTTGAGCTGCACTACCCCTTTGCTGAATTACTGGGTTGCACCGCTACTGGGTAGCTTCCTGGCGCAGTGCCCAGCGGTCGAACTTTATGTGAAAAGCCACAACCGCCGGGTCGACGTCATCAGTGAGGGGTACGACCTGGCCCTGAGCCTATGTTTTCCACCGCTGGACGACAGCGAGCTGGTGATGAAAGTCTTGGCGAAAAGCCCGCAGGTATTGGTGGGCAGTGTTGCCTTTATGAATCGTTTCCCAGTCCTGGAACTGCCCGCAGATCTCAGCGATCTTCCGAGCGTTGCCTGGGACACGGCTTACTCACACTACAGTTGGCAATTGAACGGTCCAAATGGTGAAAACGCGCAAGTCAATCACGTTCCCCGACTGATCAGCGATGATATGGGGGTCCTTAAAAGCGCAGTACTCGCAGGCGTAGGCATAGCCGTTCTCCCAGAAGCAACAGTCAAGCAAGAACTGGCTGATGGTCGCTTGCTCAAGCTACTTGAACAATGGCAGCCCGTTGAAGGGGTGATCACGGCAGTATTCCCTTCCCGCCGAGGACTCCTACCCTCGGTACGGGCGTTGATTGACTTTCTGGTGAAGTCATTTTAGGAAATATCCGCTCCCATCCCCAGTAAAAAAACAGCCGAACCCCCTGAAGGCTTCGGCCATTTTCAAACGCCTGGTTTCGCGAGGCTCCTATCAAGGATTTGAGAGCACCTAGGTGTTACTCGCAACTTCAGCTGTCTGCCCCTGAGGCACCCGTTGTTGATCCTTCGATGCGCGCAACGTCCAGAGCAGGTAGACCCCCACCAGCCCCGCAGCGGACAGCGACAACATTCCGGCGCGTGGGTCGACGAACCATACCTCCATATTGGCCTTGAGCATGGGTGCAACGAAGCCACCGATATTGCCGAGGGAGCCAATGAGTGCAATACCGCCCGCTGCGGCGACACCTCCCAGATAACTGGTCGGCAGTGTCCAGAACAACGGTTGTACCGTCACGAAACCAATGGCAGCAAAACAGAAAGCCAACAACACCGGGGCAAAACTGTCGAGTAATGCCGAGGCGGCAATGCCCAGCGCCGCCATGCCCAGCATGCACATCGCCACCTTCAGGTGTGCCCCACGCCGGTCCGCATAGCGCGTCACAAAATACATGGCGACAGCAGCGCACAACCATGGCAACGAAATGAACATACCCACCTTGAAGCCGACGGTGGTACCCAGCAGCTCGGCGATTCGCGTCGGCAGGTAAAAAATGACCCCGTACACACTGACCTGGACACTGAAGTAGACCAGGATGAACTTCAGCACTCGCTTGTTGCGAACCAGACCCAGCAGGCTGCTCGGCCCATGGGCCAGCTTGAGTTTATCTTCAGCCTTGAGCTCCTGGCTCAGGGCCTCCTTCTCTTCACGGGTAAGCCAGGCGGCGTCCTCTGGCTTACTCTTGAGGTAGAACACCGCAATGATCCCCACGATGACAGCGGCCAGACCTTCAACCAGGAACATCCATTGCCAGTTGGTCAGGTTGAACATGCCATGCATTTCCAACAACCAACCCGACAACGGACTGCCTACCATCAAGGCCAATGGCAGGCCGAAATAGTAGATCCCGATGGCCTGACCGCGACGTTGAGCCGGGAACCAGTAGGTCAGATACAGGATGACGCCTGGAGAAAAACCCGCTTCGGCCACGCCGAGCAGAAAACGCAGCAGGTAAAACGTTGTTTCATCCCGCGTGAACATCATGGCTGCAGACACCAACCCCCAGGTGATCATGATCCGACTCAGCCAGACTCTTGCGCCGACCCGGTGCAACATGAGGTTGCTGGGAACTTCGAAAATCGCATAACCAATGAAGAAAATGCCTGCTCCCAGAGCGAAAGCTGCATTGCTCAAGCCAACATCGGTTTGCAGCGCCGCCTTGGCGAAGCCGACGTTGGAGCGATCGATCATTGCCAGGGCGAACATTAATGCGAGGAACGGCAACAGCTTCCATCGGCACTTGGCGATGGCGCTCTCGATTGCTGCCGCGTGATCCGGTCTTGTTGTGTTTTTGGTCATCGTGTGTGCCTTGTTATTAGATGTCCAGCGACCACTGTTTTCTATCTGCCAAGAAGCTCTGGCAGGACAAATCAGTGGGAAGATTTGCCTGCCACCAAACCGCGAGCGGCCAGGTTGCCAATCAATGCACGCAGGCCGAACGTCCATGGCGTAGCTTCATTGCTATAGGTGACGCGGTTGTGCAAAGTACCCAGCAGCGGGCTGCCGATGCTGACGCTATCGCCCTGCTTGTGGGTGAAGCCACTGCCCGGCTCTTCACGATCTTGCGTCGGGGCGAACAGCGTACCAAGGAACAGCATGAAGCCGTCCGGGTACTGGTGATCGCGGCTCACTGTCTGGGCCACCAACTCCAGCGGGTCGCGACTGATCTGCTCCATCGAACTACTGCCGTGCATGATGAAACCATCATCACCTTCGACATCCAGATCGACCACGCAGTGGCGTACATCATCCAGAGAGAAGCCTTCGTCGAACAGACGGATAAACGGGCCGATCGCGCAAGATGCATTGTTGTCCTTGGCCTTGCTCAGCAGTAATGCGCTACGACCTTCGAAGTCACGCAGATTGACGTCGTTGCCCAAGGTTGCACCCTGTATCTGGCCACGGCTGTTCACCGCCAGGACGATTTCTGGCTCAGGGTTGTTCCATTTGGATTGAGGATGAACACCCACCTCGCTGCCACTGCCGACTGAAGCGAGGACCGGAGCCTTGGTGAATATCTCGGCATCGGGACCGATGCCCACTTCCAGATATTGCGACCACAGGCCCTGCTCGATTAACACGGCCTTCAGGCGGGCCGCATCGGTCGAACCAGGTTTGATCGAACGCAGGTTATCGCCGATAGCCGCCTTGACGATGTTGCGTACGCTTTCTGCCTTGGCCGCATCCCCACCGGCCTGCTCTTCAATCACCCGCTCGATCATGCTGGCGGCGAATGTCACACCAGCGGCCTTGATAACCTGCAAGTCAACCGGTGGTAGCAGAAACGCTTTGGCCGGATCGGCGCCCGACCCCGTATTAGCCAACAGCGCTTCAATACTACCCATGTATCGACCGCGGGTACTGCGAACGGACTCAAGCGGTGAGGCGCTCTCCAGCAAATCGCTTAAAGTCGGGTAGTCCTGCGACAAATCAAACACGCCATCGGCTCGCAATACGACCGGCGACGGGCCTGAAACGTCACCAGGCACCCAGGCACGACCGATCAGGGTGCCTTGCAGTCCGTCGAGCGGGAGCGTGTTTTCACGGGTTAATTGCAGATTGGGCATAACGGGATCCAAGTCAATTCGCTGGCGATTGGGCAAAACTAGTGGACTTGGCTGATAAATCCCAATGACATATTTTCAGCATTTGATATCGTTTCGTTATCGAGCAGAATGAGCACCTTCATGGAAAACGACGAGATTTCATACGCCAGCATCAGCAAATGGCTCAAGATCAAGCACCTCATGCTGGTCGATACGCTGGCCAAGACCCGTAACATGCACACCACCGCCGAGCTGATGAATCTGACCCAGCCAGCCATCAGCAAGATGCTGCGCGACATCGAGCTGTTACTCGGTTTTGCTTTGTTTGAACGGCAAACCCGCAGCATGGCGCTGACCGAACTTGGCGAGGTGGTCGTCCGCTATGCCCGGATGACGCTGGATGACACACAATCCTTCGTTGATCAGCTCAATAAGCTGCGTAAAGGTGGACATGGTCATTTGAAAGTCGGCGCGATTTTCGCGGCGACCTCCGTCGTGCTGCCCGAGGCTATCACCAGGATCAAGCTGGATCGCCCCATGCTGTCCATCGAAGTGATAGAGCAAACCAGCAATCAACTGCTGGAAATGCTCGAGCATAAAAAACTCGACTTGATCATTGCCCGATTCACGGATGAACGTTATCAACAACCGTTCGAGTTTCGTGCGCTAGGGCCTGAACCCTTTTGCCTGGTGGTCAATAACCACCATCCCCTCGCGCAGTTCGACGAAGTGGCGACCGAGCAACTCAGCGATTGGCCTTGGGTCATGTATCCCTCCAATGCCCCCATACGTCGCCGAATGGAAAGTGCCTTCAGCGAGTTCAATATGCGCACCCCCACCAACACCGTCGAGACCATCTCGATGCCCACCTTCCTACAACTGCTGCAATCGGGACCGATGCTCGCCCTGTTGCCCGAGTCCATGGTCCAGTCGCAGGTTCAGAGCGGCTTGCTCAAAGTACTCAACACACCGTTCAAGGTAGAACCTCAGGACTACGGCATCATCACGCGCAAGGACGAACCGCTGACCGAGGCCACCCGCGAATTTGCCGATATCTTGCTGGAATTTGCCAGGCTGCGACGCGAAGCTGGCGACCGTTGAAGATAGCGTTTTCATAAAGCAGCGGCCAAACCAATGAGAAAAAGTTATCAACCAATCCAAAGGTCTCATTAGGCAGCAAGGTCCGGGAGCTCTTATAGTGCGGCGACAAAGGTATGGCGCGGCCCATTCGCCAGCGACCTCCCACGCTTTATAGCCAGAGAGTTTCCGATGGAATTGATCTTGAAAACCGGTGCAGCCGCCGTCCTGCGCCTCAATCCTCTGGACGATGTAGTGATCGCCCGTCGGCCGTTGATGCTGGGTGAAATCCTCGAACAGGAAGGCCTGACCGTGCGCCAACCTGTACCCGCTGGCCACAAAATCGCCGCGCGCCGTGTCGAAGCAGGTCAACCGTTACGTCGCTATGGGCAAATCATCGGTTTTTCGACCGAGGTTATCGAGGCGGGTGATCACGTGCATGTGCACAACCTGGCCATGGGCGACTTCGCCCGCGACTACGCCTTCAGCCTCGATCTGAAACCCGCCGCCCCCCTGAATCACGAGCCTGTATTCATGGGCCTCGTGCGCCCGGATGGTCGTGTCGCGACGCGCAACTACATCGGCATCCTGACCTCTGTGAATTGCTCGGCCACCGTGGCCCGTGCCATTGCCGACCACTTCCGACGCGACATTAACCCAGGCGCATTGCTGGCGTACCCGGCAGTCGATGGCGTGGTCGCCCTGACGCATTCCGCTGGTTGCGCCGTAGACCCCGCCGGCGAAGGCCTGGCCCTGTTGCGCCGAACCTTGGCAGGCTACGCGACCCATGCCAACTTCGCCGCCGTGTTGGTGATCGGACTGGGCTGTGAAACCAACCAGATCGAAGGCTTGCTCGACACCCAAGGGCTGAACAGGAGCCATGCACTGCGCACCTTCAGCATTCAGGACAGCGGGGGTACCGCCAAAGCGGTCGCCAGCGGCATCGCCCAGATCAAGGAGTTGCTTGAGGAGGCCAACCGGGTCAAGCGCGTACCCGTCAGTGCCAGGCACCTGATCGTGGGGTTGCAATGTGGTGGCTCGGACGGTTATTCCGGGATCACGGCCAACCCTGCGCTGGGCAATGCGGTGGACCGTCTGGTCGCCTGTGGCGGTACGGCAATCCTTTCCGAAACCCCGGAAATCTATGGTGCCGAACACCTGCTGACCCGCCGGGCAGTGAACCGCGCAGTGGGCGATAAACTCATCGCACGGATCCATTGGTGGGAGACGTATTGCGAACGCATGGGCGCAGAACTGAACAACAACCCTTCGGCCGGCAATAAAGTCGGCGGCTTGACCACTATCCTGGAAAAGTCTCTGGGCGCTGTGGCCAAGGCAGGCTCCAGCAACCTGGTCGATGTTTATGAGTATGCTCAGCCAGTCAGCGCCAAAGGTCTGGTATTCATGGACACCCCGGGCTATGACCCGGTGTCGGCCACCGGCCAGGTGGCCGGTGGCGCCAACCTGATTGCCTTCACCACTGGACGTGGCTCCGCCTATGGCTGCGCGCCCTCCCCGTCGATCAAACTGGCGACCAATACCGCGCTGTGGCGCCGCCAACGTGAAGACATGGACCTCAACTGCGGCGAAATCGCTGAAGACACGATGACCATCGAAGCGTGCGGAGAGGCCATCTTCAAACTCATGCTGCGCATCGCTTCAGGTGAACGCAGCATGAGCGAGCAGCACGGTTATGGTCAGAACGAGTTCGTGCCATGGCAGATCGGCGCGGTCACCTGAATCAACGGTCCCGCCCCTTTTACAGCCTTTGAATCCCCGCAACGGGGATTCCCTCTTCCTTTTCTGGAGCCTGAAATGTCCACGATTATCGGCCACAACTACATTGGCGGTCAGCGCAGCGCTGCCGGTAAAGTCATCGTCAGAAGCATTGATGCCAATACCGGCGAAAATCTGCCCTACAGCTTCTATCAGGCCACCCTTGAAGAAGTCGACAGCGCCGCCCTGGCGGCCGCTTCTGCCTTCCCGACCTACCGCAACCTGAGCGCTGCCAGGCGTGCTGAGTTCCTCGACGCCATCGCCGATGAACTGGACACCCTTGGCGATGACTTCGTCGCGCTGGTCTGCCGCGAAACCGCATTGCCGGCTGTCCGCATCCAGGGTGAACGCGGCCGTACCAGTGGCCAGATGCGCTTGTTCGCCAAGGTGCTGCGCCGGGGCGATTTCTACGGGGCCCGCATCGATCTGGCACTGCCTGAGCGCAAGCCATTGCCACGACCAGATTTGCGCCAGTACCGCATCGGTCTTGGCCCTGTCGCGGTGTTCGGGGCCAGTAACTTTCCGTTGGCCTTCTCCACCGCAGGTGGCGATAGCGCAGCGGCACTGGCCGCGGGGTGTCCGGTGGTGTTCAAGGCCCATAGCGGGCACATGGCAACGGCTGAGTACGTCGCTAATGCAATCATCACGGCCGCTGAACGCACCGGCATGCCAGCCGGTGTCTTCAACATGATCTACGGCGCAGGCGTAGGTGAGGCCCTGGTCAAACACCCGGCCATCCAAGCGGTCGGTTTCACCGGATCGCTCAAGGGCGGACGTGCGCTGTGCGATATGGCGGCAGCCCGGCCTCAACCGATTCCGGTATTCGCCGAGATGTCGAGCGTCAATCCGGTCGTTGTCCTGCCCCAGGCGTTGAATGTTCGTGCTGACAGCATCGCCAATGAGCTGTGCGCTTCGGTGGTCCAGGGTTGTGGTCAATTCTGTACCAATCCAGGTCTGGTGCTGGGTATTCGTTCGACGAACTTCAGCGCCTTTCAGCAGCGCCTGGCCGCGCTAATCAACGATCAACCGGCACAGACCATGCTCAACCCTGGCACTCTGGGCAGCTACGGCAAAGGCCTGCAAAAACTCCACAGCCACCCGGCTATTGAACATCTGGCTGGCGGCACCCAACAAGGTAGTCAGGCGCAACCGCAACTGTTCAAGGCCGACGTCAACCTATTGCTCAAGGGCGATGAGGTATTGCAGGAGGAAGTGTTCGGCCCGACCACAGTGATCGTCGAGGTGGCCGACCAGACGCAACTCCATGCAGCACTCAATGGCCTGCAGGGACAATTGACCGCGACCTTGATCGGTGAGCCAGGTGACTTTGCTCAATTCAGTGAACTGACTGCACTGCTGGAGCAAAAGGTTGGGCGGATCCTGCTCAACGGCTACCCGACCGGCGTGGAAGTCTGTGACTCAATGGTCCACGGCGGGCCATACCCGGCAACTTCCGATGCCCGCGGCACCTCAGTGGGGACCCTGGCGATTGACCGGTTCCTGCGCCCTGTATGCTTCCAGAACTTCCCGGACTCATTGCTACCCGATGCACTAAAAGATGCCAACCCGCTGGGTATCTCTCGCCTGGTTGACGGGCAAGCCGTTCGCGACAGTCTGTAAGGATTTCGGTTTCACACGCGAAGAGCCAGTCATGGGCTCTTCGCTCACCTGCGACGCTGGACTAAGGCTCATGGGAGCTAGCCCGATACTTCGCTTATTGAAGTGAGCCCCCACCACTCGCAACGAAAAAGCGGTTCATGAAGGCGGAGCTCAGTAAGTCCTCTGATCTCAGCTCAACGGCCGTGAGGCGCGGAACCTAGTTTTCTCGCGACAACTCGATGCATTTCAGTGCAAGGATGGTCGTGGGATCTACCAGTGGCACAACGTGGTCATTGATTTGGAACACTTCGCAATGATCCAGCACCAATGGCAACTCCGTACATCCCAGGATCAGAACCCCTGCCCCTAGCTCGCACAAGTGCTCCGCAGCCAGCAGCAATTGCTCTTTACAGATGCCATCTGTAAACCCCGCTTTGATACCGCGCTCACCGTAGATAGCCTCCATGACCATCTCTTGGTAATCGATACCCGGCGTGATTATTTGCAGCCCAGCCCACCGTGCCGCTTCGTGGTAGACCTGACTCTGGATCGTCCCTGATGTAGCCAACAGTCCGATTGCTTTGCCCGAGCCGTATTTCTGCACAATTGACTCCACCGTCTCAGTCAGCATGTTGACGATGGGAATTCGAAGATGGGTTTGAATACGCTCAACAAAGGCATGCGCGGTATTGCATGGAATTGCAATGGCATTAGCGCCTGCGCTCTCAAGGCGCTTGCAGGTAGCGTACATGGCCATGGTCGGATCAGTTTCGTCTCGGAGCAAATTGGCCGTACGATCCGGAATCTGGGGGTTTTGCTCAACCACCATTTTGATGTGTTCCTGGTCCTTGCCCGCAGGCGTGTTCGCGACCACTTTACCCATAAAGTCTACGGTCGCTGCAGGCCCCACACCGCCCACAATGCCGAGCTTGAAAGGTGGACGGCCAGGCTGGCCTTTCTCCAGCGTCGCAAAGTTCGCATAGACCTCATTGATGTCCAAAGCGGTTATGCCACGTCGCTGGAGGTCGGAACAGACCAGAGAAAGTTCCGTCATACCTGGGACGATGATCGCAGCTCCCTGCGCCTGCAACGATAGGCATGCCTGATAAACAGACTCAAGCGGTACACCTTCAAGGTGGCCGTCCTTGATGCCGTTGACACCGTACATTGCTTCCATCAACGCAGCTTGTGCTTGAGTATCCGGATACACAATTTTGAAGTCGCTTCCCAGATAGCGCTCAAACAAACCCGAGTGTCGAACAAAGTCCGAGGCAATGACCCCTAACGTCGTCCCCCCTTCCACCACATGACCGATGTGCTGTTTCAAAGCATCCATCATGTCCAGAACGGGGATACCGAACTCTTCCTGAATTTCAGCGCGAAACGTATGACTGGCGAAACACGGAAGCATGACGGCATCGACGCCACTTTCTTCAAAGGATTTGCACACCTGGAAAACGTAAAACTTCCTGGAGGTCATGTTCGCCTGCTTGTCCAAGGGCAGCAATAAGTCCTTGAACGGGTGTTGTTCGAACAGGAAGTGATAACGGCCTTGATCCTCTAGTACCGCCCTGGACTTGACCAGCTTGTAGAAGAGATCGCCACCCGCCAGGGAGCCAAGCCCTCCTACGATTCCAAGCTTGCGAACAACGTGAGTCTCACTGGAAGGCTTTGATTTACTCTTCATGACCTTAACCCTCAAGCAACTGATACCGGACGTTGGGACTGAGCACCTTGGGGATGCTGTGCGCTATCAGCTTCCTCCGCTGACTCTTCGTGGGGTTCGGACTTCGCAACAACGGCTGTGGCGATACTATTGCCCACGACGTTGGTGGCTGTGCGGGCCATATCCAGAAACTGATCGATGCCGATGATCAACAGCAGGCCAGCTTCGGGAAGGTTGAACATCGGCAACGTGGCGGCGACGACGACCACCGAGGCACGCGCCACACCGGCCATGCCTTTGCTCGTGATCATCAACGTCAGCAGGATTAACAGCTGCTGGGTGAAACTCAGGTCGATGTTGTACGCCTGAGCAATGAACATGATGGCGAATGCCTGGTACATCATCGAACCATCGAGGTTGAACGAATACCCCAGCGGCAAGACGAAACTTGACACCCGCTTGGGCGTGCCGAATTTCTCGAGTGCCTCCATGGTTTTTGGGTACGCGGACTCGCTGCTGGCAGTGGAAAATGCAAGAAGGATGGGTTCGCGGATGAGCTTGCCCAAGGTGAAGACGGAGCGTCCAAGAAAAACGTACCCGGCCCCAAACAGCACCGCCCAGAGGATCAGAATCCCGATGTAGAACTCTGCAATCAACTTGCCGTAATCGGCCAACAGGCCAACGCCCTGGGTAGTGATAGCCGACGCAATAGCGGCAAAAACCCCAATGGGTGCAAAGGCCATGACGTAATCGGTGATCTTGAACATCACCTTGGCCAGCTCTTCAATGCTATCGGTGATCTTCGTGTAACCGGCGCGCTTGACGCCTGCCAGCGCAAAGCCGAAAAACAAGGAGAACACCACGATTTGCAGGATCTCGTTATTGGCCATCGCCTCGGCAATGCTGCGAGGAAACACGTGGCTGATGAAAACCTTGAGGCTGAAGTCGCCGGTGTTAACGACTACCGGAGCGGCCGCATTCTGGACAACCTCCATATTCAATCCAGCGCCAGGCTGAAACAGATTCACCAGGCCCATGCCGATAGCTAGCGAGACCACCGAAGCTGTGACGAACCATGCCATGGCTCTGAAGCCGATACGCCCTACCGAGCTAGAGTTGCCCATACTGGCGATCCCACCAACCAAGGTAGCGAACACCAGAGGCGCGATGATCATTTTGATCATGCGTAAAAAAATATCGGTGACCATTGAGAAGTAAGCTGCGATCTCTTTGGCCTGCTGCTCGCTCCCTGCGAATTGATGACACGCCCAGCCCACCAGCACGCCCAAGGCAATGCCAATTGCAATTCGGCGCGGAAGTTTATTTTTCTTCACGGAGCTTTCCTCAAGTGATTTTTGTGCTTTTTCTACTTGGCAGGAGACAAGTGTGTTGGGGCCGACGCTCTCTGGCGGCGACGTTATGTTCGAGATTCTAGGGATTGGTGCCAGAGGTCGTGATGAGTAATCACGATGGGCCTATGCGCTTTTGGAATAGTTTCTGAAAGGGCTGCTTGGACACTGCCGGGGCGCTATACACTGGCTGTTCGCAGCATGAGGTGCCGGTATGCAAATCAAATGGTTGGATGATCTTCTGGCGGTCGCCGAATGGAAGAATTTTTCTCGGGCGGCGGAGGTTCGCTGTGTGACCCAATCGGCTTTGTCGCGGCGTATAAAGTCACTTGAAGAATGGGTAGGTGCAGAGCTGGTGGATCGTGGCACCTATCCTGTCCAACTGACCCCTGCTGGCCGCACATTTTGTGAAGAAAGCCGCGAGGCATTGGCAGGGCTGATGAGGCTGCGCTCAAGCCTTCGCGAGGTGGAGCGGATGCCCGGGCGATCCATTCAGGTCACTGCCGGCCACAGCCTGTCGATGACATTCCTGCCGAAATGGCTGAAGCAATTTCAGCAGCACAACGAGCAATTCAATGCGCGGGTCGTTGCCGCCAACATCCACGATGCGGTCATAGCCCTGGAGGAAGGTAGTTGCGATCTGATGATCGTCTATCACCACCCCTTGGCGCCCATCCTTCTCGACTCGGAAAAGTTCGGGAGCTTGACCCTGGGTCATGACGCGTTTATTCCTGTGTGCGCACCTGTCAGCGATGGGACTGCGCTGTATCCCTTACCAGGCACCTCCAGCAAAACAGTTCCTCATCTCGCCTATACGGCTACGACTTTTCTAGGTCGTGTTGCCGACATCGTCATAAAGAATGGCCCGACTGCATGCATGTTGGAGCGGTGCTACGAGGCGGATATGACAATGCTGCTGATGCGAATGGCAGTCGAGGGATACGGAGTAGCGTGGCTACCCCAAAGCGCGGTCATCGACGAACTGCAGCGCGGGCAGTTGGTGAGAGCGGGTGGTGATGAATGGAGCACACGACTCGAAATTCGTTCCTACTGCTCAATTACCAATGAGAACCCTACAATGCGCAATCTGTGGAAGACTCTTGAAGGCGCTTCCCGCAATCTCTAGAGCCACTCCGCCATCTGATCAATTGCTCCCTGGCCTGAAAAACATCAGGCCAAGCGCATTAATGAAATCGCCGCATCGACTCATTCTGAAACGTCATCAACCGCTATTTTTTGCGTGGTAGTCTCGCCGCACTTTTGAGTTGGCACTGATCGTCGCACCGTCAATCAGTGGCTGAAGGACGTTAGGGTCTGAGTTTCAAGGCGGTGTAGTTCGGACGGTTACGCCCCAGGCGTGGTGTACACCACCTTCCACTTCCCTGACTCGGGGGCCAACGTCATCACCACCGACAACTCCGACTGGGCCACCAACTGCCCGGAGTACAAGGTCACCGCCGTGGAAGTCAGCCGCGTCTTCCACCCTTGCGAGTGGCAAAAACGCTATCAGACGTTCAGTGACAAGCAGAGACATCTGCTCAAGGAACGCCGCCAGGCGGAAAAAACTGAGGTACGTAAATGAGCACCGATAATCTGATCAAGATGGCCAACCAGATTGCCCAGTACTTCGCGAGCGAGCCGGAAAGCGAGCAAGCTGTGCTGGGTGTCCGGCAACACCTGCAGAGCTTTTGGACACCTGCCATGCGCAGCGAGCTGATGGCCTGGCAGATGGAGCAGTCAGGCCGGTCTGCCATCTGGCCTTACACTCGCCAGAAACCAGGGACTTACCCTGATTTTTGCGCTTTCATACCCTGTCGTTACTTCGCGCTAAAACGGGCTCAAGCAAGCAAGGCCCCTTGCTCAAATGACACCCATCCATCTTGACGGCAGAGCGCCTTTGTGCTGGATTGGCACGCAGCTGCCCTGCATTCGGCAACCACTACTGGATGACAAAAGCCCTTCAATTCTTGCTCTAACGGCCAATGATGAGTCGTTCCAAGGATGTGCCAGGTCGGTGCTGGATAGGTAAGGTGCTTTATGAGGGCAGGATAATCGCGCCTTGTAAACTATTCCCCCTGAGCGTCAGCCGAGCGACTGTTTTCAAGGCGTAAAAGAAGAGCAATATGCCGGTTTCATTTCAGCCAGATGGACTTGACGAACGCCGGGAAGGTCGCTGGTAAACCCAGCAGCCCTGCAATAACCAGACATCACCAGTCACGCCGCTCATGGCCCAATCGCGCATGAGGTGGACGGTACAAGGCAACACCTTCTGTAGTACGGCCCCATGTCCTGCCATTCGCCTCCAGGCTCGGTGTGACCTCGGTTATTCACAGTCAATAAGCACGGCAGGCACAAAAAACCACAAGCCAGCAGCATATAAGAAACCCACAAAGGGGCTTTAAAGTCATGGCAACGGAAGACAATGTTGAAACGCTGGCACTCGGCGTGACAGATCCATCGAAAACTGAAGAGGCAAAGCGGGATCGTCATCTTGAAGGCACGATTGATTGGATCGTTTTTGGTGTCACCAGCGTCATTGCAATCGCATTCGTCATTTGGGGATTCGTCAGTCAGGCAAGCCTCGCCGCCAGTGCCTCCACGGCGCAATCCTGGGTCATCACCCACTTCGGCTGGTTTTTCGTTTTGACCTCAACCTTGTTCGTCATTTTCGTACTTTGGCTGGCGGCGAGCAGGTACGGCAGGATCCCGCTGGGACGTGACGGAGAAGAACCCGAGTTCCGCACGGTTTCCTGGGTTGCCATGATGTTCAGCGCTGGCATGGGCATCGGTCTGATGTTCTTCGGCGTTGCCGAGCCTCTGTCGCACTACGTCACCCCTCCGCCCGGCTCTGCCACCGGGCAGTCGAATGAAGCAATGCAGGTGGCGATGGCGACCACGCTCTTCCACTGGACGCTTCATCCCTGGGCAATGTACGCCATCGTCGGGCTGGCCATCGCTTACGGTACGTTCCGGCGCGGGCGTTCGCAGCTTATTTCCGCGGCGTTTCGGCCGTTAATCGGCAAGCACGCCAACGGCCCCATTGGCCGCACGATCGACATGATGGCCATCTTCGCCACACTGTTTGGTTCCGCCGCCTCACTCGGCCTCGGCGCACTACAGATTGCGGGCGGTCTCGAATACAATGGCTGGGTCGAAAACCCGGGCAAGATCTTCTACATCTCGATCATCACCGTGCTGACCATCGCCTTTATCGCCTCGGCGGTTTCCGGTATCGACAAGGGTATCCAGTGGCTCTCCAACACCAACATGGTGCTGGCGCTGACATTGGCGATCTTTGTCTTTCTGGTAGGCCCGACGCTGCTGATGTTGAATCTGTTACCGACCTCGATCGGCGTCTACATCGACTTGTTGCCAGAAATGATGGCCCGTACCAGTGCCAGTGGTGGTGACCAGATGGACAACTGGCTGGCCGGCTGGACAGTGTTCTACTGGGCCTGGTGGATCTCCTGGACGCCCTTCGTCGGCATGTTCATCGCACGCATTAGCCGCGGGCGCACCATTCGCCAATTCGTCACCGGTGTGCTGCTGGTACCTAGCCTGGTAAGTCTCATCTGGTTCACCGTATTCGGCGGAGCGGGCATTGACGCCCTGCGTGAAGGCACCTACTCGCTGATCGAGGGGGCCGTGAACAGCAACTTTGCGCTTTATGAGTTGCTGGAAAGCTACCCGCTGGCCTCCGTGACCTCCGTATTGGTCATTATTCTAGTGGCAATCTTCTTCGTCTCCGGTGCCGATGCCGCCTCCTTGGTCATGGGTACGCTATCCGAGCACGGCACGACGGAACCATCACGTCCCACCGTGATTTTCTGGGGTGCACTGACCGGAACGGTTGCAGCGATCATGCTGGCGATAGGCGATCCACGAAACCCGGGTGCCGCCCTGACAGGCCTGCAGAATTTGACCATTGTTGTGTCACTGCCGTTCGTCATTGTAATGGCCCTGCTCTGCCTGGCGCTGTACCGCGACCTGCGCAAGGATCCGATGATGTTGCGTCATCTGCGAGGCACCGAGCTGATCGAGAAGGCCGTACTTTACGGCGCGGTAAAGCATGGCGAAGAGTTCTACATCGTCGTCAAAGAGAAAAAATCTTCCGTCAAGGACGCCCGTCCAGAACTAGAGGAGTCCAAATCCTGAATCCAGCCAGCCTGAGGGACTCGGGCAACGCACAATCAGTGCCTGTCGAAGCAGGTTGGTCTTGATGCTGGTGTAGGGGTTGAACACGCCATTGGGCAGGCGAACGATGGTGTGCAGGTTACACTCGGTCAGCAGCTTTTCCTTGGTGTCATTGCCCAGCGATGAGGAGATTCGCTCCCTGTTCGAAACCCGGCGGCTGATCGAGATTGGCATCGTCAGCGAACTGTGCCGCCGCCGCGACAACGCCGCCACGCAGGATTTGCGCGACCATCTGCTACTGGAAGATGAAGCGGCGCGGGAAGGCGATCATGAGCGGCTGATTCACCTGCTGGGCGAATTCCAATCAAGTTGGCGGCCACGCTGAACAACCCGGTGCTGCTGGACTGGTTCCGCAAACTGATCTCCCGCGCCTCGCTGTACGCCGCCGCGCTCGACGACGACAGCCACGACGCCTGCCGCGACAACGAGCATTTGCGCCTGATCGAATTTATCGAGTCGGGCAATCAAAGCGCGGCCATTGAACTGACCTGCATTCCAACTCCACCCATACGGGTACCGTCGGCCATCAGCTCGCAAGCAGGGGATGATCAACCTGCCGTTGTCCACATCATCCTTGATCATCGAATACTACCTATCAACTTAGCGAATGCCGACGCCCGCCATGGACTCCGGCGCCCACTGAGCCGTCGACAGCGGTTCGATGTACTTGATACCGCCGTGTGGGCCTACCACACCATTGATGTTGTAAGTGCCGCGCGCCAGATCGTAAGTCATGAAAGGTGTGGCATCCGGAACCTGCTTGTCATAGCTCTGGCTGAGGAAGGCGAAGGAACCACGGTAGAGCTGGCCGCGCGCGTCGTATTGGTCGGAGGCCAGAGCGGCCCAGCTGTCTTCATCCAGGTAGAAGCGGCGTTTCTGGTAGATGTGCTGTGCGCCGGCCTTGAGGTTGCCCTCCACGACCCAGACGCGGTGTTTTTCCCAGCGCACGAAATCCGGTGCAAGGTGGTTGGGGGTGGTCAGCGACTTGGGATCCTGGGCGTAGGTCAGCTTGTAGGTGTTGTAGGGCACGATCATTTCTTGCTTGCCCAAGAGCTTCCAGTCGTAACGATCCAGTGCGCGGGCGGTATGGGGGTTAGGCGTATCGTAGGCCAGGATTGATACCGATTTGATGCGGCGCTGGCCAGGAAGGTACTGCCAGCCTCGACCCGGCTGCTGCGTCGGGTTGACGGCGTTCTTAAGCATGATCGACTCGCCGGCCCGGCGCGCAGGGCCGGTGTAGGACAACTTCATCTGATGGTAAATTTCAGCGTTATCGATGGGCTTCGACAAGTTTTCGTACATCGGGAAGGAAATGAACGCCTCGCCGGTGACAACCAGGCTCGGCACGCCGGCCGCGTCGACACTCCAGGAGTCGTACTTGGAGTTGATGTTGACCCCCTGGTAGCGCAGCAGGAAGTTCCACATCGCCTCGGCGCCCGATTGCGGGATCGGGAACAGCACGCCGGGCAGTGCGTTGTCGATGGCCAACCCGCCTTTGAGGGATTTGGCGGCGGTGGCATTTTTCCGGCTGTTGTTCAGTACTGCCTGCGGTAGTGCTGCGGTGCGGTGGGTCGGATACACGTCGATGCGGTAGCTGGGGTAGCGCTTGGCCAGCTCCACCGTGGTGGCAGTGAGCATGCCCTTGTACTGGTCGACGTTCTTGCCATTGATCACCAGCAGCGGTTTTTCGCCGGCAAAAGGGTCCGGGCGCATGCTATCGCCGGTCTTGAAGCTGGCCGGAGCGGTCGTCAGGCCTCCTTCATAGGCTGGAATGGAACCATCGGCATTCCCAGCCTTTTCCGCTCCCACCAGGGTCAGGCTGGCGCCCAGCTTGGCGGCTTCCTGGCTCGACACGGATGCCTGAGCACCCATGGCCAGCGCCATGACCAACGAAGCAGCCACTCGACTTTTCACGAATTTCATTTTGTTATTCTCCTGCTTAGTGGACTAAGCATTCGACTGGCTCAATCGCCAGACGCTTTTATAGTGATGACATTAAGGACTCCTCATCCGCTGCGCTTTTCATTTGACGTCAGTTACTTTGCTATTGATGACAGTTTTGAAGCGATTCGAGTGCAACGATTTCTCGTATGCTGCCAACTCGTTACGGGTTTGTGCCTTGAGCTGGTCGAGCTCGGCCGCATTCTGCCCAAGCGTCTGCGGGGATCTCCGGTACTGCGGGATACTATTCAATGCGCAGCGCGGCTCTCCCCCCCCAAATAGAGGTCACCGGACCCTGCGCCGTACGGTTTGGCAATGCCGTACGGCGCAGGCTGTTTGCGTCAGCAGATATCCAGTGCCTGTTGGCTCAGTTCGTGTTCGCGGATCAGCCGCTTGTTGATTTTCCCGACACTGGTTTTGGGAATGTCGGCAACAATCCTGATCTGCCGGGGGATCGCCCACTTGTTGATGCGGCCGCTTTGAACATACTGGTCCAGATGGGCCTCCAGGATTTTCGCGTCAATACCTTCTCCAGGCGCGCAAACGACCAGGGCAATTGGCCGCTCCCCCCACCGCGGGTCAGGAATGCCCACCACCGCAACCGAAGCGACGGCCGGGTGTTCGCTGATCAGGCTCTCCAATTCCAGCGAGCTGATCCACTCCCCGCCCGTCTTGATGACGTCTTTGATCCGGTCCTTGATCTCCACCACACCCAGGGCATCGATCGAGGCGATGTCTCCGGTATGCATCCAACCGTTTTCCCAAAGCTGCGCGCCCTGCTCCGGCTCCTTCAGGTAGCCTTGGGTCAACCAGGGCGCACGCACCACGATCTCGCCCTGCGCCACGCCATCGTGAGGCGCGGCGATTCCGTTGGCATCGATGATCCGCAAATCGACCATCGGCACTGCAACCCCGGTCTTGGTGCGAGCAGCCAGTTGCGCTTGCGCCGGTTGTTCCAGATCCGACTCACGCAAGTGGGTCAAACACAGCAACGGGCAGGTCTCGGACATCCCGTACCCGCTATGGACGCGCATACCTCTTGCCGTCGCCTGGGCAGCGATGCCCTGGGTCAATGCACTGCCACCCAAGAGCATTTTCCAGCCACCGAAATCAGTCTGCGCCGCTTCATCACAACCCAGGATCATCTGCAAAATCGTGGGCACGCAATGGGAAAAGGTGACCTTTTCTTCGCGGTACAACCTGACCAGACTATTGGGCTCGTACCGCCCCGGGTAAACCTGCTTGATTCCCATCAGCGTCGCGACATAAGGCACGCCCCAGGCATGCACATGAAACATCGGCGTGATCGGCATATACACGTCGTCGGAGCGTAACAACGGCAAGCCCTGGTACACGCCCAGCGTGCCCACCGCATTGAGTGTATGCAGCACTAACTGGCGGTGCGTGAAGTACACGCCCTTCGGGTTTCCAGTGGTGCCGGTGGTGTAAAAAATGGTCGCCACCGAGTTCTCGTCGAAGTCAGGGAATTCGAAATGGCATGGCGCCTGCGCGACCAGGCATTCGTACTCCCCCACCACCGGCAGTTCGGTCGGTGTCGCACCGACATCACTGAGCTGGATATAGCCCTTGACGGTCGTCAGCTCCCCATGGATCTGCTCAAGCAAGGGCAGGAAATCATCGTGCACCAACACCAGGTCGTCCTCGGCGTGGTTCATGGTGTAGAGAACCTGCTCCGGGGACAGACGAATATTGACCGTATGCAACACCGCACCGATCATCGGCACGGCGAAGAAACACTCCAGATAGCGGTGACTGTCCCAATCGAGCAGTGCCACCGTATCACCGGCCTTTACGCCTGCGTTTGTCAGCGCGTTAGCCAATTGCTTGATTCGGTCGTTAAGCGTCCGGTAGCTGTAGCGCAGCTTGTCCGCGTAGACGATCTCCTGCTCAGGTGCGTAGCGCTCGCCCGAGAGCAACAGGCTTTTGATCAACAAGGGGTAGGTATACGCGCCTTGCGCAGGCGCGATTATTTTTGTTGTCACCAAGGTGGGTCTTCCTGATTTTTGTCAATTGGAGATTATCTCCAGCTCACTGGGTCAGAACTGCTCGGCATTGAGCAAGTCCAGCGATTCGCTACCGGCCTTGACCGATGCGGTCAACGAATGGACACGCGGCAACAGGCGGGCGAAGTAGAAGCGTGCGGTGCCGATCTTGCTGGCGTAGAAGTCGTCCTGGCCTTCCTTGCCCATCGCGGCCTTGGCCATCAACGCCCACATGTAGGCATAGGCGGTGTAACCGAATGCCTGCAGGTACTCCACGGACGCCGCTCCAATTTCATTCGGGTTGGTTTTGCAGCGATCCAGCACCCAGGCGGTCAACTCGTCGAGGTTGTCCAGGGCGGCATTCAACGGTTTGACGAACTCGGCGAGGCTGGCGTCGGCGGTGGCCATGAAGTGGCGGATTTCGTCCGCGAACAGCTGGTAGAACGCGCCGTCGGTCCCCACCACCTTGCGCCCGATCAGGTCCAGGGCCTGAATGCCGTTGGTACCTTCGTAGATCTGGGTGATGCGCACGTCACGCACCAGTTGCTCCTGGCCCCACTCACGAATATAGCCATGGCCGCCAAACACCTGCTGGCCATGCACGGTGGTTTCCAGGCCCAGGTCGGTGAGGAAGGCCTTGGCCACCGGCGTCAGCAGCGCCACCAGCTCCTCAGCGCGTTTACGCACAGTCGGATCTTCACTGTATTTAGCGGTATCGAGCTGCATGGCCACGTAGGTCGAAAACGCACGACTGCCTTCGTTGCAGGCTTTCATGGTCAGCAACATGCGGCGCACATCCGGGTGCACGATGATCGGGTCAGCGACCTTGTCCTTGGCTTGCGGGCCGGTCGGCGAACGGCTTTGCAGGCGATCGCGGGCGTACTCGATGGCGCTCTGGTAGGAACGCTCGCCACACGCCAGACCCTGGATGCCAACGCCCAGGCGCTCGTAGTTCATCATGGTGAACATGGCCGCCAGGCCCTTGTTCGGCTCGCCGACCAGATAGCCGACCGCTTCGTCGAAGTTCATCACGCAAGTCGCCGAGGCCTTGATGCCCATCTTGTGTTCGATCGAACCGCAGTTGGCCGAGTTGCGTTCGCCCAGGCTACCGTCGGCATTGACCAGAAACTTCGGTACCAGGAACAGCGAAATGCCCTTCGGTCCCGCCGGTGCGTCGGGCAGCTTGGCCAGCACCAGGTGGATGATGTTTTCGGTCAGGTCGTGCTCGCCACCGGTGATGAAAATCTTGGTGCCGCTGACTTTATAGGCGCCGTCAGCCTGAAGTTCGGCGCGGGTGCGGATAATGCCCAGGTCAGTACCGGCATGTGGCTCGGTCAGGCACATGGAACCGGTCCAGACGCCGGCATACATGTTCGGCAGGTAGGCGGCCTTCAACTCGTCGCTGGCGTGGGCCTTGATCGCAAGGCACGCACCGGCGGTCAGCATCGGATAGAGGCCGAAGGAAAGATTGGCCGCGCTGACCATTTCCTCGACTTGGGCGCCGATCACCTTGGGCATGCCCATGCCGCCATACGCCGGGTCCCCGCCTACGCCGACCCAGCCACCCTCGGCAAAGGCACGATAGGCTGCCGGGAAACCTGCCGGCGTGGTCACCACGCCGTCGCTCCAGGAACAACCCTGTTCGTCGCCACTGCGATTGAGCGGTGCGATGAGGCCAGCGGCAACCTTGCCGGCTTCCTCGAGCACGGCATTGGCGGTTTCTTCGTCCACCACATCGGCCATGGCCGGCAGGTCGGCCCACAACTTCGATACTTCAAAGACCTCATTCAGTACGAAGCGAATGTCACGCAGGGGGGCTTTGTAATCAGACATGATTCCAATACTCAGTCAAATTGAGGGCATCGCACATGCCCTGATCAGTAGAAGTGTCACGCGCTTGGGTAAGCGCAATAAAAATCCAACGGGCTATGCGTGGGCCTCGATTGGGACCCGGTCTTGCGCAGCAGGAACCAGGACAGGGCCGGAATCAGGATCAGCGCACCGATCATGTTCCAGAGGAACATGAAGGTCAGCACGTCAACGTAGCTGGCCGCCTGAGCGATTCCCTGCAACAGTGCCAGCGTGGCGCCCAACGCCAGCTGCACGCACTTCTTGAACGAACACATACGGCGTCCTCTTGAGGAAACTGCGCCGGGGGCACCGCGGCGTTCGAGTCACACTGCGCTTAGCGAATGCCGGCGCCCGCCAGGGACTCCGGCGACCACTGCGCCTTGGACAGCGACTCGATGTAGCGGATGCCACCATATGGGCCTACCACACCGTTGATGTTGTAGGAGCCGCCAACCAGGTCGTAGATCATGAAGGGCGTGGTATCGGGCACCTGCTTGTCATAGCTCTGGCTGAGGAAGGCGAAGGAACCACGGTAGAGCTGGCCGCGCGCGTCGTATTGGTCGGAGGCCAGAGCGGCCCAGCTGTCCTCATCCAGGTAAAAGCGGCGCTTCTGATAGACGTGCCGTGCGCCGACCTTGAGATTGCCCTCTACGACCCAGACACGGTGTTTCTCCCAACGCACGAAATCCGGTGCGAGGTGGTTCGGGGTGGTCAGGGTCTTGGGGTCCTGGGCGTAGGTCAGCTTGTAGGTGTTGTAGGGCACGATCATTTCCTGCTTGCCGACCAGTTTCCAGTCGTAGCGATCCAGTGCACCGTTGAACACGAAAACATCGTCGTAAGTGCCCGCACCTGCAGTACCGGGGTTAGGTGTGTCGTAAGCCAGATTGGGTGCCAGCTTGACGCGACGCTGGCCAGGCAGGTACTGCCATGCGCGGCGCGGTTGCTCCAGCGGGTTGGCCGCGTCCTTGAGCATGATCGACTCGCCGGCACGGCGCGCGGGGCCGGTGTAGTACAGCTTCATCTGGTAGTACACGTCGGCGCTGCTGATCGGCTGCGAAAGGTTCTCGTAGATCGGGTAGGAGATGAACGCCTGCCCGGTGGTGGCCAGGCTCGGCACGCCGGCCGAGTCGACGTTCCAGGAATCGTACTTGGAGGTGATGTTGACCCCTTGGTAGCGCAGCAGGAAGTTCCACATCGCCTCGCTGCCCGATTGCGGGATCGGAAACGGCACGCCAGGCAGTACGTTGTCGATGGCCAACCCGCCTTCAAGGGACTTGGCGCCGCTGGCATTCTTCAGGCTGTTGTCCAGCACCGCCTGCGGCAGGGTGACGGTGCGATGGGTCGGATAGACGTCGACACGGAAGCTTTCGAAGCGCTTGGCCAGCTCCACCGTGGTGGCAGTGAGCATGCCCTTGTACTGATCGACGTTCTTGCCATTGATCACCAGCAGCGGTTTTTCGCCGGCAAAAGGGTCCGGGCGCATGCTGTCGCCGGCCTTGAAGCTTGCCGGGGCCGTGGTCAGACCGCCGGCATAAGCGGGAATGGAACCATCGGCGTTAGCGGCCTTTTCGGCACCCACCAGGGTCAGGCTGCTGCCCAGCTTGGCCGCATCCTGGGCGGGTACGCCAGCGTGTGCCTGAGCGGTCACGATCATGGCCAGGAAAGCGGCCAGCAGGGTTTGCGCGAATTTCATTTTTATTTTCCTCCTGCTTAATTGCTAAGCAATGGGTGAATCAAAAGGTAGTTTTCAGTGTCAGGTACAGGGCGCCACGGTCTTCGGTGGTCGCACCGCCGCCCGAGAAGGCTGAATAGCCACCGGCGTAGCACGCATAATTTTCATTACCGCTGAAGGCGTTCGGCGTGGAGCCATCGCCACTTCCAGAATTTGCAGCGCCGCTACCGACACCGCTCACCTCGCACTTGTCCGCCTTGCCGAAGGCGTCCACGTACTTGAGGTCGACAAAATATTTGTTGTAAATCGCAGCGCCGATGCCGACCGCATAGTTGCCGGTATCTTCCGCGCCACCGCCGGACACGGGTGATACACCGTCCAGGCCCACGTTGACGGACATCGGCATGCTCATGTCCACACCCGGGAACACCTGGTACCAGGTCGGGGTGAAGTTGACCGCGATGCCCCAGTTATCCCGGGTCGGTGCATCGATGCCGCGGTAGGTGCTCTTGCCCTTGTAAAGCGCCTCGTTCTTGCTATCGAGCTTGAGCAGGTTGCTGTAATACAGCTCGGTGAGCAGCACGGCAGAGTCGAACAGCGGCGTCTTGGGAATGGTCATCAGGCCGTTGATCGTCCAGTGCAGCGTGTCGCCGGTGGCGCTCATGCTGTCGCCTTTTTCCGGGGTGTCGTAGACGATACCGGTGGCAGCCGTACGAGGGGGCAACAGGCCCAGACCGTTACCCACGCTCAACGGTGAGGTGGAACTGAGCACGGCCGGGATACTGGCCAGCGGCATGTTGTGACGGATGTTGAGGTCACTGCCGACGCTGATGCCGGCGATATCCTTGGACAGGCTCAAGCCAAAGACGTCGATGTCGTCGCCATAGGCCAGTTGATACGTGGCGGTGCCCAGCGAGTTCAGCGTATTGACCACAGCCGGCCCCATGCCCGCTGGCGGCGTACCGTTGGGATTGGCCGAACTCAGGCCAGTGCCGTTGAGCCAGGCCTGAGGCAGGATGTCCGAGGTCTTGCGGTAGTAGACACCCAGGGTTCCGTCCAGCCATGGTGGCGACCACTTGGCCATCACGCCCCAGTCACCGTGCTTGTCCGGTCTCAGATCATGGCCACGACGCACATTGATCACCGCATTGCAGGGCGCCAGGCCACAACCCAGCGGGCTTCCAGGGATCACGGCATTGGTGTTGCCGAGCAGGAACGATTGGGCGCCGAAACCCAGCAGGTCGGAACCGCCATTGTAGGTACCGGCCTCAGGCAGGCGGGCGGCATTCCAATCCAGGAAATACTGGGCGCCCACGGTCAATTCGGGATTGACGATGAAGGTCATCGAAACCTGGTTGCGTGGGACGAACAGCTCCTTGGCCTCGGTACCGGGCGAATTCGCCAGCTTGGCCAGGTCAAGGCCGGACTGGCCATAGCTGATCGAATGCACCGGGTTCAGAATCGTCTCGCCCCAAAACACGTTGTGTTGCCCGGCCTTGGCACTGAACAGGGACTCTTCACCCACTTCGGTGCTGTAGAACACGAAGGCATCGAGAATCTCGCCGGAGGGGCCGGTGTAGTAACGCTGGGCATAGTTGCTCAGGTGGGGGCTGCCATTGCCGACGTTGTCCCCGGTGACTGGAGCAAGACGTGGGTCGTTGGCGACCAGGCCCGAGGTTTGGCCATTGCCATTGACGAAAGGATTGGAATTGGAACCGGTGTTTTCATACGCCTTGTCGTACCAGCTGGCGGCACTGACGCGAAAGCCCATGCTGCCTTGATAGACCACATCCATCTCGGTCAACAGGTCAATACGGTGGGTGATATTGGTCCCGGACTTGCGGAAGTTGTAGTCGCCGTCGTTGCTGTTCGGCGTCCCCAGCATGCGCTTGTCGGCGCTTTCGGTGCGCACGCCGTAGTTGTACTTGACGGTGTTGTCCAGGCGCACGGACCAGTCGGGGTTGCCGGTTTCGAATTCGAATCCATGGGCAGCCGAAATGGAAGCGGCGAGAATGGCCAACGCCAGCAAACTTCGGCGCGAGGGTGTGTGGCTACGATTCTTATCGTTAGGCATTACGTGTCTCCGCCTTTTTGTATTTGTTTTTAAGCGCAGCCGTTCGTGCGCAAGCCCCGGTGAAAGAGCTGCGTTTTCAGCAGTTAGAGTAGTTGCCGGACGCTGCGTCCAGGCAGGTATCTGACTAGCGATCCAGTTCCAGAATGAATGCTTCGGCTTGCGGCCAGTGGCCAAAGCCCGAAGCCGGGTTGAGGTGGCCGACTTCACCAAGATTGACCAATTCGCTGTCCCAGGCGCGAGCCATGCGGGTGACGGACTCCAGGCTGGCCAAATGATCGTTGCTGCTGCCGGCGACTATGCTGCGAAAAGGCAGCACGCCTGTGGGCAGAGGATCCCAGCCATTGGCTCGCAGGGTTTCAGGGGTCGGATAACCTTGCGGCCAGCTGGCATCGAGGTCGGGCGGCGCGGCCAGCAGAGCGCCCTTGATCGGGCGACTGTGCCTGGCGGCCCAGTGCGCCACCATCAGCGCGCCGGCGCTGTGTGCAACCAGAATCACCCGCCCTTCGATCTGCGCAAGTTCGTGCTCGATGGCCCGGACCCGGGCGGCGCAGTCGAGCTTGTCGGCTTCAAGCGGCGGCACGCTGCGCACTTTGCTCAATCGGGCCTCGAGCAGCGTTTGCCAATGCTCGGCAACATGCTCGCGCAAGCCCGGTACGATCAGAACGGTTGCGGCAGTTTGTAGTTTGTCCACTTGAACACCTTCGCCTTTCGATGACTCGACTGGCGGATGCGCCAGAAGCTTTTTGTAGTACCGACATTAAAGAGCCCCCATCCGGTGCGCTTTTCATTTGACGTCAGCCGCTTTTCTTTTGATGACAACCTGAAAATTGCCCTGGCTCGGTGTCAAACAGTTTGCTGGATATAGTCAGCGACGCTTATTTCCACCGGAACCACTACAGGAAACGCCATGACAAAGCTCGTTCGCGCCGCCGTCTTGACCAACTACCTTGAAGTGGCCCAGTACCTGGGGTTGAACTCACAAGCTCTGCTGGCCGATGTCGGCCTGAGCAAAGCCCTGTTGCAAACCCCCGAGCACCGTATTCCCATCGACGCGTCGGTGCGCCTGCTGGAAAACTCGGCCTGCGCCAGCGATTGCCAGTTCTTTGGCCTGAGCATGGCCGAGTCGCGCCAGCTCTCGGACTTCGGTGTCGTCAGTCTCCTGCTCACCCACCAACGGACGTTGCGGGACGCGCTGCAGGTGCTGGTGCATTACCGCCACCTGATGAACGATTCATTGGCAATCTTTATCGAGGAAGCGGGCAAGATGGTGATCATCCGCGAGGAAGTGGTCACCGAGTCGCCGATGCCCTGCAGGCAAGCCAATGAGCTGGCCATCGGCGTGATGTTCCGCCTGTGCGCTGCCCTGCTCGGTAAGCATTGGCACCCCTACAGCGTCAACTTCACCCACCAGCCTCCCGATAACCTGCAGCTGCATCGCCGGCTGTTTGGGTGCAAGCTGGAGTTCGGCAGCGAATTCAATGGCATTGTCTGCCCCGACGCCGACCTGGACGTGGCCAACCCCCATGCCGACCCCGAGATGGCACGCTACGCCCAACGCTATCTCGACTCGCTACAGAGCATCGACGGGCCGTCGATCCTGTTCGAGGTGCGCAAGGCGATCTACCTGCTGCTGCCCATGGGGCGCGCCACCATCGAGCAGATCGCACAGACCCAGGGCATGAACGTACGCACCTTGCAGCGTCGCCTGAAAGAGGACGACTGCACCTTCAACGACCTGATCAACGAAGTTCGCCGTGATCTGGTGCTGCGTTACATGGAGAACCCGAATTATTCGCTGGGGCAAGTCGCCGACATGCTGGGCTATTCCATGGCGAGTTCCTTTACGCGTTGGTTCATTGCGCAGTTTGGAATGCCGCCTGCGTCCTGGCGCAGTGCGCAAAAAACTCACACGCTCAAGAGCGACAGCTGAACAAAAAAGATTTTTCAGACGTTAACATGCGCAAGATCTCCAGATCGCCGGGGAGTCCCTGCGGGACTCCAGCGCAGCCTGCGACAGCGGCTACAGAGATTTGCAAGGCCCATAAAAAAACGGGCGGCTGCCGTCACAGCCGCCCGCAAAGGAACCGGCGCTTGTGGCCCCGGTCGAGCGCCCCACTGCGCCATGAAGTCAACGCAGTGCGGCTCTGCTAGCGCAAGATTTGCAGCTTTTGGCTGCCACGGTTTACAACCCCCAATGCAACAACAGCAGCACCAGGGCGACGAGGAATACCGTTTCCCCCATCATCAGCAGGATCGGCTTGATGCCGACCGCAGCGAGCTCCTTGAGCTGGGTCTTCATGCCCAGTGCACTGATGGAAACCACCAGGCTCCAGCGCGACAGTTCGTTGATGGAGCCCTGTACCGCCGGAGCCACCCAGCCGGTACTGTTGACGCAGGCCAGAACCAGGAAACCGACGGCAAACCAGGGCAGCAGCGGCGGCCGTTTGCCGGTCGGGTCGGCACCTTGCATACGGGTGATCATGGCGGCGCAGAGGATCACCGGCAGCAGCATGGCGACGCGCATCAACTTGACCACCGTGGCGGTATCGCCTGTTTCGGTCGACATGCTGTAGCCGGCACCGACCACCTGGGCGACATCATGGATGGTGGCGCCGAGGAACACCCCGGCGACTTGCGGCGACAGCTCGAACCAGTTGGCGATCATCGGGTAAACGATCATCGCCGCCGTAGACAGCGCCGAAACACCGATCACGGTGAACAGCGTGGCGCGCTCTTTCTGCGGGTGGTTGGGCAGCGCCGCCGCCAACGCCAACGCAGCCGAAGCACCGCAGATCGCGGTGGCTCCGCCGGTGAGCATGCCGAACAAGCGCTGGAAGCCCAGGGCCTTGGCCGCCACCACCGAAACGCCAATCGTCACCACCACCAGGATCACCACCAGAGCGAACGGCTTCCAGCCGAGCGCGGCGATCTGTTCCAGGGTAATGCGCATGCCCAGCAGGGCTACGCCGATACGCAACACGGTACGCGCGGTGAATTCGATGCCAGCCTTGCAACTGCTGTCGCCGGAGAGGAAGTTCAACGCCATGCCGAGCAGCAGGGCGAACAACATGACCGGCGCACCGTAGTGTTCGGAGAGGAAGGTCGCCGCCGCCGCGACGATCAGGCTGACGATAAAACCGGGCGCCAGTTCGCGCACTCGGCTCTGGATGCGGGTGAGAGCAATAGCGCTCATAGCGCGGACCCCTCTGGAGCGATAACGATGAATGCCTGGCCGTCGACGACCTCGACCGGGTAGTTGGCGACCTTGAGTTTGGTCGAGTTGAGCAGATAGCCACTGGACAAGTCGAAGCGCAGGCCATGGGCACAGCACTGGATCACCCGTCCATCGAGGCGCCCACCGCAGAGCGAGGCGCCCTGGTGCGGGCAGCTGTCGTCGATGGCATAGAGCGCCCCCTCTACGTTGAACAGCGCCACGCTCCGGCTATCGAATTCGAAGAGCGTGCGCCCCCCGGCCTGCGGAACTTTGTCGGCAGGCACTTTTACACGCGAGTTCATGACGGCTGCTGCTCGGGTTCGTTATGCAATAGCGCTTCGCACATCGCACTGAGCAGTGCTTCGGCAGGCTGTGCCCCGGCTATCGTCAGCTGACGGTCGAAATAGAAATAGGGCACGCTGCTGACGCCTCGTGGGGTGCTGCCGACAAAGGGGCTGGCGTCACCCCGCAAGCAGTCGGCAACGGCAGCGCGGTCGAAGCCGCAAGACTCGGCGATGGCCATCAAGGTGGCACTGCAACCCAGGTCCTCGCCGTCATGGAAGTAGGCGGCGAACAGGCGTACGAGCAAGTCGTCACGCTGGCTCGGGGTGCCAAGTGCGGCGGCACGCTCCAGCAGGCGATGGGCATCGGCGGTATTGGGCATGTTGACGATACCGCTCAGGTCGATGGACAATCCGATCGCTGCGGCGGCCTGCTGTACCTGGGCCTGGCGCTGGCGCACGGCCTCGGCGCTACCCAGTCGATTCAGGTAGAACGCGGCGAAGGGCTCGCCCCGCGCCGGCAGATGCGGCAGCAACTGAACACCCTGCCACGCCAGTTCAACCTCGACATCTGGCTGCAGGCTGCGCAACTGGAGCAATGCGCGCTCCAGTTGGCGCTTGCCGATCAGGCACCATGGGCAGATGAAGTCGAAGAACACATCGATACGCAAATTACGACTCACGATTTCACCTCGAACGCCGCTCCGCTGGCTGTGTCATTGACGCGCTCCCCCATCAGGCGAGCAATGTCGTTGTGGTAATGGCGCCTGGCATAGAAGAACACCGCGGCCGCCGCGATGCTGACCAGGGGCACCAGCTGGAAGGCTGCGTGCAGGCCGATGGCATCGGACACCCTGCCGGTAATGAACGGCCCAGGGGCCAGACCCAGCATGTTGTTGGCCAGCGTCAACGTGGCGAAGGCTGTGCCGTGGACCGAGTAGTGCGTTAAGTTGGCAACCATGGCCCCGGCAGGGCCGGTGATGCCTGCGGCAATCAGCATTCCCAGGCAGATCAGCGCCAATTGCGCGGGCCCGGCCGACAGGGCGAACGCCAGCGACAGCAGCAGGCAGCTGCCCAGGCAGTAAGCGATGGCCAGGGCGACTTTGCGCTCCGGCGATTGGCGACACAGACGGTCGCTGAGCATGCCACAGAGAATCATCCCCGCACCGCTGCACAGCACAATGATCGCCGCTACACCACCGGCCTTGTCCGTACCCATTTCGTAGTAGCGGTTCAGGTAACTGGGCATCCACACAATCACGGTGCCGCCGACGAACAGCTGCAAGCCGCTGCCGACATAGGTCGCGATCACCGAACGGCTGGAAAACAGCGTGCGCAACGGTCGCTTGATCGCTGTCGCGGCCTTGTTCGCCGCCTTTGCAGCTCGCTGCGGGGCGATGCGTGCTTCCTTGACGATCATCGGATAGAGCGCCGCCAGCAGCAGACCGAACAGCGCCATACCGGCGAATGACCAGCGCCAGCCGAGCTTCGCGGCAATCGCACCGCCCAGGGCCATGCCCAATACCGACCCGAACATGCCGCCGGCCATGAAGGCACTGGCGAGCGTTGCACGCATGTGCCTGGGAAACACGGAGATCACCACCGCGATGCCGACGCTGCCGTATGCGGCCTCGCCGACGCCGACCAGGAAGCGGGCGACAAACATCTGCTGGTAGTCCTGCGCCAGGGCGCAGCCAAGGGTGGCCAGGCTCCACAGCAGCGCCATCAGCGCCAAGCTTTTGACCCGACCGAAGCGATCGGCCATCAGCGACAGGGGAATCGTCAGTAGACCGACCATCAAGGCGACAATGCCGCTGAGCAGGCCGAGTTGGCCGTCGCTCAAAACCCATTCGCCCTTGAGCATCGGGAACACGGCGTTGAGCACCTGACGCGACATGTAATCGGAAATCAACAGGCCGAAAGTCAGCGCGAAGACGACCCAGGCGTAACGGCGTGCAATACCGACAGAGGGATCCTCATCAGCGTCTGCTGTGCTGGGGTGAAAGGCCATGCTGCCTCCTCAAAGCTTTACTGCTATTTATTTTTATATGGCTAGTCGAGCTTGTTCCCATCGAGCGGGGGCGAGAAGCCGTCAGCCCCCCGCCCCACTTCCGATCAGCCGCGCTGGGGCACGCCTTTCTGACCGGCCTTACGGTTCGGCGCCATGCCGTTGGCCAGCAGCGTTTCTTCGATGCTTTGATACTGAACGCCGATGCGGTAGATCTCGCGCGCTTCCTTGCCAGTGGCGATTTCGCGACCCAGTTCATGGGCGACGCGCACGGTCTGCTCGATCTGTTGCACGGAGGTGAAGCGCTTGCCTTTCTGGTCGATGATCGTGTCTTCGATACCTACCCGTGGGTGCAGGCCCATGGCCAGTGCCATGGTGTTGAACGGCAACACGTTCTTCAACAACGACTCGGCCGTCAGGGTGCAGCCGTCCGGTGCGCGGTGGATGAAATTGAAGAAATTGAACGGATTGGGGCCATCGAAACCACCACCGATGCCGATCCAGGTCAGGTTCAGCGGCCCCCTGTAGACACCCTTGCGCACCAGGCGCTCGAGGGTCTCCATCGCATGCATGCCGGTCAGTTGGAAATGCGGCTGCACGCCGGCCGCCATCAGGCGACGCAAGTGCTCTTCGACCCAGGCCGGGCCGGCCGGCACCGTCATTTCGCTGTAGGCGGCCTGATAAGCCGGGTTGGCCAGCGAAGTGCCTTCCAGGTATTCCGGATAGAGCAGCTCCATGATGTTCATCTGGGTGGTGTTGATGGCCACGGTGACCTGGTCTGGCTTGGGCGTCAGCTCGGCCAGCATGTGGCGGGTGTCGTCGCTCAACCACTTGGCCGCTTCGCCATCGCTTTCGGGCGCGAAGGAAATCGAACCACCGACCTGGATGATCATGTCCGGTACGGCTTCACGCACCCCGGCAATCAGCTCGTTGAACTTGGACAGGCGCTTGGAGCCCTTGCCGTCCAGTTCACGCACGTGCAAGTGCAATACGGTGGCACCGGCATCAAAGCAATCGACCGCTTTCTGCACCTGCTCGCCCATGGTCAGTGGAATGTCTTCGGGGAAGTCTTCCGGCATCCATTCAGGACCGTATGGAGCGACGGTAATGACCACCTTCTCCATGTTTTCGGGGTGCAGGGAATCGTCGAAGAATTGCATGAATTACTCCTTTTATTATGGTTATCCGCCCGGCGGGGTTTGCCGGAGCAGGCGGATGTATACGTGCAGGTGAGGCCTTCAGTAGAGGTTGTTCACCGGGGTTTTCAGTAGGTCTTGTCGCCCATGATGCCGGCGCGCTCCATCTTGCGATGGCAGGGTGGGTAATCCATTACGGCGTAGTGCTGGGTGCTGCGGTTGTCCCAGATGGCGATGCTGTTGGGCTTCCAGCGCCAGCGCACTTGATACTCGGGGATGTACGCCTGAGTGATCAGGTAGCGCAGCAGGTCGGCGGCGCCCGGGTTGGCGTCCTGGCCGTAGCGCACGCGATCGGGGGTATGGAAGTTGCTGAAGTGGGTGGTGAAGGCGTTGACGAACAACACCTTCTCGCCGGTTTCCGGGTGGGTGCGCACCACCGGGTGCTCAGCGTCTGGATACAGGGCCTTGAGCGCCAAGCGCTTGTCGATCGGCATGGCCGCGCCAAAGCTCGCCTCGATGCTGTGACGGGCCCGAAGACCTTCGATCTTCGCTTTCACGTCGTCCGGCAGACGCTCATAGGCCAGCACCATATTTGCCCACATAGTGTCGC